>NZ_JBKBHM010000010.1:0-25787 GCF_046297615.1 Limnobacter sp. | reverse complement strand
TTGACGCGGTGAACAAGATGATTGCGGATGCGAACATGTTGAGCAAAGCTGCGGTGGATGGACTGTTGTCCACCCGTGCAGACGCCAGCCAGCACGAAGGCGACTTCCGCCGCATTGTTCAAGGTGTGAACCAGACGCTGGACGCGGTGATCAACCCGCTGAACGTGGCGGCGAACTACGTAGACCGTATTTCCAAGGGTGACATTCCCGAGAAGATCACGGACAACTACAACGGCGACTTCAACACCATCAAGAATAACCTGAACACCTGTATTGATGTGGTGAACAACTTGGTGTCTGATGCCAACATGCTGGCCAACGCAGCGGTTGAGGGTCGTCTGGAAACGCGAGCTGATGCAAGTAAGCATCAGGGCGATTTCCGTCGGATTGTGATCGGTGTCAATGAGACTCTGGATGCCGTGATCGCACCGATCGAGGAGGTCAAGAAGGTCATGGCTGCTGTGGCGCAGGCCGATCTGTCGCTGAAAATCACCACCTTGTATCGAGGGGACTTTGATGAATTGAAAGTGGCTGTCAACAAGTCAGTGGACAGTTTGTCCAGCGCGATATCAGAAGTTAGGTACGTTATGGATGCCGCAGCCAACGGTGACATGAGCAAAAAGGTAGAGGGCCAGTATTCTGGTGAATTTGACACGCTCAAAAAGGCGGTGAACAACACGGTTAGCAGGTTGTCGGCCACGATTGACCAAGTGAGGGCTGTCGCTTCAACCCTGGCCAATGCTGCTGATCAGGTCTCGACAACTTCAATGAGTCTGAGTCAGGCGTCCAGTGAACAGGCTGCGAGTGTAGAGGAGTCCAGCTCTTCTGTTGAAGAGATGACCGCTTCAATACAGTCAAATGCCCAGAGTGCCAATGAGACCAGGGATATGGCCATGAAGGTCAGTGAAAAGGCGAACAGTGGTGGGGTAGCCGTGTCTGAAACCCTGGCCGCCATGGAACAGATCGCCTCGGAGATTTCCATCATCGACGACATCGCCTACAAAACTAACCTGCTGGCCTTGAATGCAGCCATTGAAGCAGCCCGTGCCGGTGACCATGGCAAAGGCTTCGCCGTGGTGGCTGCCGAGGTCCGAAAGCTTGCAGAGCGGTCGCAACAGGCGGCGTCAGAAATCAGCAAACTGGCCCAGAATTCTGTGAAAAAGGCCCAGCATGCAGGAGGCTTGCTCGATGAGATCGTGCCGGCCATTGAAAGGACTGCCACTCTGGTGTCCGAGATCGCTTCTGCCTCTAAGCAACAGAGCCTGGGCGCAGGTCAGATCAATGACGCGATGGGCCAACTCAGCCAGTTGACCCAACAAAATGCGGGGATGTCAGAGGAATTGGCTGCGACTGCTGAATCACTGACTGGAGAGTCGAACAATTTGCGCAAATTGATTGCCTTCTTCAAAACGGCCGATTCGAATCTGAAGGAAGCGGAAGCGGCTGGTGTGAAAACCAGCGTTAGCTCCAAGCCGCTACCTGACGCACCCAAAGTGGCAGATTTCGAACGCTTCTGACACATTGGTCACATTTTGGTCTCACAGAAGCCCCGCCCCGAGCGGGGCTTTCTGTTCTGTGGTGTTTGCGCCATTGACCGAACCCGCTTTGTCCTCCCCAATTCGCTTCACCCTAGAATAACCCTGTCGAGTGGTGGTATTTGGTGAGTGAGCAGTTCACCATCAAAGTGAACCCCGGCCTCAGTGCGGCCTTCCTTTTGCCCGGTCTTTTCCCCTCACGGAATGGAATGTGTTCATAGTCAGCGACAATTTTGATCGGGGCGATTCCCTGGCTCGTTCCCGGCAACGCATGCTGTTTTCAGGCCTAGCTGCGCTGGCCCTGTTGGTGCTTGCCAAGCCCGGTACCTTGTCTGGGCAGTGGCCCTTGCAAGTGTTGTTCTACGGTCTCTTGTTGTTCTTTCTGCTCAGCGCCCTTCAGTGGCAGGCCCTGTCGGAACGCCGAGCCAAGGCTGCGCGTTACGAGCCTGTGCTCTACCGGCTTGACTTGCTCATGGTCAGTGCCGCCCTGTGGATTGCACCCGAATGGTTTGCCTTCACTGCCCCACTGATCTCGGTCATCGCATTGGTCAGGGGGCTACGCTACGGACCCCGTTCCCTGGGTATTCATTGCGGTCTGGGTTTTGCGGTGTTTGTGCTGCTGTATTTCACTGTGCCGTTTTGGAAGGGGCAGGGGGCTTTGCTGCTCACCAACCTGTTTTTGCTCACCGTTTTGCCCTTGCACTTTTACACAGTGAGCAAGCGCATGCATGAGCATTCCCGGTCGCTGTCTGAGGAAAATCTGAAAGACCCCCTGACCCGCGTCATGAACCGAAGGGCGTTGGACAATGCACTGTGGGTGGCCCTGTCTGACCGTAACCCCTTCGTGTTGAGCTTTCTTGACCTGGATCATTTCAAACGCGTCAATGACAGCCTGGGCCATGCCATGGGGGACAAGCTGCTCAAGCGCGTGTGCGCGCGCCTGATGTTGCGCATGCGCAACCAGGACACGCTGTACCGGCTTGCCGGGGACGAGTTTGTGCTGTTCAGCCCGGGCCAGTTCAAGCCCGACATGGCCGAGGCCCTGGGCAACCGAATCAGGGCGGCGGTGTCCGAAGTGGTGGGCTACACCTGTCCGGGAATCGGGGTGTCAGCCAGCGTCGGGGTGTTGGTTGTGCGCAACATGAATGGGCTGACGCCTTCGCAATTGATCAAATCAGCCGATGAATTGATGTACAAGGCCAAAAAGGCAGGCAAGGACAGGGTTGTGGTCCACATCCTTCAGACTTGAAAGCATTTAACCCGCTTCGATCCTGTCGCACAGGTTTTTCAGCTTCTTGCTGTGCACGTCCTCGCACAGGGCTTGGCGGTCATCCCGCCAAGTTCGCACTGCCTTTGTGGCTTGAACCACGACCAAGGCCAGGAGGGTGATGGCCGCCAAAACCCAGACCAATCGCTGGATACCCCGGAAAAACTGCTGTCCGTACATCATGTTTCCAGATTGTCTGCCCCAAGCAGGCCGATGACACGGCCTAGAACAGCCGCGATCTGGTGTTGCTCCCAAGGCGCCAGTTCGGTGAAGTGGTGGCTAAACACCCGGTGAAGGCTGGATGGCGCCTGCCCCAGCTCCTGCCGGCCCCGTTCGGTCAACACCACTTCGAGGCGCCGTTTGTCTTGACGGCTGCGAATTTTTTGTACCAACTCGCGGGATTCGAGTTTTTGCAGGATCACCGTGGACGTTACCGGGGACAAACCGAGCGCCCGCGCCAGTTCCCCGGGTGAAATACCGGGGTTGTCCTCAACAACCTGCAGGGTGTGCAGTTCCGAGGTGGCCATGTCAGCCCGCTTGGCCAAAGCGCGCGAATCGGACTCGGTGGCCCGAATAATGCGCCGCAATGCGACCAGGCTGTCTTCAAGTGCGTTGGTCATCAATTTACCCTGTGAATCATTAGGGCAAATTTTAGGCATTCCGTGAAATTTTTCATCATTTGGGGCCGTGGTTAGAATGAAACCCCCAAAACCCCCTGAATGGGGTAGACCTAACCTTACTGCTTGCCACAGAACACTAAATGTTTTGAAATGTGTGTTAGTCATAGTCAGGGAATGTCAACATGGCGGGGCCACCTAACCTCCTGTTCAGGAAATGCATCGGGTGCGGCCTTGGTGAAACCCACCGATGGTGTGCTCTAAATCCAGCCGGAGTCGTGGCCTGCTCCTGAAGATATTTCCATGACGCATTCCCTGGCTTTCCTCCATCACGTGAACAACGCGTGGACCTTGATGTCAGAGGTTCACCTCAGCGCTTTTCTGCTGGGTTTTTTCGCATCGCTCCTGCTGCTGGCTGCGGGCATGGAAATTCGCCTGGCTGGGTTCAAGCGCCCCGCGGAGCGTTTCAAGCCCTTTGAGTTCACCGCACAGGTTTCCCGAGCCGTGGCCATCTGTGTGATCAATGCATACCTGGCGGTGACCTTGCCCTACAGTCACCCGGTGGTCTGCTCCATTCCAGGATACCTCGTGGTTATGGTGCTGTCCTTGGTGCCCATCCTCTTGACCGATGCCATTCTGAAGGCCTTGCGGGATCGCTTGCTTGTCTTCAAGGCCGTATTTGCTTTGTTGGCCTTCTCCGTGTTGCCAGCGCTTCACTTGGCTTATCGGCTGCTTGGTACAGCAGACACGATCGTGGCCATACACTGGGTTCCCCTTTTGGCCTCGGCTTTGGCTTTCAGTCTGCTCAATCTCTTTTTTGCTGAGCCACTTCGAATGTTGTTGTGCGGTAAACGTCCGCCCGTGCTCAAACGTATCCGCATGATTTTGGGCTTTGCTGTGGTGAACAGCCTCAGTGTCATCATGGTGTCAGTGTTTGTCCAATTCGAACCGACAGTGATGATCAATCGGTCCCCTCTGGTGTGGTTTGACGAAGAGTCCTTCTTGACGGTCCTGAATGCCTTGACCGGATTGATGGTGACTTTTCTGATGGCTTATGTGTATGTGGCCCACGACCGCGCTGTGTTGGTGCTTGAGGCCAACAACGAAGCACTTGAACAGCAGAATGAGTCGGCGCTGAACAAAATTGAGGAAACCCAGGCAAGGTTGAACAAAGCCCGCGACAAGGCCCGGCAACTGGAATTGGAAATCGAAATGGCCCAAAAGGACCATCAGGTTTCTGTGGAGGGCTTGGTGGCTGCCTTGGCATCCCTGGAGGACGGGATGTTTGAATGGGACCTTGAACAGGACACCCTGAACCTGAGCAAGAACTGGCGGCGTACCCTGGGCCTGGAGACTCAGCCAAAAAACGTACCGGTGAATGTGTGGCGCCAATGTATTTTGGGTGAAGACCAAATTCAACTGAACAAGGCCATGCAGGTGTGCCTGACGCAGCCTGCGTCAAGCCACATCACCCAGTTCCGCTATCGCACCCCCTATGGTGCCTTGCTCAAGGTCGAGCTCCGTATTGTCGCTGTGCGCAACGCCTACGGCTTGCCTAGCAAGTTGGTTGGCGTTCTGCACGACCGCACCCACGAGATGGACCTGGAGTTGTCGATTCGTGAGGAGTTGAACGAGGAAAGTTTGTTGTCCAGCCGCAAGTCTCAGTTTGTGGATTACTTGTCCCATGAAATTCGCACGCCGATGACGGTGATCGGATCGGCAAAGGCGTTGATTGAAAGCAGCCTGATGAATGGACAACACGAGACGCAGCGCCTGATGACTTATGTGGACCAAATCGGTTTTGCGCTCAAGGAATTGCGTGCACTCGTGGATGAAACCCTGATGTTCATGGGCAGTGGATTCCACCGCAAAAACCTGAACATCACCGCCGTGAATGTGGAGGACACGCTGTCCGAGTTCTTCAGGGCCCACAATCACATTCGTGGGTCACATGGCCGCTTGGAATTCAATTTTCACGCCAATCTGACGGATGGTGATTTTTTCTCCGACGAGTACGCGCTGAACCAGGCCATGCGCCAGTTGGTCACCTATTGCCAGCATCGCGAAACCCATGTGGGCCGAGTGCACGTTAAGCGCACTCCGTCAGAAGGGTTGCGCATCGATGTGGAGTTGCTGAACTGGCCCGCATGGCTGGGTACCAACACTTTGCAGGAGCGTCGGCAGGCCAATACCCCGGACGGGTTAATCGCTTTCAAAGATGAACACCTGCCTTTTTCACTGCTGCTCACCAAGCGGGTGATACGAATTATTGGTGGCCGACTTATGATCATTCGGGAGGAAGACGCTACATGGCTTTGTGTGGATCTGCCCTCGCTGAAGGAGGATGCATGCCCCGCGTGATGATCGTAGAGGATCAGGAACTAATTCTGGAGAACGTGGCGCAATTACTTCGATTGTCAGGCCTTGATGTGGTTGAGGCATTAGACGGGTCGATTGCCTATGAATTGCTTTGTCAGTTTCGGGATGACCCGACGCAGCGCCCAAAGCTCATCATCAGTGATTTGATGATGCCCATCATGGACGGTTTTGAATTGCTCAGTCTGGTGCGCAGCGACCCGGTGTACGAGCAGGTGCCCTTCGTGCTGTTGACTGCCCGAAGCGATGTGTCAGACCTGAAGAAGGCGCTCACCTTGGGTGCCAGCGAGTACCTGATCAAACCTTTTGAAGTGGAAGAATTGATGGCGGTGGTTACAGACCAGCTCAGTGGCACCGCTGACCGCGGCAAAGGCAACCTGGGTGGGCTGATTGCTCCAGTGTCCGATTTTGAACTGGAATGATGGCCTGTTTCAGCGGGCGGTGGGGTTCAATACCGACACGTTCAGGATGCGTTCCATGGCGGTGTCGATGCCCGAGATGAAGTAGGGCAGGCCCATCAACAGCACCCACAAGCCCATGCCGATGGTGATGGAAAAGCCGATGGACATGATATTCAACTGCGGGGCTGCCCGGGCCAGCATGCCCAGTACGATGTTGCAAATCAGCACCGCGGTCAGCACCGGCAAAGCGATCTGCAGGGCCAGCATGAACATGATGCTGCCGGCACTGGCAATGTTCTGGGGGTTCACCACATCCAGGTTGCTGCCAATGGGGATTAACTCAAAGCTGTTGACGACGGCAGCAATCACCAGCAAGTGCCCGTCGATGACCAGAAAGACGAGTGAGGCCAATACGCCCAAAAAGCTACCGATCAGGGGTGTTTGACCCCCTCGAACCGGGTCCACAAACATGGAGAAGGCCAGGCCCATCTGAAGGCCCAGTAAGTCGCCAGCCATCTCAAAGGCGGCAAACACCAGGCGCATGCCAAAACCCATCGATACGCCAATCAGAATCTGCTGCAGCATGATGGGGATGGCTTGCGCTGAATTCAGGGTTTGGGGTGGAGGGGGCAGCAGCGGCATCAGCAGAATTGCGATGAGGGCAGCCAAGCCCACCCGCAGGCGCCGCTGAATGGTGCGGTTGTCGAACACCGGCGCGGTGCTGAGCATGGCCAGTACACGCAGGAATGGCCACACAAAGCTGGCGATCCACAACTCAATCTGCGCGCTGGACAGGGGAATCACAGACTCAACCTGCCTGTCAGCCAATCACATTCGGAATGTTGCTGATCAGGCGCTGGGTATAGTCCACCAAAGTGGACAGCATCCAAGGCCCAAGCAGCAGCAGTGTGGCAAAAATACCCAGAATTTTTGGGATGAACGACAGGGTCATTTCATTGATCTGCGTGGCGGCCTGCACAATGCTGACGACCAAGCCCAGCACCAGTGCAACCAGCAGCAAGGGGCCGGAAACCAGCAGCATCACTTGCAGGGCTTCCTGTCCAAGGTTCAGTACGGTTTGGCTGTTCATGGGCGGGCCTTTGTGGGAATCACACTTCGAAGCTGGCCACCAGCGAGCCCACCAACAGGGTCCAGCCGTCTACCAGCACAAACAACATGATTTTGAAGGGCAATGAAATCAGCATGGGCGAGAGCATCATCATGCCCATCGACATCAACACGCTGGAGACGATCAAATCGATGACCAGAAAAGGCAAGAAGATCATGAAGCCGATCTGGAATGCGGTTTTCAGTTCGCTGGTGACAAACGCGGGGATGAGCACCTTCAGCGGCACCTGGCTGGGCTGCTCCAGATTCTCCACCTTGCCCAGGCGCATGAACAGGGAGAGGTCGGGTTCCCGGGTTTGCTTGAGCATGAATTCCTTCATGGGGGCGGCGGCCCGTTCGGTCATTTCCGAGAATTCAATCTGCTTTTGTGTGTAAGGCACGTAGGCGTTCTCGTACACCTTGTCCAGCGTGGGGGACATGACAAAGAAGGTCAGAAACAAACTGAGCCCGATGACCACTTGGTTGGGTGGAGAGTTCTGCGTGCCCAAAGCCATGCGCAGCAGCGACAGCACAATGACGATGCGGGTGAAGCCAGTCATCATCAGCACCACGGCGGGCAGGAAACTCAGGAACGTGAAAAAGATCAGCGTCTGGATGGGCACGCTGTAATTGGTGGTGCCCCCTGGGCCGGGTGTGGCGGTGATGCCCGGCAGCACTTGCTGCGCCAAGGCTGGGTGGGCCCACAGCAGCAGGCTCAGCCAGGGCAGCAATTTCACGAGGGTGTGTGTGGTGCTTCTCATGATGCTTTCGCTTTGCCTGCTTGCACTTTGTTGAGCAGCTTGGCGAAAGTGGCTGCGGGGTTGGCTGCTTCTTCCACGGTCAGGCTGCCCGCAGGCAGGGTGTGCAGGGTGTTGATGCTGTGGGCTGTCATGCCGACCACCAGCCAAGTGTCGCCCACTTCAATCAATGCGATTTTTTCACGCGGCCCCAAGTGCGACATGGCGATTACTTTGTAGAAGCCGCCGCGCTTGCTTTGGGGGGCAAGGCCCGCGCGTTTGAGCACCCAGGCCAGGGCCATGAGCAGGCCAAGAACGAAAAGCAGACCCAGTGTGGTCTGGACCAGATGGTCATTGGGGCTGGCCTGCTGGGCCGTTTCAGCCCATGCAGCCAAGCTGGTGCCGCAAAGCACCAGCGCTGACAGTTGTTTCAACATTCCCACCCGCGAGGCTTGTAATTTTGAATAGTGTACTTCAGCGGTTGAGTTTTCGCAGCCGCTCTGACGGGGTGATGATGTCGGTCAGGCGGATACCGAACTTGTCGTTCACCACCACAACCTCACCTTGGGCAATCAGATAGCCATTGACCAGCACATCCATGGGTTCGCCCGCCAAGCCATCCAGCTCAACCACTGAGCCTTGGGCCAGTTGCAGAATGTGTTTGATGGGAATCTTGGTTCGCCCCAGTTCAACGGTCAGTTGGACGGGAATGTCCATGATCATGTCAATGTCATTGGGCCCCCCGGCGCTTTGGCTGGCCCCAAAAGGCTGGAACAGCCCGGCCGCGGGCTTCGCTGCGGGCTTGTCTGCCGCTGGGGCTGGAGGTTCCGTGGCTTGAGCTTGCTCGGCCAGCGCGGCGGCCCAATCGTCTGCGGGGTCGGTCATGACTTGTTCCTGTGTGTCTGACATGGTGGGATTCCTTCGGGCTTACTGCTCGGTCTGTGGTTCCTGGGAGGCTCTGGGCTCCCGGGTCAGCAGGTCCTGCAAGCTGAGTTGATCGGAGTTCTCCTGGGCAACGGCCAGCACTTCTTCAATGCGCAAGGCGTATTGGCCTGTGCTGGTGCCGTAGGAGCAACTGAAAATCGGGACGTTGTCGACCTTGGCTTCAACGCGTTGATCAATGTCGATGGGAATGACATCGCCCACGCGTAGCTCAAGAATGTCGGAGATGGCCAGTTGTGTGCTGGCCAGTTCGGCCACCAAGTCCACTTCGGCCATTTGCACCTGTTTTTTCAACATGGACACCCAGCGTTTGTCGGGCTCGGCCTGGTCACCCTGCATGCTGGAGTACAACAGGTCGCGGATCGGCTCCAGCGTGGCGTAGGGCACACACACGTGGAATGAGCCGCCACCGGCCCCCATCTCGATGGAGAAGGAGGTGGTGACCACAATTTCCGAGGGGGTGGCAATGTTGGCAAATTGGGTGTGCATTTCCGAGCGCAGGTACTCCGGTTTCATCGGAAAAACCGGGGCCCAGGATTTCACATACTCTTCACGTACCACTTCCAGCATGCGCGAGATGATGCGTTGCTCGGTCTGGGTGAAGTCACGCCCTTCAACGCGGGTGTGGAAGCGGCCGTCACCACCGAACAGGTTATCAATGACCGCGAACACCAAGCTGGGGTCGAAAATGAACAAGGCATTGCCGCGCAGCGGCTTCATGGACATGATGTTCAGGTTGGTCGGCACCACCAGGTTGCGGATGAATTCGTTGTACTTCATGACCTTGACCGGCCCGACGGAAATTTCGGGGCTTCGGCGCATGAAGTTGAACAAGCCAATACGGATCAACCGTGCAAAACGTTCGTTGATGATTTCCAGCGTGGGCATGCGCCCGCGAACGATCCGTTCCTGTGTGGCCAGGTTGTACGGGCGTATGCCATTGCCGCCGTCAGCGGCTTCTTTGGTTTCTTCCTCGCCGTTGACCCCTCGTAGCAGGGCATCAACTTCGTCTTGACTGAGAAATTCCCCGGGCATGTTGGCTCCGATCGGTGGTGCTTATTGAATGACAAACGAAGAAAAGTGGACATCCCGTATGCCACGGGTGGGGTCCTTGGGGTCGCCTTTAATGGTGACGCGCGCCAAGTCCACCAATTCATCCATCAGTTGTTGTTTGCCTTCAATCGAGGTCAACTGTTCCACGGTCTTGCCGGAAAGCACGAGCAGGATCCGGCTGCGAATTACAGGCGTGTAGGTTTTCACTTCTTCGGCAATCAGCGGGTTGCTGGTTTCATAGGTGATGCCGATTTGCAGGTAACGGGATTGGTCAGGCGCAGCGAGGTTCACCACAAACGGATCAAGCACCATAAAAGCTGGCGGTGTGTGGGGCACTTCATGCTTGGCTTCCTCTTTGTCCTCAGCAGGTTTTTTCAACATGAGGAATGCGCCTGCACCGCCACCCACCAGCACCACGAGAGCCAGCACAAGAATGATGATCAGCTTTTTCTTGGATTTGCCTTGTGGCTGCTCGGCTGGAGCATCCTCTTTTTTGGCAACCGCTGCGACTTTGGCCATGTCGACTCCCGAATCCTGTCTGTCATGAGTTGAGTTTCAGGAACCATTGTGCCGATCTGGTTGCCGGAACAATTCGGTGAATAAGGCCCGGTTTGCGGCCCAATTGGGCCTGCCCGGGCAAGTTTTCCGGGGCTGGGTCAGGCAAAAAGGTCCACGCCACCCTGTCGGGTGGTTTTGGGGCTGGCCGTGGCACTTGAGCTGTCGGCGATGGCGCCAGTGCCTGTGCTGCTGGAATCATCAGGCTGGCGTCCACCCGCTTGGCCACGGCTTTGACGGGAGTCCGAACCTTGCTGCCGTGCAAACGCGGAAGGGTCTTGGTTTTGGCCCGACAGGCTGTTTTGGGCAGTGCTGGTGTGCACCTGTACTTGGTTGAGTTGCACGCCGTTGGCGGCCATGACGTCTTTCAGGCCCGCCACGGCTTGTTGCATCACATTGGTGGCGTTGTCGTCCTGAGTGCGGATCACCAGTTGCCATTGTTGGCCCTGTTGAACCAATCGCAAATTCATGGGGCCCAGTGATTCCGGGTTCACGCGGATGTCCACCATGTTCATTTGCCGGGCCAGGGACCATTGAACGGTCTGGCCCAGTTCCTTGGCGAAACCAGGTTGGTTCACTGGGGTTTTCAGCTCAAGCGCTGGGGTGTTGCCCCGCGCGTTGATGGTGGTTGTTTGTGCCTGGCCCAAATTGGCAGCTGTGAGGCTGGCATCAAGCGGTTGCTTGCCCGCTGTACTGGTCACTGGCAAGGCCAGTTCGGCATCAGTCTCTGTGGTTTGGCCGCGTTGTTGCGCGATTTGTGCAGCCACCAACACATTGCGTGCGTCCATGGGGGTGGCGCTGACGGGGTTAACCGCCGGTTGGGCCGCGTCCGTGGTCGCTTGGGTGCTTCCATTCGTGTTGATGGTCGTCAACACATCAGTGGGTAGTGCCCGGGCTTTGTCAGGCTTAGCCAATTGGCTGGGTTGTTGGTTCTCTTTGGCTTGCAAACCGCTGCCAGCCGGGCCTTGGATTGTTTGGCCCAAGGCACCCGGGCCAACGGCACTGCTGGCTGCTTCAGAAGCGGGCACCGCAGCGCTGATGTTTTGCGTGGTGCTTGGTGGTGTTGTGGACAGGCTTGCAGGGGTGTTGCCATTGGCAGAGTCAGCCGACTGGGTAGCTGCATTGTTGCTGCCTGGGTCTGCAGGCTCGGCGGTGCCGGTGCGTTGGCTGTCCTTGCTGGCAGTGGTACCGCGTTGTTCGGCACCTTGTTCTTGCGCGCCGGTGCTTTCGGTCTCGGGGTTTCGGGCCTCTGGCCTGTCGGCTCCCCGGGGTTGGCGGTCGGCTTCGCGTGCCTTGGTGCCTTCAACAGACTGGGGCCGTGCGGCCTCACCTGCGCGTGTGCTGTAATCGGTTGGGGCAGGGCGGTTGGCGGTTTGATTGCCCGAATTCAGTTGCTGGCTCCACAGGGCAGCCTGACTCATCTCGGCATTCAGGTTGCGCAGTGCAGGTTCCTTCTTGGGGCGCTCTTCATCCTGTGGGCTGTTCAGGGTCTTGTCCAGTGTGTCCCATGGTGATCGGCCTTGGCCCATGGCCTGGGCGAACAGGGCGTTGAAGCCTGTGTCGGTCTCTCGGGCCTTGTTCTGTTGAACCTGTGCCTTGCCCAGGCTGGGCATTGAATTGCTCTGCGTGGCTTTCAAGGGGCTGCTGCTCACTGGGTTTCTCCCGCGGTGTTCACCCGATGGATGCGGGCGGCAAATTCATCATTCATTTTCTGGTCGCGCTTGGCTTCACGGTGCGCTTGCTTTTTGGCTTCGCGGTCGAGCAGGGCCTCAAACTTGCGCTGCTGGGCCAAACAGGCCTGGTAGTTCTGTTGCTGCTGTTGCAGCGTCTGTTCAAGAAAAACCAATTCCTGCCGTTGTTGTTGCAAGGCATGGTCAATTTTTCCAACAAAAGCCTGCTGGTTGCCCCACAACGCCATGCTGACGCTGCTTTGCGCCGCTTGGCTGTGAAGTTTGCTTTGGCAGTCGCCTTTGTAGTGGTCCAGCATGGCGAGTTTTTCCTGGCCTGTGGCAATGCGCTGGCGGGTTTCCGCCTGCGCCTTGGCCAGTTCGTCTGCTTTCTTGCGCGCCTGCTCAATCAACAGATTCAGTACATTGCTCATGGTGTCGCATCAGTATTGGGGTTCACTGGCTGTTGTATTCCTTGGGGAACAAGGTTGCCAAGCCGGAAAGCGCCTCGTCATAGTCGGCACTTTCCAACATTGACTGCTGAAGCAGTTTTTCAATCTGTGGATAAAGTGCCAAAGATTGGTCCAATTGCGGGTCTGCCCCGGGGGCGTAAGCACCTACGGTGATCAGGTCGCGGTTACGCTGAACGCGTGAGAACGCTGCTTTAAGCTGTCGGGCTGCGTGCAGGTGACCCGGTTTGACGATGTTGTGCATGGCCCGTGAAATGGACTGCTCAATGTCGATGGCGGGGTAATGTCCGCTTTCCGCCAGTTGGCGGTTCAGCACGATGTGACCGTCCAGTATGGCGCGGGCCGAGTCGGCGATCGGGTCTTGCTGGTCGTCACCTTCAGTCAGCACCGTGTAAAACGCGGTGATTGAACCGCCGCCGGGGCGTCCATTGCCCGCACGTTCAACCAAAGCGGGCAGTTTGGCGAACACGCTGGGCGGGTAGCCCTTGGTGGCCGGTGGTTCACCAATGGCCAGGGCAATTTCACGCTGGGCCATGGCGTAACGGGTGAGTGAGTCCATGATCATGAGCACGTTGTGGCCTTGATCGCGAAAGTGTTCTGCCACGACTTGGGTGTAGGCTGCGCCCTGCATGCGCAGAAGCGGGCTGACATCCGCTGGCGCAGCAATCACAACGCTGCGTTTTAAGCCTTCTTCACCCAGAATCTGTTCAATGAATTCCTTGACCTCGCGGCCACGTTCGCCAATGAGGCCAACCACCACGCGGTCTGCTTTGGTGTAGCGGGCCATCATGCCCAGCAACACCGATTTACCCACGCCCGAACCTGCCATGAGGCCAATGCGTTGGCCCCGGCCCACGGTCAGCAGGGCGTTGATGGCGCGCACACCCACGTCCAGCGGTTCGTGGATGGGGTCTCGTTCCAGCGGGTTGATCGGGCGCGCCGCCAAGGGGCTGCGTTTGTCAAACTGCAGTTCGCCCAGGTTGTCCAGCGGGCGGCCTGTGCTGTCGATGACTCGGCCCAGCAGTTGATCGCCCACAGGCAGGTGTTTGGTTTTGTCTTCGGGCCGTCGCCATGGGTGTGCATGTGTGCCCAGTTTGGGCACCATGGGTGGTGGCTCGACAGGCGATACCATGGCCCCGGGAGTCATGCCATGCACGTCGGTGGTGGGCATCAGGAACAAGCGTTCGCCTGAAAAGCCAACCACTTCGGCCTCAAGCGGCGGCACACCGCGCTGGGTGACCATACACACGCTGCCCACGGGCAGTTTCAGACCCACAGCTTCCATCACCAGACCAGCCACGCGGGTCAGTTTGCCGGTGGGTTGCAACACGGGCGTGTATTGAACCAAATGCTTGCATTCATCCAGCCAGTCCAGCAGGTCAGCCATGGTTGGGTTTGCCTTGTTCTGAAGGGGTTAGGGTGGCCTTGTTCAGGTCTTCTGCGGTCAGTGCTTCCTGTTGACCCAGGGTTTCCATGATGCGGCCCCAGCGTGTGGACAGGCTTGCATCAACAGCACCTTCAGGATGGCTAAGCACCACCCCGCCCGGCAGTTGGTTGGGGTCGCTGGACCACTTCAAGGCCCCAAAGGCAAGGTCGTCGCGCAGGTGGTTTCGCAATTGCGTGAGCGTGGCCGGGTTGGCTTTGACGGTCAATGACTGAGGGTCCAGGGCCAATTGCTCCACCAGTTCCTGGACCAGCACCGCCGCATGCTCGGGATGCGCGTGCAGCGAGTCCGCCAATACCTTTTTGGCCACCATGACGGACAACTGAACCACCTTGTCGGCCAAAGTGCGCTTCAATGCTTCAAATTCTGCCGCCATTTGCGTGGTCAATTCAGACAAGGCATGGCGCTCTTGAGCCGCTTCGACCCATCCAGCGTCATAGCCTTGCTCTCTGCCCTGTGCGAAGCCCTGTTGGCGGGCTTGGTCTTCAAGTTCGTTCAGTTGCAGTTCCCGGGCCAGCAAGGCCTGTTCACGAAGGCTGAGTTGTTCTTCGGCCGGGCTCGAGGGAATTATCTTGGCTTGAAGGTCGGGCAGGCCGGGGCGGTCCCGGCTGATTTGGGTGAGCAGGCGGTCAACCGGGCCTTCGAAGGCTTCCCCCAGCAGTTTCACGGACCACTGCTGAAACTCGTCGGCCTGTGCACCGCGAATGATACGGTCAGACGAAGGCATCTTCGCCACCTCCACTCAACATGATCTGGCCTTCGTCGGCCAGCTTGCGGGCCACTTTGAGAATGTCCTTTTGCGCGGCTTCCACTTCAGACAGGCGCACTGGGCCGCGTGATTCAAGGTCTTCCTTGAGGGCTTCAGCAGCGCGGCTGGACATGTTTTTGAACACTTTGTCCCGAATGGCTTCGTCGGCGCCTTTGAGGGCGATGACCAGGGCCTCGCCGGGCACGTCGCGCAGCAGGGTTTGAATGCCTCGGTCGTCCACGTCCAACAGGTTGTCGAAGGTGAACATTTCGTCCTGAATGCGTTGGGACAGTTCGCTGTCGTATTCGCGGATGGTGTCCAGCACGGCCTTTTCGGACATGGTGCCCACGAAGTTCAGAATTTCTGCCGCAGCACGTACACCGCCCAGCGTTGTTTTCTTCAGTTTTTCGCCACCGGCCAATACTTTGGACAACACGTCGTTCAGTTCCAGCAGGGCATTGGGTTGAATCCCTTCCAGGGTGGAGATGCGCAAAATCACATCGGAGCGGAGGCGTTCCACAAACAGGTTGAGGATGGCGGCAGCAAAGTCGCGTTCAAGGTGCACCAGAATGGTGGCGATGATCTGCGGGTGTTCGTTTTTGATGAGCTCGGCCACTGTGCCGGGGTCCATCCATTTCAAACCTTCAATGCCTGAGGTGTCGCTGCCCTGCAAGATTCGGTCGAGCAGGAAACCGGCCTTGTCTTCACCGAGGGCGCGGGTCAGCACACTTCGGATGTAGTTGTCGGAATCCAGCCCGAGGGCACTCTGGCTTTCAGCCATGCCGATGACTTCACCGGCAATGTCTTCAATCCGTTCCTTGGGCACGTCCTTGGTTTTGGACATTTGTTGTCCCAGTTTTTGAACCTCTTTGGGGCCAAGGTACTTGAATACTTCAGCCGCCTCTTCTTCGCCCAGGCTGAGCATCAAGATGGCGCCTTTTTGTAAACCCAGTTCGCTGTCTGCCATGGTGTGCTTCTCCTATGTGGTTCAGGCGTTCTGGATTTCGCCGTTGACCCAGTTCTTGACGATGTTCGCCACAATCTGGGGGTGTTCCTTGGCCAGCTGGCGCAGTTTCTCCAGCTTTTCCTGTTTGCTCATGCCGTTGTCGGGCAGGGCGCCTTCACGTTGCAGTTGTTCGAGCAACTCCAGGTCGCTGTTGCCATCGCCGCCCACTGTGCTGGCCAATGCGGGCCGGCGTTGGCCCGGCAGCAGTTCTGGGCCTTCGTTCAGTTCTTCCAGTGTGGGGGCCTTGAGCATGGGGCGCAGCAGACCAAACACCAGAATGGCAGCCACCAGGGCGACACCCATGGGCAGACCCAGTGACTTGAGCAGGTCCATGGTGTCAGGTTGCGCCCACAGCGGTGTTTCTTCTTCAGCCACTTTGGTGAAGCCTTGGTTCACGACATTGATGCTGTCACCGCGTGATTCGTCAAACCCAATGGCCTGTTTCACCAGATTTTCCAGTTGGGTCAGCTCTTCGGGGGTGAGCGGCACTTGACGTGATTCGCCTTTTTTGTCGGTCACTGTTTTCAGGTTGACGACCACCGCGGCCGTGAGGCGTTGAATTTTCCCAACCTGTTCCTTTTTGTACTGCACCGATTTGTCCACTTCATAGTTCACGGTGGAGTCTTTCCGGCTGCTGGTTTTGCTGTCCCCTGCGGCGGCATTGTTGGGGTTCTTCAGTGCATCCTGAGGGTTCTGGCCAATGGGTGCCGTGGTGGCCCCCGGAGGTTGGTTGGACATCGTGCCCGGTACGCCACTGGGGTTGGTGTTGGTGCCGTCCTTGGTTTCGCTCAGCTGTTGGCTGCGAATGGTGGCTTGGGCGGTGTCGCCGTTGGGTTTGTAGATTTCGTCGGTGCGTTCCTGGGTGGAAAAGTCCATGTTGGCGGTCACGGTGGCCCGAACGTTGTCGGCACCGAATACCGGGGTCAGAATATTGACCACACGGCTGGACAGGTTGTTTTCCACTTGGTTTTGATAGGCCAACTGGTGAGGGTTCATGCCGGCTGCTGCAGGTTCGGTGTCGGTCAGCAGGTGGCCGGTTTGGTCGACGATGCTGACGTCTTTGGGGCTCATGCCGGGCAGGCTGGACGACACCAAGTGAACAATGCCGTTGATCTGCGATTCGGTCAGCGAGCGGCCACCGTACAGGTTCAACACCACGGATGCGCTGGGGGACTGTTTTTCGCGAATGAAAATGGAAGGCTTGGGAATGGCCAAGTGAACCCGTGCGCTTTGCACGGCAGACACCGATTGAATGGAACGCATCAACTCGCCTTCGAGTGCGCGCTGATAGTTCACCTGTTCCTGAAATTGTGTGATGCCCAGTTTTTGATTGTCCAGCGCTTCAAAGCCGCTGACCGTGCCTTTGGGCAGGCCTTGGCTGGCCAGGGCAAGCCGTGTGTCATACACCTTGTCGGCGGGCACCAGAATTGCAGTGCCCGAGTTGTTGAACTGGTAGGGCACTTTCAAGTTGGTCAGGGCCTGGGTGATTGCACCGCCGTCCTGGTCGTTCAATCCGCTGAACAGCACTTTGTAGCTGGTCTGGTTGGCCCACATCAGCAGGGAGGCCAGCAGCGCGATGACCAAAGGCACGCCCACCAGAATCCCGATTTTGTTTTTCTGGGGCAATTGGGAGAAGCGTCTTTGAAAATTGGCCAGCGGGTTGTTGCTTGTTGCGCCAAGGGTATCGGCGCTCAGTGCGTCTGCCATACGAGTCCTGTGGAGTCGGTTCATTCACAATTCATGGAGATGATTGTGGTGGGTCCACAGGGTGGTGGATCGGGCAAATAGCGGGGTTAACGGCGGTCATTTTGAAAACTGTAGGGTTCACCCCGCATTGATTTTTTCAATTGGCTTGGCTTTTCCGGTCTGTTTGATTGATCGGTGTATCGGCTTTCAGGTTAAAAATGCGCAATCAACCCTCAGGAGCCAGGAATGATCAATTCGCTCAATGCAGTAACCGGGGTGCTCAGCAGTGCCGTGACCGATGCGCTACAGGGTGCGACCAAAGCGGCCCCAGCCCAAGGCGCGGGCAAAGCCAGTTTTGCCGATGCCATTGCACAGGCCCTCAAGAGCGCCAGCGATGCGTCTGACAAATCAGCGGACCTGAACCGGCGTTTGCAGATGGATGACCCTTCAGTCAGTGTGGAAGAAACCGTGATTGCGATGAACACCTCATCCCTGCAATTCACAGGAATTGTTCAGGCCCGCAACAAGGTGCTGCAGGCCTACAACGACATCATGAACATGCCGGTTTAAGCCGGGGTAATCGCAGGGCTGTGGCACAATCGGCGGGAAACACACGTCGCCGAGGATGCCACCAGCCATGACAGACCTTCTTGCTTTGGCCATGACCGGCCAACCGGGCCAAGCCCGCCCCTTGGGCATTTTGCCCGCCCTGGCCAACCGTCACGGGTTGATCACCGGTGCGACTGGCACTGGCAAAACAGTCACCTTGCAAACCATGGCCGAATCGTTCTCCCGAATCGGGGTTCCCGTATTCATGGCCGATGTGAAAGGGGATTTGACCGGTTTGTCACAAGCCGGTGTGCCTACTCCCAAATTGCTGGACCGCCTGAAAGCGCAGGGCATGCCTGTGCCCGAATTTGCTGCCTGCCCAGTCACTTTGTGGGACGTGTTGGGCGAGCAGGGCCACCCCGTGCGCGCCACCGTGTGTGATATGGGGCCTTTGCTGCTGGCCCGTCTGCTCAATCTGAATGACACCCAGGAAGGTGTGTTGAACCTGGTGTTCCGTATTGCCGATGAACAAGGCTTGGCCTTGCTTGACCTGAAGGACTTGCGTGCCATGTTGCAGCATGTATCCGAGCATGCCCGTGATTTCACAAGTTCCCACGGCAATGTGTCGGCTGCGTCCGTGGGGGCAATACAAAGGGGCCTGCTGACGCTGGAAAACCAAGGGGCAGACCGGTTTTTCGGCGAGCCCATGCTCAACATAGAAGACCTGATGCAGACCGACTCCTCGGGCAAAGGGGTGGTGAATATTCTGGCGGCCAATCGCTTGATGGCCGCCCCCAAGTTGTACGCCACATTCTTGCTTTGGTTGCTCTCTGAACTGTTTGAGAACCTGCCCGAAGTGGGGGACCGCGAAAAGCCGCGCATGGTCTTTTTCTTTGATGAGGCTCACCTTCTGTTTGCTGACGCGCCGAAAAGCCTGATTGAAAAGGTGGAGTTGGTGGTCCGCTTGATTCGCTCCAAGGGTGTGGGTGTCTACTTCGTGACCCAAAACCCCTTGGACATTCCGGACAGTGTGTTGGGGCAGTTGGGGAACCGCGTTCAACATGCCTTGCGTGCATTCACGCCCAGAGACCAAAAAGCGGTCAAAGTGGCGGCACAAACCATGCGACCAAACCCGGCCTTGAACATTGAAGAGGCCATCATGGCTTTGGGTGTGGGTGAGGCATTGGTGTCTTTTCTGGATGCCAAAGGTGCGCCTGAGGTGACTGAACGTGTGTGGATCAGCCCACCAGCCAGCCAGATTGGCCCAGCCACTGCAGAGCAATGTCAGACGCTTTTGAGCAATTCCATGGTGGCTGGGGTGTATGAACAGGCCATCGACCGTGAATCGGCTTTCGAGCTGTTGCAGGCCAGGGCGCAACCATCGGCGGCGCTGAACCGTGAACCTGCGCAAGGGGCTGGCAGCAAACCCGTCAGCACCGGTGAAGTGTGGGGGCAGGGCGGGGGTGAAAGCTTTGGCGGGCTGGGCGATGTGCTGTTTGGGCAGCCTGCCGGCAAGGGGGCCCGAAGCCGCGACAGTGTTGCCCAGTCCATGGCCAAAAGTGCAGCCCGCGCGGTGGGCTCCCAGATTGGGCGCGAGCTGGTGCGCGGTGTGCTGGGTTCCTTGTTTGGCGGGGGTGGACGCCGCCGCCGTTGACCCTTCTGGCCTAGGCCAGTTGCTGAACGGTGCGCAAGCGCCGTTCACAGGACAGCAAATACCGTTGTAAACGCCGCTCACCGCCCCGCTCGAGCAGGCTCATCTCACAGCCCAATTGAACCATGTCCGGGTCATCCTGGGTCGGTTTGCTGTTTTTGATTTCCAAGCGCACCAGCATGCTCGGTTCACCGTCTGGCAGGCTGAGCCGAACGTTGCGCATCTCCTGCCCCACTGCAAATTCAGGCTTGTGGCGCATCAGCAGTCCGCAGCCGGCCAGGCTGATGTCCAATAGGCTGGGGGACTCCGCCAAGCCCGGAATTTCAACTTTCACTTGTCGGTTAATTTCCGAGTCAGCCATGACGCGGAAGTAGTTCCGGCGCTGCAGACGAACCACCGACTTGGGCAGTTTCAGTTGAATGGCATCAGCACCCTCATAGTTTTGGCGCAACAAACCCAGTCCGGAAAACTGGATTTTCACGCCATCCGGGAAGCTGACCAGTGTGTAGGGCGTCTGAGCGCCGCAGTTTTGCACCAGGCCTTTTTCGTAGGGTGTGCCCAACCACATGAAGCCACTTTTCCAGTCGATGCCCAGCACTTCACTGACAAAATACTGGTCAGACGGATGAACGAAGACATACACCTCGTGTTCGTCATCGAGCACGGTTTGAATCAGTTTTCGAACCATGGGTTCGGAATGAACGGCGAATTCTTGGAGGGCCGAGGGATCGGCGTCGGGAATGATGGCCGGGTTGATCATGATGACCTCAGTTCTTTTTGTTCGACTTGATACACCCAGGCCAGCAGTTCTGCGATGGCCTGATAAAGGCCGGGCGGAATCTGCTGATCAAGGTCCACATTCATGAGCAGGGAAACCAGTTCCCGGCTTTCATGCACAAATACACCCGAGTCACGGGCCTTTTTAATGATTTGGTCCGCAATCAGCCCCTTGCCCTTGGCCACCACCTTAGGGGCGCCAGAGTTTTCGAGGTAGGCCAGTGCCACAGCCTGTTGTGGACTCATTTTTTGCTCAGCCATGATTGCTATCCTCCACAACGACCTGGCCGTGGCTTAAGCGCAAACCTTGACCCGCCATCGCGTCCTGGAAACTGCGCCAGTGGCGGTCCAGGGCCTGTTTGCCCTGCTCGTTACTGGCAATCTGTACATCACAATTCGACCCTATCATGCGTATTCGAACCTGCAACACACCCAAATGTGCCATGTCCAGCTTCAAGCGTGCCACCCAGGGCCGGTTACCTTCCTGCTCTCCCGCATCGCTGGGCTGTTCACCATGCTCGTCAGGCTGAATTTCGATGTCCACAGGCCGCCCGAGCAGGCCCTGAAGCTGGAGTTCAATGCGTTGTTGGTCCAGCACAGCCAATTGCGCGTTGACCATACGCCCCGATTGGGCGACTGCTGCAGCGTTGAGGCCTTGTTCCTGAATCACCTGTTCTTGGGTGAATTTGCTTTGGGGTTCAAGGGCCAGTTTGTCTTGGCTGCGTTGCCCCAGTGCCCATTGCTGCAGGTGGCTTTCGTAAAACAGGCCGCTGTTCTCTACAGCAGAGCTGACCTGTGCGGCCAAGGCGCCCGTCACAGCCGGGTTGACGTTCAGGCTCACTTGCTGAGCCCCAGTCGATCCGTTGCTTGCAGCACTGCCACGGTTCAGCGTGGGAAATGCCATGGCAGCTTTTTCCGGGCCGTTGTTGGTCAGCGCAGCAAAAGGATTGGTGTTTGCAGCGCTTGATTGCCAAGGGGTTGACAGAGCCGGGTTCTGGCTGAGTTGTTCAAGGCTCAGCATGACCCGTGTGGACACTTGGGTCGGTTGGTTCTGGGTCAAACGTTCCACGAGTCCAATTAAACGTGCACCTTGGGACAGTCTGTTAATCAGGCTGCCTGACTCTTGGCCGTCGGCCTCTTCGTCGGTGTTGCTTGTTGCAAGGGTGGAAGTGGGGGTGGCCCCGGGCCGAACATCCTGGGTTTTTTTGCCTTGTGCGGAGTTGACCCCCAGATTGCCCGTTTCATCCATCAGGGCAAAACTGACGGTCACCCATTCGCCCGCAGTCAAGGTGCGCCCTGACGGAATTTTCACCGCCAGCGCTTGGCCATTCACATCCAGCTCGGTCAGGTCCCCAGGTCCACTTTTCAGAACCCGAACCAGGCTGGTTTGACCAGCCAGTTGCTGGGCTTGGGGCAGGGGTAATTGCCGGGTCAGAATGGCGACCACAGGTGCCACGGGCCCTTTGTCTGCTTGAACCCGGTCGCCCGGGTTGGCATACGAGAGTGTATTGACTGAGGGCGGATTGCTGGTGCGGATCGGGGTCATGACCATGGTGATGAAACCCTACCGCGCAGTGGTTTGCCGTTTAGTTCGAGCCGTAGGAATTGGACAGCCGCTGGTTGTTGTTGGCAGCGCGCAGGAATTCCTCCAACTGACGAAGGCGTGGTTCGGTGATGTCACGAATGGCGGCATCGTCTGCCAGAATTCGTTTCAGGTATGCGATGTGTGTGCTGCGTTCAGCGTCATTCAACTGAATCTCCTGCATCGCCTTGGCGTTCTGCAGTTCGTGGATCAGTTTGGAGCACTGTTCTTCAGCCTCGCACAGTCCGTCCCAGTCGCCTTCCTGTGCGGCCTGCAACATGGCCTGGCTCTGGTTCGCGATTGCTGCGTACAGGGCCATGATGGTTGCGTTCAGGTTGTTGTTGAGCATCGTACCCATGTTGTCCTTCTCGTGTGGGGCCAGTTCGGTCATTGTGTATTGGCTGTTCCAATTTCCAGCCAGGCACTGCGCAGGTCGTCAAGCAAGCCCATGCATGCGTCGAGTCGCTCGACATTGTTTTGCACGTTGGCCAGCACAATTTCCTTGCAGATGTATTCGTACAGGTTGCGCAATTGAACAGCAAGCTCGCCACCGGCATTCACATCCAGCGCTGCGGTCAAGCCGTCGGTCACAATGCGCAGGGCCTTGTCCAGATAACGGCCTTTCATTTCGGTGTCATTCATTTCCATGCACACCCGTGCTTTTCGCAGGGCTTCAATGGCACCGTCATACAGCATGACAATCAGCCCATGGGGCGATGCACTGTTCACCCCGGTTTCCAGGCCCACTTGGGCATAGGCTTTCGCGCCGTACATCATGTTGCATTCACCTGAAAAGCGTTGTTCTTGATCATGTTAACGGCGCTGCTGGCTGTGGCATGAATTCAATAACAGGGGTTTTTGTGCACTGTTTGGTTAATCGGGCTGTCAACCGCTGGACAGGGCAGAGAGTTGAGCGCTCAGGTAAGAACTGGTCTGTTTCATGCTCGAGAGCATGCTGTCCAGGGCTGTGAATTGGGCCCGGTAACGTTTTTCAACCACATCCAGACGCAGGTTAATGCGGTCTTCCTGGGTTTTCAGGTTGGTGATGCGCTTGTTCAGTCCGTCCGTCCTGGACGCCAATGCACCGCCCTCTGCATTCAGGCTGTCGATCCAGTCGCTGAGGCGGTCGGCCAGCCCCCGGCTGAATGTGACTGTGCCCATGCTGCCTGTCTGGCCTTCCACCACGGAAAACTGCAGGCCTTCGGAGGCATCACCGGTGGCCCCGGTGATCACATTGTCGATGCCTGTACCAGCCGCTCCGTTGATGGTGCCGACGATGTTCACACCCGGGCTGCCTGCACCGGTGATGTTGACTGCATAGGTGCCTTCCTGGGTTTTGGAGGTGGCACCCAGGTATTTGACTCGGGCGTCACTGGCCACGCCGGTGCTTGAAAATACTTTTTCAAGAATGGCTGGGTCTTTCGCCAGTGCTGCATCGAGTTTGGTCTTGTCCAGCGACAAGGTGCCTGACTTGTCAAAGCTCATGCCAATGTCGCTGAGGGTCAAACCATACGCCTGCACACTGTCGCGGAGAATGTTGCGCAAACCACGTTCAAGGCTTGAAGGTGTGGTTTCTTTGGACAGTGTGGCGTCTTTTTGTTGTTGATCTTTCAGGTTGCCGCGTATCTTGTTGTAGGCCGATACAAAAGCATCCAGATTGGTTTTAACCGAACTGTCGTCCAGCCCGACGGTGACGGTCACTGGGCTTGTGGTGACCTGTTTCAGGTTCAACGTCAGGCCATCCACAGCATCGCTCACGTTGTTGGATGCTTTGGTCACCGCCAAACCGTTGATGGTGAAATTGGCATTCTGCGCCGCTTGCAGGCTGGTGGCGTTTTTGCCACTGCCCGCCGTGGCAGTGGGGTCATAGGCCAGCATGGACAGCCCGCTGGTGTTGGTGTTGTTGCCATCGTTGTCGGCCACGGTCAGGCTGAAGCCGTTTTCAGCACCGGTGTCTTTGCTGGTCAGCACCAAACGCGCACCAGTGCCATCATTGATGATGCTGGCAGTGACACCCGCATCGGCATTGTTGATGGCCTGTTTAATCCCTTCCAGCGTATTTTGCCCTGGGCCGATGGTGATGGCCACAGGGGTTGCTCCCGCTTTGGGCGTGAAGGTGTTGGTGCCGCTGTTGTAGCCGCCCAGGGTAATGGTCAAGGTGCCTTCGCCCACGGTGGTGTTGGCATTGGCCACCGACGGTGCTGCAATGTTCTGCGCGCTGGCCAACTGGCTGACCGACAGGCTGTAAGTGCCCTTCGTGGCGGTTGAGCTGGCTGTGGCCCCGATTTGCGTGTCCGCGCTGGATGTGGCCTTCATCGGGTTCAGCGTGCTCATTTTGGTGAGCTTGTCTGCGGCGGTCTGTAACTCGGAAAACGAGTTTTTGATGATGCCGTAGATGGAAATCTTGGTGTTGATGGAGGTGCGTTCAGTGCTGATCTTGCTCAGTGGCTGACGTTCAGCAGACATGAGGGAGCTGATGATGCTCTCTATGTCCAAACCTGAACCCACGCCAGCGGATGAAATACTTGCCATGACCTCGCTCCTTCAAACCTGCGGCCCTTGATCACGCTTGGGTAGACACCAGTACACCCTGCATTTTCTCAATGGCCTTTGCAATCTTCAGCATTTCCACGGTGGGAATTTGCCTCAATACTTCCTGTGTCTCTTTGTCGACGACCTTGACAACACGTTCTCCACTGTCAGGGTCCACCGTGAACAGCACATTGGACTGGCTGCTCTTCATGGCATCGTTGGCCTTGGCCACAATGTCCAGCACTTCACTGGTACTCAGTTCAGCCTGAGGGCCCATCAGGGGCTGGGCAGCGGGTTGTGCGGGCGGCTGTGCACGCTCCGCAGGTTGCGGTGGCGTGGCCGACTTGTCCATTGATATCGACATACTCATGGTCGTCACCTTCGCAGTGTATGGGGCCATTACGCCCCCTCATGTCTTGATTAACGGTTGCTTTCCGGGTTTTCTTTAGCGTTGCAATGCACAAAGGCCACCTGTTTAAGGTGGCCCGAAGGGTGGGGTTGTCCGATTGCTTACTTCAACAGGCTCAGCACGTTGTTGGGCAACTGGTTGGCCTGTGCCAGCATCGCGGTGCCGGCCTGCTGCAGAATCTGCGAGCGGGTCAGGTTGGCCGTTTCCTTGGCAAAGTCCGCGTCCATGATGCGGCCACGGGCTGTGGACAGGTTCACGCTGGACAGGTCGGCAAAGGCCGCCACCTGCTCCAGGCGGCTTTGGCCCGCGCCCACCACCGCACGGATGCCGGTGATGTCGTCCAAGGCCGCGTCAATCGAGGTCAGCGCGTTGGCCGCGTTGGCCACAGCCGTGATGTCACCAAAGTTGGTGGCAATCGCACCGGCGGTGTTGCCGCCCAGAATGCTCTGCAAATCGTTACCACCCGCTGCACCGGTGTCAGTCAGGTTCAGGGTCAGGGTGTCGGTGGTGGCGTTGCCAGTGCCCACCTGGAAGGACAGGCTCTTGTTGGCGGCCGCAAACACCGAGTTGCCGTTGAAGGTGGTGCCCGTGGCAATCCGTTCCACTTCGTTGGCCAGTTCCGTGTATTCACGGTTCAGGTTCACACGGTCGGTGGAGTTCAGGCTGCCGTTTTTGG
>NZ_JBKBHM010000009.1:0-51925 GCF_046297615.1 Limnobacter sp. | reverse complement strand
AGCATGATGATTCTCCAAGCAATGTGTTTGTTGATTCCGGGTCATCTGCCTGCCGGTTCGTGCCGGTCAGTGCGCTGCCCTGTTGAATCCTTTAACGCCCCCAAAAAAACAAACTTGAGGGCTTTGCCGAAAAATTTTCATGCCGGAAAGGCGTTTTACCCCCGCTTGGGCGGAATGGAATAAGTGCCGGTGGCGTGGGCCACGGGGTCGTCCTGCCCCTCCGAGGCAATCCACACCTCGCCCACCGCCAGCGTTTTGCCCAATTTCATCAAACGGCAGCGCGCGATCAGGTCTTGCCCAGCCGCGGGTTTGCGCAAAAAGTTGATATTGAAGCTGGTGGTCACCGCCAAGGCCACCAAGCCGATGTGGGCAAGAATGACGCTGTACAGGGCGGCATCGGCCAGCAACATCATCACCGGGCCAGACACGGTGCCGCCCGGCCGCAACGAATCTTCTGACACCGAATAGCGCACTTCCACCCATTCCTCACCCACCGATTCAACCGTGCAGGGGTTTTGAGGAAAGGCAGTGCGCATGAAATCGTTGAGTTCTTCACGGGACAACAACACGCTTGGGTCTCCTGAGTCGATTTTTCTTGATGGATTATCACTCGATTGTGCCCAAGCAGAACGGACTTCCGAGTAGCGGCAGGGCCAAATGGCAGGCATTATTTCGCCGTCCACCTTGTCAAGACTCCATCGAATCGCCACCGCCGTTCACGATTCCAGGAGCCAACTTTGAAGACCAGCGCAGCACCTCAACCAATCATTGGGTTCATTGCCCCCTCAGAAGGCCAGCCCTACTCCAGCAACGCGAATACGCCCCAACCAGCCCCCCGCCCAAGCTCGGCCATCACTCAGGCTTTACAACAATGCTTAAAGCCGGGGCTGCAAGCATCAGCGCCTCAAGCACCAATTGCTCAATATGGCATGGGGACCCCGACAGCCCTACAGAACCTCTGCTTTTCCGAGCCCTCGCCCAAGGGGCTTGCGCCCGCATTGAAAAGACGATGGATGGAACACCAAACGCGTCAAGCGATCAGTGCACCCAACACCTCGCCACAGAGCAATCCTGACGGCAAACACTTGCTCGAAGCCTGGGCAAAATATGTCGACCGCCAGTCGAGATTTGTTCAAGAACAATCGTCTTTATAACTCACTTAGGCCCATTGCCCGCTTGTACAGCAGCCCAAGCCTGGTTCAACCAGGCTGCACTGCTGACCTCAGCCTGCCCGGGGCAGCGCACTGAGTAAGCCTTGCCGCTCATGCTGCTCTCGGTGCCTGCACGCTCAATGAACAGGGGCACCGTGTCGGCCAGGTTGCGCTTGTTGAGGTACTCGAACTTCTTCAGCAGGTGGGCGCTGGCCTGTTCCGGCCCATACCAAGTGCCGTTGCGTTGAAACTCGCACTTGGATTGCCCGAGTTTGTTCAGAATCGCCTGCACCTGCGCCAACACTTCCGGGCTGGCAGAGGCCCAGGCTGACACCGGGCTGCACAGCAGCAGAATACAGAGCCATCGACGCATGACCATCCCTTTTCGCTGAAAGCCACCAGTGTACAAAAAACCCCTGGGATCTTCATCGCCGGGGGTTCGAGGTGATCAAGCTGCAGTCGCTTTCTCCGGGGTGCGTCGCCGTTTGGGTGCCGGGGGTTTGGATGCCCCTACGCCACGTATCGCATCATAGGCCGCCAAATCAAATTCACGCATCTGACTGGCATATTGGGTCGCAAAGCCAGGGTACATGGTCGCGTTAAAACCGTCCTCCGTGAGGTACCAGCTTTTACAACCGCTGTTCCAGTTGGTGCGGGCCAGTCGCTTCTGAATCGCCTTGTTGTAGGCCTGCTGCACTTTGGGTTTCACATCCAGCCAGGTGATGTTGCGGTCCAGAATGGTCCGAATGGCTTTGACTGCATAGGCAATCTGCTCTTCCATGTACACCAGTGCACTGTTGTGGCCGGGCCCGCTGTTGGGGCCAAACATGATGAACAGGTTGGGAAAGCCCGTCA
This sequence comes from Limnobacter sp., assembly GCF_046297615.1. Classification (GTDB taxonomy): domain Bacteria; phylum Pseudomonadota; class Gammaproteobacteria; order Burkholderiales; family Burkholderiaceae_B; genus Limnobacter. Next base: position 49,919 of record NZ_JBKBHM010000009.1, on the reverse strand, counting down.
CATTGATGCTTTTATACGCCTGTGCGCCGGTTTTCCATTCTTCGGCCAACACCCGACCGCTCAAGCCCCGTACTGGGTAAGGTGTGCCGCACTTGGGCACATCAAACCCGGTGGCACACACCAACACATCAAACTGATGCTCAACACCCTCGGCGGTGCGCACACCACTTTCGGAAATGCGGGCAATCGGCCAAGTGATCAGTTCGCAATTGGGTGCCTGCAAGGCGGGGTAATAATCGTTGCTGACCAAAATGCGTTTGCAACCCAGCTTGTAGTCGGGTTTCAATTGGCGGCGCAACCAAGGGTCTTTCACTTGTGAATTCAAAAACGCCTCGCCCAAGCGCTCACCGACACGGGTCAAGGGCGAATTCCAAATCACCGCTAAGGCCATGCTTTCATGGGTCCAATACAGGGCCTCACGAATGGCGCGTTGGGTACCGGGGAAACGGCTGAACACGCGTTTGCTCAACTCAGAGGTGGTGAAATCAGGCCGAGGCATGATCCAGGGTGCCGTGCGTTGAAACACACGAACCTTGGCCGCCTTTTTCACGATTTCAGGCACGATTTGTATCGCACTGGCCCCTGTACCAATCACACCCACCCGTTTACCGGTCAGGTCGTAATCATGGTCCCAACGGGCGCTGTGAATAATCTTGCCTTTGAATTCCTCAATGCCCTGAATTTTGGGCAGCGAAGCATTGGCCAGAGGGCCAGACGCCATGATCAAACTGCGGGCGCGCCATGTATCGCCGTTGTCCGTGTGCACCGTCCAAATGCCCTCCGCCTCGTCCAACACCACATCAGTGACGTTCTGCTGGTAACGAATCAGCGGCTCCAAGCCAAAGTCGCGAACCATGGACTGGATATAGCCCAGAATTTCCCGGCTGCCCGAATAACTGCGCGACCAATTCGGGTTGGGTGCAAACGAAAAACTGTACAGGTTCGACGGAATGTCACATGCAGCGCCTGGGTACTGGTTGTCACGCCAAGTACCTCCCACTTCGGTGGCACGTTCCAGAATAACAATGTTGTGCACGCCGGCTTTCCGCAACTGGATGGCACTGCCCAAACCTGCAAAGCCTGCACCGATGATCAGCGTATCCACCACAGGGTGTACCACCGGTTTACCGGTGGCCCGGGGCGACTGTGCATTCAGGGCGCGGCTGCGCCCCGCGGTTGTTTTATTCATGTGTCTAGCTCTCTGAAATTGGGGGTTCAAGCCGTGGGCTGCCAGGTCAACTTGTTGACCCAGGTGGGCACCTTGGGCAGCCAGCGCTTGGGAATATAGGCCGAGGCCTTAACGGCTGCATCCACAGGTTTGTGGTACAACCAGTTGCTGCGGTCAATTACCCAGCCACCGTGCATGCGCATCAGTTGATACCAAGGGTTGCGGCGCCCCTCGGGCGTGTCACCGCCATACTTTTCAAACTTGGCCATGGCCTCGTACAGTTTTTCTTCTTTCAAGCCCATGGCCACGATGTTGTCGCGCATTTTGTTCAACAGGGGGAAATACACCGCCATGCCCAACAGCAGCTTGGGGTTGAGGGCTGTGGCTGCAGCCTCCAAGGCCAGTCGGTAAGCTTTCCCGTGGCCCAGCATCTGAAGTACATGGAAATCCACGCCCAGGTGACGCGCCTCATCGGCATTGATTTTCGCAAACACCTCGTGGCACATCGGGTCCTTCACTTCATCCAGCAGGAACTTGCACAACGCACCGTCCAAGGTAATTTCCAGCATGGGAATCACACTGCCCAGCACATTCAAAGGCATCTCGTCGGCGTATTTGTCCAACCATTCGATGGTCAAGCGCAAATTCACATTGGGCTCGGGAATTTCACCGTCTTTGAGCATGCCCCAGCGGCGCATCAAGGCCAATTCCGCATTGGCATGCCGCTGTTCTTCGGCATGGAACCAGGTGTAGATTTCGCGCAGGGTGTCCGTCGGCGCTTTTTTGGCCATGGCGGAAAAGGCGCGGGCTCCAATGTGCTCAATCCAGGTCAGGTCAGCCATGAACGCCTTCAGCTTGGGCCATTGCTCTTCGGAAATCATTTCTGCACCGGGTGCGTCCCAGTCGAAATCGGCCAAAGCCCATTGGTTTTCTTTGATTCGACGCAGCGTTTTTTCAAGATCCAGTTGTGGCATGTCATTACTCCTCTGTTCGTGCCTAAACCATGTCAAGTCAATCATTGGGGCTCATGAATTGAGCCTCTCATTGGGTGGTCACATCCCTCACCCTTCACAATGCTTTGGCTGCCAGCCTCGCGAGTACACCGGCTCCACGTGTGTAGCTGCCGGGTGCAAACCGCTTCATCCGCCAAATCATTCGAGCGTCCAGTTGCGGCAACACATACAGCTTGTTGTTGTCCAGTGCATCCAGCGTCTCACGAGCCACCGCGTCGGCTGAGCGCCCAGTCCACTGCATCAGGCGCTTGGCCAAGTCACTGGAACCACCTGCAATGCGGCCATTGTTGGCAATGTTGGTTTTGACGAACGTGGGGCAAAGGGCAGTCACGTGCACGCCCGTGCCGGCCAGCTCGGCCGCCAAAGTCTCGCTGAGGGCCAAGGCGCCGGCCTTGGTCACGTTGTACGGCCCCATCAAGGGGGCGGCCGCGAAACTGGCGGTCGACGCAACGTTGATCAAGCCGCAGGTCCGCTTTGTGGCTCGGTTACGCAAACGGGGCGCAAACACATGGCAGCCGTGGATCACCCCCCACAGGTTCACGCCCAGGGTCCATTTCCAGTCTTCCATGGAAATCTCGCCAACAGGCCATCCACCAATGCCCACACCCGCGTTGTTCACCACCACATCAATGGCGCTGGCCTCGGCTGTGCCCCCGAAAATCTGTTCGGCCTCCAGCGCGAGCGCCTCCACCTCTTCAAGGCGAGACACATCGCACTGGACCGCCCAAGCTTGGTCTACAAACACCAAATCGGGGTTCTTCAATTTGCCGGCCACTTGGTCACGAATCAATTCAACGGTTTCCTGCGCGCTGGCCAGATTGATGTCTGCCACCACCACGCGCCCGCCACGGCGAACAATTTCCAGCGCAAAGGCCCGACCGATTCCACTGCCCGCGCCTGTCACGACTGCGTTGGCCCCTTTGCTGAGTTTTTTGCCGAACATCCGTTTTCCTTATTGACCGTCACATTGAACAATGGCATATTAAAACGAACGATTGTTCGGGTTCAATTCGGATCCGCACACCCTTACACGGACCTAGAACCATGCCCAGAAAACCTCAGCAGCAACGCGCCCGGCACACCGTCGATGCCATCGTCGAAGCCGCCTTCATCGCTGTGGCCCAGCACGGGGCTGCAGGCGCCACCACTCGACAGATTGCTGAATACGCCGGGGTTGGGGTTGGATCGATTTACGAGTACTTCGAAGACAAGGACGCGATTTTCGCGGCCATGGGGCAGCGCTTCTCCAGCGAATTGGTGGAGTTAATCCAAACAGTCACGCCGAGCATTGTTCGGGTTTCGCTTCGGGATGCCATCCACGAGTTAATTCTTCAAACAGCCAGTTTTCTCAAGAAAAATCAGGAGCGTTACCTGCGTTGCGCGCGGGAATCTGTGTTGATGGAAAAACATGTGCCGTTTGGACCGGTCTACCGGGCACTCAGTGACCTCTTTCTTCAACACGCCATTGCTCATCCGGAAATTCTCAAGCTGCAGGGGTTGCAAGCCGTGGCCTACATCTTCATCAACAGCGGCATGTCCACGATGACCCGGTACCTTAACCATCCGAACCCAAGCTTCAGCTTTGAAGAATTGGCGCGTGGCCTGGCCGACATGGCTGGGCACTATGTGGACAAAGAACTGGAAAAGAACGCTGCGGCGGCCGCCTGAGCAGGCGGAACGCCCATAAAAAAACCCGGGCAAGGCCCGGGTTTTTTGAGTCGCACAACCACAGACTGGCTGCGGCAAGCCCACCTTATTCGGCGGCTTGGGGTGCTGCACGGTTGGGCAGCTTTTCCTTGATACGTGCAGACTTGCCGGAACGCTCGCGCAGGTAGTACAGCTTGGCGCGACGCACGTCACCACGGCGTTTCACTTCGATTTTCTCGATCAGCGGAGAGTACAGTTGAAATGTACGCTCAACGCCTTCACCGGACGACACTTTGCGCACGATGAACGAGGAATTCAGACCACGATTGCGCTTGGCAATCACAACACCTTCGTAAGCCTGAACGCGGGAACGTGTACCTTCCACGACTTTGACGCTCACGATCACGGTGTCACCAGGGGCAAACGCTGGAATTTCTTTGCCCAGACGAGCAATTTCTTCTTGCTCGAGTTGTTGAATCAAATTCATTTTTTTCTCCAAACCATCATGCACGGTCAAAAGTCAGGCATTCCTGTTGAATGCACACAACCGCCAGAGGATGACCAATTAAAGCAAACCCGGAAAACCGACAAGGGTCAGGGTTTGCCACCAGATTGACCTGTTTTCGAACGCTGGCTTGCCTTGGAAGGCTTACCGAGCGCCGCTTGGGCTTCGCGTTCGAGGAACGCTGCCCACAGGTCGGGGCGATGCCGTTGGGTGTAAGTTTTGGCTTCACCCAAACGCCAATCCGCTATTTTAGCGTGATTCCCGGACAAAAGCACCTCCGGAACCGCTTTATTTTCAAAAACTTCCGGCCGTGTGTAGTGTGGGCAGTCCAACAAGCCCGCTTCGAATGAATCCTGCGCAGCCGACTCTGCGTGGTTCAGGGCCTCGGGCAACAAACGGACCCAAGCATCCAGAAAACAAGCCGCGGGCAACTCGCCGCCAGACAATACAAAATCACCCAAGCAGAAGGTCTGGTCCACATAGGCATCCAGAAAACGCTGGTCCACGCCCTCGTATCGGCCACACAACAGAATCGCACCCTCACCACGCCCTTGAAAGTCCCTCACATGGACCTGCTGCAACAAAGGCCCATGGGGCGTGAAATACACAACAGGCGCTGAATCGGCCCGGTCCGCCCGAATGGCCTGAACCGTTTTGACCAAAGGTTCGGCCATCATCACCATTCCCGGCCCGCCGCCGTAGGGGCGGTCATCGACCGTGCGGTGTGGGTCGGAGGTGAAATCACGGGGGCTCCAGCACTTCAGCTCGAACAGCCCCTTTTTCCAGGCACGGCCTACTACCCCCAACTCAATCAGGGGCGGAAACTGTTCCGGAAACAGGCTGATGATGTCAAAGCGCGGCTTTTGCCCCATCGGTGCACTCATGTGTAATCCCGTTGCCAGTCCACCACAATGCGTCGGCGCGCAAGGTCCACCTCGGGCACATACGCCTGAACGAAGGGAATGAGGTGGTTCAGTTCACCCTCCAGCACGGACAAAATAGCGTGTGCGCCATGGTCGGTAACTTGGTCCACCACCCCCAGCGATTCACCTTGCAGGTTCTCCACCGAACAGCCAATCAAATCAATCCAGTAGTACTCGCCTTCGGGCAACACCGGGAAACGGGAACGGGACACATAGATTCGTCCGCCCTTGAAACGGGCGGCCACGTCCCGGTCCTCAACGCCTTCCAGGTAAGCCACAATACGGTCGGCATGCACCTTGGCGCTCATCACCCGCATGGGCTCCAGCACAATCTGGTCAGCAGTGGGCTTCTGGGCTTTCACACGCCCCAAAGCCCCACCGTCGGATTCACGCAGCCGGGAAACCCACCATTGCTTGGTTTTGAGCAGCACCTCGGGCTGGTCCGAGGACGGCAGCACATTCACATGCCCTTTCAGGCCATAGGGCTCACCAACCCGCCCAAGTTCGATCAAATCGTCAGGTGCATCCACGCGTTTGCGCTCCACAATGAAAAAGTCCGCAGACGTCACCATCCACGGACTTCATGCTGAACTCACCCAGCTTGGGCCGGGTTGTTGGTTGGCCCGGCACACACCGGGCTAACCGCCAAGATCAGGCTGCTTTTTTGGTGAACTCTGTGACCAGACGCTCAACCGTGGGCGACAACTGGGCGCCAACGCCTTTCCAGTAGGTCAGACGGTCCATGGCGATACGCAGGCCTTCTGCACCTTGAGGAGCCACAGGGTTGTAGAAACCAATGCGCTCAATGAAACGGCCATCGCGGCGATTGCGGGAATCCGCGGCCACAAGGGTGAAAAAGGGGCGCTTTTTGGAACCCCCACGGGCGAGTCGAATGACGACCATAATATCCTCGATCAAAAACGGTATTGTTCACCGACCCAGGGAAGAGACACAGGTTCCGGACTAGGGGTCTAACGGCTGCAACACGCGGGTAAAAACGTTGTTGGAGGGTTTCTGCCGCGCACTTCCGGGTTGTGAAGCGCACGCGAAATCCGATAACCCGCTATTATATCCGGGGAAAACCAAGACCACAAGACAAAATCTTTATCTTCACCGTTCACCCAGCCAATCACATCATGCCTGACACCCCCAAAGAGCCCATGAAATCCAAACTGGTGTTTTGCTGGCTGGCCTTGCTGACCGGCGTCATCGGGGGCCATTGGATCTACGCAGGCCAAAAACGCTTCCTGGCCTATCTGGTGTTTCCGCCGCTTGGGGCCTTCATGGGCTGGGCTGATGCCATTCGCTACGGCTTGATGAACGACACCCAATTCAACCAGCGCCTCAACCCCGACTACCCGCCAGACACCCCGCAGACCAACGGACTGGTGGTCACTGCGGTGGCTTTGTCATTGGGGGTGAGCGTGACTGCCCTGATGAGCCTCTTGGCCCTGCTCTTTCAATGGATGCTGTCCGGCACTGTGGCCTGACCCCCCCAAGCAATACGCAAAAAAAAGCCCGCCAAACGGCGGGCTTAAACAGGGCTTGAGGAGACAGAGACACTTGCTTGTCCGGCACACGGAGTGCCAGGCCAACAAGCAGTCGGCAACCAAGGCCCCGAGAGGGGCCTTGGCGATTCGGTTCAAGACTCCGAATCCACCAACAAATAGTAAGTGTCCAGCCTCAGAAATTAGTTCGCTTCAAACTCCATATTTTTTGATGAGCCGCTGCACATAACGCCCAACACCCTCTTCGACCGAGAAAAACGTGCCGCTATAACCCGCCTTGCGCAGGTTCTGCAAATTGGCTTCGGTGAAACATTGGTACTTGCCCTTCAACGCTTCAGGAAACTCGATGTACTCAATGCGGCCTTGAGCAACCGCTTCAGACAGGCTCAACGCCGATTGGCCTTGATGCACCCGAAGGGTATTCAGCGCCGTCAGCGCCACATCATTGAAAGTCTGCGCACGGCCTGAACCCAGGTTGTAAACACCGGATGGCGCCTTGCCTGCCTGCTCGAAGAAATGCATGTTGACCTTGACCACATCTTCGACGGACACGAAATCGCGCTGCTGGCAGCCTGCATCGTAGCCGCCATAGGGCCCAAACAACTTGACTGCACCGCCCTCGCGAAACTGGTTGAAATTGTGAAAGGCCACAGAGGCCATACGGCCTTTGTGCTGTTCGCGGTCACCGTACACGTTGAAGTAACGGAACCCATACACCGGCGCTTTCAGGCCGGTTTGCATGGCACGCCTCAACACCTGGTCAAACAGAAACTTGGAATAGCCATACACGTTCAGCGGTTTTTCCACCTCACGGTCTTCAATGAATTGGCTGCTGCCGCCATACACCGCCGCTGAAGAGGCATACAGGAAGGGGGTGCCGGTGGACTGTGCCCAATCAAACAACTCCCGCGTGTACTGGAAGTTGTTGTTCATCATGTACTGGCCATTGTGCTCCATGGTGTCCGAGCAGGCCCCCTCGTGAAACACCGCTTGGCAGGCGCCGAAGTCCCCAGCACGCACACGGGCCAGAAACTCGGATTTGTCCATGTAATGGGCAATTTCGCAGTCCACCAGGTTGAGAAACTTGTCGCCCTTGGTGAGGTTATCGACAGCGATGATCTCACTGATACCCCGGTCGTTCAGTGCCTTCACCAGGTTGCTGCCAATAAAACCGGCGGCTCCGGTCACGATCACAGTCATGTTGTTGTCCTCAATTCAATTCTTCAGGCAGGATCACGGCCGTGCCCAGTTTGCCAACCACCACGCCACCCGCTTTGTTGGCCAGCGCAACGCTGTCTTGCACCCCAGCACCTGACGCCAGTGAGCAGGCCAGTGTGGCAATCACGGTGTCCCCAGCGCCGGACACATCAAACACTTCCCGCGCTTGGGCGGGCACGTGGAAAGTCCCCTCGGCATTGAACAGCGTCATGCCCTCTTCCGAACGGGTCAACAGCAAAGCGCCCAGGCCCAAACGCTCACGAAGGGCCATGGCTTTGCCCACCAATTCATCCTCGGTTTTCCAGGTGCCCATCACCTGACGGAACTCGGACCGGTTGGGGGTCAAAATGCTGGCGCCTGCATACTTGGCGTAGTCATCGCCCTTGGGGTCGACCAGCACGGTGACTCCGGCTTTGCGGGCCATGGCAATCATGTCCGCCACATGTTCGAGCGCGCCTTTGCCATAATCGGAAAACACCACCACCGCATGGTTGGCAACTTCCTGCTCAAACCATTCCAGCTTGGTGCCCAAATGCTCGGCCGTCGGCTTCTCTTCAAAATCGATTCGCACCAGTTGTTGCTGACGGGCCACCACCCGCAGCTTCACGATGGTCGGCACATTGGGGTCTTCAAGCAAACGGGCACGCACACCCGACTTCTCCAACAAGGCCTGCACTGTGCGGCCAGGCTCATCGTTACCCACCACGCCCATCAAGGTGACTGAAGCACCCAGCGACGCTGCGTTAATGGCCACGTTGGCGGCGCCACCCAATCGCTCGTCCTGCTTGCCAACCAGCAACACAGGCACGGGCGCCTCGGGGGAAATTCGTTCAACATCGCCAAACCAATACCGGTCCAGCATCACGTCGCCGACCACCAGCACGCGGGCTTTGCTCAGTGTGTTCAAATCAACCATGGTTATCGTTCTCTTGTCAGGTTGGACGGCGGGGTGTCAAGCCACCTTCTTGGCAGGCACAGGATAAAAATCCAGCTCCTCGGCACGGCGCGGCACAATCGAATCCCAATGCGCGCAACCCGGGCACTGCCAATAAAACTTTTTGGCCTGAAAACCGCAATGCTGGCAGCGGTAACGCTCCAAGCGCTGCGTGTGTTTGGAAATCAGCTCGCGGGTCAGTTTCAAATCCCGACTGCGCTCATCATCCAACACACCCCGTAGCTGGTGCTCCAGCAGCTTGTCGAGGCCCAGCAGGCTTGGCCGTGCGCGCACCTGTTCACGCAACAGGCTGAAAGCCTCGTCTGGCCCACGTGCCTCTTCCACCGCCTTGGCCAACACCAGCAACAGGTCAATCGAGGGGTACATCAGGCCGTAATTCTTGAGGGCTTCGATGCCTTCATCCATGCGGCCCAGGCGCTTGAAAGCCTCCCACATTTTTGGACCCACCAGCGGCAAATACCATGGGTTTTGCTGCTCAGCCGCGCGCCACTGGGCAATGGCGTCGTCAAAGCGGTCTTGGGAAAAGTACATGTGCCCCAACAACAAGGAGGCACGTACATTCTTGGGCTCGATCAACAACGCGCTTTGCAGATGTGTCTTGGCCTGATCGTGCTGCGACTGTTCCATGGCCTGCTCGGCCAGTTCACAATAAAAGTGAGCAATGTCCCCCGAGGGAATCGGCGCTCCAAATTCCCGCAGGCGCTGGGCCTGGTCAATCGCTTTGTCCCAGGCCTTTTCCAACTCATACAGCTCCAGCAACTGGCGAGCGGCGTCGGCTTTCAGGTCCGATTCACTCAGGCTGTTGAAGGCCTGTTCAGCACGGTCGAGAATTCCCGCGCGCAGGAAATCAACGCCCAACTCGTAAGTGGCCCTCTGGCGTTCGGCTTGAGTAATCTGTTCTCGCGTGCTCAGAAACTGATGTACCCGAATGGCACGGTCAATTTCTCCCTTTTTGCGAAACAGGTTGGCCAGGGCGAAATGCAACTCAACGGTGTGTGTGTCTATTGAGGCCACCTCCAAAAAGGCATCAATCGCCTTGTCGGGTTGCTCGCTCAGCAGGAAATTCACACCCTTGAAGTAGGATGCAGGCATGGGCTGTTGCTGCCCACCGTGAGCCCTTCGGTCCAGGCGGGCGGCCAACCACCCCAAGCTGAACAGCAGCGGGATGAGTACCAGCCACCAGGTTTCAAATTCCATGGGTAGGCCCTAAGGGAAGTACTGGCAAGTCGCTGGCCCCTGTTGCGGGCTGCTCGGCATTGGCAGGTTTGGGCTGGTCTTTTTCCAAGCGAACCAAATTACGACTGGCCACCGACGCGGTGCGCTTGGCACGCAGCCAAGAAGGCAACAGTGACACCCAGGCGAACACCGCGCCCAACAAAAAAGCACACAGCAAGGCCACCACCAGTTGCACCTGAATTTCCAGGCCCGGCAACCATTTGACAGTGACCAACTCGGTGTTTCGAATTGAGAAGGTGAGTACAACGAGGAAAAGTGCGATACGCACAACCCAGGCGATGGCTTTCAAGTTGTTTCCCCCAAGTGACTTTGAGTGGACGCCCTAATGCACTCCGCACTCAGGCGGACATGCCTGGGGCATCAGTCCTGTTTCTTGGAGTATAAATCAACTCGCTCGCGCAACTCTTTGCCGGGCTTGAAGTGGGGCACCCGCTTTTCAGGCACCACAACCTGTTCGCCGGACTTGGGATTGCGACCCACACGCTGTGGTCGCTTGGTGAGGGAGAAACTGCCAAAACCACGAATCTCAATGCGCTGGCCGTCAACAAGCGCCTGCGTCATGGTGTCAAGAATGCTTTTGACCGCAAAGTCGGTGTCCCGCACGGGCAGTTTCGGGAAACGCTTGACCAATTGGTTGATCAATTCTGATTTTGTCATTGTTTTTGGCATCAGAGGGTTGCCTCTTCAAGGGCTATCCTGAATAGGTTGGTACCGCACGGCCTGACGGGACACCCCGCACAAACCGCGAAATCGTTACGGCAATGCTGCTGATTGGCTTCTGTACTGCAAGGGTTGACCCCAGCAGTTGAACCGGTCGGCACCGAGGCCGAACCGGCTCAACAGCCGGGCCAGGTCCGATTACTGATTGCCCAGTTTGGCTTTCAGCAATGCACCCAGGCTGGTGGTACCGGCGGAACCGGCGCCTTCGTCAGCGATCTTCTTCATGGCTTCGTCGGTGTCAGCCTGGTCCTTGGCCTTGATGGACAGGGCAACAGAACGGCCCTTGCGGTCCACGTTCAGCACCATGGCTGTGACAGCGTCACCTTCGTTGAACGCATTGCGAGCATCTTCAACACGGTCGTTGGAGATTTCGGAAGCGCGCAGGTAACCTTCTACGTCGTCGCCCAAGTCAACAACCACACCCTTGGCATCCACGGACTTGACCTTGCCGGTCACCATGGAACCACGGTCGTGGGTGGAGGCAAACACGGTGAAGGGGTCGCCAGACAGTTGCTTGATACCCAGGCTGATGCGTTCGCGCTCGGTGTCGATGGCCAACACGAGGGCTTCCACTTCGTCGCCTTTCTTGAAGCGGCGTACTGCCTCTTCGCCAGTTTCGTTCCAGGACAGGTCGGACAGGTGAACCAGACCGTCGATGCCGCCGGGCAAGCCGATGAACACGCCGAAGTCGGTGATGGACTTGATGGCGCCGGAAACCTTGTCACCTTTCTTGAAGGAGGTGGAGAACTCTTCCCAAGGATTGGCCTTGCACTGCTTCATGCCCAGGCTGATACGGCGACGCTCTTCGTCGATTTCCAGAACCATGACTTCGACTTCGTCACCCAAGGTAACCACTTTCTTGGGATCAACGTTCTTGTTGGTCCAGTCCATTTCAGACACGTGCACCAGGCCTTCAATGCCTTGTTCCACTTCAACGAATGAACCGTAGTCGGTGATGTTGGTGACTTTACCGAACAGACGAGTCTGTGCGGGGTAACGACGGGACAGACCGACCCATGGGTCTTCGCCCAGTTGCTTCACGCCCAGGGACACACGGTTCTTGTCTTGGTCGAACTTCAGAACCTTGGCTTCGATTTCCTCGCCCACAGTCAGCACCTCGGAAGGGTGACGTACACGGCGCCATGCCAGGTCGGTGATGTGCAGCAGACCGTCGATACCACCGAGGTCCACGAACGCGCCGTAGTCGGTGATGTTCTTGACGATACCCTTGACCACAGAACCTTCCTGCAGGTTGGACAGGAGCTTTTCGCGCTCTTCACCCATGGTGGCTTCAACCACGGCACGGCGGCTCAGCACCACGTTATTGCGCTTGCGGTCCAGCTTGATGACTTTGAACTCGAGGGTTTTGCCTTCGAATGGGGTGGTGTCCTTCACGGGGCGCACGTCAACCAGAGAACCTGGCAGGAAAGCGCGGATGGAGTTCACCATGACGGTCAGACCGCCTTTCACCTTGCCGGTGATGGTACCAGTGACCAGCTCGCCGGATTCCAGGGCTTGCTCCAGGCTCAGCCATGCGGACAGGCGCTTGGCCTTGTCGCGAGACAGGCGGGTTTCACCGAAACCGTCTTCGAGGGACTCGATGGCCACGGAGATGAAGTCGCCTTCATTCACGTCCAGGTTGCCCTGGTCGTCTTTGAATTCTTCCAGAGGAATGTAACTTTCGGATTTCAGCCCGGCATTCACCACCACGTAGTTGTAGTCAACGCGGACTACTTCGGCGGTGATCACTTCACCAGTGCGCATTTCCTTGCGGGCAAGGCTTTCCTCAAAGAGGGCTGCGAAACTTTCGGGGGCTTGGGTAACTTGAGTTGCGGTCATAAATGTGATGTCAAACACACCAATGCGTGAGGCACGGTGGAGTTAAAAAACGCCCGTTGCGCGATTGCTTCGGGCGGCATCCTTGCGGAACCACTCCGCAAGGGTCGGAAATATACCAGAAAAAAGCCTGATCCTTCAAGGACTTTATGCAAAACCGGGGTCAGACAGACTGCGCCCAACCGATGATGGTCTGGACCACCTGCTCGATGCCCATGTCGGAGCAGTCCAGCACACGGGAATCCGGATAGGGTTTCAAGGGGGCTACCGCGCGCTGCATGTCCCGCTCGTCACGGGCCACAAGGTCAGCGTGGATGGCCTGAAAGTCGGCCTTCTGGCCCCGCCCCTCAATCTGCCTGACACGGCGCTCGGCCCGCACTTGGGCGCTTGCCGTGAGAAACACCTTCAGGCTGGCGTCGGGAAACACCACCGACCCCATGTCACGGCCATCGGCCACCAAACCGGGGGCCTTGCGGAAATCGCGCTGGCGCTGCAACAAGCCTGCACGAATGTCAGGCACCACGGCCAGTTTGGACGCATGCAGGCCCGCTTCTTCAGTTCGAATGGCGGCCGACACATCCAAGCCCTGCAACACCACGCGGTCGCCCACAAACTCAACGGGCAAGGACCACGCCAGCTTGACCAGCGCGTCCTGATGTTCAGGCTTGGCCACATCCAGCGCAGCATGCTCACTGGCCACGGCCAATACTCGGTAAATGGCACCGCTGTCCAGGTAGTGATAACCCAGTTGGGCTGCCACCAGTGAGGCCACAGTGCCTTTGCCGGATGCGGTGGGCCCGTCAATCGCGATGACCTTGGGCAGGGGAGAAGTCGCGGTGCTCATGATTCAACCTTCACGGAGTCAACTTGCATACCCAGGGACTGGCACAAGGCCACAAAACCAGGGAAGGAGGTGTCCACAGTCTGGGCACCGCGAATTCGCATGGTGCCGCGCGCGCGGATGGCCGCCACAGTGAATGACATGGCGATTCGGTGGTCGCCCTGGGATTCAATCTCGGTGGCGGTGTAACGCAAACCAGCCTGACCACCCAAGCCCTGAATCACCATGCCATCTTCCGTGGGCTGTGCATCCACCCCACAGGCTTTCAGGCCATCGGCCATTACCGCAATTCGGTCCGACTCTTTCACCCGCAACTCTTCAGCGCCGGTCAACACGGTGGTGCCCAGCGCATTAGCGGCCGCCACAAAAATGACAGGGAACTCGTCAATGGCCAAAGGCACCAGATGCTCGGGAATCTGAATGCCCTTGAGTTGGGCACTGCGCACACGAACATCGGCCACGGGTTCGCCACCCACCACGCTGTGGTTGGACAACTCAAGGTTGGCTCCCATCAGCTTGAGAATGTCGATGACACCTGTGCGGGTGGGGTTCATGCCCACGTGCTTGAGTGTGATGTCGGCCTCTTCACAAATTGAGGCGGCCACCATGAAAAAAGCGGCTGAGGATATGTCAGAAGGCACATCGATTCGGGTGGCTTTCAAACGCTGGCCGCCACGAACACGGGCGGTTGGGCCGTCCGTCTCCACCTCCACTCCGAACCCACGCAGCATGCGCTCGGTGTGGTCGCGCGTCACAGCGGGTTCAGTGGTCTGCGTCACTCCGTCAGCGTACAAGCCAGCCAGCAGCACACAGCTTTTCACTTGGGCAGAAGCCATAGGCAGGGCGTACGCAATGGGTTTCAAGCCCGGTGTGGCCTGAATGCGCAGGGGTGGACGGCCACCCTCCCCGGCTTCGATGCGGGCACCCATCAGGGCCAAAGGGTCCATCACCCGCTTCATGGGGCGCTTGGACAGGCTGGCATCCCCCACCAAAGTAACATCAAAGCCCTGGCCGGCCATCAGTCCGGAAATCAGGCGCATCGAGGTGCCGCTGTTGCCACAATCCAAAGGAGCAGCAGGCTGCTTCAGGCCATGCAAGCCCACGCCGTGCACCGTCACCCGCCCTTGGTCGGGCCCGTCAATACGCACACCCATGGCACGAAAGGCGTTCATGGTTGAGATAGCGTCCTCGCCCTCGAGAAAGCCTTCCACTTCGGTGACGCCATCGGCGATGGAGCCCATCATGATGGAGCGGTGAGAAATGGATTTGTCGCCGGGCACGCGCCCCTGACCAGACATGGCCGAGGTGCTGCGGGCGTGAAATTCAATGAGATTCAGGTCTGAAGCCATGGTGCTTTTTCAACGAGGTTTCCAGGCTGAGCGGTAATCGGCAGCGGTTGCCAACACCTGCTCAAGCGTTTTGCGATCGTCTTGCTCGATGGCCTGACGCAGCCGCGAAATGGTGTGTTCAAACTGCCCCAGTGCTGCCAAAAGGGCCTTGCTGTTGTTCTGAAAAATATCGGCCCACATCTCGGGGCTGCTGGCCGCAATGCGGCTGAAGTCCCGATAACCAGCGCCACCCTCTTGCATGAAGCGCCCCCCCTTGGGATGGTCCAAAACACTGGCCACGTAGGCAAATGCCAGCAGGTGTGGCAAATGGCTGACGGTGCCAAACATCTCGTCATGGTCCAAGGCCTGCATCTGGTTGACCGTGGCACCCAAGGCTTTCCAGAATGCAGCCACCCGGTCAAGGTTGACTGCGGACGTACCAGCCAAAGGGGTCAGTACGCAGTTTTTGCCGACGAACAAGTCAGGCAAAGCCGCTGCTGGGCCGTGTGTTTCTCCGCCCGCAATCGGGTGTGCGGGCACGAAGCGGGCGATCAGGCCGGGGAACTGAGGCTCTAACTCCGCAATCATGTCCACCACATCGGCCTTGGTGCTGCCTGCATCGAAAATCACACAATTGGCAGGCAACACCGGCAGGAACTGGGTCAGCACCTGCTTGTATTGGCGCACCGGAATTGAAAGCACAACAGCATCCACCTGTCGCACTGTGGAATCGCCGGGGCTGACCACGCACTCGTCAATCAGGCCCAAGCGCAGGGCCTCATGGGTGGTTTCCAGCCGACGCGAATACCCCAGCACATGGCCCACCAATCCACGTTGTTTGGCGCCCAAGCAAATGGAGCCGCCGATCAGGCCTACACCGATGGCCAAAACCCGGTTAAACAAGCGCGGCGGCTTGCCAGGCGCACTCAAGCCAGCACCTTCAGTGCCTGGGGCAACGCCTGCAGGAAAGCCTTGTTTTCTTCGGGAAGGCCAATTGACACGCGCAGCCACTGCGGCAAGCCGTAGTTGTTGACTGGGCGCACAATCACGCCCAAGCGCTGCAGGGCATCGAACACCTTCAAGCCTGCATCGTCGGTTGAACCCACCTTCAACAACACGAAATTGCCGTAGGACGGCACATACTCAAGCCCCATGGCCTGGAAACTGGATTGCAACAGCGCCAGACCCGCCTGATTCACCTCGTAGGTTTGTTGCAGGAAGTCGTGGTCATCCAGCGCCGCTTCCGCCGCTGCCAGAGCGATGGAGTTCACATTGAAGGGTTGACGAACCCGGTTAAGCAAGTCCGCCACCTGTGTGCCAGACACCGCATAGCCCACCCGCAAACCAGCCAAACCATAGGCCTTGGAGAAACTGCGGGACACCAGCAAATTGGGGAATTGGGCCACCCACTGCGTGCTGTCGTACTGGTCTTCGGGTTTGAGGAATTCGTTGTAGGCTTCGTCAAGGACCACCAGCACTCGGCTGGGTACCTTGGCCAGGAAACTCAGCAACACATCCTGCTTGAGAAAAGTACCCGTCGGATTGTTCGGATTGGCGATGAACACCACTCGGGTCTGCTCATCAATGGCCGCCAAAAAACCGTCCAGATCGTGCGTATAGGCCACCGCAGGCACCACCTTGGACTGCGCACCGCAACCTTGAGTGGCCAACGGGTAGACAGCGAACGCGTACTGCGAGAACACTGAGTTGGTACCGTGAGTCAAAAAGGCCTTGGCCGCCAATTCCAGAATGTCATTGGACCCATTGCCCAAGGTGACCTGCTCCGGCTGAATGCCATGTTTGGCTGCAATTTTGGCTTTCAGGGCAAACCCGTTGGCATCGGGGTAACGCCCCAAGTCGGCCACCGCACGCGCAATGGCTGCTTGGGCCTTACCGCCCAAGCCCAAGGGGTTTTCATTGGAGGCGAGTTTGACCACTTTGGCCGGGTCCAAACCCAATTCACGCACCACATCGGAGACCGGCTTGCCCGCTTTGTATGGGGCAATGGCGCGGATAAAATCGGGGGCCAATTGTGTGAGCTCTGACATGGAATCAACCTGCTAAAAAATTCAAAACCAGACTTCCGGGTAACCTTCAGTTGCCGGGCCGCTGAGCCGCCGGATAGGAACCCAACACTTTAAGAAACGACGCGGTGTTGCGCAATTGGCTGAGGGCCTGGGCCATGGGAGGGTCGTTCTGATGGCCTTGAAGGTCAATGAAGAACAGGTATTCCCATTGGCCGGTGCGGGCAGGCCGGCTTTCCAAACGGGTCATCGACACATTCTGGGCATTGAACGGCTCGAGCATGGCGTAAACCGCACCCGGGCGGTTGGGTACTGAGGCCACAATGCTGGTTTTGTCGAAACCGGACGGGCCGGTGTGCTGCTGCCCCAACACCAGAAAGCGGGTGGTGTTGCTGGCGTCGTCCTGAATGTGTTCCTGAACCGCCTGAAGCTGATAGCGTTCACGGGCGGCCTGACCGGCAATCGCGGCAACAGTTGGGTCTTCACTGGCCAACTTGGCTGCAGCCCCGTTGCTGGACATGGTGGTCTGAGTGATGTTGGGCGCGTGCTGCGCCAACCACTGACGGCACTGGGCCAGGGCCTGAGGATGGGCACAAATGGAGGTAATGCCTTCAAGCGTGCCACTGCGGGTCAGCAGTTGATGATGAATCGGCAACTGCACCTCGCCACAAATGCTGGCTTGGCTATCCACCAAGGCATCCAGGGTGCGGGCCACGGAGCCTTCCGTGGAGTTCTCGACCGGCACCACGGCGAAGTCTACATGACCGGCCTGCAACTGACGAAAAGCCTCTTCAATGGTGTCCACAGGCTCGGCCTTCACACAGTGGCCAAAGAAGGACCACACCGCCTGCTCGCTGTAGGTACCCAAAGGCCCCAAAAAGGCCACGTTCACCTCTCGCTCCAAAGAGCGGCAGGCTGACATGATTTCCTTGAACAACACTTGCAAGTGCGCTGCATTGAGCGGACCCTGATTGGCCTTCACCAGTTTGTCGATGACCTGGGCTTCGCGCTCGGGGCGCATGACCGGGGCGTCTGTTTTGGCTTTCACATGCCCAATGCTTTGGGCCAATGCCGCACGCTGATTGAGCAAGCGCAGAATGTCCTGATCGATCGCATCGATCTGATCCCGAAACTTGAGCAGCTCAGCGTTGATGTCCAACGGCGTTCCCTCGGCCATGGTCAAGCCACCTCTTTCTCAAATTCGCGCATGAATTCCACCAGCGCCTGAACGCCTTCCAAAGGCATGGCGTTGTAGATGGATGCGCGCATGCCGCCCACCGATTTGTGGCCTTTGAGCTGAACCAGACCGCGTTCCGCAGCTTTGGCCAAAAATGGGGCATTCAGGGATTCATCAGCCAGCGTGAAGGGCACATTCATGCGTGAACGGTCGGCAGGCCGAACCGGGCAGCGGTAGAAACTACTCGCATCGATGAGTGAATACAGCAAATCTGCCTTGGCTTTGGCCTGGGCTTGAGCCCAAGCCACACCGCCCTGTTGCGCCAACCACTCAAACACGAGGCCTGCAATGTAGATCGCATACGTGGGCGGCGTGTTGTACATGGACCCGTTTTCAGCCACGGTTTTGAACTCAAAGGCAGACGGGCAAGTCGACAATGCACGGTCCAGCAAGTCTTTTCGGATGACAACCAAGGTGACCCCGGCAGGGCCGATGTTCTTTTGGGCACCACCATACAGCACGCCGTACTTGGAGACATCCAGCGTGCGAGACAAAATGTTGGAGGACACGTCCGCTACCACCGGGCAGTCCAGCAAACCCGACAGCGCCTCCACTTGCCCGTTGAACTCCACCCCGCCAATGGTTTCATTGTCGCAATAATGCAGGTAGGCCATGGACTGGCCGTTCACCCGGTCAACGAGGTGCGAGCAGTCGGGCACATAATTGCCTGCGGGCGCATCAGGCGCAGCCGCAGCATTGTCCAACACCACGCGCGATGTGCCGTATTTGGAAAATTCCTTGCTGGTCTTCTTTGACCAGGCGCCGGTGTTGACGAACGCAGCCTGCTCAAAACCCCGCAAAAGGTTCATCGGCAGGATGGCATTCATACCAACCGCCCCACCCTGCATGAACAGCACGTCATGAGTGTCCGGCACGTTCAGCAAGGCGCGGAAATCAGCCCGGGTTTTCTCAAAAATACCCATGTACTCAGGGCTGCGGTGGCTCATCTCCATCACCGACAGGCCCTTGCCCTGCCAGTCCAGCATGTCCTCGGCAGCCTTGCGCAGCACCGCTTCAGGCAATGCGGCAGGCCCCGCTGAAAAGTTCCAAACCCTGGACATCAAACACCTTCCGCAGGCTCATCGGTTGAGCCTGATTCAGAATCCACACCGTCAGTTTCTTCGACATCGCCTTCGACAATGCGCTGCAAACCGCTCAGCCAAGTGCCCTCGTCCACGCTGATCAGGGTGACACCCTGAGTGGCCCGGCCCATTTCTCGAATTTCAGACACACGGGTGCGCACCAGAACACCACCCGTGGTGATCAGCATGATTTCATCGGTGGGCTCAACCAACACGGCTGAAACCACCTTGCCATTGCGCTCGGAAGTCTGGATCGCAATCATGCCCTTGGTGCCACGGCCGTGGCGGGTGTATTCGGTGATGGGCGTGCGCTTGCCGAACCCGTTTTGTGTGGCAGTGAGTACGGACTGGTTTTCGTTCTCGGCCACCAACAGGGCAATGACACGCTGGCCTTCTTCCAGGTTCATGCCGCGCACACCGCGGGCATTTCGGCCCATGGCGCGCACATCATTTTCGTCGAACCGAACAGCCTTGCCAGAATCGGAGAACAGCATCACATCGTGCTGACCATCGGTCATGGCGGCCCCAATCAGGAAGTCGCCATCATCCAGGCTAACGGCGATGATGCCGCGTTTCATCGGACGGGAGAAATCAGACAGACGTGACTTTTTCACCGTACCCAGGCTGGTGGCCATGAAGACGTATTTCTCGTCTTCAAATTCTTTGACCGGCAGAATGGTGGTGATTTTCTCACCCTCTTCCAGCGGCAGCATGTTGATGATGGGGCGGCCACGCGAAGTGCGGGAGCCCTGAGGCACCTCATACACCTTCAACCAGTACACCCGGCCCGCATTGCTGAAACACAAGATAGTGTCGTGGGTGTTGGCCACGACCAAGTAGTCGATCCAGTCATCATCCTTTGTGGCGGCCGCCTGTTTGCCTCGGCCACCCCGCTTTTGGGCGCGGTACTCGGTCAGCGGCTGGCTCTTCACATAACCGGAGTGCGACAGGGTCACCACCATGTCCTGCGGGGTGATCAAGTCTTCGGTGCCCAGTTCCGTGGCATTGAACTCGATGGTTGAACGCCGCGCGTCGGAGAATTCATTGCCAATCCCGGTCAATTCATCTTTGATGATTTGGTTGATACGGGCGGGTTTGCTCAGAATGTCCAAGAGGTCAGCGATCTGATCGATCACTTCGCGGTATTCGTTGATGATTTTGTCCTGCTCAAGACCAGTCAAGCGTTGCAGGCGCATTTGAAGAATTTCACCGGCCTGGTCTTCGCTGAGGCGGTACAAACCATCTTCCTGCAAGCCCAAGCGTGCGGGTAAGCCTTCAGGACGGAAAGCCTTGGCACCGCCCGCATCGGCCATATCGGTGCGGCTGAGCATTTCACGAACCAAGGAAGAATCCCAGGCACGGGCCAGCAATTCGGCTTTGGCCACGGGCGGCGTGGGCGCAGCTTTGATGATGGCGATGAATTCATCGATATTGGCCAAAGCCACCGCCAAACCTTCCAGCACGTGCCCACGTTCACGGGCCTTGCGCAGTTCAAACACGGTGCGGCGGGTCACCACCTCACGACGGTGCTGCAGGAAGTAAATAATCAGTTCGCGCAGGTTCAGCAGCTTGGGCTGCCCGTCCACCAAGGCCACCATGTTGATGCCGAAAGTGTCCTGCAGTTGGGTGTTTTTATAGAGGTTGTTGAGCACGACCTCGGGCACTTCGCCACGTTTGAGCTCGATGACCACGCGCACGCCATCCTTGTCAGACTCGTCGCGGATGTCGGAAATACCCTCGATTTTCTTTTCCTGCACCAGCTCGGCAATGCGTTCCAGCAGGCTTTTCTTGTTGACCTGGTAGGGCAGCTCATCCACGATGATGGCGGTGCGATTGCCACGGTCGAATTCTTCAAAATGGGTTTTGGCGCGCATGACCACACGGCCACGGCCTGTGCGGTAGCCCTCGCGCACCCCGGCAATGCCGTAAATAATGCCGGCGGTCGGGAAGTCAGGGGCGGGAATGAATTCAATCAGCTCATCCACCGTGCAGTCGGGGTTGTCCACAGCATGCAGGCAGGCGGCCACCACTTCTTTCAGGTTGTGGGGTGGCATATTGGTGGCCATACCCACCGCAATGCCTGAAGACCCGTTAACCAGCAGGTTGGGCAACCGGGCGGGCAACACCTTGGGTTCTTTCTCGCTGCCGTCGTAGTTGGGGCCGAAATCGACGGTTTCCTTGTCGATGTCCAGCAGCATCTCGTGCGCAATCTTGTCCAGACGGATTTCGGTGTAACGCATCGCCGCGGCGTTGTCACCGTCAATCGAGCCGAAGTTACCCTGCCCGTCCACCAAGGTGTAGCGCAGTGAGAAATCCTGAGCCATACGAACAATGGTGTCGTACACGGCGGAGTCACCGTGGGGGTGGTACTTACCGATCACGTCACCCACAATACGGGCTGACTTTTTGTAAGCACGGTTCCAATCGTTGTTCAACTCGTGCATCGCGTACAACACGCGGCGGTGCACCGGCTTCAAACCATCCCGAACATCCGGCAGCGCCCGGCCTACAATCACGCTCATGGCGTAATCGAGATAGGAACGGCGCATCTCCTCCTCAAGACTGATGGGGAGCGTTTCTTTGGCGAATGAATCCATGTGTGCTTATTAGGGTTGTCGATCTGTTGGATGGGCAAGCGGTGAGGCATAGGCACCAAGGCCCGGCAACACCGCATTCAACGAGGCAGCGCACAGCTTGCAAGCCTTTGATTGTATCAGCCAAAATCGGGGCTTCGGCACGCAATGGTGCGTTCCCTATCAATCCAGTGACCCTGTATGCAGCTTCTTGCCCCGCGTTGGCTAATGCCCATGGACAACTCATGCCAAGTGCTTGAAAACCATGGACTTGTGATGGACCAGGACCGTATTCTGGCCGTTGGAACCCTTCAAGACCTGAAGCAACAGTACCCACAGGCCACCCGGCTTGACCTGCCCGATCAACTGTTGATGCCCGGCTTGATCAACATGCATTGCCACGCAGCCATGAACCTGCTTCGGGGCGCCGCGGACGACCTGCCCCTGCATGAATGGCTGCAAAACCGGATTTGGCCACTGGAAGGCGCGCTGGCGGACGCCGAATTTGTTCATGACGGCAGCCTCATGGCCCAAGCTGAAATGCTGGCCAACGGCATCACCACGGTCAACGACATGTATTTCTTTCCGGAGCAGGCAGCCCAAGCGGCCCTGTCCACCGGAATACGGCTGGTTGCCGGCATTGTGGTGATTGAATTCCCGACCCGATACGCCAGCACCGCCCAGGAATACATCGACCGCGGGCTGAAGGCGCGCGACCTGTACAAAGGCGAAACCACTTTGCATTGGGCTGTGGCACCCCACGCGCCCTACACCGTCAGTGACAACACTTTTGTACAACTGGCCGCACTGGCTGAAGAACTGGACCTGCCCATCCACTGCCACCTGCACGAAACCGCCAGCGAAGTGAGTGATGCCGTTGCCCGAACCGGTGAACGCCCCTTTGAGCGCCTGAACCGCCTCGGTTTGGTGAACGAACGGTTGTTGGCTGTGCACGGCGTGCATCTGAACGACCATGAACTTCAGGTGATGGCCCAGCAAGGCAGCACGCTGGTGCATTGCCCCAGCTCCAACCTGAAATTGGCCAGCGGCTTTGCGCCCACCGCGCACGCACTGGCCCTGGGTGTGAATGTCACGGTAGGCACAGACGGGGCGGCCAGCAACAACAAATTGGACCTGTGGGAGGAAGGCCGGCTGGCCAGCCTGTTGGCCAAGGGGCACAGTGGCGATGCCACAGCCTGGCCAGCGGAAGAACTTTTAAAGTCGCTCACCTGCAACGCCGCCCGGGCTTTGGGCCTTGAACAAGTGACTGGCCGACTGGTTGCAGGGCTTGCTGCCGACATGATCAGCATTGCTGTTGGGCGGGCACCACATCAGCTGCCTTTACACAATTGGCCGTCCAAGCTGGCTTACAGCGGGTCCGCTCGGGACGTGGAACACGTGTGGGTGGCTGGAAAACAAGTTGTGCATGCGCAACAATTCACTGGAAACCTCCCACAATTGGTGCTTGAAAACATACGGAAAACAGAGAGGCTGTGGCAGACTCGTGTCGAGAAAGTCGGAGCATGAGATGGCTACTGTCACAGCAGGTGCTGTAAAATACATTCCGGCTTACATCCCTATTCTTACCAAGGAGCAACAATGAAAAAAATGTCGACTCTCACCCAAGTGCTTTTGGCTGTTGCCGTTGGCACCGCCTCCACCGCTGCTGTGGCCCACACCACCTCCAAGGGTGAAAACCTGGCCGGCTACGTGGTAGACGCCCAAGGCAAAATTGTGAAAGACGGCTCTGGCAACTGCATTCGCACCAGCATTTTCACACCAGCACTGGCTGTTCAAGAGTGCGACCCTGACCTGCTGCCCAAGAAAGCTGCTCCAGCACCTGCACCTGTAGTTGCTCCAGCTCCTGCCCCAGCACCAGCACCCGCTCCCGCACCTGTTCCCCAAGTGAAGAAAGTGACTCTGGAAGCTGATGCTTACTTCGACTTCGACAAGGCCACTCTGAAGCCTGCCGGTAAGTCACGCATCGACGGCGAAATCGACAAGCTGGGCAACGTAACCCTGAACAGCATCATCGCCATCGGCCACACTGACTCCATCGGTACTGATGCGTACAACCAGAAGCTGTCCGAGCGTCGTGCTCAGGCTGTTAAAGAGTACCTGGTGTCCAAGGGCATCGCTGCCGACAAGATCAGCATCAAAGGCATGGGCGAAAGCCAGCCAGTGGCTGACAACAAGTCCCGCGACGGTCGCGCCAAGAACCGCCGTGTAGAAATCGAATTCAACGTGACTCAGAAGCAGTAATCCGAGTTCGTTGCAGTTCTGAAAAGCCCGGCCTGGCCGGGCTTTTTTATTGTCTGCTTCAGTTAAACTTGAAACTTGTATACAGACAAACCGGCAGTACACCCATGAACACCACCAGCAACCCCAACGTTGACCCCGCCGAACTGGCCAAGTTTTCAGCCCTGGCCGCCAAATGGTGGGACCCCAACAGCGAGTTCCGCCCCCTCCACCAGATCAACCCTTTGCGCCTGAACTGGATTGACGAGCGCGTGGGCTTGAGCGGCAAAAAAGTGCTGGATGTAGGCTGTGGCGGCGGCATCCTGTCCGAAAGCATGGCCAAACGGGGTGCCGACGTGCTGGGCATCGACCTGGCCGACAAATCACTGAAAGTGGCTGAGCTGCACAAGCTGGAAACCGGAGTTGCCAATGTGAACTACCGGGCCGTGTCGGCCGAACAACTGGCTGCAGAAACACCCGCACAGTTCGATGTGGTGACTTGCCTTGAAATGTTGGAGCATGTGCCCTCACCCGCCCAAACCGTGGCTGCGTGTGCTGAATTGTGCAAACCGGGTGGTTGGCTGTTTTTCTCCACCATCAACCGCAACCCGAAAAGCTTCCTTTTTGCCATCGTCGGGGCCGAGTACGTGTTGCAATTGCTGCCCAAAGGCACGCACGCCTACGAGAAATTCATCAAACCGTCGGAATTGGCGCAGTACACCCGCAATGCAGGGCTTGATTTCAGCGAAATCACAGGGCTGACCTACAACCCCATCACGAAAATCTACAAGCTTGAACGCGACACCGATGTGAACTACATGGTTGCTTGCCGGAAACCCGCCTGATGATCAAAGCCCTGCTGTTTGACCTAGACGGCACACTGGTGGACACCGCACCCGACCTGTGCGGCACCATTCAGGACATGCAAAGCGACCGGGGGCTGGACCTCACCCCCATGACCGCCATGGAACACCTGGCCTCGGGCGGTGCGCGTGCCCTGCTGAAAATAGGCTTCGGGCTTGAGCCGCAATTTGCCGATTTCCCGGCCTTCAGGGCCGAGTTTTTAGCCCGTTACGAGGCGCGTATTGCCCATGCCAGCAGCATTTATTCCGGCATACGCCCCCTGCTGGATGGCCTGAGTGCCAAAGGCTTACGCTGGGGCGTGGTCACCAACAAGCCCTATTATCTGGCTGAAAAACTGTTGGCGGAACTGGGCCTGCTGGACGATTGTGAGGTGCTGATCGGCGGCGACACCGCCGCAGCACCCAAACCCTCACCCGCCCCGTGTTTGCTGGCCGCCAGCCGGTTGAACACCCCCGCCCAAGCCTGCGCCATGATTGGCGATGACGAGCGCGACATCGTCGCGGGGCGCGACGCGGGCATGCAAACCGTGGCCGCCGGCTACGGCTACATTGCCAGCCCGATTGAGGCCTGGCAGGCCGATGTGTTGGTGCACAACACCCGCGAACTTCAAGCCTGGGTCGACAGCCTGGGGCGCTGACCCCCCACTTGGTGTTGGCACCCGTGGGCCCGAATGGGTGTTTGCGGGTTCTTTCAAGCCCATCAAACTGATTCTGTTGGCTGGTTAAACAGGATGAGAGGGTGACGTGACGCTAAAAACCGTCGGTCTGATTGTCTGCGCTGTGCTGGCCTACCTCATTTTTCAACAAGAGGTGAGGCTGCGGGATGCCAAATTGAACCGCGCGCAATTGGCCTCCATCCGTTTCGGCCCCACCCCGGAGCAACTGGCCACCCGAACACCTGCCTTTGCCTACAAAAACCACACCGTCACCCCCTTGGCGCGCTTCAACATTCGGGCCAGGGTCATGTCTGCCGAGGCATACCGGTTAGACAGGGGGGCCCAAGTGTCGCCGATCGATTTGGCCTTGGCCTGGGGGCGGCTGGCCGAAAAAGGCAATTACACCCGCATCGAGGTGTCCCAATCCGGCCGATGGTTTTACACCCGCTGGGCTGGGGCGCCCCCACTACCCCTGCAAGAAATAGAGCTGTCGGCCGCCAATATGCACATGATTCCCGCCAACGAGGCTGTGGAGCGCACCTTGAAACGTGTAAGCCGGCACGACATGGTGCGGCTGAAAGGGTTTCTGGTGGCGGTGAACTCACCCGATGGGTGGGAATGGCGCAGCTCGCTCAGCCGTAGCGACACCGGCGATGGCGCTTGCGAGCTGGTGTTTGTGGAAGCCGTCGAGATTGAAGCCGATTGAGCAAACGGAGCGTTGTCTTGTTTTTCAGCAGCGAAGCCCCATATACTTACCATCCCTTGGGGCCGATCCGGTTTCGACGTGGATTGCGAAGCTATTGGGGCGTGTCGAGGATCAGTTACCTCGTAAATCCATCTGAAAACACTTAAACGCAAACGACGAACAGTTTGCACTAGCAGCCTAAGGGCCGCTAGTCCTCACACCAGCTTGCCGACGGGCTGGGCAGGGTCAAACCTGCGGTGGGGTCATCGCACATCGGATCGCTCTGGACGGGGTTGCGACGATCAGGGCTAAATCAAGCGACTCGCGGATTCGGTAGGGTGTCCCTTCCCGACCGGGCCCGTTAAAACCAAATAAGAGGACTACACACGTAGAACTGGTAGTGGAGGATTTGCGGACGGGGGTTCAATTCCCCCCGGCTCCACCATTTGATGTCAAAAAGGCCATCCATGAGATGGCCTTTTTGTTTCCAGCACACGGATTATTGGTCCTTGTAGTTGTCCAGCAAAAAAACCATGCCAAAGGCACCGACAGTGACGGTTTTGTCACGGACGCTGGTGTACGAGGCCACCCCGATGGAATGGTAGTTGGATGCCATGGCAGCCAGGGAGCCCAGGCCGATCATTCCAGCCAAGGGGCTGCGTTCTGCCGTGGCTTCCTTGATGTGATCTCGGTGACGTTCGGCCGAAGGATTCAGCACCACAGCAGCCGCCACAATGGCAACCCCGATCAATACATTTTTGATGGATGGATTCATGCTCTGATATTCGGGCAGTTGGACCAGCCCTGATGATCGCACAAACCGGGGCCTGTCACAGCGCCCCGGAACCGTCGGGTTTCATCCTTCGCGGGTTCCGTGCCGACCACGGTCTCAATGTCGGCCCGGCAAATACCCAAGTCAGACAGTTCCCGGTCATTCATAGCACGCAGTTCTGCAATGTGACGGGCCCGATTCAGACGTGCGACCCACGCCTGCACCAAACGGCGAAATGTGTTGTTCAAGAATTGAGTGAATGATTGCAGGTGAAGTGGCGTCATGGTTGTCGTCCTGTGTGGCCCTGATGAATCTTCAGTGTAGACAGGCATCGACAATCAATACAGTTTCAGTTAAATTCTATTGAACCAGTACAGTATAGAAACAAGTAATACTGTACCTCTCCAAAAAACCGGAAACTGTACCGCCCCCATGGACATTTTGTATCACCGCATTGCGGACGAATTGGTGCACCAAATCACGGGTGGGGTTTACCAAACCGGGGAGCGCCTGCCCGGTGTGCGCAAGCTGGCCCAGCAGTGGCACATCAGTGTGGCCACCGCCGTGTCGGCTTACGAACGGCTATCTGATTTGGGTTATGCCGAGCCACGCCCAAGGTCGGGCTACTACGTGAAGGCACGCCACACTGCGCCACCGGCCATGCCCACGATGAACCTGGAAACCTCAGCCCCCAGGCCAGTGAACGGGCAGTCTTTGGCCATGGCGCTCATCAAAGCAGCCAACGACCCAAACATCATTCAATTGGGCGCCGCAGTGCCTGATGCCAGTTTTCTGCCCACGCAGGCCATTTCACGGGCATTCACCACGGTGATGCGGACACGGCGTGGGCAAACCGCGCAGTACCAAATGCCCCCGGGGTCGGCTGAATTGCGTCGGCAAATTGCCAAACGCATGGGTGAACTGGGTTGCTCGGTGCCCGTGGACGACATTGTGATTACCACCGGCTGCCAGGAGGCCTTGAGCCTGGCCTTACAGGCGGTGACCCAACGCGGCGATGTGGTGGCGGTTGAGTCACCCGCGTTTTATGGTTTGCTGCATGTGTTGGAGTCATTGGGGCTGGAGGCCCTGGAAATTCCCGCCCACCCCGTGGATGGGGTGTCACTGGACGCACTGGCCTTTGCCCTTGAGCGCTGGCCGGTGAAGGCTTGTGTGTTCTCGCCCAATTTCAGCAATCCCATGGGTTATTGCATGAGTGACGAACAGAAACGCGCCTTGGTGACACTGCTGGGGCAACACAAAGTCACGTTGATTGAAGACGATGTGTACGGCGATTTGGGGCACAACCACCGCCGACCCTCCATTTGCAAAGGGTTGATGCCCACGGCGGACATCATTTACTGCAGTTCGTTTTCAAAATCACTGGCCCCGGGGCTGCGTGTGGGTTGGGTCGTCACCCACGGGCCACGCCGGGAGCAGATTGAGTACCTGAAGTATGTGAGCAGCATCGCCAGTTCGACCGTGCCGCAAATGGCGGTTGCAGAACTGCTGGCCAGTGGCCGATACGAGCGCTATCTGCGCGAGGTACGTGGCCGGTACGCCAGTGCTGTGGCCCGCATGACCGAACGCGTTTTAACCTTGTTTCCAGAAGGTACCCGCCTGTCTCAACCTGTGGGGGGTTTTGTGATTTGGGTGGAACTACCCCCGGGAACCAGCGGCACCGCATTGGCGCAGCAGGCGTTGCACGAGGGAATCAATGTGGCGCCTGGCGTGCTGTTCTCAGCCAGCGGGAAGTTCGAGAACTGCATCCGGTTGTCCTGCGCCTGTGCCTGGGATGCCCGGGTTGAACGTGCCTTGTTAACCTTGGCCAAACTGCTGTGAACTGCCGGACCACACTTACCAAGGGCCGTTGACGTTCAGGAAATCCTCAGCCGCGCGGGCCAGCTTCTGGAACAAGGCAACCTGCTCAGGGGTGAATTGTCGGGGGCGGGTATCCATCACACACAGGGCGCCGATGGCCTGCCCTTGCACACACAAGGGGTGGCCCAGGTAGCTGCGAATGCGGGGCTCACCCTGCACGTAGGGGTTGTCGCGAAACCTGGGGTCTTCCAGAGCGTCGGGCACCGCCAGCACGCCGGTGCCTTCAATGGTGTAAATGCAAAAGGCAGCGCTTCGTGAGGTTTGGGACACACTGATGCCCTTGGAGGCTTTGAACCACTGACGCGTGTCGTCGATCAGCCCGATGGCGGACATGGGGGTGTCAAGGCTCTGTGCTGCCAGGTTCACGATGACGTTGAAGCACAACTCGGGCTCGGTGTCGAGAATACGCAGGTTCTTCAACACCTCGACGCGTCGAGATTCAGGCAACGATTGGGTCGATACTTGCATGACTTGCCTCCATCGGAGCCCGGTCCTGGCCGGACAATTGGATTGTCAACAAATGTCAATGGAACCACAGCCCTTGAATCAGCACAAGTACTTGATTTGCCTCATGGAACCTTTGAGGGGGGCTTCCACCCATCGGGGGGAGAAGCCCTGCAACGCACCGCACTGGCGCAGGAGCACAGTGCGGTTGGGCGTTTCAGCCTGAGGCCAAGCGGCGTCCATTTTTTAATCAAGCTAAAGAAGTCCATTTGAAGTCAGTCACTTCTGCACGTTATCCACAGCCCACAGGCGGTTTATCAACAGAAATGGTGGACAACTTCTTTAACGCTTTCTTAAGACAACGCAAGATTGGCCAGTTCGGTGTACAAGGGAATCCCAATCAGAATGTTGAACGGGAAGGTGACGCCCAAGGACAAGCCCAGGTAGAGGCCGGGGTTGGCCTCTGGAATGGCTTGCCGAACCACCGCTGGCACCACGATGTACGACGCACTGGCCGACAGAATCATCAACAGCGCAGCGTCACCAACCGGCAGGCTACACAGCACCGACAGCAACAGCGCCAGCAGGGCATGGACCAGTGGGGCCAGAACAGCGTAGGCGAGCAGCACAGGGCTTGCTTTCACCGCCGTTCCCAGGTGGCGCGCCACGTTCAAGCCCATGTCCAACAGGAAGAAAGCCAACATGCCTTTGAACAGGTCTGCGCTGAAGGTGTGCATCATCGCTTTGCCAGCTGACCCACTGATCAAGCCCACGGCGAGAGCACCGAGCAGCAACAGGTGTGCGCCGTCGGTGAAACTGTCCTTCAACACTTTGCCAAACCCCGGCGTGACGGGGCCACCGCCCAATGTGGCCGCCCCTCCCGCACTGACCGAAGCCACTGCGGCAGGTTGGCGCACTGAATGCCGAAGGGCATTGGCCAAGAACACTGCCACCAGCACCGCAGGGGTCTCCATGAGCACCATGGCCACGGCCATGTGCCCGCCCACGGTGTGCCCGGCACTTTCAACAAACTGACTGGCGGTGACGAAAGTAACGGCACTGACCGAGCCATAAGAGGCCGCCATGGCAGCCGCATCAAATGAATTGGTGAAACGCTTGAGCAACCAGTAACCGACCACAGGGATGAGGAAGGCCAGCACCAACGCCAGTGTGATGCTCAAGACCACATGAACCCCCACGGTGGATTCCGACAGGGCGAACCCCCCTTTCAGGCCCAAGGCCATGAGGAGGTACAACGACAAAAACTTGGCGATCGGCTGGGGGACCTCCAGATTGGATTTGACAAGACCGGCGAACACGCCGAACACGAAGAACAGGATGGCTGGATCCAGAAAATTGCTGGGCATGAGAAAAACTCCTTGAAGACGGGGCGAATTGTCTCCTTTTCAATGATTCGAGTAAAATCGATTTTATTAGCAATAACCATTGGTTTTAATCTATGAATATCACCCACAGGCAGTTGCGCCTGTTCCTGGCCTTGGTGGACACGGGCAGCGTCAGTGCGGCAGCCCAGCAAATGTGCGTGACACAACCCACGGCCTCGATGCAGCTCAAGGAGATTTCAGAAGCGGTGGGGTTGCCAGTCTATGAGGTGATTGGCAAAAAGGTACACCTGACAGAGGCCGGCAAGGCGTTGGCGCGCACAGGCCGGGCCATAGAAAATGAATGGGACAGTTTCAGACAGGCCATTCACGCCATGCAGGGCTTGACCAAGGGCCGCCTGAGGGTGGCCGTGGTGAGTACCGCCAAGTATTTCGTGCCCCGGCTGTTGGGTTCGTTTTGCAGCAAACACCCACAAATTGATATTGCCCTGGAGGTCTTGAACCGGGATGCGGTGGTTCAGCGGCTGCGGGACAATATGGACGACCTGTACATCATGTCGCGTCCCCCCGAGGATGTGGACCTGAGCGACGAGGTGTTCCTTCCCAACCCGCTGGTGCTGGTGGCCGCCAATGCAGCGGCCCGCAAACTGATCAAACAACACGGTGCGGTGATGGACTTGAATGACTTGCAGGACCAACGTTTCATCCTGCGCGAATCAGGCTCCGGTACCCGGCTGGCCAGCGATGTTCATTTTCAGGCGCATCAGTTTCAGCCCGGCATGCAACTGGTGTTGGGCAGTAACGAAGCCATTCGAGAGGCAGTCGCCGGGGGGCTGGGTGTTGCGGTGCTTTCAATGCATGCGCTGGCAGGGCACCGCGATGTCACCCCGCTGCCGGTGCGGGGCTTTCCGATCGATGCGCAATGGCATGTGGTGCACCCCAAGGGCAAGCAACTCTCGCCCATCGCGTCGGTGTTCAAGGCGCACTTGCTGAGCCAGGCTGGAAAGCTGCGATAATCCACAAGCGCCAGCCCACCTTTGCACACCAGGCACCCATGCTTCAAGGCATCACATTGTCCATCATGGCCTCCACCCTGTTTGGGGCCATGTATTACTACACCTCGCTGCTGCACCCACTGAGCAGCGAAGCCATTTTCGGCTGGCGCATGCTGCTGACTGTGCCGTTCATGACGCTGCTGCTGGGGGTTGGCGGTGAATGGCATCAAGTGCGGGCATTTTTTAAGCGAATCGCCACTGAACGCACACTGTGGGTGCTGTTGCCTTTGAGTTCTGCACTTCTGAACCTGCAGTTGTGGCTGTTCATGTGGGCGCCTGCCCATGGTCATGCGCTGGACGTGTCCATGGGTTACTTCATGTTGCCGCTGACGCTGATTGCGATGGGGCGGCTTGCCTTTGGCGAACGGCTTAGCATGTTCCAGGCTTTCGCCGCCGCACTGGCCTGTGTGGGTGTTGTGCATGAGCTCTGGCGTGTGGGCCATGTGTCGTGGCCAGCGCTGCTGGTTTGCCTGGGCTTTCCCCTGTATTTTTATTTGCGGCGGCGCTACAAAACCGACCATTTGGCGGGCTTGTGGGTGGACATGAGTTTGTCTCTGCCGGTGGCGATTTGGTTTCTGGCAGCACCGGGCTGGGCCATGTGGCATGAACTTCAATACCACCCGGAGCTGCCCTTGCGAATCGTCGGGCTGGGCTTGATCAGCGTGTCAGCACTGATGTGTTACATGGCAGCGAGCAAACGGGTACCACTGGGGCTTTTCGGCCTGCTGGGCTATGTGGAACCCGTGTTGCTGGTGCTGGTGGCGCTGGCCTTGGGGGAACAGATTGCAGCGGACCAATGGCCCAGCTACATCCCAATCTGGATGGCGGTTGGTGTGTTGGTGATTGAAGGACTAATCAAAGGGCTTCAACGCCCGGCGGGGTTGAATGCGGCATGAGCAACCACCCAGACACACTGCACCACCTTCAACAGGCCTTGCGGGTTTTCTCGCAGGAAAGGGCATGGGAGAAGTTTCACTCCCCCAAAAACCTGTGTATGGCACTCAGCGTTGAGGCGGCCGAACTGCTGGAGCACTTTCAGTGGTTGACGGAAGAGGAGTCACGCACCTTACCTGCCCCGAAACAGCAGGCTGTGGCGGATGAGGTGGCTGACGTACTGCTGTACCTGTTGCAGGTGTGCAATCAACTGAACATCGACCCCATTGAGGCCGCTCAGCGCAAACTGGTCAAGAATGCGCTGAAGTACCCTGCACCATGGCCTTCGCAAGCAGCTTCCGATGCGCTCAAGCCTGAAAGTGCTGAGCGTGAAACTCCAGATGCTGCTGAATGAATGAGGCGATGAAGTAGTAGCTGTGGTCATAGCCCTGCTGCATGCGGATGTCGGCAGGGTAGCCCGCTGCCTCACAGGCTTTGACCAGCGAATCGGTATGAAGTTGAGTGGCCAGGAAATTGTCCTGAGCGCCTTGGTCAACACGCATGGGAACATGGGTTGCGCCTGAGCGGATCAGCTCCACCGCGTCGTATTGTGACCATGCAGACCGGTCATCACCCAGATAACGGCCAAAGGCCTTGTGGCCCCACGGACAGTTGCTGGGGTTGACGATGGGCGAGAACGCACTGACCGACTGGTAGCGCCCCGGGTTGCGCAAAGCCACCACCAAGGCACCGTGCCCACCCATGGAATGGCCACACACCGAACGGTGCCCATTGAAGGGCAACTGCGCTTCCACCAGCTCGGGCAACTCCCTGCTGACGTAGCTGTACATGCGGTAATGCTGGTTCCATGGGGCCTGTGTGGCGTCCACATAAAAACCGGCCCCCAAGCCAAAATCCCAAGCGTTGTCCGGGTCACCCGGAACGCCCTCACCACGCGGGCTGGTGTCTGGCATCACCAAGGCCAAGCCCAACTGCGCCGCAACACGCTGTGCGCCCGCCTTGGTCGTGAAGTTCTGGTCAGTACACGTTAAACCCGACAACCAATACACGAAAGGCACAGGCTGCCCTGCAAGGGCCTGGGGCGGCAAAAACACGCTGAACTGCATGGTGCATGACAGCGCCTCACTGTCATGCTGATACTGGTTCTGCAAGCCGTCAAAACAACGCACACTGCTCAACAACTTCATGACGGGCCCTCGGCGTTAATAGTGAACCACTGAGCGGATGGACTTGCCGTCATGCATCAGTTCAAAGGCATGGTTGATGTCGTCCAGCGGCATGGTGTGGGTAATGAAGGTGTCCAGTTCGAACTCATCGTTCATGAAACGGTTCACGTAGCGCGGCAACTCTGTGCGACCGCGCACACCGCCGAATGCACTGCCTCGCCACACACGCCCGGTCACCAGTTGGAAGGGGCGTGTGGCAATTTCCTGCCCGGCACCCGCCACGCCAATAATGACCGACTCGCCCCACCCTTTGTGGCAACACTCCAGGGCTGCGCGCATCACTTTCACGTTGCCGATGCATTCGAAGGAGAAATCCACGCCGCCATCGGTCATCTGAACAATGACCTCTTGGATGGGTTGCTCATGTTTGGTCGGGTTGACGCAGTCGGTGGCCCCCAATTTGCGGGCAATCTCGAATTTGTCTTCATTGATGTCGATGGCAATGATTCTCCCCGCCTTGGCCTGCACCGCACCGATAATCACCGCCAAACCAATGCCGCCTAGGCCAAACACGGCCACCGTGTCACCTTCCTTCACTTTGGCGGTGTTGTGCACTGCGCCCATTCCGGTGGTGACGCCGCAACCCAGCAGACAGACTTTCTCCAGCGGCGCATTCGGGTCGATTTTGGCCAAGGCAATCTCGGGCAGCACGGTGTGTTCTGCAAATGTCGAACAGCCCATGTAGTGGTAAATCGGTTGGCCATTTTTTGAGAAACGGGTGGTGCCGTCGGGCATCAAGCCCTTGCCCTGGGTGGCACGGATGGCTTGGCACAGGTTGGTTTTGCCGGAGGTGCAAAACTTGCACTGCCGACATTCCGGGGTGTACAGAGGAATCACGTGGTCGCCCACCGCCACTGAGGTCACCCCTTCACCGACAGCTTGCACAATACCCGCACCCTCATGCCCCAAAATGGCCGGGAAAATACCCTCGGGGTCATCACCGGACAGGGTGTAGGCATCGGTGTGGCATACGCCAGTGGCCACAATTCGAACCAGCACCTCGCCCTTTTTGGGCAATTCAAGGTCCACTTCTTCAATGCTCAGGGGTTGTCCTGGGCCCCAGGCCACGGCTGCGCGGGTTTTCATCGTGCTCATCATTGTCTCCTGCTGCAATCAGTCAAATCAATTGTTTCGGTCGGCTCAACGGGGTGGGTCTACCCGGTTGGAATCCGTCGTATTCACGCGAAACCAGCCTGCAATGCTCTGTCTGTCCCGGCTGGCTGGGCGCACTTCATGGGGGAATTCTTCACTTAAAAACAGAACGAGTGTGCCTTGCTGTGGCAGTACACGCACCAGCTCTTGGGCGTCGTTTTGGGGATCATAAATCACCAACTCTCCACCCCAGTCATCAGACCAATCGGCGTTCAAATAAGTCACCAAGGACAGCACGCGGTTGGCTTGGCCCAAAAACGAGTCGCGATGGCGGGCGTAAGCCGCACCCGGGCGGTATTGGGCATAGTGGCACTCAAACGAAAAGAGGCCCAGGAAGAGGCGCCGATTCAACTCGGTCTGCAGTTCATGGCAGAAGTCGAGCCACAGGGCTTGTACGGGGTTGTCGCGTTCAAACCAGGCGATCTGGTCGCCCCGCACAGCAGTGTTGTGCTGGTGGGAATTGGCGCGGCCTATACCTGCTTCACGCAAGGCCGACTGTTGGAGGTCAGCCCGAAGTTGGGCTACCCAGACAGGGTCAATTGCATCGGTTAACACGACATAACCGTGTTCTCTCAAACCGGTGCAAGCGGCGTCAACCACACTTTCCGATGCACTCCACGCCATGCCTGCTCCATCACTGCCCACTCAAACCGTGTTGGCAGTGTACAAGCTGTGCTTAAGCCAATGGATGCTCCGTGGTTGAAAACCCCTCGAAAAAGGCGAATCAGGCGTTTTCGTGCAGCAGTTGCACAATGGCCTTGCTCAAGGTTTCGGCGTCAAATTTTTTGACGTAAACATTCACGCCCGCTTCCATACCCCGGCGCGCGTACTCCTCGGAAGTCAGCGAGGAATACATCACAAAGGGCACATCTTTGAATTGGGGCTTGCTGCGCAGCGAACGCGTCAATGCACAACCGTCCATCACGGGCATTTCTTCATCCACCAACACCAGCGACACCTGGCTTTTCACGCTGCCCTCAGCACGGTCAGCCATGGCCAACAACTGCCGCTCAGCCTCAACACCATTGACTGCATGGCAGTGCCTCAAACCCAAGGCGTTCAGGGTTTCTTCGATTTTCCGCCGGGCTACGGCAGAGTCGTCCACAAAGAAGACGGGAGGACGCTCGGACAGATCGCCTTTCGGCTGAATCGCAGCCGGGCTGTCCTGATGCGGCAACACGGACTGGCACAGGCTTTCAATGTCCAGCAGCGAAACAAGCCGGCCATCCTCAAGCAACACCACCCCAAACACCGCACTGCCCTCGCGGTCCAATTGGTCGGGCGCCCTGACTTCGGACCATGGCATGCGAATGATTTTGTCCACCATCTTGACTTGAAACGCCACAGACCTGGATGAGAACTCAGAAATGATGAGTTTGTCCTGGGCTTCTTCACCGCTGAGCCCGATGGTCTCCGCCAAATTCACCACAGGCATGATTTGCCCACGCAAGGAAATGATGCCCTTGAACGCGGATGAATTGCCGGGCAGGCGTGTCACTTTGAAGGCATCGGTCACCTCCCGAATTTTGAACACATTGATGCCAAACAGCTCTTGACCGCCCAGGCCAAACAACAGGATTTCAATGCGATCGTTGGCTTGATTGTGGGCCAGGTCGGGGGAAGTTCGGCTGTTCATGGTCGGCACAGGCAGATGAAACACACCTGCCATTGTGACCCGCATGGCCGCAGTCCAATACACCTAATTGGGGCCTGACAGCCCCCTATTCCGGAGGTGTTACTGGGCAGTCAATGAAGACAGCAGTTGAGTGCTCAAAGGGCCGATTTTGGGCAGAACAGTCGTACCCATGGGGGAAATGTTCTGAACAACGCTCAAAGTTTCGTTGATCACGTCGGCTGAGGTGCCGTAGTAATCCACCGAGAACAAAGGGTCGGTGATGGGGTTAAGGCTATCGCCAGTCAACAACTCTACGCTGCCTTGAATCGCACCTTTTATCTCGCCACGAACGTGTTCTTGCAGGAAATCACGGACAGTGAAGTCGACGCTTCGAAACTCACCGATGGAGTCAATGATGAACTCACGAATGCTTTCCTGGCGGGATCCGTCAAAAGGCTGGTCAGCATTTTCGACGGTTTTCTGAATCAACTCCAACAGGTTCATCAACACGCCATCACTGCCCGAAGCCACGGCCTCGGTGGCGGAAGTCAACAACCCTGAAGCCGCCGAATCAAAACCCAACACAGCAGGGTCAGAGTCGGGCTGATTGTTGTCGCTGGAAAACACCTGTTCGTTCAAACGCTGAGGCTCGGTGATGAGGCTTCGGTACCCAGGTTCCACTGGCAATTGCGTTGTGTCGGCAAAAGTGGCGGCGGCTTTGCGAAGCGGTACCTCACCCAAGCCAACCACCTTGGGCGGAAAATCCACCAATTGCCCAGCCTCGGCTGGCGCAACCGGCTTTTCAGGGGCGGGGGCGGCATTCAGTACCGGCTCAACCCGGCGGCTTGCCTGCGAAACCACGCCACCCAAGCCCAACTCGGCGAAGGCCGCATGGGAAGCACCGGCCAAAATGCCCAAGGCATTCTGATCGTTTTGAAGCAATTGATGGACAGTGGAATGAGGCATGGCGACACACAGGTCTAAACTTTAACTGCAGTGTACAGATAGACACTGAGCCGCCACAATCCGGAAAATTATAATTTTGAAGGGGAATGTCCGCACGGAATTTACAAGTAAAACCAGTAAATTACGCACACCCCAAAGCAGATTGGTCAATGGCCACATAAAACCATTCCTGGCCGGCCTTGGAGGTTGAGTTGGGAAAGACGATGAAACCATCCCTTGGGGCGCGCACTTCTTGGCCCCCATGGCGTATGCCAATCAACTCCCCCTTGCGAATCTCATCAAAACTGGACCAGGCACGGCAAAACTCATCCCGGTCATCCTGTTTGTCGATGACTTCCACCAAAGTCAGGCGCTGCCATTGCTGCACCAACTCAACAGGGGCGCCTTCCACCAAGCCCAAATGGCGCAAGGTGCGGTCAATCGCGTCGTAGGCCACTGCAGGGCCTGTGGGGGCCTCATGCTGCCCGCATTCCAGGGTCACCGCATACCCACCACTGCTGCGCATGCACTCCGTAGTGCCCATGCCATAGCGGGGGTCCGTGTTCAAACCTGCATCGGGCAACTGATTGGCCTTCAGGTAAGCAACCCGGTTTTCAACACCTTTGGCGTAAGTTTCCAGCCAGCCATCCACAAACCGCGTCACCCCGAGGCAACGGGCCAGCTCACGCTCAGCGCGGGCATGCACAAAGGGTTGCAAAGTGCCACGGTTGTTTTCAGGGCCGAACAGGGCGAAAGGCACTTCCCCTTTTTGAAAGCTGTGGATATCCAAAAGCACATCGTGCTGCGCCAACAACGGACACAGCCAATTGGCAACGTGGTCCTCGAAATCAACGGGTGTGTTGGTTGGCGTCAGGTTTCGGTTGAGGTTTCTGTCCCCGTTGCGTTGACGGCGGTTGTAGGCCAAAGGGTTGGTGATGGGGACCAAGGTGACCTGGCCAGTACTCAGCAATAGCTCACCACGCTCAAACTCCCCAATCACCTTAAGAATAGCCTTGGACCCTGACACCTCGTTGCCATGTACCGCCCCCAGCACAATCAATTTTGGCCCGGGTTTAAGTGCGGTGAAAGTCACCGACTTGAACTGTAGGGGATGGGGTATTTCGGGCAAGGCTGGAAACTGCATGGTCAATCCTGGACAGACACATTGGCGAGGTTTCGATTATTGCAGACAACAAAGGGGGCCCGAAGGCCCCCTTTGCATTTTTACCCCTTGTGGCGTTTTACATACCGGCCACTGAGCTTTCTCCGAAGCGCTTGCGGATCGAATCCATCGCCAGCACCCGGATCAGTGCTGGAATCAGGATGATTGCGCCCACCATGTTCCACAGGAACATGAACGCCAACAACAGCCCCATATCGGCCTGGAACTTGATGGCTGAGAACGCCCAGGTGAATACACCCAAGGCCAGTGTGACCGCAGTCAACGCCACCGCCACACCTGTGGTTCGCAAGGTTTCAAAATACGCATCCTTGAAGTTCAAGCCTTTGGCCAGGAAACTTTCCAAGCGGTTGTAGATGTAGATGCCGTAGTCCACCCCGATCCCCACGCCCAAGGCGATCACCGGCAAAGTGGCCACCTTGATGCCCAGGTTCAGTTGAACCATGATCACCTTACACAGAATCTCGGTGATGAACAGCGGAATCATGATCGCCAGCATCACCTTGAAGCTCTTGAACTCCCACCACACCAACACACCAATGATGGAATAGACCAACACCAGCATCAGCTTCTGGGCCTGTTCAACCACAATGTTGGTGGCTGCTTCAATCCCGCTGTTACCTGCCGCCAGAATAAACTTGGCATCCTCAGAGTT
The DNA here is from genome assembly GCF_046297615.1 of Limnobacter sp. GTDB lineage: Bacteria > Pseudomonadota > Gammaproteobacteria > Burkholderiales > Burkholderiaceae_B > Limnobacter. Next base: position 10,504 of record NZ_JBKBHM010000009.1, on the reverse strand, counting down.
GTTGTCCGCAGCAAACGCTTCTACCTTGGCCACCACCCGTTCAAGCGTTTCAGCTTTGTGATCCGCCAGGAACAGGATGACGGGTGTCATCGAACAATCCGCGTTATAGAGCGACGTCGGAATATTCTTGTGCGCGCCGTTGGCAATAAAGCGGTCACGGGTAATCGACAACCACTTGGGGTTACCGCCGTTCAACGCAGCAATGATGTTTTTCATGATGGTAAAGAGCGACGCACTTCCCTCAACACCTTCCACGTTTTCCATTTCCCACTGGAAGCGGTCAACAGCAGAGGCGACTGGGTAAGAACCGCACTCACCGGGCTTGGTTTCCACCATCACCACAAACACGTCCGAGCTGGTGGAGTAGTTGGACACCAAAAACTTCACGTCTTGGTTATAGCGGGAATTTGGACGAAGTTCCGGCGCACCGGGGTCCAGGTCACCAATCTTGAGGTTAGCTGACATCACAAAGCCCAAGGCCAGAATCACACCCGCAACCGCGGTGGCACCCAAAGCCATCTTCTTTTCGGTCAGACGGGAAATGGCCCTGGCCACTGTGTGCTTGCCGGCCTCTTGTTTGGCCACTTGGTTCAAGCCCGATTGGGTCACATCGGCGTAACTCATCAACACGGGCAACAGGAACATTTTGGTGAAGATGATCACTGCAACACCAATCGATGCGCTGATGGCCAACTCGCGAATCACACCAATCTCAATCACCAGCAAGGTGGAAAAGCCCACCGCATCGGCCAACAAGGCCACTGTTCCCGGAATGAACAGCAGGTTGAAGGTGGCCTTGGCCGCGTCCATTTTGCTCGCGCCATGGTAGCGCTCGGCCGCCATGGTTCGTACGTTCTGAATGGCATGGCTAACCCCAATCGCAAAGGTCAGGAATGGCACCAAAATTGAGTACGGGTCCAAACCAAAGCCCAGCATGCTGACCACGCCCAAGTGCCAGATCACCGCCAATGAACAGCACAGAATCGTGGCAGCAGTGCTTTTCCAGCAACGTGAATACCAGAACAACAACGCTACCGTCAGCACAAACGTGATCGCGAAGAAACCGGCAATGTCCTTGGCCCCTTCAATCAAGTCACCCACCACCTTGGCAAAGCCGGTGATATGAATCGAGACCTTGTCGTTCTGGTACTTGTCGCGCACCACCTCTTCAATCTTGGCCGACAGCTTCCCATAATTCAGTTTCTGCCCGGTTTCCGGGTCCACTTCCAGCAGGGGGGCCAAAATAACCGCAGAACGCTGATCATTGGCCACCAGCGAACCAATGCGGCCTGAGCGTTCAACGTTGGCCTTCACTGCCTCAATCTGTTCGGGCAAGCCCTGAAAGCCCTGCCCAATCACCGGCCCCATACGCAGGCCCTCTTCGGTCACCTGCCGCCACATCACGTTCGGTGTCCAGATGGAACTGAGGTTGCCCCGGTCCACACCCGGAATGTAGAACACCTCGTCGGTGATCTGACGCAGGGTTTCTAGAAACTCGGCCTCGTAAATCGTCCCGTTCTTGTTGTGAACCGCAATTCGAAGCACGTTACCCAGAGGGCGCAGCTCGTTCTCGTATTTCAGGTAGTTCGCAATGTACGGGTGCGTCACGGGCACCATCTTCTGAAATGATGCATCGGGGCGAAGTTGGGCGGCCTGAAAAGCAAAAAAGACCGACATCAATGCGAAGAAAACAATCACCACTTTGCGATTGTTGAACAGGATACGTTCGAAGAACTGCTCGACCTTGCCCGATTCTTGTTGTTTGCTCATGTTGTAATCCAATTCAATGTGCGTTGTGCGAGGTCAGGTTCATCGGGGCAAATCGAGCACCCGGGGTCCACCCTGGCCACTCAACACCACCGATTGCCCCACCACAGCCATACCGGTCACGGGCTTGCCTTCGGCCTGAGACACCAGGCTCAACCCGGTCCCAGCCGTGTCGGTACGCGCCAAACGGCCCTTTTGGTCTACCAGCATCACAGTAGTCCCTTGGGTGAATGACTGAACAAAACTTTCTTTCGTTGGGCTTTGCAGCTTCCACCACGCCGCCGCACCCGGGCCCAAGCGGTACACATTGCCACTGAAGCCATAGGCGTACACAGTGGCCTCGCCTTTGTCATTGCGGGTCACGGCTGTGCCGTAGAAATGGCCGTTGTAGCCTGTGTCCAAACGCTCCCAGCTCTGCCCGAAATTGGTCGAGCGGTACACGCGCCCTGCCTCACCGGCAATCAACAACAAACCTGTGCTGTCACCATACAAACCGTTGTAATGCCGGAAGTCGGGGTTATTCAAACGGTCCGCAATCAAGGTCCAGCTTGCCCCGGAATCTTTGGTTTCGAAAATCTGGCCATAACTGCCCACAACCCAGCCCTGGTTGTCGTCTTTGAACCAGACATCCAGCATCGGGCGTGCAGGGCCAAATCGCGCACCGGCCTCGGCATCCTCAAATGCAAACTGAACCGCCTCAAGTTCGGCTTCCAACTTGGCTTGCTCAGCAGGCTTGGCAGCATCAAACCTTGCCTGCATGTCATCCATTTTTTTCTTGGCCGCGGCCACCACCTGCTCATTGGCTTTGTTGCCATCAAACACGCGAACCCAGCTTTGGGCGCCATCCGTGGATTTCAACACCACACCATCATGGCCCACAGCCCAAGCCACATTCGGGCTTGAAAATCGAATACTGGTCAGATTGATAGAGACTGGCACTTTGGCTTGTGTCCAAACCCGGCCATCCGCATCTTTAGCCCCGGAACCAGCCTCTGCGCCCGCTGCAAAATCGCGATACAACACAATGCCACGCTCACCGACCAGCACAACCTTGCTGCCTTGCGCGGTGGCATTGAGCATCAAGGCTTTGGCGGCCTTGGGTGCGATGATGGCGGGAATTTCCATGGGGTCTTTGAATGCTTGCGCAGTGGGCGCAATGCCCAAACACAGCGCAATGCCCATTGCGTGCATCCAGGCTACCCGTCGATTCAGTGCGGGCTTCATTGGCTTAGTCATGCCGTCTCCAAAATTGGCCCGGTCACTGGTTCCGGGCTGCTACAAAAAAACTGTTCAAACACGAAAAAACGGGCACCCGGCCAAAGCCTCGGGTGCCCGATTGGGTTCGCTTAAATCAGCGGCCCATGCGGCGCAGGGCTGCGGTCGAGAAGTCAGCCACGCTGTACTTCTTGCCGAACTCCACGGGCTTTTCCTCGTTGGTCAGCGCATTGACCAAGTAACGACGGGCCTGCAAGTCATAGATCACTTCACCAGCTTGGGCGAAGGTCGGTGCGTCATACAGTTGAACCCCAAACACCTCACGAACACGCCACAAACCGCCACGTGCATCGTATTGGTCGCCATGCAGAATGGTCCAGGAGTCCTCGTCGATGTAAAACACACGCTTGGAATAAATGTGGCGTGCGCCGGGTTTCAAAGTGCCCTCAACCACCCACACACGGTGCAACTCGTAGCGCACCAAGTCTTGGTTGATGTGATTGGTCCCCAAAATCTGCGAGTACTTCAAGTCCTTGCTGGTGAGTTTGTAGTTGTTGTAACCCACGTACATTTCCTTCTTGCCCACCAGTTTCCAGGTGTAGCGGTCAGGTGACCCGTTGTAACCGTTGAAGTCATCGTTGGTACGCAGACCATCCGCACCAATACCTGGGCTGTCATAAGCCAACTCAGGTGCACGAATCACGCGGCGCTGCCCTGGGTTGTACTGCCAAGCCAAGCGCGGCTCAGCCACTTGGTCCAGTGGCTCATGCACCAAGGCCACTTCGCCCGCAGCATTCGCAGGGGCCAGCGTCTTGTTCATGTAATAAAAAATACGGTTCGGTTCGGCGTCTGTCATGTAGGACGCAAAAGAGATGGACTCCTCACGCTTACCCAGGGTGTACGTGCCATTGGTCTGAACCGGGAAATCAGCAGATACCCGGGTGATGGAACCACCCAAGTCACGCATGATGTGATTCCAGATCACCTGCACACCTTCGGTCGGGATCGGGAATGGCACATTGGATTTTTTCAGGTTCACAATCCCGTTGCCACCGGCCGCCAACTTGATGTTGGGCGCTTCCTCTTTGGCAAACTTGTAGATGTCCGCACGGTAAGCGGCCGAGCGTCGGGTGGGGTAAACCGTAATCTTGTAATTGGGGTAACGCTTGAGCATTTCCATCTGCCCTGGCGCCAGCTTGTCCTTGTACTGCTCCATATTGGCGGCAGTAATGGTCACAATCGGCTTATCGGCCGCATAGGGGTCCGCGTACCCTTTTTTGGCATCGAAACCGGCAATGGGTTTACTCAAACCACCATCCCAGGCGGGAATTGTGCCGGCGGCATTGCCGGCCTTTTCTGCCCCCATGGGCGTCAGGGTGGTCCCTAACTTTGAATAGTCGGCGGATTGGGCAAGGGCACCTGTACTGGCGCCCATGACCAGCAGCGAAACGGCTAGCTGCTTCAGACTTGTTTTCATCATCACATCGTCTCCTTTACGAACGGATTACAACCACTATTTATAATTATTTAGAATTCTTGTGCTCTTAGAGATTAGCACCCAGCACCAGCGACAGGAAGTCCCTGTCCTTGAATGGGTCAAAATATGCCTTGTCGTTGAACATACTGTAGTTCACTTCGGCAAAGTATTTCGCGGACTGCAGATCAGCCCTCAAGCCAACCCCAAGGTTTTGACGGTCCTGCAAAAACAGGCCATCGGCTGAATAGCCCTTCACGTCATGCGCAAAGAACAGACGCGGAGCCAGGTTAAGGCCAAAGGCCACATCAGGGTAGTTCAACACCGCCAAAACCCGGTATCCGAAGGAAGTCTTCGTGGCATACCCGTCAACCACACAGTTTCGCGGGTTCGGGTTGACCGCGCGGTTGCATTCGCCATATGCGGCGTGGGCACCGGCACCAAATGCCGGGGACCGTCCAAAACGCTCACTGGTGAACGGGTCACCAATGCCTTTCCAAATCTGCGCCCCGACCTCAGCCACCACGGCCAGAGAACTCGCCCCCAAGCGGCGCGGGAACAGCGCCACGGTCGACATCTGCATCTGAATCTTGTCGAGCTCTTTGTAGCCCTGCAAAATCGAGCCCAGCGGGAATTGGGCATTGTCACCGAAGCGGGCCAGAGGACCCGTGCCAGTGCCAGCCCCCTTGATGAAGTCGGCCGTGTTGTAAGCCACGGGGTAGCCCTTGGTGTAACTGACTTCTCCAAATACCGAATAACCGCCAATCTCTGTGGCCGCAGACAAGCCGGCTACCTGAATGTTTTCCTTGCCGTAGTCAAAGAAGTATGACAACGGGTTCACCAAATCTTGTCCAGCCACACTCAAGCCGTTGAACACCGACCCCGGCACATTCGAAGGCGTCTTTACCAGGCCGAGATTGGGAATACGCTGATGGTAGTTCACCAGATACATCCCGAATTCCGTACCAATTTCGCTGGCGTAATAGCGGCTGGCAAGGCCAATCTGGCCTTTGTCTTTCGCACGCTTGTCACGCAACTGGGACATCCGGAAATTTAATGTACTCAGGTCTGCGGGAAGACCAGTAATGCCACCCAGCACCCCCGTCAAGCCAGCAAGGCCGGCAGTTGTGGATGTGTCAAATGGCACCCCATTCACAGAGATGGTGCCACCACCGGAAAAACTCTGTCGATCGTTGTATCCCGAAAAGTCAATTTCAAGTGGGCCAGCACCCAGCACCCCTGGGTTCACAGGTGAGCCACTGAATCGACAGTTGATCAGGTCAGCGGCGTTGAAATACGTGCCACAACCATCCACCACTACCTTTTCATGGTTCACCTGTACGAAACCCTCCAACGACAGCGCATCGGTCGCCTGAAGGTTTGCATACACCTGAGGAATCGGCAAAAACACTTCTTTCAACTGGGCGCCCGGGCGCCGCAAAGCCGCTGAGTCAAAGTTGGAGAACTGGTTAACGCCCCCCAACAGGAACAGCGCTTCACCCCAAGTCACCACTTGGTTACCAAACTTGACCGTCAGATTCTTGTTGAATGGCTGGAAGTTACCGAAGACATAGGAATCCAGAAGTTGAACGTCTTCAAACTTCGATCCTTTTTCATAGTCATTGCCGGGCAACGTTTCGTTGGGCCGAAAACCATTGGCCGCAGAACCATGGGGAACTTTGTTGCGCTTTTGCTCGAAATCAGAGTACGCCCTAGCCCGAACAAACATACCCACGTTGTCTTTGGTCAGCTCCAATTCACCAACGGCACGCAACTGGGAACTGACAATATCCCCTTTCTTGAAGTTCAAGTTACCGTCATCTACCGTACCGCTGGATGCCGTGCCTCCGTTCCCGCTGAAAATCAGAGAAGGGTCAGGGTCTTTCATGCGCATAGCTGCGCCCACGGTGACTTCCATAGCCCATCGGCCTTCAACGCCACCGGGGCCAGTGAAAGTACCTGCGGCCCACGAAGTGGCCGGAACAAGTCCAACCGCCAAGCTCACTGCCACAGGAAGCAGTTTCAAACGGGCCAACCTGCTGACGGGCCTCTCATTTACCGCGTGAACCATGCATGTCTCCTCCGGGCCTTTTTGGCCTCTTGAACTACCCAAACTTGGAAATGCGCGCCAAACCTTGTTGTTTGGCCTATCGGGTGTTACCAGCCTGGTTCATTTTCAGATTCACTCTTCATAGTTTGCCTAAGTTTCACCGTCATTTTTATTAATGAATACCCCGATACCGTGAAACAAATTCAGCTCAATCACCGCAAGAATCCGATTGCTGCAGCCCTGGGACTGGCCCAAAATCGCAAACAGCAAAACCCTCGAAACCTAGAACGCCCTCGCCCCCCATGCAATCGACACCACCCCGCAATAGCGACACCAGCCAGTTCACACTTGTAGAACAACTCATACATCGACTAGGGCCTGGTCGTTCAGCCACTTCTGAGTCTGCGATACCAAGCCTTGACGAACTCGCCCAGGAATTTGGCCTGAGCCCGGGCCACCTGCAACGCACCTTCAAATGGTTTGCCGGCATCAGCCCTTTGCAGTTTTCGCACTGGCTCGACCGGAACCACGCAATCCAGGCCATGCGCCAAGGCCAATCCCTGCTATCCACCTCGCTAGAACTCGGTTATTCGAGTACCGCCAACCTGCACAACCTGATGATCAAGCTCGAAGCCATGTCGCCCGGGGAAATTCGCAATCAAGGCCGGGGGCAGACCATCACCCTAGGCCAAGCCCCCACCCCCCTCGGCATGTTGCTGTGCGCCAGCACCTCCATAGGCTTGCACCGTCTCGAGTTTGAAACCAACAGCCTGAATTGGGACTTGTTCGAAACACGGCTCAAGGCTGAATGGCCCGCGGCCAACTGGGCTTATTCAGATGACTTGGCCCAACAACTGGCGATACACCTGTTCAACGACTCAGCCCAAGCCAACCCAGCAACGCCCTTGTCACTTCATTTGAAAGCCAGCGCTTTTCAACTCAAAGTCTGGGAAGCGTTAATCCACCTTCCCTCGGGCCAACTCACCAGCTACGCTGGCTTGGCAAGGGCATTGGGCCTTCCCAAAGCCAGCCGTGCTGTAGGCACTGCTGTCGCAAACAATCCAATTGCAGTGCTCATCCCCTGTCACCGCGTCATCCAATCGACAGGGCAATGGGGCCAGTACCGTTGGCAGCCTTACCGCAAGCAAGCCTTGCATGTCTGGGAACAAAGTCACTCACCAGAACTCAAGCCATTCAAAACGGACCTGCGTTGAACACACAACCGGCCAAACTCGGGTTCTTCATCAAAGTGTGATAAAACGTGAGGTTAAAGACGTACCGCTTCACACCATGAAACCAATCCAAACCCTCTACACCGCATTGCGCATCCTGCCGCTGTTTGTTTTAAGCGGATGCTCCACCCTGCAATTGGTCAACTCCGTGTCGCGCTTCTATGCCGCAGACATTGAAAAAGACATTCAGTTTTCGCCAGGCAACCCGAACCTGGCTTACGACCTGTACTTGCCTCCAGCCGCGCCGTCATCCAAAGCACCCACGCCAGTCATCGTATTTTTCTATGGAGGCAGCTGGAACCGGGGCAACAAAGACGAATACGAATTTGTTGGGCGTCGTCTGGCCGCCATGGGCTACATCACAGCGATACCCAACTACCGTCTCTACCCCGAAGTCAGCTACCCGGATTTCCTTCGCGACGGCGCCCAAAGCATTGCCCACCTGAAGGACACACTGCGCCAAACCCGATACAGCAGGCTGAAACCTGACGACCGGTTTATCGTGATGGGCCACAGCGCTGGCGCCTACAACGCCGCCATGATCAGCCTCGACGACCGATGGCTGGGTGAGCAAGGCTTAACACCAAGCCAACAACTGCGAGGATTCATAGGCGTAGCAGGGGCTTACAACATCTACCCCATCAACGACATGGAAGTTCGGCCTGTGTTCCACCATCCGAACTACCCCCCTAAATCCCAGCCTATCGACCACGTACAAGCCAACAGCCTGCCTTCATTGATCCTCGCACCGGAATCCGACAACCTCGTCAGTATCGAGATCAACAGCGTGGCATTGAACAAAGCACTGCAAAAAGCGGGCAGCCCATCCGAACTCGTGACTGTCAAAGGCACCGATCACATCACGATCATCGGCACACTGTCGCCTGTACTTTTCTTCAAAGGCAGCTCTACCGCGCCAATCCAACATTTCGTTGATGCCGTCACCGGCAGCATCCCCCAACAGGTCAAAGGCACCCACACCACAAACCAAGCACACCATGCCGGTTCACAACCTTGACCATACTCCTGATGAACCAGTCACACTCACAAACCACCAAGGACAGAAATTAGACAGAACACCCTAAATTCACGTTTGACCTTGTCCCCTGCTGTCACGATACTTGTTGGCTACATAACAACACATCACAGAGACAAGCATCACAATCATGTTCAAACGCACCAACCACATTACTGTGCCCAAACAACTGGGCTCAGTCACCCAGATCGACACACAGGCAGAAATCAGTCCCTACGATGTCAGCATGACTCGAGACAACGTCGAAGCCATCTGGAACAGCGTCGAATCATTCTATAAAACAGGCCTTCAGCCCGGAATGACCATGGTCATTCGCCGTCAGGGCGAAATTGTGCTCAAACGCGCTATTGGACACGCCCGTGGCAATGCACCCGCCAATCATTCAGAGCAGGAAACGGCCATCATCCCCATGCAGCCGGATACCCCGATCTGCCTGTTCTCCGCATCAAAAGCCATCACGGCGATGTTGGTGCACAAGTTGGTTGAGTTGGGTCAAGTGGACTTGAATGAACGTGTAGCCACATACATTCCCGAGTTCGGCTGCAACGGCAAGGAAAACATCACGGTGAGCCAGGTGCTGTCGCACCGCGCCGGCATACCCATCATCCCGATGAAAAACCCGCATCCCTCACTCATGTTCAAGTGGGACAGCGTGATCGACCTCATCAACTCCGGATACACCAGCCAAGGGGATGGGCGAACACAGGCCTACCACGCAATTGTTGGCGGCTATGTGTTGGGGGAAATCATCCAGAGGGTCACCGGAAAAAGCGTCGCGCAAGCCTTGGCCGACTTCATCGCCAAGCCCCTGGGCGCGAAGTACTTGACCTACGGACTGCCGGCCAAACATCGGGACAGCGCCGCATTCAACTACAGCACAGGCGCAACACCTCCCTTCCCGATCAATGCACTTGCAAAACGTGCGCTGAACATTGATTTCGAAAAAATTGCCAGCATTTCCAACACCGACGACTTCATGAACGTCGCCATTCCGGCGGGCAACATCTACGGCACGGCAGATGAAGTCAGCCGGTTCTACCAGATGATGCTCGACGGTGGCTCCTACAACGGAAAGCAACTCTTCGAGGCTGAAACAATCCGCAACGCGATAAGGCCTGCCGGCCCACTCACAGTGGACCGTACGCTGATGATTCCAATCCGGTTCTCCAACGGCTTCATGTTGGGTGAAAATCTATTTTCTTTGTTTGGAATCAAAGCCAAGAAAGCCTACGGCCATTTGGGACTCATCAACATCGTGAGCTGGGCGGACCCAGCGCGTGAATTGTCCGTTGCTTTCCTGAACACGGGAAAGTCGCTGGATGCGCGCTCTGTGCCGGCCCTTGGTAAAGTGTTGGCGTCTGTCAGCCAAAACTGCAGCATCCTGCACCCATAAAAAAGTACTCTTCGGGCCAAAGCCCAACGGGATACCCACAAAAAAACCCCCACCGCGCCAAAGCTCGGTGGGGTTTTTCATTGGGGCATACTGGCCAAGACAGCTAACGCTCACAAGCTTGACGATCAATATTGACGATCAATAATTGGAATGGGGATGCCGCTGAGCGCGGTTGAGTTGATGGTGTGTGGTGTGGGTTAAATTGTTGTGGTGTGTTTGTAAAGCACAAAGCCCCGCGGATGGCGGGGCTTTGGTTTTTGAATTGGAGAGCCTGACGATGTCCTACTTTCACATGCGAGCTGCACACTATCATCGGCGCTAAGGCGTTTCACGGTCC
>NZ_JBKBHM010000008.1:0-167988 GCF_046297615.1 Limnobacter sp. | reverse complement strand
GCCAGACAGGCAGGCGTCACACGCGGCATCCAGCAAGTCAAGCACATGCCGGGCGTTTGCGCTGTTGGGTTGGCCGGTGGTGCAAGGGGTGTTCAGGGGGTGGTGCCACAGTTGGATCGGCGGGCGTGCCGCCAGCGCCATGTTCAGGCAGTCCTCTCCAGCAACGGGCCAAGCCAGCGTGATACCGATGGCTTTGGCACGGGCCTGAATGAGATTCGCGTCACCGAGAATCACCAAGGGCCGGTTTTCGGGCAAATGCTCGGCCTGTTCACTCAACAGCCCCATCAGCTCGGGGCCAATGCCCGCAGGCTCCCCGCAGGTGATCAGCAGCGGGGGCAGGGCGGTGGTGTTGTTCACTTCAGTTACAGTCGGATGTCGACAAAGGTGCGATCGCGCAGTTGTTTCAGCCATTCGGCGTAAGCTTCGTCCGACTTGGTGGCGCGTATGGCCTGCTTGGCGGCTTGGCGCTGACGCTCCTCTGACGCCGCTTGCTGGCGGCGTTCAACCACCTGAACCACATGGAAGCCGAAGCGGCTTTGGAACACCGGGCTGACATCGCCGATGCCCAGCAGGTTCATCTCGCGCTCAAATTCGGGCACGGTGTCGCCTTGGTATAGCCAACCCAAGTCGCCGCCTTTGGAGGCGGAGCCATCCTGTGAATACCGGCGGGCCAAGGTTTCAAACGACACATCACCCGACTTCAATTGGGTCAACGCGAAATTCAGGCGACGGCGGGCTTCAGCTTCGGTCACATCGGGGCCGGTTTTGATCAGGATGTGGCGCGCCCGTGTTTGAATCACCGGCTTGGTGTCCAGTTGCGGGCCGGCCTCACGGCGTTCCAGCACCTTGATCACGTGAAAGCCGTTGGGGCTCTTGATGGTGGTGACTGCGCCGGGTTCGCTGCGGGTTAGAAAGTCGGTGAACAGGGTGGGGGTTGAGTCGTACCCTTGCCAGCCCATATTGCCTGTACCGTCCAGTTTCAGTTCCGGGTAGGCTTTGTACACTGAATCTGCGTTGGCCCCGCCCTTGAGCAGTTTGTCCACCGCTGCGGCTTTGGATTGCGCTGCCGACAAGGCCTGCCCTTCCGCATTGGCGGGCACACGCACCAGCACTTGAATCCAGTTCACCTCGGGTTTGCGCACTGCTGACCCGCCTTGGGTTTTGGCGGCCAGGTAGTCCTGAATTTCCGCTTCAGTCACTTGGATGCGGGATTCAACCTCGCGTTCCCGCAAGCGCCCCAGAATGATTTCATTGCGAATTTCCTCACGGAAGCGCGACAGGGGAACGCCGTCTTCTTTAAGCCGCTGCACAAACTGTTCAAGGCTTTGGCCATTGGCCTCCGCCACACGCACCATGGTGGCTTCCAGTTGGGCGTCGTCAATCCGAATGCCCGTGTCGTTGGCCAGTTGTAGTTGGGCTTTGTCGTTGATCATCCGGTCCAGCACCTGCTTGCGCAGCGTATCGCGGTCGGGCAAAGCCACGCCACGTTTACCCAATTGCTTTTCCACCAGCGCGGTTTGGCGGTTCAGCTCGCCGCGGGTAATCACATCGGTGTTCACAATGGCCACAATGCCGTCAATTTCTGGGCTGCCCGGGTTGCCGCCCGCCAAGCCGGTGCTCAGCTTGCCAGCGTTCACCACGGGCGATTCGCCAATGGCGCCTTTGCCTGCGGTGGACGGTTTCAGGGACTGGGCCTGTACAGGCTGCAAAACCGACAGAGTCAGCAGCAGGGCGCACAGTGGCGTGAATGTCTGGAGCTTCATGGGGTGGTGGACTGCGTCAAAGGTGTTGAGGCGAACGGGGTGTAGCCCGGTACTTGTCTGGACAACAGGAGCAGCGGGTTGGAGCCAATTCGCCCCAAGCCACTCAATTCAAGTTGTACAAACAGGGAGGTTGTTTCCAGTTGTGGGGCGGTGGCAAAACGCTGCGCCACGACGCGCAGTACCCAGCAGCCTTCACTGTATTCAAGCCCGGCAACGCCTTCAATCAGGCGGTCATCCAGCAGCGAGTAGTTCAAGCGGCCCACACCGCTGAGGCGTTGGGAAATGGGCCATTGGCCAGACACATCGAACTGGTCGATCTGGTTGCGGGTATAGCGGTAGCCTGTGTTCAACTGCTTGCCCGGTGAGGGCGAGTAGCCCACGGTGAAATTACCCCGTTGGTGTTTGCCGGTTTCGGCGCTGAACTGGCTGGTGGCGTCGACAAAAATGTCGCGTCGAATACGCCCGCGCACATTGGCAAAGAAGTCTGAATCACTGGGGTTTAAGGGCTCCAGGCCTGGCAGCACCAGTCGGGGCGTTTTCAGGTTCACGCGCTGGCCGCCGGTCAGGCTGAACAACTCCTCACCGGTGCGCGAGTCGCTGAACCGGCTGGTCACTGCTGCAGTAATCTGGTTGGCATCGCCCACCCGGTCAAGCCCGGCGTACCGGTTTTCCGAGAAAATACGGCTCAGGCTTTGGTCGGTGACCGTGGTGTCGAACAGGGGTTGTGCTGATTGGTCCCGAAACGGGGTGTACAGGTAGAACAACCGTGGCTCAAGCGTTTGGGTGACTGCACGGCCAAACAGGGTGGTTTGCCGGTCGAAGTACACCGTGCCATCCAGTGATGCCGTCGGGATGACGGTGTTGGGCGCGCTGGTTTGCCCGGTGGTCTGATTGCGAAGCGAGTAATTGTTCGATTGAATCGACACCGCAGGCGTGATGGAGAACTGCGCCTTGTTGATGGGCATGAACAGGCGCGCGCGCGTCACGCCACGGCTGCCTTCCACCCGGTTGGTGATCCGGGCCGGGTTCGCAAAATCGGTGTACAGGCCTGACACGCTCAGGAACGCAGGGCCGACCCGCGTGGGGTACAGCTCCACCGAGGCTTCCGGCAAGCGGTCGTAGGGTTCGGTAATGACGTCGTTGAACAACTGCAACGTTTGCTGTGTCACCGCCCGAATATTGGCTGACCAGTTTTGTTCCCGGTAACCGAAGTAGCCTTCCCGCATCAACACCCGTTGCGAAGCCACGGCCTGGGTGCGTGAGAAGTCGACGAAGTACTGGTCGTCAGACACGCCATTGAGGTTCAAGCCTGCAACGTAGTTGCCTTCGTTGTAGCGCTGTTGCACCGAGTAGGCGTAGCGCGAGTCGTTTCGTTTCTTGTCGTCAGGCAGGTAATCGAATTTCACCACGCCAGTCTGCGTGGGTGTCAAGTACCGGGTTTCGGCGCCCAGTTGAGCACCGCGCCCGGTGATCAGCTTGGGAAACAGGGTGATGTCTTTGTCCGGCGCCACATTCAGGTAATAGGGCGTGGTAATTTCCAGGCCACTGTTGGACACGGTGCCGATGGACGGTGGCAGAAAACCGCTTTTGCGCTTGTCCGACGTAGGGAACGACAAGTACGGCGTGGCCAGAATGGGCACGTCTTTGAACACCACCTTGGCGTCCCGGGCTTTGCCGACTTCCTCCACCTGGTCAACTTCCAACTGGCGAGCACTGATGTACCAGTCTCCTTTGTCGGCTTGTGAGGGGTCAGGCACCGCACACACGGTGTAGTTCGGGTTTTCCAGCGTGAGGGTGGAAATGCCGTCGTAATTCAGCTTGTCAGCCCGGCCTTTGCCCACGAAGCGGGGGGTATTCAGTTCGAAGGTGGGGGTATTCAGTTCGCTGGCTTGGGTGCCCAGTTTCACCTGCCCTTCCGGGGCCCGAAGCACCATACCGTCCTGCTCAATCACCACATTGCCGCGTGCAGTCGCCCTGTCGGTCAAGGGCGAGTACAGCACGCTGTCGCTGCGCAGGCGCATTTTTTGGCGCTGAATGTCCACGTTTCCATTCAGCCGGGTTTCCTCGTCACCGGTGCTGATCAACGAGTCTGCGGAGATGAAGGTGCTTTGATCGTCAGGGGTGGTGGATTTCACACCCATGAAGCCGGAGTCCATTTTCAGTCTCGGTGAACTCAGGGTGCCCTGTGTCCATGCCGTTGATGCGAAGCAACACAGAACAAGCGCGGACACGGGCCGAAGGGGCCATGCGGGTGCCTGCGTGCTCTTCCTGTGGCCCGCCTTCGGGGAGGGCGCTGAAAATTGGGCTGTGTTCAACGGGGTACCTGGTGGATTTGGGCTGTAATCAGGCAAAACGGGGCCTATATCCCACTATTATAGGCAACTGCAAGCACCTTATAGGATTTCACTGGTTTCATGAGCGCCTCGCGTCAAGAATTGATGGAAAAATGGCTGGGCCAACTGGCTGCCACGCCACTGGATCTGTCTTCAATCCAGCCCGCATCCAGCGATGCCAGTTTCAGGCGCTATTTTCGGGTGAAATCCCGGGCGGGTGATTCAACCTTTGTGGTGATGGACGCGCCGCCCGAGAAAGAAAACGTGCTGCCCTTCATTGAAGTGGCCGGCGTGCTGGCTCAAGCTGGGGTCAAAGCCCCAGCCATTCTGGCCAAATCGGTGGAACAGGGCTTTCTGTTGTTGGACGATTTCGGCAGCCGCACTTTTTTGAGCGTGCTGGGTGGCGGTGGCGAAGAGGCCGATGAGAAAGCCCATGCCATGTACCGCTGCGCATTGTCCGACTTGGTGCACATGCAGGCCAACGCGGGCACTCAAACGTTGCCCGCCTACAGCCCCGAAAAGCTGCGTTCGGAAATGGACCTGTTTGATGAATGGTTTGTTGGGCGGCATTTTGGCAATGCCCTCACCGATGAGGAAAAGAACCATTTGGAGCGCATCAAGGCCAGCCTGGTGGCCAGCGCCACGGCTGAGGCTCAGGTGTTTGTGCATCGGGACTACCACAGCCGCAACCTCATGGTGCTGGGTTCAGAATCTGACCCGCTGAAATTGGGCATGCTGGATTTTCAAGACGCCGTGCGGGGCCCGCTGAGTTATGACGTCGTCAGCCTGCTGCGCGATGCCTACGTGGAATGGCCCGAAGATTTGACGCTGGACTGGGCCATCCGCTATTGGGAAATGGCCCGCAAGGCGGGGTTGGCTGTGCCCGAGGACCCATCCGAGTTTTATCGTCAGTTTGATTTCATGGGCATGCAGCGCCACCTGAAGGTGCTGGGTATTTTTGCGCGGCTGTTTCATCGGGACGGCAAAGACCAATACCTCAACGATTTGCCGCTGGTGCTGGCGTATGTGCGTTCGGTGGCCCACCGTTACATCGCCTTCAAGCCTTTGTTGCTGATCCTCGACCGCCTGGAGAATCGGGCTGTGCAAGTGGGCTACACGTTCTGACATGCGCGCGATGATTCTGGCCGCCGGGCGCGGTGAGCGCATGCGTCCCCTGACAGACCACTGCCCCAAGCCGCTGCTCAAGGCAGGTGGCAAGCCCTTGTTGCAGTGGCACATTGAGGCGTTGGTGAACCACGGCATCACCGACTTGGTCATCAACCATGCCCATTTGGGGCATCAGATTGAAGCCTTTTTTGGCGATGGGCAATCACTGGGTGCCTGCATTCAGTATTCGGCCGAAACCACGGCACTTGAAACTGCAGGTGGCATTCGCAAAGCACTCGATTTGCTGAACCCTGACCAAACCGACCAGCCTTTTTTGGTCCTCAATGGTGATGTATTCACCGATTGGCCCTTGGCCCGCGCACTGGCTGTGGCCCGGCAATGGCAGCAGCAGCCTTGGGCCGCCCGCCAGGCTCATGTAGTGATGGTGCCTAACCCGGCGCACCATCCTGAAGGCGATTTCTCGGTGAACGGCGATGTGGTGCGCAGCCAGCCTGGCTTGGGTGAGCGGTTCACCTTTTCCGGGCTAGGCATGTACGCGCCCAGCCTGTTCAATCACATAGAGCCGGGTACTGTGGCGAAATTGGCACCGGTGTTGCGTGCGGCGATGGACGCTGGCACAGTCAGTGGTGAAGTGCATCACGGGCTGTGGATGGACATTGGTACGCCAGCACGGCTGGATGATTTAAACAGACACCTGTCGAGTGTCGCAGAGGACAGAAACACACCATGAGCAGTCGTTACCCCACCCAGCCTGTGTCCGTTTACGCCAAACGCCGTGCCAAGCTGGCCCGCCAGCTGAAGGCCCAGGGCGGCGGCGTGGCCCTTGTTCAGTCGGGCCTGGAAGTGATGCGCAATCGCGACGCCGATTATCCATTCCGCGTTGACAGTTACTTTTACTACCTCACCGGTTTTCCCGAGCCTGAGGCGTGCCTGGCCTTGGTGGTCAGCCCCCGGGGCGACACGCGTAGCCTGCTGTTCTGTCGGCCCAAGCACCTTGAGCGGGAAATATGGGACGGTTTCCGGTTTGGCCCCGAATCTGCACAAGCGGCCTTCGGCTTGGATGCCGCATTTTCCATGGACGATTTTGAGGAAGGCTTGGGTGAATTGCTGGCCAACCAGTCCACGGTGTACCTGCGGATGGGTGAGGACGATGCGCTTGAATCAGCGGTCAGTGACGTTCTGAAAACCCTGCGCGGCAAGGTGCGCATGGGCGTGGGTGCGCCGCATGTGGTGCGTGACCTCAGCCAGATTCTTGATGACCTTCGCCTGTTCAAGGACAAAACCGAGTTGGACATTATGCGCAAGGCCGCGCGTATTTCGGCTCAGGCGCACGGCCACGCCATGGCGGCGTGCAAACCCGGCATGCACGAATTCGAGATTGAAGCTGAGTTGCTGTATACGTTTCGCAAACACGGCTCGGAAGCGCCAGCCTATGGTTCCATCGTGGCCGGTGGGGCCAATGCCTGCGTGCTGCATTACCGCGCCAATGACCAGCGCCTGAACAACGGTGATTTGTTGTTGATCGACGCTGGTTGTGAGCTGGACTGCTACGCTTCGGACATTACCCGTACCTTTCCTGTGAACGGCCGCTTCAGCGCTGCACAACAAGCCGTGTATGAGGTGGTGCTGAATGCGCAGTATGCGGCCATTGCTGCCACCAAACCCGGTGCCCGGTTCAACGACCCCCACGATGCGGCTGTGAAGGTGCTTACCCAGGGCTTGATCGACCTGAAGCTGCTGCGCATGAGCCTGAAAGACGCCTTGGACAGCAAGGCCTACACCCGGTTTTATATGCACCGCACCGGCCACTGGCTGGGCATGGATGTTCACGACTGTGGCAGTTACCGTGACCCTTCGGCCAAGCCGTCGGATGGCGTGGCGCCTCACACGTCTCGCAAACTTGAGCCCGGTATGGTGCTGACCATTGAACCAGGTTTGTACATCCGTCCGGGCAAAGGCGTACCCAAGCGCTTTGAAAACATCGGCATCCGCATTGAAGACGATGCCATTGTCACCGCCAAGGGGTGTGAGGTGTACACCGCCGACGCCCCGAAAACCGTGGATGACATTCACGCGGTGATGAAAGAAGGAGGGCGGGTCAGCGTGGCCCGCACGCGCGGATGAGCACGGGCAAGGCGTCCCGGGTTCCCGTACCCGACTTCGATGTGGCGATTGTGGGCGCAGGCCCTGTGGGCTTGGCGTTTGCGGGTTGGCTGGCGGCCCAATGGGGTGAGCGGGCCAACCGCATTGCGGTGTTTGATGCCAAGCCTTTGGAGGCCAGCGCCAAAGACCCCCGGGTGTTGGCCCTGAGCGACGCCACACGCCTGCGCCTGGCCAACCTTGCGTTTCCAGCCAACGCAACACCGATACACCACATCCATGTGTCCGAGCAGGCCAGGTTTGGTCAGGTGCGCATGCGGGCCGAAGACCTCGGTTTGCGCGCTTTGGGCTGGACCGTGCGGTATGGCGACTTGGTGTCCTGCTTGAACCAGGCGGTTGAAAGCCGCGGAGTCAAGGTGTTCAGGCCTGCCACCGTGCGTTTTGCGCACCGAAGCCCGCATCAGTCGTTAGAAATTCTCGAGTTGGATGACGGCACCGAGTACACCGTGAATTTGAGGGTGGATGCTGAGGGTGGCTTGTACGGTGAGGCCGGCGAGCGTGACCATGTGGTGGATTACGACCAATGGGCCATGGTCAGTGAGGTCACTGTCAAAGTGGAGCCCGGTTTGCTGAGCGCCAGCAACACACTGGCGTTTGAGCGATTCACCCATCAAGGCCCTTTGGCGCTGTTGCCCATTTCCAAAGATCAAACCCAGTATTCCCTGGTGTGGTGTGCCCCCAAAGCTGAAGTGGACCGCCGCCTCGCGCTGTCTGAACAGGCATTGTTCGATGAGTTGCGCCAGCAGTTTGGCCGCCGAGTGCAATGCACATCGATCGGCAAACGCCTGGCCTTTCCCCTGGGCATGAATTGGCGCGAACGCTTGGTGCAAGGCCGGCGCGTGGCCATCGGCAACGCAGCCCAAATTCTGCACCCAGTTGCGGGCCAAGGCTTGAATCTGGGCTTGCGCGACGCAGTGGCCTTGACCCGCAGTGTGTCGCCCAAAACTGTGCATGATGAAGTGGCCTTGCTCGGGGCATTGGATGAGTTTGAGCGCGGGCGGGTGGCCGACCGAACTGCAGTGGTGCGCATGACTGACCTCATGGTCAAAGGCTTTTCCAACCACAACCCGCTGTTGGGTGCAGGCCGTCAACTGGCCTTGAACGTCATGGAATTCACGCCGCCCTTGCGCAAGCAGTTTGCGGAGTTGATGCTTTTTGGGTTGGCAGCATGAGTTGGACCATTGAATTTCTTCGTCAGCGTTTTGAGGTCATGCCCGCCATTCGCTGGACACCGGAACCCCAGGAGCCACCGCTGTTCCCCGACCGTGCCCCGGCCTCTGCCGCGGTGCTGATTCCCCTGGTTCAACGTGACGAAGGCCTGACGGTACTGCTTACCCAGCGCACTGCCCATTTGAATGACCACGCGGGTCAAATCAGTTTTCCCGGTGGGCGCACCGAACCCCACGACGATGGCCCCGTGGCCACAGCGCTGCGGGAAACCGAGGAAGAGGTTGGTTTAAGCCGTGCGCATGTTCGCGTGTTGGGCAGTTTGCCCATGTACCAAACGGCCACCAATTTTCAGGTGATTCCGGTGGTGGCCGTGGTACAGCCACCGTTTGAGTTAAAGCCCGATGATTTCGAAGTGGCCGAGGTGTTTGAAGTGCCCTTGGCGTTTTTGATGGACCCGGCCAACCATCAAGAAAAATTCATACAGACACCGGGCGGCCCTCGCCGATACTTCGCGATGCCCTATTCAGCGCCAAACAGCCCAGGCAAAGAATATTTCATTTGGGGTGCCACCGCAGCCATGCTCAGGAACTTGTACAATTTCCTCAGCGCGCCCCTTTGATCCCCCATGTCCTTTCTAGCCCTTCTTGTTGCCGTGGTGCTGGAAGCCCTCCTGCCGGATGGTTTCTTTGAACGCCTGCGCGAGTTGGTAGACCGCTTTTCCCGAGAGTGTGAAGTGGACTTGGCCAGCCTTGGCCTGAATCAACGGGAACATCAGCAATGGTTGATCCCTGTGCTGATGTGGATGATTGTGGTTTACCTTGTTCATGGTGTGTTGATGTCCACCACCCCCTTGCTGGCCGCGATTTTCACCTTGGTGTTGTTGCTGTACGGCCTGCGGTTCAAGCACTTCGCTGAAGTGTTCACCTCCACCCAACTGTTTTTGAATCAGGGCGATTATTTCCGCGCGCGTGAGCTGTACATTCATTGGGTCAAAAGCTATGACGGCACGGAACCCCATGTGCATGGGCCGGATGAGCTGGTGTCGGCGCTCATCCACCACGGTGTTGAACGGGCCTTGCGCCAATACTTCGCGGTTATTTTCTGGTATCTGATCATTCCCGGCCCGCTTGGCTTGGTGGCCTATCTGGCTGTGCAGTGGTCTGTAATCCGCGAACGCCAGCGGGTCAGCGAACATGGCCTGCACCTTGAGCTGACCAGTTTGCCCGAGCTGTGGCGGACTAACCCCACCTCGGCCCGCTGGAGCCCCCGGCAGGTTCAATACTGGATGGAATGGCTGCCTGCGCGTTTGGTGGCCTTGACCATCGCGCTGGTGTCGCAGTTTGATGAGGTGTTGTTGGCGTGGCGAAATGCCATGCTGCATGGCCGGTATTCCAACCGTGCGCCGTTGACTGCAGCATTTTTGGCGTCCATCGGCTATGTGGGCGCCGGCGCCGTTCGGCATGCTTCCGATGGCCTGGATGAGCAGTCGGCGAATGAGGGGCAGGTCATGGCCTTGCAGTCATTTCGACAACTGGTGCTCAAGTGCGCCGCTGCGTGGCTGATGCTGGTTTTCGCCATGGCTTTGCTGGGCTGGATTCCCAACCCCTTGAACTGAGGCGCCTAGGCCGATCCCAATTCGTTGCGCAACAGGTCAAACAGTTCAAAGCGCGCCTCAGAAATGTCGCCGTTCTCCAACCCTTCCTTGACTGCGCAGTCAGGCTCCTTCAGGTGCCTGCAGTTCGCGAAGCGGCAGCGCAGGCCGGGCTCTGCAATGTCGGGAAATTCGTTGAGCAAATCTTGTTCACTCAAGTGGTGAAGCCCAAAGGCCTGAAACCCCGGGGAGTCAATCAGACACAGACCGTCATCGCTTCGGTGCATTTGCGTGTGCGTGGTGGTGTGTTTACCCGCATTCAGGGCCTCAGACACCGTGTTGGTCGCTGCTCTGGCGTGGGGAATCAGTGCATTGATGAGGGTGGATTTGCCCATGCCCGATTGGCCAAGAATCAGGACGCGTTTGCCTTGAACCAAAGGCCGTACACGCTCAATCGCCTCGCCGGGCGCTTCAGTCGCACTGATGAAATGAATGGGTGTCTCGCCCAGCGTCCATTCCTTCAACTCGTCTTCCAGCGCCTCATGGGCTTGTTTATCCAGCAGGTCGGCCTTGTTGAAAATCAGGTGCAGGGGCACGCCAGCGTGTCGACACGCCACCCAAGTGCGGCCAAGCAGCTCTGGCGAATAAGGCGGGTTTACGGCCAACACCAGCAGCACCGCATCCAGGTTTGCTGCAAACAATTTGCTTCGCAACGCGTCAGACCTGTACAGCAGGTTTCGCCGGGGTTCAATCTGTTCAACCCAGGCCTGGCAGTCGCCGCTGGGCGACAGCAACACTGAGTCACCCACAGCCACCTCACGCCGCTTGCCTTTGCCAAACAACTGCCAGTGTTGTCCTTGTGCATCTTCGGCCATGAAGTGCCGCCCGTGGCTGGCAATCACCAAGGCCTGTATCAAGCCGGTGTCAGGTGCAGGCAATGCCCCGGGCTGCTTGTGATTCGCTTTTCGACCCACAGTGCGCCTTTAACCGATGTGACGCAAAGCGTCATCCAGCTTGGCGGCGCAAGCCCAGTCATTGTTGCTGATGCCCTGCGCGCTGTGGGTGGACCAGCGCACGGTCAACTGCTGGTATCCAAACTGGGCTTCGGGGTGGTGGTCTTCATCATCGGCCAAGTGCATGAGTGCATGCACTGCCATTTTCACGCCTTCAAAGTTGGCGAAGCGGTATTCACGCCACAGGTTCAGCACCTGGCCTTGTGCGTCGAAAGCGACCGACCAGCCGGGAAACTGCACCAGTTGGGCTTTCAAGGCTTCCAAGGGCCATGCGCGGGTGTCGTGCTGACAGGCCACGTGCAGCCAATCCGAGGGTGAACGGACACTCATGTCAGTCAGGCTCATTCAGTGAGCCCCTTGCAATTGTTTCAAATGCGCAATCCGTATTGATGCAGGGGGGTGGCTGTCATAGAACGCGGAATGCACGGGGTCTGGGGTCAGGGTCGAGGCATTGTCCCTGTACAGTTTCACCAAGGCCGTGATCAAGTACTCGGGCTTGCTGTGCCCGGCTGCAAATGCATCGGCTTCAAACTCGTGTTTGCGGCTCAGCCACGACATCAGTGGCCTGAAGGGAAACGTGAAATAGGGCAGCACCAGCGCGAACAGCAACAAAGCCACAGCCTGGTTATTGCCTTGAAGGTTAGGGCTCACCCCCAACTCGGTGTAAAACCACGCCGCATGAATCAATTGGCCAAGCAGGGCAAACAGCACCAGGCTGGCCACACCGCTGAAGGCCAAGTGCTTAGTCACATGTTTCTTGCGGAAGTGCCCCAATTCATGGGCCAGCACAGCCTCAATCTGGTTGTCGTCCAGCCGGTTCAGCAGCGTGTCGAAAAACACGATGCGTTTGGCTTTGCCCATGCCGCTGAAATACGCATTGCCGTGGCTGGACCGCTTGCTGCCGTCCATCACAAACAGGCCGTCGGAATCGAAGCCGCACCGTCTCAGCAGGCTCACGATGCGCTCACGTGTCGCGTTCTCGGGCATCGGGGTGAATTTGTTGAACAAGGGGGCAATGAAGGTTGGGAACACCCACATCATCAGCAAGCTGAAACCAAACCACAGGGCCCAGGCCCACAGCCACCAATGGTCACCGGCGGCCTGCATGAGGGCCAGCACAGCCAGCAACAAGGGGCCACCAAGGGCAGCACCCAACACCAAGCCCTTGGCCCAGTCGGCGAAGAACAAACCGGGCGTCATGCGGTTGAAACCAAATCGGGTTTCCAGCACAAACTGCCGGTAATAGGACAGCGGCAGGTCAATGACACTGCCAATCAGCCCATACGCTGCAAACAACAGTACACCCGCCCACAACCCGGGCAAGACACTTTGCGCCCAGTTGTTGAGCAGGTTGAGGCCGCCAAACAGGGTGAAGCCCAGCAGCAGTGCAATCTCCACCCACAGATTGATCATCCCCAGACGGGTGCGTGCGATGGAATAGTCCGCTGCCTTCTGATGTTCCTCCAGCGTCAATTGTTGGCTGAATTCCGCAGGCACTTGCGCACGGTGTTTGGCCACATGGCGGATTTGCCGTGTGGCCAGTGTCAGCCGGATGGCAATGTTCAACAAGACAGCAAGAACAAATACTTCAGTCAAAACCATGATTCACTCTTTCATGCGGGATGTTCAGCCCGTTTGTGGGTGTGAGACAATCAGCCCGACTTGTTGTTCGAACTGTTTCAGCACTCTGGATTCCCATTATGTCACAGCCTTCTCCCCCCCCTGTTTCCAACGCCGACGCGATTGTGCGCGATGACAACCGGCTTGTCTGGGTGGACATGGAAATGACCGGGCTGGACCCGATGAACGACCGCATCATTGAGGTGGCGGTGGTGATCACCAATTCCAATCTGGATTTCGTGGCTGAAGGGCCTGTGCTGGCCATTCACCAGACGGATGAAGTGCTGGCTGGCATGGATGCCTGGAACACCAACACCCATGGCCGTTCAGGCCTGACTCAGCGCGTGCGCGAGTCCACCGTGGACGAGGCGCAAGCACAAGCGCAGTTGCTCGATTTTCTGCGCCAATACATCGGCCCCAACAAAAGCCCCATGTGTGGCAACAGCATTTGTCAGGACCGTCGCTTCATGGCCCGCTACATGCCTGAACTGGAAGCGTACTTCCACTACCGCAACCTCGATGTCAGCACGTTGAAGGAGTTGTGCAAGCGCTGGAACCCGGGCATGGCCCGTCAGTTTGTGAAGAAGACCAAGCACACCGCCTTGTCCGACATTCAGGAATCCATCGACGAATTGCGCTTTTACCGCGCCAACTTCATCGTGGCGCCCGAAGGCATTCCCGGCATTTAAAGGGTGGTGGTTGCTCGAAGGCTTTTTCGGATAGTCACCAGCAGCAGGCCTGCAAGGCATACACCGGCCAGCACCAAGCCCGCCAAACTGGCGATCCAGAAGCCTTCGGCCTGAAGCGGCTGATCGGCCCACACACCAAGCCACATGCCGCCCCCAATACCGACGCCCCACAGGGACACGCCGTAAATGGCCAGTGGTCGGCCTGACACTTTGTAGGCCCGCAGCGAGAACGAGCACACGGTTTGCAGTGCATCGATGAAATGGTAGGCAATCACCCAGGGCAACAAGGCCAAGGCCACCGCTCGTGTGCTGTCGTCCCGCGTGTAAGCGGCAATCAGCCAATCGCCTGCGGTGTAGAACAGCAGGCACACCCCCAAGGCAATCAGCATGGCCAGTTCCAGGCCTTTGCGCACCATGGCTGCGGCCACTTTCGGTGAACCTGCCCCCAATTGCTGCGCCGCCATCACCGTGGTGGCATTGCCCATGGCCAGGCACATCATGTACGCCACTGCCGCCATGTTGGACACAATCTGGTGGCCGCCGACCTGATGCACCCCAAACCGGGAGACCAGCAAAGCGATGAATGTGAACGACGTCACCTCAATCAGATAAGCGCCGCCGATGGGTAGGCCCAACTTGAGAATGGCCTTGAGCCTGTCCCAGTGCGGCCACACAAACCCGCGTGGCCTGAATTGCGCATAGTGCTCGCTGCCAAACCAGATGCACAGGCTGATGGCCAGCACCACCCACATCGTAATGCCGGTGGCCCAGCCAAAACCGGCAGCACCCAAAGCGGGTACGCCCCAGCCACCATGCATCAGCCAGAGGTTGAGCGGCACTTTCAGGGCCAACATCAGAACCTGAAGGCCCATCACCACCCCCGGTCTGGAAATGGATTGGCTCATGGCATAGAACACACGAAACACCAACGCGGCGGGCAGCCCCACGGCAATGCCGGCCATGTAGCCGCTGGCTTGGCTGGTGATTTCCGGTGGTGTGTCGGTCAGCCTGAAGATGAAGTCGGGGTTAAAAAGCACCAACAGGCCGGGTACGGACATGAACAGGGCAATCCAGATACCCTGCTGCGCGTCCTTGGCGACTTCGTCGTAGCGCCCCGCGCCATAGTGGCCTGAGCAGATCGGCGTCAAGCCAATCAGCACCCCCATCAAGCCCACATACAAACTGATGTAGATGGACGAGCCCACTGCCATGGCAGCCAACACCTCGCTGCCTGCGCGGCCGGCCATCACGCTGTCCACCAAGCCGTTGGCCATCACCGCCAGTTGGCCAACAAGAATGGGCGTGGCTTGGGCAATCAAGGCCCTTCTGGGGTGGTCAGCGGCCCGCGCAATTTTCGCCTGGCTCACGTCACTGCGCCTCGGTCAAGGCAGGGGTGCGGCGGTACAGGGCCAAAAATTCATGCCGGTCAGAATTCCGTCCCCCAATCCAAACCAGCGTCCATTGTTCACCGTGGTTTTTCTCGAAACCTGTTTTGACAGGGGAGCGCGCCCGGCGGTCATCTTGCAGCAGCAGGTACTCGCAGGGCTTCTTCTCGGCCCAGCGGCTGTGCCGCACGAAGCGACGCTGGGTGTGGTACTCCAGGGTGGCCCGTTGTGCAAAGCCGAGGTTCAGGTCGATGATGCAGTCCTCGGTATTCCCCCCGGTTTCCACGAGGCGCTGGTTCAAAGTCAGACCCACGGCTTTGTAGGATTTGGCGTAGTCGATGCGCGGTATCCACAGCGTCATCATCAACAGCCAAATCAATATGATGCCGCCGCAGGACAGCACCATCGGCCTCCACAAGGCTTTCTGACGCGACGTGGTACGCCACACCACCAATTTGACCCAGCCCAGCGTGGCCAGTAGAGCCACTGCCAGCTCAAGGCCGATGACCTCGGGCACGTAGCCGGGCGACAGCTTCTCGAAATTGGCTGCAATTTTTGCAGGGAAGCCGAACGTTGCAGCCGACCAGCCCAGCCACACCAGCACCGCAATCAGCGTAAAGCACAGTACGGCAAACCAGTCGATCATGCTGATCAGGCCACGGCGCATGGTGGACAGGCCAATGGCAGCCAGCACGGCCAATGGAGGCAACAAGGGTATGTAGTTGCTTTCGTCGGCGGGGTTGGTGATGAACAGCACAATCAAACCAGCCGCAGCCGCAGCCAGCGGAATTCGAATGGCGGGCTCGCGCAGTGCGTTGCGGTAGCGCCACAGGGTCCACACGCTCATGGGCAAAATGGGCCACAGGAACCAGGCCAGCGTTTTGAACGTGACAACCCAGGTTGATTTGTCGAATGACTTAGCAGGGTCAAACAGCAAGTACCGCTTGGTGTTCCAGTCCATCCAACTGTTCCACCAGATTTCACCCATGGTGGTGCCCATCAGCCAGAAAAACCAGAGGGCAAACACGGCACCAAAAATGCCGCTGGCCCGCAAAAGCCGCCGCAACAGGCCGAACCGGGTGCTCTGGTGTGAGACTGAACTGATCAGCAGCAGCCCCAAAAATGGCAGGGCATGGGCCCAACCGCGGGCAAAGAAAGTCAGTGCAACACCCCAACCCAGCATCCACCCCGCGCCAATGGGTCGGTCCAGCGCACGAACGGCGGCCAACAGCATCAAGGCCATGCCCGCCAGCTCAGCCACTTCGGGGCCTTGCATGTGCGCTTTCATCAACAGGCCCAGGGTGGCCAAGAGGCAAAGCACCGATGCGTCAGCCACTGCGCGGGCGTAGTCCACCCGGGTTGGGGCAGCCCCCAGTGGGTCTTCAGGTTGCAGTTCGACCCGTTTGGCCAAGCGGTAGGTGGTGTTCCAGATGGCCCAGCCAGCCAGAATCAGCCAGGCAATGTTGCCCAGGCGCATGGCGTCATCCAGCCATTGAACTGGCAACCCACCCCATAACGCCAATTTGCCCAGCAGGCCACCCAGCCAGGCCGCAGCAAGGCCGCCCTCAGCATACAGGCGGTCACCAATGGCCGAATAAGCCCAATCCTGAAAGGGCAGTTTGGCCAGCGTGTAGGCTTGTCCAAAGCCACTGGCGTCTTCCGGTTTCCAAGGGCTGCGTGCAAACAGCCCGGGCAGGATGTACAGGAAGATCAGTGCCCACAGCAGGCGGCGCGAGAGTCGGGCGTTGTTGGCGGCAGTCAGAACCATGACTGTATTGTGTCCTGAATTGGGGGCTAACCAATGAAAAAGGCAGCCGGTTTGACTCGGCTGCCTTCAGAGGCGATGCAAATTTGCAACGCGTCAGTCGTTCGATCAGTTCGCCTTGAAGCGATCGAAACGACGGCGGAATTTCTCAACGCGACCTGCGGTGTCCACGATGGTGTTCTGAGCACCGGTGTAGAAGGGGTGGGAGTAGGACGACACGTCCAGCTTCACCAGAGGATACTCTTTGCCGTCGATGGTCACGGTTTCTTTGCTGCCCATGGTGGAGCGGCAGATCCACTCTTTGCCATTGGACATGTCTTTGAAAACCACTTCGCGGTAGTTAGGGTGAAGGCCTTCTTTCATGATGTGCTCCGTTCGCAGCCAATCCGGTGGTCGGCATGGTTTTATCCATGCCCTGACAAAAACCGAATCACTTGCAGGTTAATAAGGTTAGCCGAAAAGGATACCAAAATTTCTTCAGAAAATCAAACAACTGGGGTTGGTTGGCAGCCCGTGGTCCGTTTGGCAGCGTGTCACCTTGTTGGAGGGGGTGGGCGGCCCTCACCAAGCGGGGTGGGGACGTTTGCTGCCCGACCGAGCAGACTTTGCCAGTTGGGTGCTTATTCCCATCTTCAAGAATACGGTGGAGCTGCGATGAATCTGAGTTTGAGGGGCATGTCCCTGGTGTTGGCCGCCATGGTGGCGGTGTTGTTGAGTTTGTCGGGTTTGCTGGTTTACGGGCAGTTGAAAGAGGCTGAGCAAATTGAGTTGAAGGCTGCCGAGGTGGCGGCTCAGGAGGCCAGGGCGTCTTCGCTGATCGGCGGAGCGGTGCATGACGTGACCCGGTTGGCCTCCTCCTTCAAAAACGTATTGCTACGGGGTACTTCGGACGCCGCGCGCCTGAAGCATACGGCTGAATTTGACAAGTACCGGGCTGATTTCCTCGCCAAAATGGACAAATTGGCCCAACAGGAGGTGGTGAACAGCGCGCCTGAGCGTGCGGCCTTGGTCAAGGAATGGGGTGAACAATTCAATACGGTGGCCCAAAAGTACCGTGATCAGATCCAGCGCTACGACCCTTCCGTACCGGATGTTCATTTGCAACTGGACAAAGCGGTCAGTGGCATCGACCGCCCGGTGGTGGCCTTGGGCGCCAAGGCTGAGGAGCAGGTGTTGAAGGCTGCCGAGCAGGCCTCTACCAGCATGATTGAGCAGGTTGAGACCCTGTTTTCACGCTTGGTGGTCACAGTTGCCATCACCTCGGCCATCACGGTGGCCGTGCTGCTGGCGAGTCTGTTGGTGTTTGCGGGCACCATCAAGCGCAGGCTGGGCGCAGAACCTTCAGATTTGGCGGCCATGGCCAACAAAATGGCTTCAGGTGAGTTGGTGCTCCAGCATGGCCTTGCGCCTGTGGACGGCAGTGTGGCGTCAGCATTCAGCCGAATGTCTGAGAGCTTGGCGGCCATGGTTGCCCAGATCCGGGACTCATCCAAAGGGTTGGTGTCCGCCGCGCAGGACATACAAACCCAATTGCGGGTGGTTGATTTGTCGGCTCAGGAGCAGTCAGAGGCCGGTTCAAGCATGGCGGCGGGCATTGAAGAGCTCAGCGCCAGTGTGAGTCAATTGCTGGGTGTGGCTGAACAGTCGGCGCAGGCCTCTGGCCGGTCCGAGTCAGCCTCTCGCGAGGGGCTGACCTTGGTGGAGTTGTCCTCCCGTGAGGTGGAAGACACGGCGCGCGGCGCTGAAAGCTTGAGCCAGACTGTACAAAAGCTTGGCGAGCAGTCCCAGAATATTGGTCAGATCATCGCGGTGATTGAAGGCATAGCCGAGCAGACCAACTTGTTGGCCCTGAACGCCGCCATTGAGGCCGCCCGCGCTGGAGAGTCAGGCCGTGGCTTTGCTGTGGTGGCCGACGAGGTGCGCCGGTTGGCCGAGCGCACGACCGAGTCCACCTCGGAAATTGAGCAGATGGTGAAGACCATCCAACAAGGCACCAGCGGTGTGGTGGATGAAATGGGTGCCTGGGCCTCCAAGGTGTCGCAAAACCTGGTCAGGATGGGGCAGGCCCGCCAATTGATGGCTGATTTGCAAAATCTGTCCAATGACGTGCGTGTGTTGGCCTCTGAGGTGTCCACCTCATTGGCCGAGCAGCGCACTGTGGCCCAACAAATGTCGGGCAAGGTGGAGCAGTTGGCTGCAGGTTGCGAGGAGAATGCAGGGTGTGTTCAAAGCATTCAAGCCACGATCGCCAGCCTGACAACCCTATCGACAGCACTTGAACAACAAGCGGCGCAATTCAAGTTGGCGTGAATGGGCTTGCATGCAAGGCATTGAACCTTTGTTCGCCCCCGGTTACTGAGATATCAGAGGGTGTCTTTTTACAAGGGGTGTGACATGACATGTGGCAGCGTTGCGGCAGTTCAAAGTTCCGAGATTAACGGCCAAGGGTGTGGTGCGCAGGCTAGCGCAGGTTGCGCGGGTGCGTCTTCGTGTGGGTCGAGCGATCAAAAATATTACTTGATGCTGGTTGAAATACTGATACGGCAGGGGTTGAGCCAGGCTGAGGCCGAGGAACAGGCCCGGCGGGAACAGCAATCAGGTTCGCCTTTGCAGGATGTGTTGGCCAACCTCAGGCAGCAAGCCGGCGCCACTTCCTGATGGTTCAATCACGCAGAGTCCCATAAAAAAAAGCCAAGGCCGCAAAGCCTTGGCTTTTTTATGGGTATGGGCTGTTGAACAACAGCCCAAGCCGGTCATGGCATTACATGCCCATGCCGCCCATTCCACCCATACCGCCCATGCCGCCCATGTCAGGAACGGCAGGCTTTTCTTCCACCAACTCGGCCACCATGCAGTCGGTGGTCAGCATCAGGGAAGCCACAGACGCTGCGTTCTGCAGTGCAGTGCGGGTCACCTTGGTGGGGTCCAGAACGCCCATTTCCACCATGTCGCCGTACACGCCAGTGGCGGCGTTGTAGCCGTAGTTGCCCTCGCCAGCCATCACGTTGTTGGCCACAACAGACGATTCCTCGCCTGCATTGGTCACGATCATGCGCAGTGGTTCTTCCATGGCGCGCAGCACAATCTTGATGCCGGCGTCTTGGTCAGCGTTGGCGCCTTTCAGGCCAGCGATTTTGGCACGAGCGCGCAGCAGGGCTACGCCACCACCAGGCACGATGCCTTCTTCAACGGCAGCGCGGGTAGCGTGCAGCGCGTCTTCAACGCGGGCTTTCTTCTCTTTCATTTCCACTTCAGTGGCTGCGCCTACCTTGATCACAGCAACACCGCCGGCCAGCTTGGCCACGCGCTCTTGCAGCTTTTCACGGTCGTAGTCGGAAGTGGCTTCTTCGATCTGGGCACGAATCTGTTTCACACGTGCTTCAATGTTGGTCGCGTCGCCAGCACCGTCGATGATGGTGGTGTTTTCTTTGCCGATTTCAATGCGCTTGGCTTGGCCCAGGTGTTCCAGGGTCACGTGCTCCAGGCTCATGCCGGTTTCTTCGGAAATTACCACGCCGCCAGTCAGGATGGCGATGTCTTCCAGCATGGCTTTGCGACGGTCACCAAAGCCGGGGGCCTTGACGGAACAGGTCTTCAGAATGCCACGGATGTTGTTCACAACCAGTGTGGCCAGAGCTTCACCTTCCACGTCTTCAGCCACGATCAGCAGGGGGCGGCCAGCTTTCGCAACTTGCTCCAGGGTGGGCAGCAGGTCACGGATGTTGCTGATTTTCTTGTCGTGCAGCAGCACGAAGGGGTTGTCCAGTGCAGCAACCTGTTTTTCCTGGTTGTTGATGAAGTAGGGGGACAGGTAGCCACGGTCGAACTGCATGCCTTCAACCACGTCCAGCTCGTTGTTCAGGCTCTTGCCGTCTTCAACGGTGATCACGCCTTCCTTGCCCACTTTTTCCATGGCTTCAGCAATGATGTTGCCGATGGATTCGTCGCTGTTGGCGGAGATGGAGCCCACCTGAGCGATGGCCTTGGTGGTGGAGCAGGGCTTGGACAGGGCGCGCAGCTCGTCGATGGCCGCTGCAACAGCTTTGTCGATACCGCGCTTCAGGTCCATGGGGTTCATGCCAGCGGCGACGAACTTCATGCCTTCCTTGACCACGGCCTGGGCCAACACGGTCGCGGTGGTTGTACCGTCACCCGCGTTGTCGGAGGTTTTGGAAGCCACTTCCTTCACCATTTGGGCGCCCATGTTTTCGAACTTGTCTTTCAGTTCGATTTCTTTGGCCACAGACACACCGTCTTTGGTCACTGTGGGGGCGCCGAAGGAGCGCTCCAGAACCACGTTGCGGCCTTTGGGGCCCAAGGTGACTTTCACTGCGTTGGCCAGAATGTTCACGCCACGCACCATGCGGCTGCGTGCGTCGTCGCCGAAAAATACTTCTTTAGCTGCCATTTTGATTCTTCCTTACTGAATTCGGTGAATTAGCCTTCGATTACGCCCATGATGTCTTCTTCGCGCATCACGAGCACTTCCTTGCCATCAACCTTGATCGTCTGGCCGGCGTACTTGCCGAACAACACGCGTTGACCGACTTTCACGTCCATGGGAATCAGTTTGCCAGCGTCATCGCGCTTGCCGGGGCCCACGGCCAGGATCTCGCCTTGGTCGGGCTTTTCTGCGGCAGCTTCGGGAATCACGATACCGGATGCTGTGGTGCGCTCACTGTCCAGGCGCTTCACGATCACGCGATCATGCAACGGACGAATATTCATGGAAACTACTCCTAAATTGTCTTGAAAATGAATTGCTTAGGTGTTTTGCAGACGGGGGCTGTTAGCACTCACCGCTGACGAGTGCTAATAATAGGGATGGGTCGAGCGCTTTTCAAGACCCGAGGGCTAAAAAATGTTCGCTGCAGTTATTGGGTTTGGGCCTGAGTGGTTTGAACCGCCCGGCGGATTGACGCAATGAGGCTTTTGTCGATGCGGCTTTCCACTTTGCGGTAAACAGGCTCCAGAGCTTGCCGCCATTGGGAACGCTCTTCCTCGGTCAGGTCGACCACTTGGGTTTTTCTGGACTTTTTAACCGCAGCCAAAGCGGCCGCATTCAGCCGGTCTGCCTCTTGGGTGTTTTTGCGGGTGGCGTCCTGCAGGCAATTTTCGAGAATGATCCGAATGTCCCCGGGCAGGTTGTCCCAGTACTTCTTGTTGACAATCACCGCATAACCCAAAAAGCCGTGGTTGGTCACAGCCACGTACTTTTGCACGTGATGCATGTTTTGAGAATACAGGTTGGAGGGCGGGTTTTCGGTGCCATCCACCAGCCCGGTTTCCAGGGCGGCGTAGACATCGGAGAAGGGCAGCGGGATGGGAATGGCCCCCAAAGTCTCCATTTGGGTTTCGATCACCCTCGACGGCTGAATTCTCATTCGCCGGCCCTTGAGGTCTTCAGGCAATCGAAGGGGGTAGTTCGAACTCATTACCTTGAACCCGTTGTCCCAGAACGCCAAGCCTTTGATGCCCCGCTCTTCAAGCGGGGACAGCAGCGAGCGGCCAATTGGGCCGTTGGTTACTACCCTCAGTGCGGTGCGGTTGGGGAAAATGTAAGGCAGGTCGAACACTTCAAATTCCCGGATGCCCAACTGCCCGAACTTGGCCAATGAGGGCGCCAGCATTTCCACGGCCCCGAGTTGCAAGGCCTCCAGTTCTTCCTTGTCCTTGTACAGGGTTGAATTGGGGTAAACCTGAACCTGAACACGGCCCTTCGTGCGTTGTTCAACAAGCCGCTTGAATTCAAGGGCAGCGATACCCTTGGGTGTGTCGTTCTCAACCACATGGCTGAAGCGGATGACAAATTTGGGTTTTGAGTCTGCGGCTGTGCTGCCTTGTGCGTTCGCGAGTGTTGGCAAAGCCAATATCAGCGTCGACCACAAAGCGAATCGGCGAAAAAGGTCATTCATGGGTGGTGACCATCGTTGTTATGTGTTTAAGCCCTGTAACTTTCCAGACCGCGGGGGCAATGCCCATTGTGGCTTTCCACAGAGGGGGATGGCCCTGACCGGGTTTCGTGGCAAGATCCAACCATGGTTCAGAGTACACCCGAAGTTTCCAGCTACCGAGCGCGTCAGGTTCGTCAAACCCTGCGATTTGGCGTTCCTGCGGTCGTGTTTCTTCTTCTGATGGTGCTCATCGGTTCGGCGGTAGTTTACACCCGACAGCAAGAGCAGGAAGCCCATCAAAAAAAGCTGATCAGTAACGCCTTGTGGTCGGCCGACACCCTTCAATTCCAGCTCAAACGCTTGTCTGGTTCCCTGGATGCACTGGCTTCGGACCCTGGGCAATACCAGTCGCCTCGGCTGAAACTGGCCCTGGAGCAACTGGCCCGAAGCACACCCGGGCTTGTGGCGGTGTTCAAGGGCCATGGCATGGGCCTTGCGGCCAAGCTGGACGACTCCGTGCCCGATTCGGTGTTGGGCCCCTTGCGGGATCAGATCGCCAAGGATGTGGCCACGCGCGAACTGCTTCGGTCTGACGGGGTGATTGGCCCTTACGAGCTGGATGGATTGCGTTACATCGCGTCCGTCAACATGACGCCGGGCGGGCATGCCTTGCTGGTAGGTATTTTGGACCTGGACAGCTTTCTGCAAGCCGAAATGCCCAAGTGGCTGCTGGAATCTACAGACCTTAGTATCACCGACCTCGAGGGCCGGGTGTTCGGCAGTGTGGCACGCCCCCGCATCAAAGGGCAGAACAATCTGTCGCATGTCAGTGAACTGGATTTGGGCGGCCTCAACCTGCAGTTACGTGCCTACAGCGCTGCCGACGAGCCCCCGTTGTTGCTCAGTCATGTATTCAACTCCATCACTGGTTTGTTGTTGCTTTTGCTGGCCGTTACTTTTGTGCTGTTGTGGCGCGACTCCCGCCAGCGTTTGGTGATGGAAGAAAAGCTGCGCGAAGAAAAGCAGTTCCGTCAGTCCATGCAGGATTCCATGGCTGTGGGCTTGCGCGTCTGGGACCTTGACGGCGTCATTCGTTACGTGAACCCCGCTTTCTGCAACATGGTTGGTTTCGAACCCAAAGAGCTGATTGCAGTGCCGCAGCCCTTGCCGTATTGGCCATCCAAAAACATCGAGGAATACAAAACCTTGGTGGCCAATGTCATTTCCGGCAACGCCCCACCCGAAGGGTTTGAGACCGTGTACCAGCACAAGTCGGGGCGCTTGATTGATGTCCTGATTGTTGAGGCCCCCCTGCGTGACGGCAAAGGCGAACACGTGGGCTGGATGAGTTCGGTGATCGACATCACCGACCGCAAACGTTCGGAAGCCTTGGTGGCCGAGCAACGTGAAAAACTGCAGGCGGCCTCACGTTTTGCCTTGGTGGGGGAAGTGGCCTCCAACATTGCGCATGAGCTGAACCAGCCGTTGGCCACCATGGTGTCGTTTGCGCAGGCCGGGTTGAACCTCACT
Organism: Limnobacter sp.; assembly: GCF_046297615.1. Classification (GTDB taxonomy): domain Bacteria; phylum Pseudomonadota; class Gammaproteobacteria; order Burkholderiales; family Burkholderiaceae_B; genus Limnobacter. The sequence continues at coordinate 143,947 of NZ_JBKBHM010000008.1, read as the reverse complement.
GAACGCGGAGCGACCGTTGAAAAGTTTGCCCAGCTGTTCGAGAAACTGCGGGACCAAGCCCAACGAGCCGGGCGTGTGGTGGGGTCTGTGCAAAACCTGGTGCGCAAACGCCGACCGGTTCGTGAATCCGTTCGGGTTGAGGATCTGATCGATTCCATTCGTTTCATGGTCACCAGCATTGCCGTTCATCACGATGTGCGTCTGCACTTCAAAATTGACGACCATGAAGTTCAGGTTCACGTGGACCGCATCATGGTGGAGCAGGCCATCATCAATCTGGTCAAGAACGCGGCTGAAGCCTTCACTGCCGCCCAGCGGATTCGCAATGTGTGGGTGCTGGCCCGCCATGTTGAAGACAGCTTTGAAATCGCAGTTCGTGATGATGGCCCCGGTTTAAGCCTGAATAACCCGGAGCGCATGTTTGAGGCGCTGGTGTCTACAAAACCGGATGGTCTGGGCTTGGGCTTGAGTCTCTGTCGGTCGGTGGCGGAAGCCCATGGTGGCCGATTGAAGGTGGAGGCTGTCGCCACAGGCGGTACCTGTTTTATCATGAGCTTGCCCATGGCCATTCGAGAGTCCATGGAAGGGGAGACAATTGGAGCTCAATAAAGGCAAGCAGGTTCTGCTGCTTGACGATGACAACGACCTGCGCGAAGGCCTGAAGTGGATGTTTGAAACCTCGGACCTGCCGATGCAGGGCTACGGCCGTTTCGAGCAGTTCCGCGCTGACCTGGACGCGCACTTCAACAGCAGCAATGCCTTGTGCCTGTTGCTGGATTTGCGGATGCCCGACATGTCTGGGTTGGAGGTGTTTCAATGGTTGGGCCGCAACGGTTACAACCTTGACCGCATGCCGGTTATATTTTTGACCGGTCATGGTGACATTTCCACTGCCGTAGAAGCTGTAAAAAACGGTGCCTTCGATTTTTACGAAAAGCCGACCACGGACCAACGCCTGATTCAGCGGGTGCAGCAAGCCTTGCAGAAGTCCTTGGAACACATGGAGGTGCAGGGCTCCATGCGTGAGTGGGTTGAGCGCCTGTCCAAGTTGTCGCCGCGGGAGAAAGAGGTGATGGTGCTGGTGGCCCAAGGGCGCCTGAACAAAGTCATCGCCTCGGACCTCGATATCTCCATGCGCACCGTGGAAGTTCACCGCGCTAACGTGTTCGACAAACTGAAAGTTCGCTCGGCTGCCGAGTTGGCGACTATGTTGAGCAGGTTGAGCGAACGTTTGGGTTATGACCCGGCGGCCTGATTGGTTCCAGCAGGTTTGTTCCCGTCCGCTGTGCTTGTAGGTTCAGCCGGGGTTTCAGGCACTGGGGCGAAGCTGACCTTGATGTGATTGGCCAGCAACTGGTAAATGGACGAGGGCAGCAAACGTTTGCTGACCTGTGTGGCCACTGCAGATACAAAAATCAGCGGCATGACCAGCTCGTGGTTGTCCACCATTTCCAGCACAATCACAAAGGCTGTAATGGGGCAATGGGTGACTGCGGACAGTACGCCGACCATGGCCAACAGCATCAGCGGTGCCGCTTCATGGTCAATCAGGTTGGCGTAGAAATGCCCGAAACCGGCGCCTATCGACAAGGTGGGCGAGAATACCCCACCCGGCGCGCCGCTGGCGAATGACACCAGTGTTGAAGTGAATTTCACCAGCCAGTACATGGGCGAGAGGGCTTGCTCGTCTTGCAGCGCCATTTTGGTTTCGGTGTACCCTGCACCCAACACCTCGGCGCCAAATACCCAGGCCATGGCCGAGACGATTACGCCGCACCCCGCAGCAAACCAGTAAGGGTGGCGGGCCCGCAGGCCACCGATTCGGCCCTTGGGCGACACCACCATGATCATCAAGCGGCCATACAGGCCACCGATCAAGCCCGCAAAAATGCCCAAACTCAGAATGGTGACCCATTCCTCACTCCAGTCGATGGTGGCATTCGAGTACCCGAAGTACGAGTAGTTGCCCTGTAGAACCAAGGTCACCAAGCCCGCCAGCACGATGGCCATCAGCAGGGAAGATGTTCTGCGCATGGCTTTTTTGTGGCTGAGTTCTTCAAAGGCAAACATCAACCCACCCAGCGGTGTGTTGAACGCCGCCGCAACCCCGGCCGCGCCGCCCGCGATGATCAGCGAACGGCTGTCAAACAGGCGGGCTACCCCGGGGAAGCGATGGGCAAAACCCATCATGGCGGCGCCAATTTGAACAGTGGGCCCTTCGCGCCCCATGGCGGCGCCGGAGGCCAGTACCAGCGGGGTCAGAATCAATTTGCCCAAAAAGGCGCGCCAACCCAGGAGGCGATCGGTCAGCCTTGGTTTGGGGTGGCGAATCACCTTGATGACTTGAGGAATGCCACCACCGCCCGCGCCCCAAAAAAGTCGGTTGATCAACCAGACGCTGAGTGGAAAAACGATCGGGGGAAGCAACAGTGCCCAAGCTGTGTGCTCTTCAAAAAAATCGATGTTCCATTCAGCAGCGTAGTCGGCGACCATGGCAAACCCGACCGCCAAAAAGCCAACAGCCAACGCAAACGCGTACACCACCAAGGTGATGAGGCTGCGGTTGGCCATGAGGCGGGCACGCTGACTGGAGAATCGGCTTCGGGTACGGCTGGGCACGACGGTCCTTTGATTGGGTTGGACTCTAGTCCGAGATTGTCGCATGAAAAGAAAAAACCCCGGTGCAAGGCTCCGGGGTTTTTAGTCTGAGCGTCGGTCAGGGGCGACACACCCCAAGACCGGAGGTCGTTCGTATCAGAACGACTTGCGACGGGCAAATCCGCCGCGCTCACCGCGGGGAGCATCGCCAGTTCCGGCGGGTTTGCCCCAGCTACCACCTTTGGATTCGCCACGGTTGGGTCGGTCACCAAACTTGCGATCACCGCCTTCACGGTTGCCGAATGCGGGGCGATCACCAAACTTTCGTTCGCCGAAGGCCGGACGGTCACCAAACTTGCGTTCGCCGCCTTCGCGGTTGCCGAATGCAGGGCGGTCACCAAACTTGCGTTCACCACCGAAGCTGCGCTCGCCGCCTTCGCGATTGCCGAATGCGGGGCGGTCACCAAACTTGCGTTCACCACCAAAGCTGCGCTCGCCGAACTTACGCTCGCCGCCTTCGCGATTGCCGAATGCGGGGCGGTCACCGAACTTGCGTTCACCACCAAAGCTGCGTTCGCCACCTTCGCGGTTGCCATACGCTGGGCGGTCACCGAACTTGCGTTCACCACCGAAGCTGCGCTCGCCACCTTCGCGGTTGCCAAATGCGGGGCGGTCACCGAACTTGCGTTCACCACCAAAGCTGCGCTCGCCACCAAAGCTGCGCTCGCCACCTTCACGGTTGCCAAAGGCCGGACGGTCGCCGTGCTTGCGTTCGCCGCGGTCACTGTTGAAGCCTTCCGGGCGGGGTGCAAAACGCTGACCGGGGTTGTTGCTGCGTCCGTCGTTGCGGAAGCCGCCGGGGCGGCCACCACCACCGCCGCCACGCTTGCCATTGCTGCGTGGGGCTTTGTCGAAGTTGCCACGAGGCTCAAGGCCTTCGACCTGCTCTTCAGGAATTCGGGCACTGATGAAACGCTCGATGGCACGAACGCGGATGATGTCTTCTGACTCAGCCAAGGTGACAGCCACACCGGTGCGGCCAGCACGGCCGGTACGGCCAATGCGGTGCACGTAATCTTCCGGCTTCATGGGCATGCCGTAGTTGATGACGTGAGAAATTGTGGGCACATCCAGGCCCCGGGCTGCCACATCGGTGGCCACCAGAATCTTGATATCGCCTTTTCGCACGCTGGCCAGTCGGCGGTTACGCACCACCTGAGGCATCGCACCGTGCAGGGCGCAGGCCCGCACACCTTCGTCCATCAAATCACGGGCTAGGTTTTCAGCATCAATCTGAGTGCTGGTGAAAATCACAGCCTGATCAATGTCGGGCTGGCCCAGCCAATGGTCCAGCAGCTTGCGCTTGTGGCCCCGGCTGTCAGCCCACATCAGTTTCTGGGCAATGTCAGCATTGGTTTCGTTGGGCGCTGCCAGTTCAATTTTGCGGGGATCGTTCATGATGCGCTCAGCCAGCGTGGTGATGCGCTTGGCGAACGTGGCAGAGAACATCATGGTCTGGGTCCGGTTGCCGCACAGGCGGTCCAGGGCTTCCAGGTCTTCCGCAAAGCCGAGGTCCAGCATGCGGTCCGCTTCGTCCACGATCAAGGTGTGAACAGTGCTCAAGTTCAATTTGCCTTGCTGGGCCAAATCGAGCAGACGGCCGGGGGTGCCCACCACCAGGCGTGCGCCGCGCAGGCCAGCCATCTGTTTGCCATAGGGCATACCACCCACCACGGTGGCGATTCGCAAGCCTTTGTGGTGGCGCACCAGGTTGATGGCGTCCTGGCTGACCTGTTGGGCCAGTTCACGGGTGGGGCACAGCACCAGGGCCTCAGGGCCTGCCAGCGCGTCCAGTGGGCTTTGCTCTGGGGCCATCATGCGGTGCATGGTGGGTAGCAGGAATGCAAATGTTTTGCCGCTGCCAGTCTTGGAGCTGACCATCAGGTCGCCGCCAGCGATCGCCAAAGGCAATACGTCAGCCTGCACAGGGGTAGGTTCGGAAATATTCAATGTGGCCAATGCCTGGAGCAATGGCGAAGCAAGGCCGATGGCCTCGAAAGACGTGGTCATGATTTATCCAATTCGATGGATTCAAAAAGTCATCGACAGACAGACGGACAGCAGACGAGACCCAAAAAACAGGGCGAAACTGCGAGGAGACTGACGGCGATGGGCGTAACGCTTAAGCAACCCAACGCGGCCGTTGAACAGGGTATGAAGAGACCCGTTGATTTGCAAGAGTGGGCGAAGTGTAACCACTCACTGTGCAATGCACAAGAGGTAATTCATTCTAGATCGCCAATTCGGTGGCACGAGGCATACATTTTTTGCGAAATCGGTCGTTAAGCCCTATGAGAGGCCCCCTGTGTTGTCTGTGTACGACACCTGGAGTGCCATTGGGTGCCCGGAATCATCGCTGGGCCGGGCCATTGATTGAGTCTTGCTTTATGAAACCTCTGAAAATGTTGGCGGTGGTCTCCACCGCATCCCTGTTGAGTTCCTGTGATGTGTCACAGCTACCGGGTCTGGATGGACGCCTGTCCCAGCAAGACAGCAAGGCCATAGGTGCAGCCTGCCGACATTCCGGTCGGGCCTTGGAGGATTGTTTCGCGCTCAATCCCAAAGCGCCCCAAGCCGGCGTGTTCGAGGGTTGGAAGGACATGAACGATTACATGCTCGCCAACCAGATCGAAGAAGTGAAACCCGAGTTGCAGGCGTTGGCCCCCAAGGCTGAGAAGCCGGCAGTGGCGGCGGCTGAGTCGCCTCACGGCGAGGCCGCTGCCAAGCCAGCGGAGGCCCAGGTCAGTGATTCCTCGGGCCGAGGGCGCTGGAGTCCGCGCCCCGCAGGCGCGCCTGCGGCCGAGGCACCTGCTGACACCAAAGAAGCGTCTGCCAAGCCGATGACGCATGCGGAAACCAGCGCCCCGCAGCCCTCTGCTGTGGCGCCGGCTTCGCATCCCAAGCCTCGTCCATGGGAACGAAAGACTGAACCCGCGCCCGAGGCCAAAAAAGAGCCCAAGAGCCACACATGACGGGACGCTGACCGCATCAGCCGGTCAGCCCCGGTGATATGCTCAACCCATGCCCACCCCATGAGGAAGAGCCGTGTTCAAAGCCCTGCGCTGGCCTGTGTTGGCCGTGCTTGCCCTGACCTTTCCCCTGTCCTTGTACGCCCAAAGCAGTGCGCGCCCACTGCCGCAGTCTCTGCTGGCGGCATTCAACAAAGCGAAAATTCAGACTGACGATGTCGCCATCTACGCCATGCCAATCGAGCCGGTGCTCAACGACCGCACGCCTGCTTGGGGTTTGAATGCCAATATGTTGGTGAACCCGGCCTCGGTGGTGAAGGTGCTGACCACGGGAATTGCGCTGGACACGTTAGGCAGTACTTACCAGTTTCGCACCGGGTTTCACGCCGACGCCGAGCCTGTGGATGGGGTGTTGCGGGGCAGCCTCTATATTAAGGGGGGTGGGGACCCTGGCTTCCTGACCTCCGATTTGTGGGGCGCGCTGCGCAGCCTGCGTGCCAAAGGCGTCAAAACAATTGCCGGCAACGTGGTCTTGGACGACTCCGTGTTTTCTGATGTGGGCGTGGCCTTGAGTGGCGATGACGCCGCAGCATTTGATGAATCCCCGCACCGCGCTTACCACGCCCAGCCGTATGGCTTGTTGATGAATCACGGGGCCATGTCCATTGACTTGGAGCTGGACCGTGACTCCGTTCGTGTCGTGCCTGAAGAAGCGCCGGCCAGTTGGGCGTTTGTGTCGGAGGTTCGGTTGGTCGGTGGTGCCTGCGGTTCCTGGAAAAACGGCATGCAGGTTGGCTTTACCCGCCGTGGGGACAATGTGGTGGTAACTGTCGCAGGCAACTACCCCAGGGCTTGCGGTACCTCCCGTTTGCCCATCCGCATTCCGCCTCAAGACTGGCTGTGGGAATCGTGGTTCCGGGAAATCTGGGCCCAGTTGGGCGGCGAGCTGCGTGGCCAGGTCGTCAAAGGCAAAACCCCCAACAGCACCCTCGCATTGACCACCGTCATGGGGCGCCCCATGGCCGACCATATCCGGCAAGTCAACAAGTGGTCCAGCAATGTGATGGCGCGTCATCTGGAGTTGGCGGTGGCCGGTACACCTCAGGCTTTCGGCCCCAAAGTGCTGGGCTGGCTGGCCACGCAGGGTGTGCCCACCCCGGGTTGGGTCATCGACAATGGCTCCGGTTTGTCGAGAAAAACACTCGTGGACCCCAAAGGCTTGGCCCAATTTCTGCGGAACATGGCCCAGCGGCCTGATTTTCCCGACTACCTGGCCAGCTTCCCCCGTGCCGGGGCTGACGGCACGGTGCGCAAACGCATGAACGAGGTGGATGGTTACGCCTATCTAAAGACCGGCAGCTTAAGTGGCACGCGTTCTGTGGCCGGTTATGTCAGGGCGCAGGACCGGCAATGGTGGGCGGTGGCCATCATGGTGCGCAGCCCCAATGCCGCTGAAAGTTGGCCTGCCATGGAAGGGGTGATCGAATTCATCTACCGCTCTCGGTGAAGTTTTCTCCACCCTTGTTGAAAGGCGCGCCAGAACTCGCTTTTTCCTTTGTTAGACTAAGTCCTCCAGATCCACATACTTATGACGAGGACACCACCATGGACAACAACAAAGACAAATTGTTTAGTGACATGAAAATCGTACTGAGCGACGCCGAGGATCTCCTGAAGGCTGCCGCCTCGTCTTCTGGTGAGCGCGCTGTAGAACTGCGAGAAAAGGCATTGACCAGCCTGCGCCGCGCCAAAGAAGTCATGCAGGATGCCCAGTCCGCCGTGGTCGAGAAAGGCAAGGCTGCCGCGCGCGCCACTGACGATTATGTTCATGATCACCCTTGGCGCGCCGTGGGTATTGCAGCGGCCGTCGGCTTCGTGCTGGGCCTGATCGTCAACCGCCGTTGATTCTCAAGGGCCGTCTGTGATCAATCCGCAATCCCGAGCAGCGTTTCGACGGGTTCTGGCTGGCCTTTTGGGCATGGGCCAGACCCGGCTCGAGTTGCTGGGCGTAGAACTGGTACAGGCCCGCCAAGCCACTGTGGTCACGCTGTTGTGGTCCTTGGTGGCTGTGCTGGCGTTGGCCTTTGCGTCGCTGTTCGCGGGTGTGGCGGTTATTGCGTTGTGCTGGGAAACCCATCGCATGGCGGCCATCCTGGGCTGTGTGGCCGCGTATTCACTTCTGGCGGCCTATGCCTGGGTTCGGCTTAAACGCAACTTGGCCGAGCAGCCCGCCTTGTTTGAAGCAACACTCGAAGAATTGGGCAAAGACCGGCAGGCTATTCTGGACTCCATTGGTCAGGACGAACCCAGCGGCTCAACCCTGTCAACCCGAGGGGGCGTGTAATGGCGCAGCAATTTGATGCTCTGGAAGCCCGCAAGCAATTGTTGCAAATGAAGGCCCAGTTGCAACGCATGGAGCTGGGCGCCGATGTTCAGGCACTCAAACAAGAGATGGCTTGGCTGGGCACCTTAAGGCAGATCGGCGGTTTTTTTGCACAGCGCCGCCTCCAGGGGTTTGGGCCCTTGGGTGCCTTGGGTGGTCAGGTGTTGCAGGACAAATTCAAGCAACACCCTTGGCTGGGCTTTGTGGTGTCCACCGCCTTGATGCGGTTTCGCAAACCAATCGCCAAAGTGGCCCTGAAAGCCTCCTTGGGCGCAGTATTGTTGGCCGCTGCCGTGGCCTGGGTGCAACGCCGCCCCAATTCCGACGCGTAACCGCCAAGCCCGGCTTACAGCCCAAGCCGGGTCATCAATTCCCTAACCCGTTCATCCAGTGCCGCGTCCGGTGCAATGGCTCGTCCCCACTCCCGTGAGGTTTCGCCAGGCCATTTGTTGGTTGCATCCAGCCCCATCTTGCCGCCCAAGCCGCTGATCGGGCTGGCAAAGTCCAGATAATCGATTGGGGTGTTCTCGATCAACACGGTGTCCCGTACTGGGTCCATTCGTGTGGTGATGGCCCAAATGACCTCTTTCCAGTCCCTGGCGTTCACGTCGTCGTCCACCACCACGATGAATTTGGTGTACATGAACTGCCGCAGAAAGCTCCAAGTGCCCATCATGACCCGCTTGGCGTGGCCTGCGTAGGCTTTTTTCATGGAAACAACGGCCATGCGGTAGCTGCACCCCTCGGGCGGCAAGTAGAAATCCACGATTTCCGGAAACTGCCGCTGCAATATGGGTACAAACACTTCGTTCAAGGCCACGCCCAGCACTGCGGGTTCATCGGGCGGTTTGCCTGTGTAGGTGGAGTGGTAAATTGCATCATCCCGCATGGTGATGCGATCCACCGTGAACACCGGAAACCAGTCCTGCTCGTTGTAATACCCCGTGTGGTCCCCGTAAGGGCCTTCCAGGGCGCAATCCCAACCTTTCAGGTAATCCGGAACAGGGGGAGGGGCCCTCAGAACGGTGACTCCTTCGCGGATATCCGGCACCTGGCCATCTGTTCGCCCCTTGCGGGCTTGGACTGCAATCGGGTGGTCAGCCGGGTAGATGTGGCCTTCCAGCACAATCTCGGATTCCGCGGGCACCTGAAGGGCGTTGCCGATGCATTTCACCAACTCAGTTCGGCTTCCCCTCAGCAGGCCGGCGAATTGGTACTCCGACAAGGTGTCCGGTACCGGGGTTACAGCCCCCAAAATGGTCGCCGGGTCAGTGCCCAGCGCCACCGAGATTGGGAAAGGCTGCCCCGGGTTTTTCAAGGCATGGTCCCGAAAATCAAGTGCACCACCCCGGTGGGCCAACCAACGCATAATCAGCCGATTCGGGCCGATTTGCTGTTGTCTGTAAATGCCTAGGTTTTGCCGTTTGCGGTTGGGCCCTTTGGTAATGACCAGCCCCCACGTTACCAGTGGTGCTGCATCGTCAGGCCAGCAGGTCCATATCGGAATCTGGTTCAGGTTGGCGTCGCTGCCCTCCAAAATATGGGTCTGGCAGGGGCCTTTGCTGACTTCCTTGGGCGCCATGGACAGCACTTGCTTGACCAGGGGCAGCTTGTCCAAGGCATCGCGCAGGCCCTTCGGAGGCTCGGGTTCTTTCAGGTAGGAAAGGGTTTCACCAATTTCCCGTAGTGCCCGGGTGTCCGAAGCACCCATACCCATGGCAACCCGCCGCGGGGTGCCAAACAGGTTGCCCAGTACCCGGTGTTTGAACCCGGAAGGCGCGTCAAACAACAGTGCCGGACCTTGTGCCCGTAGCACTTTGTCGCATAAATGCGTCATTTCCAGCACCGGGTTAACCGGTTCTGGGACTCGGACCAACTCACCCTCTTTGTAGAGTAAGTCTATGAAATCTCTAAGATTTTTATATTTCATGGGCTGTAAGAGGGACTGCTAAACCCCGAAAAAGTTCGCCGGACTACATTTTGCGTGGGTTCGAGAAAAGTTTCAGTTCTGAACAAACCCGCGCCAACACTGGCTTTCAGGTCAATCGCCCGAATTAGTGGCAAAACTCTATCAGATTTCGAGTTGACCCCCCGTAAATCTGCCCCTAGAATCCGCTCAACTTCGAACGAGAGCACAGACCTCTCCATCCGAAGCTCGCCGAAGAGGGCCTGCCTGCGAACGAACTTTAAGGCGCCCGTCTTCACAATCGAGTGCACTGGCCAACACAGGGTGTCAACCCGGCCCGCGTGCAGAACGTTCTGCCTCACGGATCAAATCGAGGCAGATGCAACGCTGAGTCAAACAATGCGAGCAATCGCGTTTGCGTAGCGAAGGAGGTTGCATGAATAAGCAGTACCAAACAGTACTGACCGTGGACTTGAACCCAAGCCAGGTCAAGCTGTTGAAAAATGTTCGCAATTGGATGTCCGTGCTGGGCGTTGTGTCCGTATTCACAACCTTGGCTGTCGGTGCCGCTCTGGCATTGAACCCTGACTTCCGCAATCGTGTGTTCTTTTCCGAGCCCGTTCAGGCTGTGTTTGCCAATCAGATTGATTTGGTGTCCACAGGGTTGGCCGATGACGAAATCGACAACAAATCCGCCGGTAAGGGCATCACTCTGATTCCAGCCAGCTACAGCGCCAACGGTGCCAAGCAGGCATTGACCCCTGGGCAGCGTGAAGTGGTCGAGTATCTCTCTGACCGTTTCCGCGTGTCTCCGGAGGCGGTGGAATCCATTGTTCGACTGGCCTACAAAGTAGGGCGGGAAGAAAAGGTGGATCCCACTTTGATTCTGGCTGTGGTTGGCGTTGAGTCCAGCTACAACCCTTTCGCTGCCAGCCCTGTGGGTGCCAAAGGCCTGATGCAAGTCATGCCCAAGGTGCACAAAGACCGCTTTGAAGAACTGTCCCCCGGCGATTGGTCCGCACTGGACCCCGAAGACAACATGCGGGTGGGTGCTCAGATCATCAATGAATACACGCGCCGTGCTGGTTCAGTTCAGGCGGGCCTGCGCTGGTACGTAGGCGCAGCGGTGTCGGGCAATGACCGCGGCTACCCCGCCAAGGTGCTGGCATTGAAATCCCGCATTGATGCTGCTTACCGTTCTGGCCGCCTTGTGGCCGACGGGAAACCCCAAGCCGCCAAGCCCACGCCCTACGAAGGCTGAGCAAGCCCTTCTTTAAGGTTGCGAATGGCGCGCATAAAAGCGTTCCATTCGCCCTATGCATTCCTGCAAGGTGTTCAGGCTGTTGGCATACGACAACCGCACCATGGAATGGCCATTCTCGGGCGAAAAGTCTTTTCCCGGCACAGTGCACACCCCCTCTTCATTCAGCAGAGCTTGGCAATACTCATCGCTTCGACCAGCCCATGGGCTGGGTACGCGGGTGTACACGTAAAAAGCAGAATCTGGTTTGGAGCGCACCGTCATACCGGCCCGGTGAAGGTTGACCAACAACCAGTCCCGTCGGGCCTGAAACTCCAGTCGCCGGGCTTCACATTCGGCCAGGCTCTCTGGGGTGAAGCAGGCCAGCGCAGCCCATTGGGCTGGGGTGCTGGGGCATATCGCCAGGTTTTGAGCCAACTTCTCCAGGGTTGAAATCATGTTCATGGGGGCCAGCAGCCAACCCAACCTCAGGCCCGTCATTCCAAAAAACTTCGAAAAGCTGTTGACGACCATCAAGGGCCACGAGTCGTCGGGCGCTCCAGTGGTTTGAACGATGCTGCGCGCAGGCCCATCGTGGCTGAGCTGTTGGTAAATCTCGTCCATGATCAAAAACCCTTGTCGTTGTTTGATCAACTCAACAACGTCAGCCAAGCGGCCCTCAGACAGCCGGGTCCCGGTGGGGTTATTGGGGCTGGCCAACAAGGCACCACGGGTGCGAGCCCCCCAGGCGTGGTGCAAAGCACCCACATCAGGTTCGAAATTGAGTGCCTCTTGGGTATTGATGGCCACGGGAACACCGCTTGCCGTTTGAACAAAGGTTTTATTGCAGGGGTAGCCGGGGTCGGTGATCAAGACTTCATCACCCGGGTTGATCAAAGCCAGGCAAGCATATTGAAGGGCAGCCGAAGCCCCGCCGGTAATCACGACCTGTTCGGGGCGTACTTTAACCCCGAAGCTGTCTTGGTAATGCTGCGCCACTGCCGCGCGAAGCGGCCAAAGGCCCAAGGCCGAGGTGTAGCCGGTCTTGCCCTCCTGCAGCGCAGTCTGAAAGGCGTGTAGCACGGCTTTGGGTGGGCCAAAGTCGGGTTCGCCAATCGACAGGTGCAATACCGATCGGCCTTGTTGAGCCAATTGATCGGCCGCTTTCACCAGTTCCATCACATGAAATGGCTGAATCTGTTGACTCAAAAGGGAGGACATGGGTTCACTCAATCTGGGTATGGGCACGACTTCTTGATGGCTTTTGTGGAAACTCCTGAAGTCAGGGTGTCAGGCAGCACCTATAATTTTGCATTCACCGACTTCCCACAAGCAGAGAAGATTATATGGCTCAACCGATGGATCAGCGTTTCCGACAGGCCGCACTGGAGTACCACGAGTTTCCCACTCCCGGTAAATTGCAGATCTCTGCCACCAAAAGTTTGGTAAACCAGCGGGATTTGGCTTTGGCCTATTCCCCGGGGGTTGCCGCTGCCTGTGAGGAAATTGAGGCCGATCCGTCCACCGCTGTCCGCTATACCTCGCGAGGCAACTTGGTGGGTGTGGTCACCAACGGTACCGCAGTGCTGGGTTTGGGCAATATCGGCCCCTTGGCCGCCAAGCCTGTGATGGAAGGCAAGGCGGTGCTGTTCAAGAAGTTCGCGGGTATCGATGTGTTCGACATCGAAATCAATGAAAGTGACCCTGACAAGCTGATTGAAATCATTGCGTCGCTGGAGCCCACCTTCGGCGGCATCAACCTCGAAGACATCAAGGCCCCCGACTGCTTTAAGGTTGAGCGGGTCCTGCGTGACCGCATGAAGATTCCGGTCTTTCACGACGACCAGCATGGCACCGCAATTGTGGTGGGTGCAGCAGTCTTGAATGGATTGGAAGTGATCGGCAAAGACATCAAAAAGGTCAAGCTGGTCACCTCCGGTGCTGGTGCTGCGGCCTTGGCCTGTCTGGATTTGCTGGTTGAACTGGGTTTGCCCCGTGAAAACATTTGGGTGACCGACCTGGACGGCGTGGTGTACAAAGGCCGCACGGCTGCGATGGACCCGGACAAAGCCCAGTATGCTCAAGACACCGTGGCCCGCAAGCTGGCCGATGTCATTGAGGGCGCTGATGTGTTTCTCGGTTTGTCGGCTGGCGGTGTGCTGAAGCAGGACATGGTCAAAAGCATGGCAGCCAAGCCGCTGATTCTGGCCCTGGCCAACCCCACGCCGGAAATTCTCCCAGAGCAGGTGTATGAAGTTCGGTCCGACGCCATCATGTGTACAGGCCGCACCGATTACCCCAACCAAGTGAACAACGTGCTGTGCTTCCCGTTCATTTTCCGGGGCGCGTTGGATGTGGGGGCCACCACCATCACCAAAGAAATGGAAATTGCGGCTGTTCGGGCTGTGGCTGAGTTGGCGCGCAAGGAACAGTCGGATGTGGTGGCGTCAGCCTACCGCACCCAGAACCTGAGTTTTGGCCCTGAATACCTCATTCCCAAGCCATTTGACCCCCGCTTGATTGTGCACATTGCCCCGGCGGTGGCCAAGGCGGCGATGGACAGCGGCGTGGCCACCCGGCCCATCGCCAACCTGGACACTTACCGTGACCAGTTGCAGCAGTTTGTGTACCACTCCGGTACCTTCATGAAACCGATTTTCGCGGTGGCCAAGCGTTGTGTCACCCAAACGCCACAAACATCCCGTGTGGTGTTTGCTGAGGCGGAAGATGAACGCGTGCTGCGCGCAGTGCAGGTCGTGGTGGACGAAGGCATCGCCAAACCCGTGTTGATTGGTCGCCCTTCCGTGGTGGAGCGCCGCCTGGAACGTTTCGGCCTGCGCATCAAGGCGGGAGTGGATTTCGAGTTGATCAACCCGGAATACGATGAGCGGTATAAAGACTTCTGGACTTCGTATTACGACCTGTCCAAGCGCAAAGGCGTGACGGAAGCCTACGCCAAGATTGAGATGCGCCGGCGCAACACCCTGATAGGCTCCATGCTGATTCACAAAGGGTATGCGGACGCCATGATTTGCGGCACCTTCGGCACCCATTCCCTGCACCTGCATTACGTGAACCAAGTGATCGGCCTGCGCAGCGGCTGTAACACCTATGCCGCCATGAACGGCTTGATGTTGCCCAACCGTCAGGTCTTCCTGGTTGATACTCACGTGAATTACGACCCCACAGCCGAGCAGATCGCGGAAATTACCCTGATGGCTGCCGAGGAAATGATGCGTCTGGGTATTCAACCCAAGGCGGCCTTGCTGTCGCATTCCAACTTCGGGTCGAGCAATCAGCCTTCAGCCGTCAAGATGCGTGATGCACTGGCCAAGTTGCGGGACATCGCCCCTTGGCTGGAAGTGGAGGGCGAAATGCATGGTGACTGTGCCTTGGACGAAGCCGTGCGCAACAGCATTTTCGCGGGGTCCAACCTCAAGGGCGATGCAAACCTGCTGGTATGCCCCAACATTGACGCAGCCAACATTGCCTACAACTTGCTGAAATCGGCTGCCGGCAATGGTATTGCTGTTGGCCCGGTCTTGTTGGGTGCAGCCAAGCCTGTGCACATTCTGACGCCTTCGGCCACTGTTCGCCGTATTGTGAACATGGCAGCCTTGGCTGTACTGGACGCGAACTCCGAACGGGTGAGCGCACTGTAATTTCCTCAGCCCCTGCCCCAGTCGGCAGGGGTAGGCCAGGGCTGAAAGGCGAGAACAAAGTGCACAAGGTGCACTTTTTTGACGTTTCGGTCTCGCCACATTCAAGGCATGATGCAGCATGAGGGGGTGCATCATGAGCGAGTCCATCGATTCCCAGTTGTCTCACAGCGAAGAAGTGACAGGCTTGGTGCTGTCCGGCGGTGGGGCACGTGCGGCCTATCAAATCGGGGTTTTGCACCAGTTGGCCATTTGGTTTGCCCAGGAAAACAAGCGGGACTTTGATTTTCCATTCAAGATTCTGTGCGGCACCTCAGCCGGGGCCATCAACGCCGCTGCGCTGACCTGTTGTGGTCGAAATTTTTACCAATCCACGGAGCGGATGCTGAGGGTGTGGGAAAACTTCCACGCCGAACAGGTGTTCCGGGCCGACTCCTTGGGCATTATCCGCAGCGGTGCGCGCTGGCTGTCGGCCTTGTCCATCGGGTGGATGTTGCGTAAACGCCCCAAGTCCTTGCTGGACAGCTCCCCTTTGGGCCACCTGTTGCAAAACCTGCTCCATTTTCGCCGGCTTGACGAGGCGCTTGAGAGTGGAAAAATTCATGCCTTGGCGGTGGCCGCGTCCAGTTACACCAGCGGTCGCCATGTGACTTTTTTCCAGGCCCGAGAAACCATCGAGCCATGGGTGCGCACCCAGCGAGTGGCTTTGCAGACCCGCATCACGGTGGACCACTTGCTGGCTTCTGCAGCCATCCCCTTTGTATTTCCATCCGTTCGCGTTCAAATGGATCAACAGATGGAATGGTTCGGCGATGGTGCCATTCGTCAACTGGCCCCCATCAGCCCGGCCATTCACCTGGGCGCGAACAAGGTGATGGTGATTGGGTCCAGCCAGGAAGCGAAGAACCACACCTTGGCCACCGACATGCAAATGGCCTACCCCAGTTTGGCCCAAATCGCTGGTCATGCCATGGCCTCCATTTTTCTGGACAGCCTGTCGATCGACATTGAACGGTTGTCCCGGGTCAACAAAACCTTGTCCTTGTTGCCTCCGGAAATGGCCGCGCAGAGTGCACTCAAGCCTGTTGAATTGCTGGTGATTGCGCCCAGTGGCCGTATTGATGAAATCGCTGCCAAGCATACCCAGGATTTGCCGCGCCCGGTGCGTGCAATGTTGTCGGCGCTGGGGGCCACTGAAGCCGGTGGCGCTTCGCTGGCCAGTTACCTGCTGTTTGAGGGCAATTACACCCGTGAATTGATCCGTATGGGTATCGCTGACACCATTGCCAAACGCGATGAGGTGTATTCCTTCTTCCGTCTGGGGGCCCGCAGTTAGTACAATGGCGGCCTTGATGCTGCTTTTCCGGTGTGTTGATGAATGGCCTGAAGCCCTATGCCGCATGGCACGCCCAGTTTCGCGACCCCACCCTTGCTGCAGGGCTGGAAGCCTTGTGGCAAGCGCCCGACCATGTGCTCCAAGCCCACACCTTGAGCGAGGTGTTGCCTTGCCTAGCCCGTGCCCAAGCCTTGGCGGCTCAGGGCTTGTGCGTGGTGGGTGGGGTTCAATATGAGGCGGCCGCGGCCTTTGATTCGTCCTTGCACACGGCCTCACCCTGTGCTGCGCCGTTGGCCTACTTTCTGGCGTTTCCTCACGCCAGGATTCAACGCGTTCAGCTTGCCGAGAATGCTGAGCCAACCGTTGACAATGGCCTAACTACAGAACCTTGGCTGGACGACCTTGCCACCCCACGCTTCGATCAAGCGTTTCAGGCGGTTTCGGAGGCCATTGCGCAGGGTGAGTTTTATCAAATCAACTTCACCACCCGGCTCAGAAGCCATCTCACGGCAGGTGACACCTGGGCCTTGTTTCTGCGCTTGTATCAAGCACAGCCCGCGCAACTGAGCCTGTACATGAGCACACCGGGGGGCGATGTCCTCAGTCTGTCCCCTGAGTTGTTTTTCGAGGTGCGGGGCAAGCACCTGAAAACATCACCCATGAAAGGCACTCAAAGTTTGGGTGAGAAGGCTGATGGCCACACACCGGCCCTTCAGGACAGTGAGAAGGACCGCGCCGAAAATGTGATGATCGTGGACCTTTTGCGCAATGACATGGCCAAAGTTTGCGAAGCGCGGTCGGTGCAGGTGCAATCATTGTTCGATGTGATGACTTTGCCCACGCTGGCGCAAATGACATCCACCATCACTGGGCAACTCAAAGAAGGCACTGGCGTGGTTGAGGTGTTCAAAGCCCTGTTTCCTTGTGGCAGTGTGACGGGGGCTCCAAAACACCAGGCGATGTTGAGAATTGCCCAGTGGGAACCGGCGCACCGTGGCTTTTATTGTGGTGCGTTGGGGGTGTTTAACGGGCCAGATCAGGTGCGCTTCAATGTGCCCATCCGCACTGTGCAAACAGGCGGGTTGGCCCAAGGTGGCCCCGGCGCATTGATGTACGGTGTGGGCAGTGGCGTGACCTGGTATTCACAGCCACAAGCCGAGCAAGCTGAGTGGGCCGTCAAAACGCGATTTCTCAGCCGCGCAACCACCGAGTTTCACATCCTTGAAACGGTGCGTCTGCAAGATGGTCAATGGCAGCGTGCGGATGATCATCTTCAACGCATGCGCCGTAGCGCGGCTGCGCTGGGCTTTGTGTGGCCGGAGCAGACGATGCCCGCCAGTCTCAAGGCCTGTGCAGCGCTTCATCCAGTGGGTGTTCACCGGGGGCGCTGGCTGTTGTGGCGTGATGGTCAGTTTGACATTCAGGTATTCCCACATCAGGACCAACAGGCCCCAGTGTCCGTTCGTGTGGTGACCTGGCCCAAGCATGTGCAGCCATGTTTCATCGTTCACAAAACCACACATCGCCCCCATTACGATGCAGCCTACGCCTTGGCTGACGGTGATTTTGATGTGCTGCTGTGCAATGCAGAAGGGGTGCTTTTAGAGTCAAGCAGGGCCAATGTGGTGGTGCAGCTCGACGGCCGTTTGTACACGCCGGTGCTGGACGAATCTGCCGGGTTGAATTTGTTGCCGGGGGTGTTTCGCCAAGCGCTTTTGCGACACAATACCGTGGTTGAGGCAAGGCTGCAGAGCAAGGATTTGGCGCGTGCAGAGGGTATTTGGCTGGTGAACAGTCTGCGTGGCTGGATACCGGTTCACACCGTGAATCATGAAGGAGGGCAGTGGTCGGTCTCAACACCAGCGGTTCCTGAGTTGTCCTGATACCAATAACATTTTTAGAGAGACCCCAACCCGTGAATCCAAGCACCATCCAGATCATCGGCGCAGCCCTGTTTGCCATCGCCGTTCTGCACACGTTCTCCACCAAGTTCTTTGAACGCCTTGCCCATTCGCAGCCCAATCATGCGGGTTTGTGGCACCTGCTCGGTGAGGTGGAAGCCGTGTTCGGTTTCTGGGCCATGGTGTTGGTGGTGTTCATGTTCTTCCTGCTGGGCAGCCACGAGGCGGTGACGTATGTCGACACCCGCAACTACACCGAACCCTTGTTTGTGTTTGCCATCATGGTGATCGCGGCCAGCAAACCGATTCTTTATCTGGCTGCGCAACTGGTGCGTGGTATTGCAGCCTTGTTGCCTTTGAACCGACAAGTGGCTTACCTGTTTACCGCTCTGTCGGTGGTGCCGTTGATGGGTTCATTCATTACCGAGCCTGCCGCCATGACCTTGGCGGCCCTGTTGCTGCGTGACCGCTTTTATGCGCCAGGCATCAGCAACCGGCTGATGTACGCCACCTTGGGCACTTTGTTTGTGAACGTGTCCATCGGCGGCACCCTGACACCGTTTGCAGCACCACCCGTGTTGATGGTGGCGGCCAAATGGGGGTTTGACATGCCCTTCATGCTGGCTACATTCGGTTGGAAAGCAGCCTTGGCTGTGTTGGTGAATGCTTCGGTAGTCACTGCCTTGTTCGCGCGGGAACTGAAATCCATGTCCATTCCTTCCAACCCGACCAATGGTTCAGCCATGCCCATCTGGGTGGTGGCCACACACCTGGTGTTTTTGGTGGGTGTGGTGGTGTTTGCCCACCATGCGGCCATGTTCATGGGCTTGTTTCTGTTCTTCTTGGGCTATACGGTGGCCTATAGCCAGTATCAGGATCGCTTGATTTTGAAAGAAGGCTTGATGGTGGCTTTTTTCCTGGCGGGCTTGGTGGTGCTGGGGGGTATGCAGGCCTGGTGGCTTCAGGATGTGTTGAAGGAGTTGAGCCCCACTGCGCTGTACTACGGGGCCACGGCACTGACAGCCATCACTGACAATGCTGCGCTGACCTACTTGGGCTCGCTGGTGGAAGGCGTGAATGATGAATTCAAATATGCACTGGTGGCTGGTGCGGTAACCGGAGGTGGATTGACTGTGATTGCAAACGCCCCCAACCCGGCTGGTTATGCCATTCTCAAGCCATTTTTCAGTGACGGGGCCATCAGTGCGGGTGGACTGTTCATTGCAGCCGCTCCACCCACCGTGGTGGCTATTCTGGCATTTCAACTGCTTTAAGCAGAACAGCCCTAACCTGAACCAGGTGCACCAGTGTCTGAAGAACTGAAACCTCACGAACAGCATGAACCCACAGGCTCAAACCATGAGCCTGTGAGTGCGTTCGAGGTGAATCACGAGGAGCAGTCCACCCCGCGTGACCTGGACGACGCCCAACGTGCGCTGGTTGAGGTGCAGGCGCTGCTGCGCAAGCAGAAGGTGATTGAAAGTGTGGTTCACAACCAGCAAAGCCATGTGAACCCTGAGCGTCACCGTTTGGTGGAAGACTTGGTGCATCGCCAGCACGTCAATGAGCTGGGCCACAAACTGCATCAGCTTCACCCGGCCGATGTGGCCTATGTACTCGAAAGCCTGCCGCTTGAAGAGCGGATGATGGTGTGGAGTTTGGTGCGTTCCGAGCGGGA
Organism: Limnobacter sp.; assembly: GCF_046297615.1. Classification (GTDB taxonomy): domain Bacteria; phylum Pseudomonadota; class Gammaproteobacteria; order Burkholderiales; family Burkholderiaceae_B; genus Limnobacter. The sequence continues at coordinate 124,217 of NZ_JBKBHM010000008.1, read as the reverse complement.
CGGTGAAATTCTGCTGGAATTGTCGGATGCGGTGCGGGAAACGCTGATCCGCTCCATGGACAGCGAAGAGCTGTACGCCGCTACTGAATCGCTGGATGCCGATGAAATTGCGGACCTGGCCCCCGATTTGCCGCGCGATGTGGTGGAGAAGCTGGCTAGCAGCCTGAGTCTGGAGGAGCGCGAGCAACTGCGCGCCGCCATGAGCTACCCCGAAGACAGCGTGGGCGCGCGCATGGACTTCGACATGGTGACCATCCGTGATGACGTGACGCTGGAAGTCGTGTTGCGCTACCTGCGCCGTTTTGAAGAGCTGCCTGAGCAAACCGATCAAGTGTTTGTGGTGGACCGCGTGGAGCATTTCAAAGGCAGCCTGCCTTTGGACCGCCTGCTGGTGAATGAACCGGAAACATTGGTGAGCGATGTCATGCGCCGGGATGTGTTGACGCTGGCGGCCTTGGATGATTCGTCCGAAGCGGCCCAAGCGTTCGAGCGTTACGACCTGGTGTCTGCCCCAGTGCTGGACCACACAGGCAAACTGATTGGCCGGCTGACCGTGAATGAAGTGGTGGACGTGATCCGTGAGGAAAGCGAGTCCGACCTGTTGAACACCGCTGGTTTGCGGGAAGAAGAGGACTTGTTTGCCTCGGTGTGGGAGTCTGCGAAAAACCGCTGGTTGTGGTTGGGCGTGAACCTGTTCACCGCATTTTTTGCCAGCCGGGTGATTGATGCGTTTGAAGGCACCATTGCCAAGGTGGTGGCCTTGGCTACCTTGATGCCCATTGTTGCGGGTATTGCGGGCAACTCCGGCAACCAGACCATGACCTTGATGATTCGCTCCCTCGCCCTGGGGCAGGTTAATGCCACCAACCTTCGCCTGCTGCTGAAAAAAGAATTGGCCGTGGCGGGCCTGAATGGATTGGTGTGGGGCAGTGTGGCAGGCGCTGCTGCAGTGGCCTTGTATTGGGGTACTTCGCAAGCCATGCTGCTTGGCGTGTTGATGATGATGGCCGTGATGCTGAACCTGGTGGTTGCTGCAGTGATTGGTGTGGCCGTGCCCATGGCCTTGGCCAAGATGGGCCGTGACCCAGCCATGGGTTCTTCCGTGTTGCTGACATTCTCCACAGACAGCATGGGTTTCTTCATTTTCCTGGGTTTGGCTTCGCTGTTTTTTTAAGCGCGAGCCCCCTTGCTGCGGATGCACCGTCCTTCTGTTTCCATCGTGATGCCGGTTCGCAATGAAGCGGCGGTGATTGCATCCACGTTGATCAATACACTGGCTCTGTTGGGCCCAGAAGACGAGTTGATCGTTGTCGACGGATGCTCCAGCGATGGTACTTTGGACATACTTCAGCGTCACACCGTTGATTACCCGGCCTTGACAGTCTTGACCGGACACACAGGCCGCGCCCGGCAGATGAATGCCGGTGCTGCACTGGCCAGGGGCGATGTTCTGCTGTTTCTGCATGCCGACACCCTTTTAACGGCCATGTGTTGGCGAGCATTGCTGCTCGCGGTACACGGTACTCAGCCGGTTTGGGGAAGGTTTGATGTGCGCATTGAAGGCCGCAGCCGCAGCTTGCCCATGGTGGCTTGGTTCATGAATCAGCGTTCGCGCCTGACCCGTGTGTGCACGGGTGACCAAGCCCTGTTCCTGACTCGAACGCTTTTTCAAACATTGGGGGGCTTTCCTGAGCAGCCCTTGATGGAAGACATTGAATTGAGCAAGCGCCTGAAGACTTTGGGGTCGCAAGCCAGGTTTGTTCCGCTGAGTACGCCGGTGTTTACCTCGGGCCGGCGCTGGGATGAACAGGGCCCATGGCGCACAATCGTGCTGATGTGGCGCTTGCGTTGGGCTTACTGGCGCGGCGTGCCTGCAGATCAACTGGCTGCTTTGTATCGGGAGGTGCGGTGAAACTGGCCATAGCCCTCTTTGCCAAATGGCCAGCAGCGGGCCGCACCAAAACCCGGCTTATTCCTGCTTTGGGCGAACAAGGCGCAGCCGATTTCGCCCGCTACCTGTTGTTGAGCCGGTTGCAGAATGTGCAGCGCTGGTCGAATTTGATGTTCAAAGGCAGCCAGCCAACCCGGGCGGTGGATGTGTCAGTCAAGGTTTGGACCGACGGGGGAAGCCCAGAGCATTGGCAGGCGTTGCTGGGGCCGCAGGTGAGCACTGCTGTGCAGGTGCCAGGGCATTTGGGGCAACGCATGGGCGCAGCAGTGCAGCACCATTTGAAGCACACCGACGCGGTGTTGTTGCTGGGCACCGATGCTGTGTGTTTTTCTGCCTCGCATTTACAGGCCATGTTGGACCAATTGCATGGGAATGTTCCGGTGGTGTTTGCACCCGCAAACGACGGGGGTTATGTGGCCGCACTCTGCGCTGGCCATGTTCCAGCCATGTTCGGCGGGAATATCGACTGGGGTACAGCCTCGGTATTGAGTACCAGCCTGCGCCTGTTGAAAGAGGCGGGTTATGCGGCGCCATGCATTGAGGTCCAGTTGGATGTGGATGAGCCTGCCGACCTGCAGCAGGCCTTGGACGAAGGCTGGGTGCCCGGTGATTGGGCAACACTGTTCGATGAACGCGGCGATAGGGGGCAATATGACGTTTCAGACGATTAACCGGGGGCAAGGCAGGTGGGGGCGTGTGTTGGCCGCGCGGCTTGCGTGGGGGGGGGCGTTGATTGTGGCCACCTTGGGTGGTGGTTTGTTGGTGCAAGCGCAGACTGCACCGCCCGCAGTGCCTGCATGGCCCAAATCGGCCACCGGCCCCATTCCATCGCCATGGACGGCGCAGTTTCACCCCAAGGTCAAGCAGCACACCGAATTCAAACTGGCTGAGTGGGGCGGGCAAACCGTGGTTCGTGCCGACGCCAACCAATCGTACGGTTCTATGGCCTTGGTGTTCCCAAGCCCTTCGGTGTTGGACAGCCTGCAATGGTCTTGGGCTGTGCTGACCCACCCCACTGGGGCCAACCCCCGAGTGAAAGAGGGTGACGATGCAGCCGCCAAGGTGTGTGTGTTCGTTGCGATCGACGAAAGCCGTCTGCCGCTGGGCACGCGGATCAAGCTGGGTGCAGCGCGAACCCTGTCCGGGGAAGCGCTGCCCGCAGCCACCCTGTGCTACGTGTGGGCTGACGAAGGCCAAGCAGTTGGCGCATGGTTCAACAACCCGTACACCGACCGTGTACGCAATATCGTGCTGCGCAGCGCCCCGGCGGTGCAAGGATCGGCCTTGGTGACGGAACAACGCGACCTGCAAGCCGATGCACGCCGCGCATTTGCAAGTGAGTTACCCGAAGGTGCAGTGAAATTTCTGGGGTTGGCCTTTGGGGCGGATGCGGACAACACCCAAAGCCGGGCGGTGGGGGTGTTTGGGGTGATTCAAGCCCGTTAGGCTACTTGGGGTGATAGATGAGGATAGAAGACTCTTCGTCAATGGTCACTAAATAACCTAAGGTATTCAACATGAATCGATGACTTAATGCTTGGCCTTCCTCGCCTGAACACAACACGTCAATGACCCAGACTTTAGGGGAAGGCAGTTTCAAATCCGAGTCTTTGATCTGGCGAATTCGCGGTGTTGATAACTTGATTTGACGCTGCAATTCGGCGGTTATACGCTTACTCTGGGTGGCTGACTTGAGTTGCTTACACGTGTCGCCAGTACCCGATCTCCAAAGACTTTGACCTGAGAAGTCGATGGATTGACCGATCTGACTGTTCAGTGTTTCCTGTAGATGATTGGAACAACCACTGGGACATTGGTAATCCTGTAATGTCCAGATTGTGTTCTTGAGTGCCGGTGCATCCGCACCAGTCGACGTGTTTTGAGCGTTGATAATCAATGGCACCAAAACGGATGCCAGTGAGAGCACCTTAAGCCAACAAAGCATTTGCATGATAAGACATTGAAACTTTGATGGCTTGGGTAGACACGCCTTTGTAGCGGCGAAAGATATGAGGTCTAGAAGACCAGTAGGAATTATTCATCTGTACTTCTCGGACACCTTGGGACTGCGCTCCAATCCAGAGTTTGTCTGAAAGCACTATTCCGATGTGGTTGACGCTGCCTTGATGCGCCTTGAATATGATCAAGTCGCCCGGCTGAGGTGAGTCAACTGTTTGAAACAAGCTACTGTTGATATAGCCCTCAACATTGGTTTTAAATTGAATTCCATGCATAGGGAAAAGCTCGGACAGCACAAATCCCACGAACCCGGAACAATCAAATCCGGCCTTTGTTTTTCCACCCCAAATATATGGCTTGGAAAAAACGTCCTGACCAAGAGCTCTTGCTGCTTCGGCAATTCCTAAGCCGGTTTGAGCGATGAGGTGTTCATCGGTATTCATGGTGTCCTTGACGTTTTGGCTGTTTGGCTTAGACCGAAACGTCACGCTACGCAATCATGATCTGAGTATCAAACCTCACGTCCGCTCACCCCTGAGATTGATTACGCCAGCTTCATCGCCCTCACGATCCGCTCGCAGTACCGTGCAATCTGATCAATTTCAAGGTTCACCGGCGACCCAGCCTTCAAGTGCTTCAAGGTCGTCATCTGCACGGTGTGTGGAATCAGGTTGATGTGAATGTCGCACTCCCCGCTGGCCAGGTCGTCCACCTTGTTCACGGTCAGGCTGACGCCATTCACAGTGACTGAACCTTTGTAGGCAAAAAATGCGCTCAGCGTTTGTGGGGCACGAATTTGCAGGTGCCAGCTTTCGCCAACCGGGGAGAAATCCACCACATGGCCCAAGCCATCCACATGGCCGCTAACCAGGTGGCCCCCCACGCGGTCGGACAGGCGCATGGCCTTTTCAAGGTTGACTTCGCCGGGTTCGGCCAGCCCCACGGTTTTTGACAGGCTTTCCTGTGATACGTCGACCCAGAAGCGTGCATTGCCCATTTCGACCACAGTCATGCAAGCGCCCTGGATGGCGATGCTGTCCCCGAGTTTCACATCGGAGAAGTCCAGGGTGGGGGCATGCACTTGCAGGCGAACACCCGCCCAGGCGGAGTCTTGCAGTGGGCTGACGCTTTCAATCTGACCGATGGATTCGATGATGCCGGTGAACATGGTGGGTACTGCTCCAAATGTCGTGTTGATGTGTTTAAACAGATGAACGGGCCCAGACTACTTTCAAGTCTTCGCCGATAGATTCGTGGCTGTGCAATTGCCACTGCTGGCCAGTGGGCAGTGAGGTCAGCTCTGGCAGCCTGAATGCACCAAGCCCGGGGCCCAGAAAGCGGGGTGCGATGTACTGCACCACTTCGTCTACCAGCCCTGCTTGCAGGAATGAGCCGTTCAGCCCATAACCTGCTTCAAGGTGTAGTTCGTTGATGCCACGGGCTGCCAGTTCGGCCAGCAGGCGGGGCAGGTCAGTTTTCTGTCGCTCCTTGTTCAGTCTGGGCGGTGCTGCGTTGATGGCGAGCAAATGGGCTGCGTTGGGGTGTTCCGCAAACCACGCGGGGGTGGCGGCGTTGGCGTGCGCAATCCACACCACGCCTTCCTGAAGCAGTCGGGCTTGCGGTGGTATTTCAAACTGACTGTCCACCACCACTTTGATGGGTTGTCGTGGGGTGTCGATGCCGCGCACGTTGAGTTGGGGGTCGTCAGCCTTCACGGTGCCAATGCCGGTCAGCACCGCACAGGCTTGGGCCCGCAGGTGGTGGCCGTCCAGCCGGGCTGCTTCACCGGTGATCCATTGGCTGACGCCATTGTTCAGGGCGGTAACGCCGTCTGCACTGGTGGCCACTTTCAGGCGTACCCACGGGCGGCCACGTTCCATGCGCGAGAAAAATCCCCGGTTAATCCAGCGGGCTTGGGCCTGCAACACACCATGTTCAACAAGCACCCCGGCGCGTTGCAATATGGCCATGCCTTTACCGGCAACCAGTGGGTTGGGGTCCAGGGTGGCGGCCACCACACGGCTGACTCCTGTGGGAATCAGCGCTTCGGCGCAGGGGCCGGTGCGGCCATGGTGAGCGCAGGGTTCAAGGGTGACATAGGCCGTGCTGCCAGCCAGGCTCACGCCATGAGCCTTGGCCTGAGCAATGGCTTGTACCTCGGCATGGCCTTGGCCTGCTTTCTCATGAAAGCCGGTGGCCAGAATTTGGCCTTCGCGCACAAAGATGCAGCCCACACGGGGGTTGGGTGTCGTGGTGTATTGGCCTTGCCAGGCTTGAGCCAACGCCAATGCCATCCAGTGTTCGTCTTGCTGCGCCTGCGGCCAGCCAAGTACGTCACTGGTGGGCGGCGGGGTGCTCATGGCAGGCGTGTGAGTTTGGCGATTTCTTCAGAGAAGCTTTGCAGGTCTTCGAAACTTTTATACACCGAAGCAAAGCGGATGTAGGCCACAGTGTCGAGCTGCTTGAGCTGTTGCATCACCAGTTCACCGAGAAACTTGGTGTCCACTTCACGCAGGGCGCTGACCAACAGTTTCTCTTCAATGCTGGCAATGGCGTTGTCGATGGCGTCCGCTGGCACTGCACGTTTGCGCAGGGCCAGCATCAGGCTGCCACGCAGTTTGTCGCGGGAGAAATCGACACGCGAGCCATCTTTCTTGACGATGGCCGGGAAAAACAATTCGGCCCGTTCGTAGGTGGTGAAACGTTTGCCACACCCGCCACACTGACGCCGCCGGCGAATTGACTGCCCGTCTTCAGGAGTGCGGGAGTCAACCACCTGCGTGTCGGTGTGTGCGCAGAACGGGCACTTCATGCCATCACTTGCCGCTGTATACCGGGAAGCGGGCGGTCAATGCAGACACTTTGGCGCGCACAGCGGCCAAGGTGCTTTCATCGGCCGGGTTTTCCAGCACGTCAGCGATGAGGTTACCCACCAAGCGGGCTTCTTCTTCTTTGAAGCCGCGGGTAGTCATTGCGGGGCTGCCCAAGCGAATGCCACTGGTGACGAAGGGTTTTTCAGGGTCGTTGGGGATGGCGTTTTTGTTCACGGTGATGTGAGCCAGGCCCAGCGCTGCTTCAGCCGCCTTGCCAGTGATGCCTTTGGCACGCAGGTCAACCAGCATGACGTGGCTTTCGGTGCGGCCAGACACAATACGCAGACCACGCTCGACCAGGGTTTCAGCCAGCACTTGGGCGTTTTTCACGACTTGTTGCTGGTAGGCCTTGAACTCGGGTTGCAGGGCTTCGTGGAAAGCCACGGCCTTGGCCGCGATGACATGCATCAGCGGGCCACCTTGAATGCCGGGGAAAATCGCGCTGTTGATCTGCTTGGCGATGGCTTCCTTCATCAGGATCACGCCACCACGAGGCCCGCGCAGGCTTTTGTGGGTGGTCGAGGTGCACACGTCGGCGTGAGGCACGGGGTTGGGGTACACACCCGCAGCAATCAGACCGGCGTAGTGGGCCATGTCGACCATGAAATAGGCACCCACTTCCTTGGCGATTTTGGCGAAGCGCTCGAAGTCGATGCGCAGGGCGTAAGCCGATGCACCAGCGATGATGATTTTCGGTTTGGTTTCACGGGCCAGTTTTTCAACGGCGTCGTAATCAATTTCTTCACGTTCGTTCAAGCCGTACGACACAACCTTGAACCACTTGCCGGACATGTTCAGGGGCATGCCGTGGGTCAGGTGACCACCTTCGGCCAGCGACAGGCCCATGATGGTGTCACCGGGTTGCAGCAGGGCAAAGAACACCGCTTGGTTGGCCTGCGAGCCCGAGTTGGGCTGCACGTTGGCCGCTTCGGCGCCAAACAGTTGCTTCAGGCGGTCAATGGCCAGTTGTTCGACCACGTCCACGTGTTCGCAGCCGCCGTAATAACGCTTGCCGGGGTAGCCTTCGGCGTACTTGTTGGTCAATTGGGAGCCTTGGGCTTCCATGACCGCCGGGCTGGCGTAGTTTTCAGAGGCGATCAGCTCGATGTGGTCGTGCTGGCGAGTGTTTTCCAGTTCGATGGCTGCCCAGAGTTCGGGGTCGATTTGGGCGATGCCCTTTTGGCGGTCAAACATAGTGGTTCCGTGGGAATTGAAGCAAGGGTACACAGCCTTCAATTTTAACCCATTTTCAAGGCTTTAGGCCACCCGGCCATCGACCTCGTCCCCAGCGGGCTGGCTTGTGTTCAGGTCCAGATGGTGCGTGTCCGCCCAAAGCCGGACTTGCAGCCCTTGACCGGGCGGTTGGTCCATCACATTCAAGGCGCAGTTGGGCAGCAACCAGGCCCTTTTGGGGGCAAGGTCAATGCCTTGGGCATGCCGGTAAATGCAGTCCAGAACGCCGCCATGGGCCACCACCAGCACGGTTTGGCCGGTATGTTGTTGCAGTATGGCCGTCACAGCGTCCATCACCCGGGTGTTGAATTGGCGCAGGCTCTCACCGTCTTTCACCGGGCCGTCAGGTTGCCGCTGCGAGATGATCTGGAATTGATTCGGGTTTTTCTGGGCCATTTCCGCGCTGGTGAGGCCGGAAAAATCGCCGTAATGCCTCTCACGAAGCCCGGTCAACAGTTGAATAGGCACAGTGTCGTCTGGCCGAATGATCTGTGCGGTGTGCTGGGCACGGCTGAGGTCGCTGCTGTAGCAGGCATCAATGAGCGGGCCTTGGTCGTCTTTCAGCAAGCGGGTGTGGGCAAGGTGCATGGCTTGGTGCACTTTGTGGGCCTGCTCAATGCCCCGTTGGTTCAGGCCAATGTCGGTGTGCCCCTGAAAGCGTTGTTCGACGTTCCATGGGGTTTCGCCGTGGCGCACCAGCACCAGTCGAGTGGTGCTGGCCGGTTTGGGCCACAGTGAGTGAAATGGGTTCATCGGTGGGTCAGCCCAGGTGCACGCGTGCAAAACGGCGTTTGCCGACTTGAACAATGTGCTCGCCCTTGGCCAAGCGGGTGCCTTTGTCACTGATCTTTTCGCCACCTACCTTAACACCGCCTTGTTCAATATTGCGGTTGGCTTCCGAGCCCGAGGCGCACAGGCCTGCCGCTTTCAACACCCAGGCAATGGCTGCATCGTCTTCGCCCTCTGGGCAATTGAGGTGCACTTCGGGCATGTCCTCGGGCAGGGCCCCCTGTTTGAAGCGGGCTTCAAAGTCGGCCAAGGCCTGCTCCGCGGCTGCTTGAGAGTGAAAACGGGCCACTATTTCCTGGGCCAGCGCCACTTTGGCGTTGCGGGGGTTGGCGCCTTCGGCGCAGGCCTTTTTGAGGGCGGCTTGGTCCGCAGGCGAAGTGAAGCTGAGCAGGGTGTACCAGTCCCACATCAGGTCGTCAGAGATGGACATCACTTTCCCGAACATTTCACCCGGTGCTTCAGTCACACCCACATAGTTGTGTTTGGACTTGGACATCTTGTTCACACCGTCCAGTCCCACCAGCAATGGCATGGTCAGCACGCACTGTTGGGCCATTTGGTGTTGCTTTTGCAACTCCCGACCCACCAGCAAGTTGAATTTTTGATCAGTGCCGCCAATTTCAAGATCGCTTTTCAAGGCCACCGAGTCATAGCCCTGCATCAGCGGGTACAGGAATTCATGAATCGCAATCGGGGTGCCGTCCCTGTAACGTTTGGTGAAATCGTCACGCTCCAGCATGCGGGCCACGGTGTGCATGGACGCCAGCCGGATCAAGCCTTCAGCACCCAGTGGCGTGCACCATTCACTGTTGAAGCGGATTTCGGTGCGGTCGCCGTCCAGAATCTTGATGGCTTGCTCGTGATAGGTTTTGGCGTTGTCAAGAATCTGTTCCCGCGACAGGGGCGGGCGGGTGGTGTTGCGGCCCGATGGGTCGCCAATCATGGCTGTGAAATCACCGATCAGGAAGATCACTTGGTGGCCCAGATCTTGCAACTGTCGGAGCTTGTTCAGCACCACGGTGTGGCCCAGGTGAATGTCGGGCGCAGTGGGGTCCAGGCCCAGCTTGATCCGCAGCGGCACGCCAGATGCTTCACTTTTTGCAAGTTTCTGAACCCAGTCGGCTTCAACAAGCAGTTCTTCGCAGCCGTGCTTGGTCATGGCCAGCGCATGTTGAACCGATTCGGAAAAAATAGGTTCGGGAGGTAAATTATTTGACGCACCGCATACAGGTGACTGGCTCATTTGGCAATCCTTTGTTACACTCCGGGTCGGTTCGTGTTGTATTTTTGAAAATGCGTCATTTTGGGGCGTTCGACACGATGGCCAAAAGGCCCGCGGAGCCCCGCTTTTCATTCAACTGAAAACCAACAATTACGACAAAAAACATGATGCTTCAAACAATTCTGCAGCAGGTCATTGCCTCCACATTGAGGGGCATTGAGCTTGCCAAAGGCCTTGCAGTTCGGGGCGTTCAAGCCGCCGACGCTGCCTTGCCTGCGTCACCGGTGCATCGGAAGTGGGTCATTGTAGGGTTTTTTTCGCTGCCCGTTATGGGTGCAGTGGTCGCAATCGCGGGCTCTGGCCAAAATTCGCTCCCCACTTTCGACTCCTCTGAGGCCGTGATCGAGGCCATTGAGCTGAATCTTGCCCAACAAGACGTGTTTTCCGTGGACCCTTTGGTGGCCGAAGAAAAAATTCGTCGGGGTGAAACCTTGGTTGAAATGCTGGACCGCCTGGGCGTCAACACCAAAGGGCTGGCCGCATTCATCAAGGCCGACCCTGTTGCGCGCAAACTGGTGAGCCTGCGGGCCGGCCGGGTCATCAGCGTGCAGCAAAACGCAGCGGGCGAGCTGGTGTGGTTGCGTTACCGCAGCGGCGTGGATGAAGACAAGCAAGAGTCTATCCTGATCCAGCGCCTGAACGGTCAGTTCACCGCTCGTCAGGAGTCGGTGCAGTTTGAGCGTCAGGTGGTGTTCAAGTCAGGTCGCATTGAATCTTCCTTGTTTGCTGCCGCTGACAAAGCCGACTTGCCCGATTCCGTGGCTGTGCAGATGACCGAAATTTTCGGTTCCGAGATTGACTTCCACAGGGAATTGCAACGGGGTGATGAGTTCCGTGTGGTCTATGAAGACCTGACCCTGGATGGCCGATCAGCCCGTGCTGGCCGAGTACTGTCCGTTGAGTTCATCAATGGTGGCCGTTCACACAAGGCCTATTGGTTTGCTTCGAAAGGCGGGCAAGGCGGCTATTACGACGAGCTGGGCCGTACACTGAAGAAGTCGTTCCTGCGTTCTCCCTTGGCGTTCTCCCGTATTTCTTCGGGCTTTACCTCCCGCCGTTTCCACCCCATCCAGCAAACCTGGAAAGCCCACACAGGTGTGGACTACGCAGCCCCAACCGGTACGCCCATCATGGCCACATCAAGCGGGACTGTGAAGTTTGTCGGTCAACAAAATGGCTATGGCAATTTTGTTGAAATTCAGCACCCGGGTAACGTGACTACGGCCTACGCCCACCTGAGCAGTTTTGCGCGCGGCCTGCGCAAAGGCCAGTCCATCGAACAGGGCCAGATCATCGGTTTCGTAGGCTCAACAGGTTGGGCCACCGGGCCACACCTGCACTACGAGTTCCGCGTCAGCGGCGCTCCCCGTGACCCGCTGGGCGTGAAAGTGGCTCAGCCGGTGCCTTTGGACCGCACTGCGATGACTGAATTCAAGCGTACCCAGTTGTCCATGGACCGTCGCATGGAATTGGCCGGTGTGGTGCGTGTGGCACGCGCCCAGTAAGCCCTCGGCGTTCTTGGGCTTTTTCGCATGATTGTTTTTGGCGCCATGTCCGGCACCAGCACCGACGGTGTGGATGTGGCTGCCCTGCGAGTGGCGCCCGATGGGGCCCTTCACTATCTGGGCCTGGTCAGCACGCCTTTCTCTCCTCACCTTCAGCGTGAATTGCTGGCTCTTCAGCAACTTCCCCCTTCGCTCGCCAACCGAGCCGACCCCTTGCTTGACCTGCTGGTGGCAAGGCGTGACCTCACCGACGTTTACAGCCAGGCTTGCAGCCAGTTGATGGATTTGCTGGGGCTGGCCGCTGCAGATGTGGCGGGTTTCGGTGTGCACGGGCAAACCATCCGGCATCGGCCTGACCTGGGGATTACCTTTCAGATGATTGACCCAGCCCGCTTGTCGGTGAGTACCGGCTTGACGGTGGTTAGCGATTTCCGAAGCAAGGATGTCGCTTTGGGCGGGCAGGGCGCCCCGTTGGCGCCTGCATTTCATCAGGCTTGGCTGGCGGGCCGGGGGGTGCACGGCCCAGCGGGTGTGCTGAACCTCGGTGGTTTTTCCAACCTCACTTTGATTCAGGGCCCCGATCAGCCTGTGTTGGGTGGCGACTGCGGCCCAGCCAATTGCTGGATGGATGCGTGGGCCTTGCGCACCACCGGTACGCCCATGGACATTGATGGGGTGATGGCCGCCTCTGGGGCTGTGCACCCGGGTTTGCTGGCTGCGCTGTTGGCCCACCCGTTTTTCGGGAAAGGCTGGCCAAAAAGCACGGGACGGGATGATTTCACTTTGGCGGTGTTCGACGATGCCCTGTCACACTTTCCTGGCTTGTCTGACCGCGCCGAGGACGTGATGGCGACGTTGATGGCCCTGACGGTGGAGTCTGTGCGTCAGTGTGTTCCACCCCAAGTCAGCGATTTATACCTCTGCGGTGGCGGGGTGATGAACCCGGTGCTGGTCAGCGCAATCGAGGCCGCCTGCCCGATGGCCACGGTTCGCCGTATCGAAGATTTGGGCCTGCCTACACAAGCCGTGGAAGCCTGTGCCTTTGCGTGGATGGCTGCCAGAACCCTTGCCGATCAGCCATCCAATTGCCCAACTGTGACAGGGGCTCAGCAATCCGCCGTATTGGGGCTTATTCAGTCGCCGCGTTGATTGCCAGAGGTTCGTCCAGCTCGGGACGGCGCTCGTGGCCCCGCTCCAACTCTTTGCTCTTGCGGGCGGGGAACAGTTCAGACAATACTTTCATGGCACCGTCAATTTGCCCGGGCAGGTAATGCACTCGAATGATGGGGCTGTGAAAGTCAATGGCCTTGCCTTGCGGCAAATGTTCTTTGGCCGACACGATGATGCAGAAGGGCTCCAGTTTGCATACAAGGCGTGCCCTGTTCAGTTCACGCACGGCTTGGTGTTCCTGATTCTCATTTTCAGTGATGGCTACCAGCACCGGGGCAACGCTGGCCGGTATGCCCGGTAGCTCGTTGCGGATTAAAGTCATGCAGCTTTTATTGACCAAATCGAACCCGGAGTCCGGGAAATGCTTTTCCACCTGAAGCGCCAAAGCGTGGCTGCCTGAATAGACGTAGGCGCCCAGCGGGTGTTGATCCTTGAGCATGGGTTGCTGCGGATCGGTTCTGTCTTGGCCTTGCGTGCCCGGCAGGCTGATTTCGAATATCGATCCCCGAACCTGTCCGCCGATGACACGGTTGACGCAGCGTGTCATGGCCAGAATTCGGTCGCTGAGGTCCTGAACAATTCGGGAGCCGTGGCCCCATCCTTTGTTGCGCTGGTGTCCCGGGTCTGTGGACACACCCGGGCCGGTGTCGACAATCTGAATCAGCACTCGGTTGCCCCGGCGCCGCGCCCCAACAACTACACCCCCATGTTCGGTGTATTTCACCGCGTTGTCCAGGCCATTGCGCAGAATTTTCGTCAGCGATTCGAGATGTGTATTGATGCTTAAGTCGTTTTCGACATAGCGCAGTTGCAGGTCTTTAGATTGAGCCAACAACCGATATTCCTCAACCAATGGGGCCAGTACATCATGCGCCTTGACGGGTTTGAGGGGGGCGTGCTGTTCGTCGAATGGGTACTGAACAGCTTCTTCCATCTGGTCGAAGAATTCTTCCAGCATGGTTTTCAAGGCTTTTTGGGCGGTCTGAATGTGCTGGTAGCGGGCGCTGACCTCAGGGTCTTTGGCGATGGCACGCCCCACGCTGGCCAGAATGCCCAAGGTGCTCAGCGGTTGACGCAAGTCGTGACGGAAATCCTTCAGTACACGCCGCCCCCGATAGGCCACCTGCATGGCTGCAGCTTCAAGGGCTTGCCCTTGGCTGGGTTTCTGAGCGCTTTTAATCACCGCGCTTTGAGCCAACAGGTTCAGGTAAGTGCCCGCCAAAAGTGCCAGCATCATGCCTTCTGTCAACGCGGGCATGGCCTCGGAAATGACCAAACCATTGAGGTGAAGGTTGATCAGGAAGGTCGACAAGGCGTAAAGCGCAACCAGCACATACCCTTTGATCCGCTTGGCGATTGAGGCCCCGCGGTAGGCCAGCATTAACCAGCATAAAGAGGCAGCCTGAGCCACGCTCATGATCAGGACGGTCTCAAATTGCTGGACACAAGCCCCAAGGGTGGTACCCACGACATTGATGGCCAATGGGGCAAGGACACGCTGCTTGCGGTTGATTTGTTGATCTACCCGCCGATACACATACGCCAGCGCAAACAACAATGCCGAAGCCAAAAACAGGATGATGTAGTAAGGGCTGGGGTGCCCGTCCGCAGTGGTGGGCGTCACTGGTGCCCACAGTGAAATGGCCAACAGCAATGCGCCCAGCGAACCGCTGGCATTTTGACGCTGATTGGAGCCCTGTTCTCCGATCAGGGGGATCAGACAAATGCCCCCCAAGGCTGCTGCAATAGTGATTGTTTCCGGCATATTGTTTTGGGTGAACAGGCCCAGCCCCTGCTCGGGCTGGGCCTAGGTTCTGCGGTTAAATGCTGGTGGCGTTCAAGCGGGGTATCTTTCGGTACAAGCTGACTGCCTGAGTCCGGTTCTTCACATTCATGCGGGTGAAAATTTCGCGAAGGTGGGTTTTGATGGTCTCGGGAGACAGGTCCAACTTTCGGGCAATTTCCTTGTTGGACAAACCCGAGGCCAGGTAATGCATGACCTGTTGCTGCTTGTGTGTCAACTGTATGCCTGAATTGTGGCTGTTGCGGCTTCCGCCGTGGTCACCCTGGCCAGTACGGTTACTCAGCGCATTGGGGCGCCATTGCACCTGCACACCCGCGCGGGTCAGCGCTTCAAGCAGCAGTGCCGAGGTTTGTTCAAACCCCTCAGACTTCGACAGCAACCAAGCCGGTGCATGTTGGCTGGTTTGAATGGAGCGCAGCAGAATGTCGTCACCACTCATGATCATCGTGGGTACATTCGGCCGGAGGCGACTCAAAGAATCTAACACTGTTTGACCTTGTGCATCGGGCAAACGCAGGTCGGTGATGATGAGCGCTGGGTTATGGTGGTCCAGCAATTCCCGAGCGTGGTTCAGGGACGATGCGCAAATGATTTCGGCGTTGTTGGCGACGAATTCAACAAGGTCCTTGATGCCAGTGGCAAACAGGGGGTGATCTTCAATGACTAAAATTTGATTCATGGGCATGGCGGCCTCCTCCCAAGTGAGAGCTAGTTGGATCGGATTCACTACAACGGATCATGCAAACATGATGTGGCGGAGAAGGGGGATATCCAACCCTCTTTAGGGTGAGTTAATCCGGTCTGTTGAATATATTCAACTATTTTTCACAAATTAACAATTAAATTTCCAAATGGTGAAAATGTGTAATGTTTATCACGGGGTGTACACTTGTAGTGGCCATGCATCGCCTTTTCCTGAAATACCCGGCTGGCGCGGGTTTTTCATTACAATGCAGGTTTGCTGACCTTTTTGCCGCCTTTGGGCCCCATTCATGAGAAACCGACTTACGCCCGCAGCCAAGCCTGCAGACGAGCTTCAGGCCCGGGTGCGCCGCAAGGAGCAGACCCGACAAAACCTGATGCAGGCGGCGTTGGCTTTGGTGGGCAACGGCAGCAGCTTCACCGCACTGGGTATTCGGGAAATTACCCGTGAGGCCGGGGTGGTACCCACCGCTTTTTACAGGCACTTCAAGACAACCGATGAACTGGGGTTGGCTTTGGTGGAAGAAGCCGGTTTGACGCTGCGACGGTTGTTGCGCGAGGCCCGTCAGGCCAGCCTGCCCGGCGAGGACATGATTCGCCACTCAGTGAATGTGTTCATCAACTACTTGAAGCAACACCACCTGGAGTGGCGCTTCATCAGTTCGGAGCGCTCTGGGGGTTCCCCCGCTTTGCGCAATGCGATTCGCAATGAAATCACGCACTTCACCAACGAAATGGCCAGCGACCTTCGGTCCCTGAATATTTTCCCCAAGCTGACTGGCACTTCATTGCTGCTGATTTGCAGCGTGGTGGTCACCTTGATGATGAACTCGGCGGTGGATTTTCTGGACCTGAAGCCCGAGCAGCCCATGATTGAACGTGAGATGCAGGACAACTTCGTCAAGCAGATTGTGATGGTGTTCTTGGGGGCTGCCCATTGGGAAGAGGTGCCCACTGGTTCCTTGCAGGACGAAATTTCAGGCCGCCAATGACGGGTCAACCGATCGTTTATGTCGACTTGGACGGCACACTCAGCCCCTCTGACGTGTTGTTGGAGTCTTGCCTATTGCTGCTCAAGCGCAATGTGCTGTACGTGTTTTTGTTGCTGTGGTGGGCCCTGAAGGGTGGCTGGCGCCTGAAAACCGAAGTGGCACGCAGGGTGACTTGGCACGGGCAGTTTTTTCCGCTCAACCGTGAGGTGGTGGCCCGGTTGCAAAGCCTGAAGGCGCAGGGCCACACCCTGGTGTTGGCCTCGGCGTCGTTGGCCAGGGACGTCAACCAGGTCGCGGAACAAACCGGTTTGTTCGACCGGGTGCTGGCCAGCACCACCCACAATCTGAAAGGCAAGGCCAAGCTGAAAGCCATTCAGGCCGATGCCCAAGGCCAGCCGTTTGCCTACTTTGGTGATGCCAGTGTGGATGTGCCGATCTGGACGGCCTCAGCACAGGCGTGGGCGGTGAACCCCTCGCAGGCGGTGCAGTTGAAGGCCAAGGCCGCTGGGGTTGAATTGAATGTCATTCAGACCGAGCGCCCCGCCCGCCTTCGTTCTTGGTTGAAAGCCATGCGGGTTCAGCAGTGGGTGAAAAACGGCTTGCTGTTTGTGCCCTTGCTGGCAGCACATCGGGCCGATACGCAGGCCTGGGTGACCACGCTGTGGGGCTTTGTGGCGTTCGGCTT
This sequence comes from Limnobacter sp., assembly GCF_046297615.1. Lineage (GTDB taxonomy): Bacteria > Pseudomonadota > Gammaproteobacteria > Burkholderiales > Burkholderiaceae_B > Limnobacter. The sequence continues at coordinate 107,272 of NZ_JBKBHM010000008.1, read as the reverse complement.
GGTGGCCTCTGCCACGTATGTGTGGAACGACTTGATGGATTTGGAGTCGGACAGACAACACCCACGCAAACGCCTGCGCCCCATGGCCAGCGGTGTGCTGCCCATCCATCACGCCTTGGCTGGGCTGGCCTTCTTGGGCCTTGCGGGTTTTGCGGTGTCAGCCACGTTGGTCGGCTGGGCCTTCACCGCGGTGCTGGCCATTTACACGGTGATGACGTTGCTCTACACCTTTGTGTTCAAGCGCACTGCGTTTGTGGACGTGTTGCTGTTGGCCTTGCTGTACACAGTGCGCATTGTGGCCGGGGGTGTGGGCACGGGTATTGATTTGTCCAGTTGGCTGTTGGCCATTTCGCTGTTCCTGTTTTTGAGCCTGGCCTTGGTCAAGCGCTGCGCTGAGTTGGAGTTTTTGGCACAGGAAGGGGTGGATCAGCCCTCGGGACGTGGTTACCGGATGGATGACCTCAGCTACTTGGTGTCCATGGGTATTTCCAGCGGCTTTGTGTCGGTGTTGGTGTTGGCCCTGTATGTGGACAGCACCAACGGTTCGCGCCTGTATGCCACGCCGGAATGGCTCTGGGGGGTGTGCCCCTTGTTTCTGTTCTGGTTGATGCGCATCTGGATTTTGACCGCACGCCGTGAAATGGTGGATGACCCGGTTCACTTTGCCCTGAATGACCGTGTGAGCTGGGGCTTTGTGTTGGCCAGCGGTTTGCTGTTCGTGCTGGCTGCTTGAATATTCCGCTAATTTGTTAAACCCTGACCCCTGTGGGTAAGCACATGACATCGACTTCCATGCCCGGGCGAATTTCTCTGGAGCAATCACGACGGGTGTTTGAATGGACTGTGGCGGCAACCTTGATCCTCAAGTTGTGGCTGGCCATTTGGTTTCCCATCACCAGCGACGAAGCCTTTTTCTTCCAATGGGCGCTGTTTCCAAACTGGGGCTATTACGACCACCCACCCATGATTGGCTGGTGGTTGTGGGTGCTGTCCCAGTTCAGCCATGCGCCGTGGGTGATCCGTTTGGCCACGGTGCTGTTGACGACGGTGATTGCAGTGGGCGTGGTGAAGGTTGCACGGCATGTGCTGCCTGAGGGGCAAGAGAGCCGTGCTTGGCTGGCGGGGGCGGTGTACCTGTCGTTGCCGGTGTCCTGGTTTGGCGTGTTTGTGACCACCGACACGCCGCTGATTTTTTTCTGCGGCTTGACTGTGTGGGTGTACTTGCTGGCCTGGCAACGCAACAGCGCCTTGTTGATGGTGTTGGCCGGTGTGTTGGCGGGGTTGGCGTTCCTGTCCAAGTATTTTGCGGTGCTGCTGGGGTTTGCGCTGGTGGTGCATTTGTTGGCGACAGGCCGCTTCAAGTTGTTGGGGGCCCTGGTGTTGGGTGGTTTGCCTGTGGCCATGGTCAATGTGGCCTACAACGCCTACAACTGCTGGAACAACATCATGTTCAACCTGGTGAACCGGCATGACGATGCGCAACTGGGTTGGAAAACCGTGGCAACGTATTTGGGCATGATGGTTTACTTGCTTACCCCGTGGGTCGTCTGGGCCTTGTGGAAAGGCCGAGCCGAGTGGACGCGCCAATCGGCGCTGGTTGCAGCCTTGTGGATTCCGCTGGGGCTGTTTCTGTTGATCTCACTTGAGAAAACCGTGGGCATGCACTGGGTGCTCAGTTTCTTGCCGATCGCATTTGTGCTGTTGGCTTTGGGCGTTCAGGAGTCCAAGTTGCTGGCCTTTGTGCGCTTCAATGCTTGGCTGGCGTTGCCTCACATCGCCTTGTTTGCTGCGTTGATGCATGCCAACCCGTCCATCTGGTCAGAAAGTTTTCGTGACGACGTGATCTTCCATCGTCAGGGCGGGGACATTGTTCGTCAGTTGTCTGAAGATTTACCCGCTGGGGGCACACTGGCAACGATTGCCTATTCGCCAGCGGCATTAATGAGCTACCACGCTGGCCGCACTGTGCCTGTTTTTGGGCCCGGCAAATACCATGCACGCAATGACGATGTGTTTGTGGATTGGCGGCAGATGGATGGCAAGCCCATCCGCATTGTGGCCAAGGCCAAGCCCATTGACCCCGCAAGCTATGCGCCGTATTTCAAATCAACCAAGGTGAGCACACGTGTGGTAGATGGCGTGAGTTTCACCGTGGTGGATGGTGAGCAGTTCAACTACCCGCGTTTTCGTGAGGTGGTGCTGCGTGAGGCGGTGGAGAAATACTACCGAATCCCCCAAGGCCTGCCCGTGCTGGATTGCCCGTTCGGGCGAAAGTACGGCTTTGAGGATGAATGCAGAATTGGCGACTGGGGTGTGTTGAACCGGTTCAAGGCTGCCCATGCGGGGCAACCCTGAACCTTTTGTGCAGGCTTATGCCTGAGCGGCAACGGGTTTGCTGCGGGTAGGCAAGGCCAGGCGGAACACCTTGCGCAGCACACCAAAGTACTGCTTGTGCAACTTGCCCGTGTTGTAAGGCAGGCCATATTTTTCGCACACGGCACGAACCTTGGGAGCCACTTCGGTGTAGCGGTGTGCGGGCATGTCTGGGAACAGGTGATGTTCGATCTGATGGCTGAGGTGACCACTCATCAGGTGCATCAACTTGCCACCTTCAAAGTTGGCTGAGCCGGTGATCTGCCGGATGTACCAGTCACCACGGGTTTCCTGGCCCATGTCTTCTTCCTTGTAGGTGGCCACGCCGTCGGGAAAGTGACCGCAGAAAATGACCGTGTAGGACCACAGGTTGCGGATCAGGTTGGCCAGGAAGTTGCCCAGCAACACGCGGGGTGCATTCCACAGCGCGATGGCTGGAAACAGCACGTAATCCTTGCCCACTTGCCGGGCGATTTTCTTCAGGAACGGCTTGAGCCTGGCCATGAAAGTGGCTCGGTCAATTTTGCGTTCGCCGGTGATTTCGAATTCCAGGTCGTGCGCGCCGACACCCCATTCAAAGCCCGCAGCCAGCATGGCGTTGTACACGGGTTGGCCGAGGTAAGCGGGGTGCCAGGGCTGGTCTTCGCTCATGCGCATGATGCCGTAGCCCACGTCACGGTCTTTGCCCACGATATTGGTGTAGGTGTGGTGCATCACGTTGTGGCTGTGGCGCCATTGGTCGCTGTCGCAGACGTTGTCCCAGTCATATTTCAGGCCGTTGAGCTTGGGGTCGCCCGTCCAGTCGTACTGGCCGTGCATCACGTTGTGGCCAATTTCCATGTTTTCGAGAATCTTGGCATTGGCCAGTGCGGCAACACCGATCACAAAGCTGATGGGGTCAAAGCCCACATGCAACAGGGTGCGGCCAGCGATTTCGCTGCCTGTGGCAATGCGCATGATCTTGCGGATGTGGGCGACGTCTTTCTCGCCCAGGTCGGCCATCACTTCATCGCGAATGGCATTCAATTCTTTTTCAATGGCGTCCACGTCAGCACGGGTGATGTGGGCGGGGTGTCCGAGTGTGGAGTGTGCTTGGGTCATGGTGCGTCTCCTGGCTTACAGTTCGATGTTCAGTGTGATGTCGCTCAATGCGCGGGTGCTGCACAGCTTGATCAGTTCATTGGGGGCGTTGGAAATTTCGCCGGTCAACAGGTTTTGGGTGGCGCCTTGCACTTTCAGGCAGGTGCAGGTGGCGCAGATGCCCATGCGGCAGCCGTTCTGGGGCTGAATGCCTTGGGCTTCGATCTGTTGCAACAAGGGTTGGTCGCCCTCGGTGGTGAAGCTGCGGTTCAGGTTGTCCAGCACCACGCTGACAGGGCCCATGTCGTCGCCTGCTTTGGCGAACACCGGCGGCATGAAGGTTTCAGTCACCAACAGTTCAGGCTGTGCGCTGAAGAACGGTTGAATGCCTTCGAGCATGACGCGGGGCCCGCACACCCAAGTGCTGAGGCTGCCGAAGCCGGGCAGGGCTGCCGCGATGACTTCAGCGGTTGGCACGCCTTGCGTGTCGCTGTCGTGGTTGATGAGTGTCAGTGCGGGCCAACGTGCAGCCAGCGCGTCCAGCTCGTCCGCGAAAATGCGGTTGTCCCTATTGCGGCTGATGTAAAAGAACTGCACCGGTGTTTGGGGGGCGGTTTTCTCCAGGGTGTAGAGCATGCTCATCACTGGGGTAATGCCGCTGCCTGCTGCAACAAACTGCAGGGTGGACGTTTTGGCTTTGGCCAGGGTGAATTCGCCGCCAATGCTGTCGAGCACCACGGTGTCGCCGGCTTTCAGGTTTGAGTTGATGTAGGTGGACACAGCGCCTCCTTCAATCTGCTTGACTGTGAAGCGGAGCAGGGCCGAGCCCTCAACCACACTGAGGCTGTAAGTGCGGCCAACCCGGCGACCGTTGATTTCCACATTCACCCGGGCGTATTGGCCCGACTTCATGCCCTTGAACAATGAGTTGGGTTTCAGGGTGATGCTGGTGGTGTCGTGGATTTCTTTGCGCACGGCCACTACAGTGGCGCGAATTTCGTCGAACGACGCGGTGGGCTGAAACGCTTGCAGGGCCACTTCAACCAGCTTGGGGTTGAACAAAATGGGGCTGATGCGTTTGAGTGTATTTTGGAGCATGGTTGTGTCCTCCGTTTGGATGTGCACAACTGTACTCTCAAATATAAAAAAGTCTACGAATTAATATAGAGCGATCATTCCAAAATATTGTAAGTATATGAAATTATTCTGATTATGTTGTGCACATATGTGCACAGTTGTCGTGCACAGGTTGAGTTTATTGGAGGGTGGTTCGGTGTGCGCCGCCGGGCCTGAACACTGATTACCCTTCATGGAGTTAACCCGGCCGGGTCGCTATTTAGGCTTTCAATCACCTCACGCCTACACTGTGCCGCCAATTCGATTCTGCCTTTTGCAGATGAATCGAAATCGGCGTCAAGCAGTCCATTTGGGCATGGCTTGTCCTCTTAAACATTCGTTTAATCTTAAGGAAGTTCAATGAAAAAAGTTTGGGTTGCTGGATTGATGGCCTTGGCGACAACTGCTGCATCAGCCGCAGAAGGGTTGTATGCCGGTGCCACTTATTCCACCATTTCTGTGACAGACAGCAGCGTTCCCGGCGTGAAAGTTGATTTGGATGCACTGGGTGTCTTGGGCGGTTATCGCTTCAACGACCATGTCGCTGTTGAAGGGCGTTTGTCCACCGGTGTGAAGGATGAACGGTTGGGCAATGCCAAGTTCAGCCTTGATTCTTACGTTGGCGTGAACGCCTTGGGTACCTTGCCCCTGAACGCGTCGGGCTTCAGCCTGTATGGCACTTTAGGCTATGGCCGCGTGGAGGTTAGCGCCTCTGCCCCTGGTGTTTCTGCGTCTGGCAGCGAGACTTCCGTAAGTTATGGTGCTGGCTTGATGTTCACCAGCGGCCGATTCGCAGTGCGCGGTGGATACGAATCCTTGTTTGACAAGCAAGGTGTGGAAGGTGATGGTGTCACTTTGACCGCAACTTACGCCTTCTGATTGGCCTGAGCATGAAAAAAGCCCAGTGTTCGATGAGCACTGGGCTTTTTTGTATTCTGGTGGCGAATCAGGGACTCGAACCCCGGACCTGCGGATTATGATTCCGTCGCTCTAACCAACTGAGCTAATTCGCCGAAAGACCGCAATTATAGCCGAGTTTTTTGGGGAATAAAAGCCCCCCGAAGCCCTCAAGGCGCTGCCCGTGTCACATCATTCGTTCAACACGCCAGGTTTGGTACTTGATGGCCAGCACGGCACCACCGATGATGGCGAGCAGTGCAACCCAAGAGGCGGTGGCCAAGGTACTGACGCCACTCAAACCCTGACCCACGGTACAACCCATAGCCAGCACGCCGCCAAAGCCCATCAGTACGCCACCAACCAAGTGGTTGGCGGTGTCTTCCACGCCCTGGAATGTTTCCCAGCGGAATGAGCCCTCAGCCAGTGCACTGGCGGTCGCCCCCAGCACCACACCAAAACAGGCCACCATGCCCACGGTGAGCAGGCGGCTGGTGTCAGAAAAGTAGCTGAGCCATTCCAGCGTATGGGCATAGGGGGCCACGAAGGTGAAGCCCTCGGCGCGGTTGGCGTAGGTGCCCAAGTAGGCGGCTTCAAGCGTGTCGGGGTGTTCGGGCAGATAGGCCACTTGAAAAACAACCCACCATGCCGCCAGCACGGTGAGGCCGATGCCGATGCCCCCGAGCAGCGTTTCTTTGGTCCACGCGGATTTGTTCGAAAGGGCAAGTACGATGATCAACGCGGGAATGCCCAAAGAGAAGGCCGTGGCCAAGGTGTCAGAGCCCCCAAGGCTGCCCAGCAGGCCGGGCAAGGTGGCTGCGGTACCCAAATCCAGTTTGATCGGGTCCAGCCATTGGGCGCGGAACACGCCGAAAAGCCCTTTGAGCGTCATGGCGCTGGAGAAGCCCAAGGCCAAGAACACCACCAGGGCTTTCAGGTTGCCAGCGCCAAGACGAATCAGGGTTTTGCTGCCGCACCCGGAAGCCAGCACCATGCCCGCACCAAACAGTGCGCCACCAAGCAGGGTGGACAACCAGGACCAATTGCTGCCCAAATAGATGGTGTCCGCCAACTGGGCATTGCCGGTGACGGCCATGGTTTGCAGGCCCAAACCGGCAACACCGATGGCCAAGGCCCATGCGCGCATGCGGTTCCAGTCGCCGAAATTGACCACATCAGCCACGGCACCCATGGTGCAGAAGTGGCTGCGGTGGGCAATCAGCCCAAACAACGCACCCACGGCAAAGGTGGCCCAAAGCACCGTGTGGCGCAGGTGGTCCAGATTCAGTTCTTCCATGTTGGCTCCCTGTGGATGGTGTCGCCAAGTCGGTGAGCCGGGGGCCTTGTTCGCCCCTATTTATTCCGGGCTGCTTACTTCAGCGCGTCAAGCCTGGCTTTGGCGCTGCTGGCTGCAGGGGTTCCCGGATACTTGCTCACGATCTCGGTCAGTGTTTTTTTGGCATTGGGAATGGCCTTCAATTCCAGTTGCGCGCTGGCCATGCTCAAGAGGGCATCGGGGGCGCGGGGGTGGTCTGGATAGTCTTTGGCCAAGTCGCGCTGGGTCACCAGCGCTGCTTTGTAATCGCCTTGCGCAAACTGCGCAGAGCCCAGGTAGTAACGGGCCTGAGGCTCGAGGGTGTTCTTGGGGTAGCGGGCCAGAAAGGCCTGCAATTGGGTGGCGGCTTGGGCAAAATTGCCGGCCTTCAGGGTGTCCAGTGCGGCTTGGTATTCGCCGTACTGGTCCTGTGGGACTGCCATCTGCTGGCCATCCATTTCAACTTTCTTGGGCTCCAGCTGGGCGATTCGCTTTTCCAGACTGGTGTACAAGACACGGTTGTCGTCCTGCAGTTTTTTGATGGCGTTGTTGGCCACCTCGAGATCGCCGCGCAGTTTGGCGATCTCCCGGTCCTTTTCAGCCAACTGCTGGGCCAGTGTTAACTGGCCCTCAGTCACGGTTTCCAGCCGAGTGACGCGCTGACCCAAACGCTGTTCCAGGGCATTGACCTGCTGACGCAAGTCGATGATGGCTTTCCTGGCTTCGTTGTCGTCAAACAAAGCGAATGACGGGGTGCTGACCATGAGCAGCAGGGCTGCGCAGGTGGCGTGAAGCAGGGGGCGTTGCATCAGGCGCATCGGGGCTGGTTCTCCGTGATTTATTGGTAAGCGATGTCGGCGCGGCGGTTTTCGGCCCAAGCGGCCTCATTGCTGCCGGTGGCTTTGGGTTTTTCTTTGCCGAAGCTCACGGTTTCAACTTGGGAGGCTTTCACACCCAAGGCCAGCATCAGGGTTTTGACGGCGTCGGCACGGCGCTGGCCGAGGGCCAGGTTGTACTCAGCGCCACCACGTTCGTCGGTGTTGCCTTGAACCACAATTTTGCGACCGGGGTTGGCCACCAGGAACTTGGCGTGGTTTTGTACCACTTCGCGGTACTCGCCTTTGACGTCATAGCTGTCCAGGTCGAAGTACACGCTGCGCTTGGCCAGAACACCTTTGGGGTCGTTCAGGGGGTCCAGGTCGCCGGGGGTGACTGTGGGCACTGCGCGTGTGTCAGCGCTGGGGGCTGTGCTGGGGGCTTTGCCGGTTTTGGTTTCAACAGGCTTGTCGTTCAGGGGCACTGTGGAGCTGCACGCGGCCACGGTGGCGATCAGGGTCGACAAGGCGATGGTTTTCAAGCTGATGGTTTTCATAAATCCTCCGAATTCGGACTGCTGTTAAATGTGTTGTTGCAGGGTCAGTCGTTGGTGTACGGGCCCCACGTGGGTTCTGCAATATTGGCGCCAGTGCTGGACAGGGTTGCGCGTACGCGGCCATCCTTGGACACCAGTGCCAGTGTTCCTTTGCCGCCCATTTGCGTGGCGTACAGCACATAACGGCCGTTGGGGGCAAAGCTGGGGCTTTCCTCGCGACCGTTGGTGGTCAACACCATGTCCTGTCCGCTGGCCAATTCCAGTACGGCAATTTTGAAGGTTCCGTCCCGTCGAGTGACGTAAGTCAATGTTTTTCCATCGGGACTGAGCCTTGGCGAGATATTGTAGCCGCCTTCGAAGGTGACACGAGACGCATTGCCGCCGTTCACACCCATTCTGTAAATTTGTGGGCCGCCCCCACGGTCAGATGTGAAATAAATCCAGTTGCCGTCAGCGCTGAAGGCGGGCTCGGTGTTGATGCCGTTGCCCGAGGTCAGCTTGGCCACATCAGAGCCATCGAGGTTGAGCGTGAATATTTGCGAGCCGCCATCCTTGGTGAGTACCACCGCAAGGCGGCGCCCGTCTGCCGACCAGGCTGGGGCGCTGTTGCTGCCAAAGAAGTTGGCCACCACCTGCCGTTTGCCCGTGGCCAGAGTGTGAACAAACACCACGGGTTTGCGGGTTTCGAATGAGACATACGCCAAGCGGGAGCCGTCAGGCGACCAGGATGGGGAGATGATGGGTTCTTTGGACGCCAGGGCCACCTGTGGGTTGGCACCGTCGGAATCGGCCACGATCAGCCGGTAACGGCCGGGCGATTTCTCGACATAGGCGATGCGGGTGGCAAAAACGCCTTTTTCGCCCAGCAGCTTCTCGTACACGTAGTCCGCAATTTTGTGGGCGGTCAAGCGCAGCGCGCTGGGCGCCACCACATAGCTGAATTTGCCCAGCGACTTCTGTTGGGCGGTGTCATGCAGGTTGAAGCGAATGTCCAGCCGGCCATCGGGCAGCTTTTTGATCGAGCCCACGATGAGTGCATCGACGCCGATGGATTTCCAAGCGCTGGGGTCAATCAGGGTGGTCTCGTTCAGCTCGATGTTGCTGGATGTTTTGACGGACTTGAAAAAGCCGCTTCGCACCAGGTCCGCTTCGATGATTTCACGCAGGTCCTCGGGCAGGCCCTGGTTGCCTTGGAAGCTGGCTGCCGAGAACGCAATTTGATTGGCACCGACACCGGTGATGTCGATTTTCAGTTGCGCCTGTGCGGTCAGTGGGGCAGCCAACAAGAGCAGGGCTGCCAAGAACCAGCGGTTCAGCCGCGTTAGTGGGTTCCAGTGGTTGGACATGGTCATGGTCGATATCAAAAAATTGGCCTTGTGGGTTTACTGAATGTCTTTGGGACGGAACGACAACAACAGCACAGGTTCAACCGAGCCGTCATCGGCTTTGGGTAAAGGGCTTGACCGCTGTAGCGCCCTTTCTACGGCGCTGTCCCACGCCGGTATACCACTGCTTTGTTTCTGTGTGATGGACACAATTTCCCCTGTCGGCAATTGTCGCACCTCGAACACAGCCTGAGGGTTGCCATCCACGCTGCTGGCGCCCGGGAACACAATGCGGCTTCTCACGTACTGACGAATCTTGTCGCTGTACTGTGCCTTGTTTCGGCTGTTGCCTGCACTGCTGCTGCCCGTGGCTGGCAAGCCACCCGTGGCTCGCGCAATTTCCTCATCCCGAAGTTTTTTGAGCAAGTCACTGTTGACCTTGGGCTCCGGTTTCTTCGGTTCAGGCTTGGGTTCCGGTTTTTTGGGTTCGACCTTGGGCTCGGGTTTAGGTTCCGGCTTTTTCGGTTCGGGTTTTTTGGGCTCCGGCTTCTTGGGCTCTGGCTTGGGAAGTTTGATGTCGGCTTTGGGCGGCTCAGGCGCGGGCTCGGGTTGTTTCGCCGGTTCGGGCTTGGCCACGGGTTCCGGCTCTGGCTGGGGCTGGGGTGTCGGGGCAGGTTGCGCACTTGGGCCGGGCAGTTCGGCAAACAAAATGGCTTCGAATGGGGCTGGTTCTTCGGTTTTCCAAGCCAGTCCAATGACGAAGAACAGCACCAGCAGCAGGTGGGCGGCAATGGACATCGTCAGCCCAACTTTGTCCCCGGTGTGGTCTGCGGGCGTGGCTGGCCGCTGGCCCAGCGCATTGTCTTGGCCAATTTTATTCAGCAGTGCCTGTTGGGCAGCACTCAGTGACAGGCTGGGCCTTTGGATGCTTGGATCCACGTCATTTACCCTTTTGGCTTGACCAACAAGCCCACTTTGGGCACGGCGGCGCGCTGCAGGGTGTCCATGGCGTCGACAACGGCTTGGTATTGAATCGATTTTTCAGCCGCAATCACCACGGGGCGCTCGGTGTCGCCTGCTTGCAGGCGTTTGACTTCGGCGGCCAGCCCGTCCAGCGTGACTTCGCTGCTGGCATTGGTTTTCAAGTCGCGCACCACCAGTTTGCCGACTTGGCGTACCGTGACTTCAATCGGTGTGGTTTGTTTGGGTACATTCGCGTTGGCCATCGAGGGCAGGTCGATGACCGAGGGTGTGACCATCGGGGCTGTCACCATGAAAATGATGAGCAGCACCAACATCACGTCGATGTAGGGCACCACGTTGATTTCATTGATGCCGCGGCGTCCACGGCGTCCAAGCTCTTTCATGTCGGAACTCCTTGTGGCGTTCAGTGCTGGCGCTGCAGGATGTTCAGGAATTCTTCAATGAAGGATTCAAACTGGGTGGACAGGCGGTCAATGTCATTGGCGTACCGGTTGTACGCCACCACAGCGGGAATAGCGGCAAACAAGCCGATGGCTGTGGCCACCAGCGCTTCGGCAATACCGGGGGCCACGGCAGCCAGCGTGGCCTGCTGTACATTGGCCAATCCACGAAAGGAGTGCATGATGCCCCACACGGTGCCGAACAGGCCGATGTACGGGCTGACTGAGCCTGCGGAGGCCAGGAATGGCAGGTTGCGTTCGAGCAGGTCGTTTTCACGCTGGAAGGCGGCTTTCATGGCGCGCCGGGCGCCGTCGATCAACAGGGTGGGGTCAGTCAGGCCTTTTTTGTCGCGGGCGCGCAGGAATTCGCTCATGCCAGCTTCAAAAATTCGTTCCAGAGGGCCAGCTTCCATGCGGCGGCTGCTGGCGCGCTGGTAAAGCATGTTCAAGTCGCCACCGGACCAGAATTCCTCCTCGAAGCGGTCAGACTGGCTGCGGGCCTGCTTAAGGACTGCGTATTTCTTGAAGATGGTGCCCCAAGACATTAGGGAGATGGCTACAAGAATGAGCATCACCACCTGAACCACAGGGCTGGCCTGGAGGATCAGGGACATAAAGGACATGTCAGTGGAAACTTGCATGGTGTTCGTGGCCTGAAAAAGAAAAGGTCCTGTGAAAGTACAACGGGGCGGGCTGTCCGGGTGCAGCCGGTTGATCAGTGCATGAGCTGTTTCAACTCGTCCAGCACCTTGGGCGGTATGGCCGCCGGGCGCAGGGTTTGGGTGTTCACGCAGCCGACCCGGGTCAGGCCCTCGCACAGGGTTTCGCCCTGACGCATGACCCGTTGTCTGAAGACAGCAGAAACCCGCTTGAGTTCAACGAGTTCCACAGTAATGTTCAGCATGTCTTCCAGTTTAGCAGAGCGCAGGTAATCCAGTTCCGTGCGGCTGACGACAAAGACCAGGTGATGGTCCTTCATCAGAGAATTCATGCCGATGCTGCGTTGAAGGAACCATTCGCTGCGCGCACGTTCCATGAATTTGAGGTAGTTGCCGTAATAAACAACCCCAGCGGCGTCGGTGTCTTCGAAATAAACCCGCAGAGGCAGGCTGAAAGTCTCGCTCATGATGCGGTCGGTTTCGTGTGGCGTCCGTGGTATTGTAATGACTCAAGCAGGCTGTAGACAGAGCCGGCCCCGGTGGGGGCTCATTATTCATACCCAGGCATGAACCTGGACTCAGGAGAAGAGGGATGGCCAGAAACATTCCCGTATTGGACGCATCGTGGTTGTATGTTGAGTCCCGTGAAGCGCCCATGCACGTGGGCAGCATGGCAATTTTCACGGTGGAAGGGGAGCCAGTTCAGGACGCCATCGCCCGCATCGTTCAGTTGTTGCGCAGCTCCACCGAATTCCGCCCCCCTTTCAATTATCGATTGAACAGCCCGAAGCTGTTGACGCTTCGGCCCAAGTGGGTTGAGGTGGACAAAGTGGATGTGGATTACCACTTCCGCCACAGTGCCTTGCCCGCCCCCGGCGGGGAGCGTGAGCTGGGAACGCTGATTTCCCGCCTGCATTCGCACCCGCTGGATTTCCATCGCCCCTTGTGGGAAATGCACCTGATTGAAGGGCTGCAGGGCAACCGCTTTGCGCTGTACACCAAGATGCACCATTCCCTGATGGATGGCGTTGGGGCCATGCGTTTGATGAGCCGTATTTTTGGTAAGTCAGCCCAGGAAAGCCTGGCCTTGCCTGCCCCTTGGGCGGTGGGCACGGTGAGCAAAAAGAAAAAGTCCGGTTCCGCGCCGCCGTTTGTTGACCAAGCCATGGAGGCTTGGAAAGCCGCCAAACTCAATGGCGCAGCGGTGTCGGTGGCGGGTAAAGCCTTGCGGGCCTTGTTTGATGAGGCCTTCAAACCGACGGACACGGCCATTGCCACGCCGTTTTCAGGGCCCAAGTCGATTCTGAATGGACGGGTGGGCGGTGCACGCCGGTTGGCCACACAAACTTACCCGCTGGAACGCGTACGCGCTGTGGCCGAAGCGGGCGAGGTGAGCGTGAATGACATTTTCCTCGCCATTTGTTCGGGTGCGATGCGCCGTTATTTGCTGGAACGCGACGCCCTGCCGCATGAAAACCTGACCGCAGGTTTGCCTGTGTCAGTGCGCCCAGCCGATGACCTGGATGGTGGCAATGCCATCAGTTTCATTTTGGCTAACCTGAACACTTGCGAGGAAGACCCGCTGGTGCGTTTGCGGGAAATCAACCGCTCGACGCAGTTGGCGAAAACGCATCTGCAGACCATGCCGAAAGAGGCGATCAACAACTACACCATCATGCTGATGGCGCCGATGATGTTGCAGTTGGTCACCGGCTTGGGTGGTTTGACGCGCCCGATTTTCAACACGGTGATTTCCAATGTGCCGGGCCCATCGCAGGACCTATACTTCTCGGGTTGCCGCTTGAGCCAGTTTTACCCGATTTCGCTGATTCCCCACGGCCAGGCATTGAACATCACCGTGGTCAGTTACGCGGGGCAGTTCAATGTGGCGTTTACTGGCGACCACGATGCCTTGCCCTCCATGCAAAGGCTGGCGGTGTACACCGGTGAGGCCTTGGAGGAATTGGAAGCGCTGTTGGGTGTCAAGCCCGCCAAGGCCCAACCCGCTGAACCCAAAAAGGCAGCGAGCCCCAGGGCCACCAAGCCTCGCCAACCCACCAAACCCACCAAAGCGACGAAGGCGACCAAAACAGCCTGACCGAGCACCCGCATCGCACCGCTGTGCCACTGCACTGTTGCAGTCTGGTACAGCGGGTGTACCACCCAGCCCGGTTTTGAGGGTTTTCCGGGTGGTTTTTCATGGCCCGGAATTTGCAGACTTGTCACCATGGCGTGGGTGAGGCATCGCCCACTTTGAATGCCGTTGATTGACAAGAGAGGGTGGTGTGTTCTGGTTCAAGCGACAAAGCCTGCCTGGCCTAACCGGCGGGCGACCTGCAAGCGCTCCACTGCAGCGCGTTGAGCCCCTGTTTGAGCTGTGGTGCGCATTCTGCGGGGTGTTGATTTTTGCGGCGTACATGCTCATGGTCAAAGGGGTGTGGCAAGCCTTGTTCAACGCCGACCCCACCTACCTGACTGCGCTGATTGTGCTGCTGTTTCTGGGGGCTACAGTGTGGACCGGTTTTCGGGCGATGGAGCTGACTCGTCAATACCAGCACTTCGAACACCTTCAGCATTTGTTGCGAACCAATACCGAGCAGGCCCGAGCGTGGCTGGCCTCGGAGCGGCATTGCTGGGCGCAGCATTTCTTCGCAGGCTTGGCCCAGCGGGGTGATGGGTGGCGTGATTCTGGGCAGGCCTTGAACCTGCTGGCTGAGCGGGCGGCCTCGCCCCATGAAATGCCGTGGTGGCTCAATGGTGTGTTGTTGAAGCTGGGTTTGCTGGGCAAGGTGATCGGCTTTTCAATCTTGGCTTTGCAGTTGGGGGCCATGGACACCTTCGATGCCGGGCAAACCGCCACGGTGTTGAAGACGCTGACCGGTGGGCTTGGAATTGCCCTGTTGACGACCATGACTGGCTTGGCGGCCAATATGTTGCTCGGTTTGCAGTTGATGCGCTTGGACCGGTTTGCCGATGCTTTGACCGCGAAGGCGCTGGACATTGCCGAGTTCGACTTCCACCGTGTGATGGGCCATTGAGCGGTGGGCATTTCCAGACGCAAAAACCGCGAGCCCGAGGCGGACCCTTTCTACGACATGTTGTTCAACATGTTGATCGCTTTCGTGTTTTGTTTCGTCATTGCACTGTTGGCTTTCAACCCCAATGCGAACAAGTCAGGCGACATTCCGGCCCACGCTGAGTTCATCATCACCATGACTTGGCCTGACATGAACCCCAACGATTTGGACACGTGGGTGGAAGACCCCGGCGGCCATTTGCTGTGGTTTCGAGACCGCGATTCTGGCCTGATGCATTTGGACCGAGATGACCGGGGCCTGGTCAATGACGTGTTGTTGATTAATGGCAACGAGGTGGTCAACCCCTTGAACCAAGAGGTGGTCACCATTCGTGGGTTTGCCGAAGGGGAATACACCGTCAACGTGCACTACTACGACAGCAAGGACCAAAAGCCGGTGGAGGCCACTGTGTCGGTCGTGAAAGTGAACCCCAAGGCTGAAGTGATTTTTTACGGCACTGTTCAGTTGCCGCGCAAAGGCGATGAACGCACAGCAGTGCGATTCACGATGGGTGCCCAAGGGCAGATTCTGGGGGTAAACACCTTGCCCAAAACAATGGTCGAGAGGACTCAAAAATGAACACCACGGTGATTCTCACGCTGGCAGTCGGTTTTGCGCTGCTGGCCTTTCTCATGCTTTGCCTGCTGATGTACAGCAACCTGTCGCGCAGGGCCAAGCTGGCTTTGGTGGGCTTGGTGACCCTCAGTTACTTTGGTGCGTATCAAGCCTTGAGCGAAACCCAAGGCTGGGCCACTGCCGAAGAATTGCCCCCGCGTTTTGTGTTGCTGGCTGCGGTGATTGAAGAGCCTGTGAAGGACAAAAGCAAGGGTGAAATTTTTGTATGGGTGCAACCGATTCTTGAAAACAAACCTGCCGGCGAGCCTCGGGCCTACCGCTTTGCCTACGAGAAGGGTTTGCACAGCCTGTTTGAAAATGCCATGAAGCAAGCCCGCAACGGCAATTCGCAAATGGGTACTCTGCGGCCACGCAAAGGCCCCAAGGGGTCGATATTCGGCAAGCCGGGCGGCAACATGGCCGACCGCATTCGCATCAGCGATTTGCCCGCCCCTCAGTTGCCTGAGAAATAAACACGCCGGGAGCATGCTGTGAATAAAACTCGATTGGGCACAGTAGCCGTAGTGCTGGTGGCGGGGCTGGCTTGGTGGGCCTGGCCTCATGAGCCTGCCAGTGATTCTGCTGACCCCACCGGTGGGTATTTCCCCTTGGCGGTGGGCCGGCAGTGGGTGTACGAGGTGGAAACCGATTTGAATGAGCCCGACATTGAGCAAACGCTGACCTTGTCAGTGGACCGCCAGATTGAGCTGGATGGGCAACCCACCTGGGTGCGTCGCAGTGCGGATGGCGCTGAATACTACATTCAGCGTGATGCCCAAAGTATTCGCCGTGTGGCCAGCCGAACTGACTTGGACGAGCAGGCCAAGAAGGAGCCCGTGCCCCGTGTGGTTTTGAAATTGCCTTTGACCAATGGCGCCAGTTGGGACGGTGGGATGACGTCGCCCTACCTGATTCGCCGCAGCAATGAATACCCCAGAACCTTTCGCTACACCCACAAGGTGCCGATGACCTTTCAGGTGATGTCCATGAAAGAGACCATCGAGGTGCCGTATGGCAGCTATTCAGACTGCATCCGCGTCGAAGGCCGGGGCTACATCAAGTTGTTCACTGACCCGGTGAATGGCTTTACGGATGTGCCTTTGATCACGACCGAATGGTATTGCAAAGGCGTGGGACTGGTGGCGTTTGAGCGGGAAGAAAAAGTCCCCGGTGGTTTCATGACCGGGGGCAAAGTCAGTTACAAACTGGTGTCCATGCAGTAAGCAAACACAGGGATGTTGGGTCAGTGGTTCACCGCCTTCAGCGTGGGGCTTGCTGTGGTGACAGTGGCTGCTGTGGGTGTTGATGGACTGCTCGGAACCGCCAATTCGTCAGGGTTTGGGTTGCTCAGTGCGGCCTTCATGGCGGCCTGGTCCAGTTCGTTTTCCCAATTGGACACCACCACGGTGGCCACGCCATTGCCGATGAAGTTGGTCAAGGCGCGGGCCTCGGACATGAACCGATCAATCCCCAGAATCAGTGCCAAGCCAGCCACTGGAACTTCGGGCACCACAGCCAAGGTGGCTGCCAGCGTAATGAAGCCTGCACCCGTGACGCCAGATGCGCCTTTGGAGGTCAGCATGGCCACGCTGAGGATGGTCAGTTGTTGAGTCAGGCTCAAGTCGATGTTCAGCGCCTGGGCCACAAACAGCGTGGCCATGGTCAGGTAAATGTTGGTGCCGTCCAGGTTGAATGAGTAGCCGGAGGGCACGACCAAACCGACCACCGATTTGCTGCAACCCATGCGTTCGAGCTTGTGCATCAAGGGCACCAAGGCGGACTCGGAGGATGAGGTGCCCAGTACGGTCAGCAATTCCGAGCGGATGTAGCGAATGAACTTCAGAATGCTGAACCCGTTGTACCGCGCGATGGCGCCCAGCACCAGCAGCACAAACAGCACGCAGGTGGCGTAGAAACTGGCCATCAACGCAGCCAGAGGTGCCAGCGCGGCCACGCCGTATTTGCCGATGGTGAAGGCC
Source organism: Limnobacter sp. (assembly GCF_046297615.1). Classification (GTDB taxonomy): domain Bacteria; phylum Pseudomonadota; class Gammaproteobacteria; order Burkholderiales; family Burkholderiaceae_B; genus Limnobacter. Next base: position 90,040 of record NZ_JBKBHM010000008.1, on the reverse strand, counting down.
ATGGCACCACCAGCGCCCAGTGGGGCCAGTTTCATGATGGTGTTCATCATACTGAAAAAAATGTGGGAAGCGTCTTCAATGAAGCGGTGAACGGGTTGCCCAACCTTGCCCAGCTTCATGAGTGCGTAGCCAAACAGCACCGCCAGCAACAGCACCTGCAACAGGTCGCCAGAACCGGTGAACGCGTCGGTGAAGGTTTTGGGGATGATGTGCAGGATAAAGTCAGTGGTGTTTTGTTCCCCTGCGGACTTGGCGTACTTGGCCACAGCAGAGGCGTCCAGCGAAGCTGGGTCGGCATTGAAGCCTTTGCCGGGGTGGACCAGGTTCATGATCAACAGGCCCATGGCCAGTGCCAGCGTGGACACGATTTCGAAATAAATGAGGGCTTTGCCGCCAACACGGCCCACCTTTTTCATGTCGCCGGACCCTGCAATGCCCAACACCACCGTGCAGAAGATGATGGGGCTGATCAGCATTTTGACCAGGCTGATGAAACCGTCGCCCAGCGGCTTGAGGCTGACGCCGAGGCTTGGCGACAAATACCCCACAGTGCCTCCGGCCACAATGGCAAGCAGTACCCAGAAATACAAATGCCCAGTCAGTCTTTTCATGGCCCACGCCCCTTGCCTTCACGGCTTGATGTGAAAGCTGGAGGTTAGGGCTTGGGCAACCCCCCGGAAATTGTGGCTTCCCGAATTGTGGATGCCCGAGACTGTCAGGTTATAGAAGGGTTCCTTGTGATCCGGAGTTCTGGTGCTGGGCAATGTGGGACGGTGCCACCACGCCGAGGTGGCTGTAGCTGTTCAGCGTGGCAATGCGACCGCGTGGCGTGCGTTGAATGTAGCCTTGTTGAATCAGGTAGGGCTCCAGCACGTCTTCAATGGTGTCGCGTTCCTCGCCGATGGCGGCGGCCACATTGTCCAGCCCTACAGGGCCGCCATTGAAGCGGTGAATGATGGCCTCGAGCAGGCGACGGTCCATCGGGTCCAGGCCGATTTTGTCCACATCCAGCATGCCCAGTGCTGCATCCGCCACGTCGGCAGTGATGATGCCTTGGGCCTTGACCTGGGCGTAGTCCCGCACACGGCGAAGCAGCCGGTTGGCGATACGCGGTGTGCCGCGGGAACGCCGTGCAATTTCCAGGCAGCCCTCGGCTTCATGCGGCATGTTCAACAGGCCGGCACTGCGGGCCACAATGCGGGACAGTTCCTCGGGCGTGTAAAACTCCAGGCGGGCCACAATGCCAAAACGGTCACGCAGGGGGTTGGTCAGCATGCCAGCCCGTGTGGTGGCCCCCACGAGTGTGAAGGGTTGAAGGTCCAGTTTCACGCTGCGTGCGGCAGGGCCTTCGCCAATCATGATATCGATCTGGTAGTCCTCCAGCGCCGGGTACAGAATCTCCTCCACCACGGGGGACAGCCGGTGGATTTCATCGATGAACAGTACGTCGTTGGTTTCCAGATTGGTCAGCAGGGCGGCCAGGTCGCCCGGCCGCTCCAGCACAGGCCCAGAGGTTTGCTTCAGGTTTACGCCCATTTCACGGGCCAGAATGTGGGCCAGCGTGGTTTTGCCCAAGCCCGGGGGGCCAAACAGCAAGACATGGTCCAAGGCTTCTTTTCGCGAACGCGCTGCGGCGATGAAGATGTCCAATTGATCGCGGATTTTCTGCTGCCCAACATATTCATCCAGCTGCTTGGGGCGCAAGGCCCGTTCGTAGGCTTCTTCGGAAGCACTGGCTGGGGCTGGGCTGATGAGGCGATCCGGTTCAATCATGGGTGTGGGGTGTTGCCGCTGTTCTCAGGATGGTAGCGCATCGCAGGGCCCGCTCAACCGCGGGACAATTGCTTGAGTGCCAGTTTCAAGCCGTCCGTGACACCGCAACCCTCAGGCAGGCCTTTGCAGGCCAGCAAGGCTTCTTTGTCGGAATACCCCAAGGCGCACAGCGCAGCCACAATTTCGTCCACGGCTGACGCTGAAGCCTGCAGCCCACCCACCGGCAGGCTGACGCCACCCAAGCCGGAGTTCAAGGTGCCCAATTGCCCTTTGAGTTCCAACAGCAAACGCTCGGCGGTTTTTTTTCCGATGCCCGGAATTTTAACCAACCGTGCCGTTTCCTGACTGTGCACCGCCAGCAGGAAGTCTTGCGGGGTGATGGACGACAAAATGGCCAAGCCCGTGCGCGGGCCGATACCGGACACCTTGATCAGGGTTTTGAACAACTGTTTTTCATCCAGCGTGGCAAAGCCGTAGAGGCTGTGGGCGTCCTCGCGCACCACGAGGTGGGTGAGCAAGGTGCAGGGTTGGCCTGGGTCGGGCAGCACAAAGAGGGTGCTCAATGGAACCTGCACTTCATAGCCCACGCCGTGTGTGTCGACCAGCACCCAAGGTGCGTTTTTTTCCAACAGGGTGCCGTGCAGGCGTCCAATCATGGTGGGCTCCGTGGGGGTTGATGTCGGGAGTATATACTGGATGAATGCCCAGTTGTTTGTGCTTTGTCAGGGCTGGGTTGTTTAGCGCCAACTGGTGCGGCCTTTGCGGGTGCGTGCACGGCGCGCCCCGGCGGGCAGGCCGGTGTGGGCCATGGCATTGAGCATCTTGCTGGATTGGGCATGGGTTAGCGCCGCAGCCAGCGCATCCGCTGCGTCGGCACTGGGTGGTGCGGGCAGTTTGAGCAGGCGCTTGACCATCTCCTGCACCTGTTCCTTGTTGGCTTTGCCATGGCCAACAATGGCCTGCTTGATTTGCAAGGCGGTGTATTCCATGACGCTGAGGCCCGCATGCGTGAGCGCAGTCAGCACGGAGCCCCGCGCTTGCCCCAACAGCAAGGTGGACTGCGGGTTCACGTTCACGAACACGATTTCCACCACGGCCACTTGGGGTTTGTACAATTCGGCCAGTTCGTTCAGGCCTTTGAAGAGGGTGTGCAGGCGGTGGGGCAGCGGGGCATCGGAGTCGGTTTTGATCACCCCGCTGGCCACATAGTGTTGCTGGCCAGCCTCCACATCAATGACCCCATAACCGGTGACGCGCAAACCGGGGTCTATGCCAAGTATGCGCATCAACGGTGCCTGATCAGTGGCGGAAGTGACGGATGCCCGTCAGCACCATCACGATGTTGCGCTCGTCTGCCGCGGCGATGACTTCATCGTCACGCATGGAGCCACCAGGCTGAATCACACAGCTTGCACCGGCATCGACGACCACATCCAGGCCATCACGGAAAGGGAAGAAGGCGTCTGAGGCCACGGCGGAGTCGGCCAGGGTCAAGCCTGCATTCTGAGCCTTGATGGACGCAATGCGGGCCGAGTCTACACGGCTCATTTGGCCGGCGCCCACACCCATGGTCATGCCGTCTTTGCAGAACACGATGGCATTGCTTTTCACGAACTTGGCACAGCGCCAGGCAAACATCAGGTCGTTCCACTGTGCTTCGGTAGGCTGGCGTTTGGACACCACACGGATGTCAGCCTGCTGCACGTTGTGGATGTCCGGCGTCTGGACCAGCAGGCCTCCACCCACGCGTTTGTAGTCAAAGCGGTGGTTACCGGCGTCCATGGGGATTTCCAGCAGGCGGACATTCTGTTTGGCGGCGAACACGACACGTGCACCTTCGTCGAAGGCCGGGGCGATCAACACTTCCACAAACTGTTTGCTGACGGCTTCGGCGGTGGCTTGGTCCACAGCGCGGTTGAAGGCAATGATGCCGCCAAAGGCCGAGGTGGGGTCGGTTTTGAAGGCTTTGCTGTAGGCCTCAAGCGTGTTGGTGGCCACAGCCACGCCACAGGGGTTGGCGTGTTTGATGATGACACACGCCGGTGCTTCGAATGTTTTTACGCATTCCCAGGCGGCGTCGGAATCTGCGATGTTGTTGAAGCTCAGTTCTTTGCCTTGCAGTTGGCGGTAGTTCGACAGCGAACCCACGGGAGCATTTGCTTCGCGGTAAAACGCGGCAGTCTGGTGGGGGTTTTCGCCGTAACGCATGTCCTGAACCTTGTGCAGTTGCATGGACAGCACTTCCGGGTATTCCACGCGGGCAGGCACGTCGTTCAAGTCACCTTCGGTGCCTTGCAGGCTGGTCAGGAAAGCGGCAATGGCGCCGTCATACCTGGAGGTGTGCGCGTAGGCTTTGGCCGCCAGGCCACTGCGGGTTTTCAGGGTGGTGGCGCCGTCGTTGCTGCGGATTTCATCAATCACGCGGCCATAGTCAGAGGGGTCAACCAGAATGGTCACACCGGCGTAGTTTTTGGCCGATGCACGCACCATGGCGGGGCCACCGATGTCGATGTTTTCAATGGCGTCTTCCAGTTTCACCTGAGGGGCTGCGGTGGCTTGATCGAAGTGATACAGGTTCACGGCCACCAAGTCGATGGCGCCGATGCCATGTTCTTCCATCGCATCCAGATGGCTTTGCAGGTCTCGCCGGGCCAGAATGCCGCCGTGGATTTTTGGGTGCAGCGTTTTCACGCGGCCATCCATGATCTCGGGAAAACCGGTGTGCTGACTCACCTCTTTCACTGCAATGCCTTTGTCAGCCAGCAGTTTGGCGGTGCCGCCTGTGGACAGAATTTCCACACCCTGATCGGCCAGGGCTTTGGCCAGTTCCAGAATGCCGGTTTTGTCGGAAACGCTCAGCAGCGCACGCTTGATGGTCGGGTTGGAGGTCATGGTGGTTTGGGCGCTGTTGAGGCGCGTTAGGCAATGAAAATCAGATGAGTCCGTGTTGCTGCAGCTTTTTGCGCAGGGTGTTGCGGTTGATGCCCAGCATCTGGCTGGCAATGGTTTGGTTCATGTTGGCTTTCTCCATCACCACCTCCAGCATGGGCCGCTCAACGGCGGCCAGAACCATGTCATAGACCGAGTTCGCGCTTTCGCCTTCCAGGTCGGCAAAGAACTTGTCCAGGTTGCTGCGGATGCAGTCTGAAATGGTTACGGGTGATGGGGTGTTGGGGTTCATGCGGCCAATCTTCTGTCTGTTGGTTCGTAATGGGTTGTTGAGTCGGGTGCTGCAAAGTAGCGTTGACCATCCCGAACCAGGGCATTGAAGAACGAATCGACGATGCGCAACTGATCGACCGTGCTTTCTGCGAGCATCAGTTGGTCGATCACGGGATGGGATTTTCCGGCTGGGCCGCAAAGATACCATTGCAGGTGTTTGCGTGCGGTCCGAAGGCCCGTTTTTTCGCCATAAAACTGGTGGTGGTCAGCCAAATGGGCCAACATCACCGAATGGGCCTCGTCCACCGTGGGCGGGGCAAGGTGTTTGCCTGTGTTCAGGAAATGCAGGGTTTCCCGAAAAATCCAGGGGTTGCCTTGTGCGGCTCGGCCAATCATCACCCCGTCAGCGCCGGTGTAGTCCAGCACAAACTTCGCTTTTTCCGGGCTGGTGACGTCTCCATTGGCAATCACAGGAATGGACACCGCGGCTTTCACAGCACGAATGGTGTCGTACTCGGCATCGCCGGTGTAACCACAGGCCCGGGTGCGGCCGTGCAGGGTCAACAGGCTGATGCCGATGTCTTGCGCCATGTGCGCAATGGTTAACGCGTTGCGCTGGTCGGGGGCCCAGCCTGTGCGGTATTTCAGGGTCAGCGGTACGCCCCGCGATGCGCATTCGTGATGCACTGCCCGCAGAATACTTTCCACCAGTGGCTCGTTTTGCAGCAGGGCAGAGCCTGCGGCCACTGCACACACCTTTTTGGCGGGGCACCCCATGTTGATGTCGATGATCTGTGCACCGCGCTCAATGTTGAAAGCGGCTGCGTGGGCCATCATGGCGGGGTCTGAGCCTGCAATCTGAACCGCCACGGGTTTGGTTTCGCCCTCGTGGTTCAGGCGCCTGGTGCTTTTGTCAGTGGCCCACAGTTTCGGGTTGCTCGCAGCCATTTCGGACACGGCATGCCCTGCGCCCAGCTTTTTACACAGCTGGCGAAATGGCCTGTCGGTGACGCCCGCCATGGGGGCCAGAAACAGGTTGTTGGGTAGGGTGAACTGGGCGAGTTGCACGGGCGGGTTGCTCAAATTTTGAGCAGCCCATTTTAGCGGGGCCGAACACAAAATTCGACCCTGACTCCGGAAAAAAAAGAAAATTTTTTACTTGACTTTTCAATGTCAAAATGGGCCTTGAGCATTGATGCCGCTGTGTGCCGGGGTGACCGGAACCACCGTGTCAGCGCTCAAGTTGTTCACATTGCGCACTGGTTTACAGTGGTATTCCGGGGTCCCTTACAAGGTGCCTTTCTGGATCAGTTCGATCTTGTATCCGTCCGGGTCTTCCACAAATGCAATCACGGTTGAGCCGCCTTTGACCGGCCCCGCAGGGCGAGTCACTTTCCCCCCAGCCGCCTCAATGCTGGCGCATTGGGCATAGGCGTCATTCACTTCAATGGCAATGTGGCCGTAGGCGCTGCCCAAGTCGTATTGTTCAACACCGTAGTTGTAGGTCAATTCCAGCGCAGCTTGCTCGCTTTCAGGGCCGTAGCTCAGGAAAGTCAAGCTGTAGCCTTGTTCCGGGCGGTCGGTGGTGCGCAGCACATGCATGCCCATGACTTGGGTGTAAAAGTCCACTGAGCGTTGAAGGTTGCCGACACGCAGCATGGTGTGAAGAATTCTCATGGTTTGGGTACCTCTGCAGGGTTGAGTTGTGCGAGTGTGTGATGGGGCTCGCGGTAGTCGGGCATCAGTTCTTCCACAATGGACCAGAACCGAGCGCTGTGGTTCATTTCTTTCAGGTGCGCCAATTCATGGGCAATTACATAGTCGATCAGTTGGGGTGAGTGGTGCACCAGTCGCCAGTTCAGGCGGATTTGCCCGGCGCTGTTGCAGGAGCCCCAGCGGCCAGAGGGGCTGGACAAATGGATGGTGTAGCGCGGCCAGTCGCGGTCGTTGAGCAAACGCCGTGCGGAATGTGCAAAAACCTCGCTGGCGTGATGGCGCAGCACAGTTTCCAGTTTTTTCAAGCGGATGGCCTCGGACTGCTTGCATGCTTCAGGCAGCACAATGCGCTGTGTCCAAGGGTTGAGCAAGCCACTGCGCTGGGCACTGTACTCAAGGGCATAGGCCTGGCCGCGAACCGGCACAGGGCCGTGCTTGGCCACCAGTTCAGTGAGGGTGGTGGTGCGTGCCTTTCGCTCCTGCCATCGGGCCAGGCTGCGTTCAATCCAGCTGGCCTTGCTGCGAAGTACTTGCTCAACCGACGCTTGGGGCGCCAATGTTGGGGCCGACACCACCAAACCGTCATCGGTGATCAGCAAGCCCACGGACCGACGTGCGCTGCGTTTGAGCAGGTACGTGCATGGCCCCCAAGGCAGGTGAATGGTGTACTGCTGCGCCTGCACCGTGGGGCCTCGGGTTAGTCCTTGGGCACCAAGGGCGTGTCTGGCCCGGTGTAACGGTGGGGGCTGATTTTGTGCATTTCGCCTTCAATCCAGCCTTCAACCACAGCCATCAGGCTGTCGGCATCGTGCCCCTCAGGGCTGATGGGTGGGCCAAAACGCAAGGTGACTGTCCCGGCTTGTTTGAAGAAACTCTTGCGGCCCCAGTATTCACCCGCGTCGTGCGCAACGGGAATCACCGGCGTGTTGGTGGCCACGGCCAGCCGGGTACCGCCAGTTTTGTAACGGCGCTTGTAACCCACCGGCACTCGGGTACCCTCGGGGAAGAACATCATCCAAGCGCCTTCGCGCATCCGTTGCCCCGCCATTTTGGTGACGAATTCAAACGCCTCAACGCCTTTGTTTCGGTTCACTGGCACCATGCGCAAGACCCACAGGGCCCATCCGAAGAAAGGCACCCAGTGCAGTTCTTTTTTGTAAATGAGGCACAGTTGGCGGGGCAGCAGTTGTGAGGGAATCGCGAAAGTTTCCCAAGCGGATTGGTGTTTGGCCAACACAATGGCCCCGGTGGTGGGCAGGTGCTCCATGCCTTCAATCCGATATTGAATGCCGCACAGCCAGCGCAGCATGAAGATGTTGATGGCATTCCACCAGCAGGCGAAGGTGTAGCGGTTGCGGATGCTGAGCACCGGGGAAAGCACCAGCAGTGCAATCGCGTGCAGGGGGGTATACACCACCACGTACACAAAGAAGAGGATGGAACCGACGATTGATCTCACACAGGCCTCCGGGTTTTGTTGTTGTGTGTTGTGGTCTGTCTGTGCAGACTCTGCGTTTGTTATTTTCGGGTGTTGGCAAAGGGGTCGTCAGGCACCAAGTGCGCTGCAACCGCAGCCAGGTCTGCAAACACCTGGGTGCCTGCGGGCAGTTCTTCCTTTTTGTCGGCGGCTGTTTTCTTGCCCTTGCCAGTTTTGACCAACATGGTTTTGCAGCCCATGGCGGCACCGGCTTGAAGGTCGCGAAGCGAGTCGCCCACGGTGGGCACCCCTTGCAAGTCGATGCCCACGCGGGCGGCAATTTCTTCAAACAGGCCCGACTTGGGTTTTCGGCAATTGCACTTGTCATCGGGGCCGTGCGGGCAAAAGAACACACCGTCGATGTGGGCACCGGCTTGGTTGGCCAGGTCATGCATCTTTTTGTGCATGGCTGACAGGGTTTCCAGATCGAACAGCCCCCGCGCAATGCCGGACTGGTTGGTGGCCACCACCACGCGGTAGCCCCCACGGTTCAGCCGGGCAATCGCGTCCATGCTGCCGGGAATTGGAGTCCACTCGTCCGGCGACTTGATGTAGGCATCGGAGTCTTCGTTGATGACTCCGTCCCGGTCCAGGATGATCAGTTTGTGCAATTGAGGCATGGTGTGGTCATCTCCTGAAACGGGTCGGTCTTGGGCTTGCTGTTTAAGCCGCCAGTTGGGCCAGGTCAGCCACGCGGTTCATCAGGCCGTGCAACCAGCGCAGCAGGGCAATGCGGTTGTGGCGCAGGTTCTCGTCGGGGTCATTCACCATGACCTGATCAAAGAACGTGTCTACAGGGGCTTTCAGGCTGGCCAGCGTCAGCAGGGCTTGTTGGAAGTCGCCCTGTTCAAACGCTGCTGTAGAAGCGGGTTCCAGCCGTGCGGCGGTTGCGTGCAGTTCAAGCTCGGCGGGCAGCGTCAAGCGGCTCGCGTCCAGCGCGCGAGGGGCCTCATCCACTTTCTTGAGGATGTTCCCGATCCGTTTGTTGGCGGCGGCCAAGGCAGCCGCCTCGGGCAGTTGGCTGAATGCGCGAACCGCCTGCAGGCGTTTGGGCAGGTCAGCAAACTGACTGGCACCTTGCGCCATCACGCTTTCCACTTCAGGCGTGCTGTAGCCTTGGTCTTTCAGGTACCCGCGCAAGCGGTCAGCCACAAACCCGGCCAAGCCTTCGGTGGCGGGTTTGAAGTCGGGATAGGCGGTGAACAAGGTGGAGGCGTGGTCGATGGCTTCTACAATATTCAGGTTCAGGCCGCGTTCAATGACCATCCGAATCACGCCCAATGCGTGGCGACGCAGGGCGAAGGGGTCTTTGTCACCTGTGGGTACAAGGCCAATGCCGTAAATGCCCACCAGGGTTTCCAGTTTGTCGGCCAGCGCGGCCGCCAGGCCCACAGCGTTGCGGGGCAGCGCATCACCGGCAAAGCGCGGGCTGTAGTGGTCAGCAATGGCTTGGGCCACTTCAGTGGCTTCGCCGTCGTGGTGGGCGTAGTGTTCGCCCATATTGCCTTGCAGTTCGGGGAATTCGCCCACCATGTCCGTCAGCAAGTCTGCTTTGCACAGCAGCGCAGCGCGTTCCGCGAGGGCCACGTCAGCGCCGACTTTTGGCGCCAGCCAGCTGGCCAGTTGCACCAGGCGCTGGTTGCGGTCTTTCTGGCTGCCCAGCTTGTTGTGATACACCACGCTGGCCAAGCCCGGCAGGCGGCTTTCCAGGGTTTTCTTGCGGTCTTGGTCGAAGAAGAATTTCGCATCGGCCAGCCGTGCGCGCAACACCCGTTCATTGCCATGGGTGATTAAGCTGGGGTCAGCAGTCAGCAGGTTGGACACCAGCAAGAAGCGGTTTTTCATCTTGCCGTTCACGTCGGTAACTGCAAAGTATTTCTGGTTGGCCTGCATGGTCAAAATCAGGCATTCCTGAGGCACTTCCAGAAACTCCTTTTCGAACCCGGCTTCATACACTACAGGCCATTCCACCAAGGCGCATACTTCGTCCAGCAGGTCGTCAGGCTGAATCACCACATCGCCTGCCGCCTGTTCAGCCAACTTGGCCACCACCGCTGCGCGGCGGACTTCAAATGAGGCAATCACCTTGCCTTCGGTTTCAAGCTGTTTGGCATAGCCGTCGGCGGTTTTGATCTGAATTTCACCTTGGCTGAGGAAGCGGTGGCCCAAGGTCACATGGCCTGAATGAAGGCCGAGCACCTGTGCAGGCACCACTTGATCGCCATGAAGCACCACCAGTTTGTGGGCTGGGCGCACGAAATGCACGGTGCTGCCATCGGGCCGTTGGTAGCTCATTACTTTGGGGATAGGCAGTTTCGTGGTGGCAGCCTGCAGCGCTTTGTCCAGGCTGGCGGCCAGCGCTTTGCCCGCCACAGTGCGCGACACGGTCAGCACATCCTGTTTGCCATCGCTGACTGTTTTCAGTTCGGACACGGGCAGGTTATCCAGGCCCAAGGCTGACAGTTTTTTCAACAGTGGGGCCGTGGGTTTGCCATCAGCGTCCAAGCCGATTTTGGCCGGCAACAGGCGTTCTTCCAGTGTTTGCTCGGGCGATACAGCGGCCACTTGCGTGATGGTGCAGGCCAGGCGGCGGGGGCTGGCGTAGGCGGTGATGACACTGTCGGCATGCAGGTGACCTTCTTCGCGCAGCACAGTGCTCAGCAGGTCGGTGAATGCATTGCCCAGTTTTTGCAGGGCTTTGGGTGGGAGCTCTTCGGTGAACAGCTCAACCAGCAACGTAGGGTTCATGATGTGTATTCAGTTCAGGGGTTGGTCCGTTGCTCAGGCAGCCTGGCTCTTGGGGGTGTCGCACATGGGGAAGCCCAGCTTCTCGCGCGAGTCGTAATAGGCCTGGGCCACCGCGCGCGACAGGTTGCGGATACGGCCAATGTAGGCAGCCCGCTCGGTCACTGAAATGGCTCCGCGTGCGTCCAACAGGTTGAAGGTGTGCGCCGCCTTCAAAATCATTTCATAGGCGGGCAGGGCCAGGCCCACCTCGATCAGCCGTTTGGCTTCGCTTTCATATTCGCCGAAATGGTTGAACAGCATGGTGGCGTTGCTGTACTCAAAGTTGTAGGTGGACTGTTCCACTTCGTTTTGGTGGAACACGTCGCCGTAGGTGAGCACCTTTTTGACGCCTTTGTCTTCGCGCTCGGTCCACACCAGGTCGTACACGTTTTCCTTGCCTTGCAGGTACATGGTCAGGCGTTCAATGCCGTAGGTGATTTCGCCCAGAATTGGCGCGCAATCCAGGCCGCCGACCTGCTGGAAGTACGTGAACTGCGTCACTTCCATGCCATTGAGCCACACTTCCCAACCCAAGCCCCAAGCGCCCAGCGTCGGGTTTTCCCAGTTGTCCTCTACGAAACGGACATCGTTTTTCTGGGTGTCAATGCCCAGTGCTTCCAGGCTGCCGAGGTACAGGTCGATGATGTTCTCGGGCGAGGGCTTGAGCACCACTTGGAACTGGTAGTAGTGCTGCATGCGGTTGGGGTTCTCGCCGTAACGGCCGTCTTTGGGGCGGCGTGACGGTTGTACGTAGGCCGCATTCCAAGGCTCGGGGCCCAGCGCGCGCAGGAAGGTGGCGGTGTGGCTGGTGCCAGCACCCACTTCCATGTCGAAGGGCTGAAGCAGGGCGCAGCCTTGTTGGTCCCAATAATTCTGCAGGGTCAGAATGGCCTGTTGAAACGTCAGCATCGCGCTGTCCTTGGTGTCAATAATCAAAATCCCGCTATTGTAAGGGATGCCCGGGGTGGCTGGCCTTCGGCGGCTTCAGTTCACGCCGATGCACAGGTATTTCATTTCCAGGAATTCCTCAATGCCCCACACCGAGCCTTCCCGCCCCAAGCCCGATTGTTTCACCCCGCCAAACGGGCCCACTTCGTTGGAAAACACACCCACATTGATGCCCACCATGCCGTATTCCAGGGCCCGAGCCACGCGGAACGTGCGCGACGAGTTTTCGGTGTAAAAGTAGGCGGCCAGGCCAAACGGCGTGTTGTTGGCGTGGTGGATGGCTTCGTCTTCGGTGTCGAAGGGGAAGATGGCGGCCAAAGGGCCAAAGGTTTCTTCTTGTGCCACCAACATGTTGTGGTTGGCGTTGTCGATCAGCGTGGGTTGAAAATACCGGCCGCCCAAGGCGTGGGGTTGCCCCCCCGCCAACAGTTGAGCGCCTTTGCTCACAGCGTCGGTGACATGCCGGTGTACTTTCTGAACTGCATCGTCGTCAATCATGGGGCCAATCGGGGCGTCACTGGCCAAGCCATCGCCGACCTGGAGTTCCTGCACTTTGGCTTGCAGGGCCTTGGCCAGGGCCGCTTGAATGCTGCGGTGGGCGTAAATGCGGTTGGTGCAGACGCAAGTTTGCCCGGCGTTGCGGAACTTCGAGGCCATGATGCCTTCCAAGGCTTTGTCCAAATCCGCGTCTTCAAACACGATGAACGGTGCGTGGCCGCCCAGTTCCAGCGACAGTTTCTTGATGGTGGGGGCACATTGCTGCATCAGGATGCGGCCCACCTCGGTGCTGCCGGTGAAGGTGAGTTTGCGCACCACGGGGCTGTCGCACAGCAATTTGCCGATGGCGATTGACCGGGCAGAGTCGCCAGTCAGCACATTCAGAACGCCGGCCGGAATGCCTGCCTGGCGGGCCAATTCGGCCATGGCCAACGCACACAAGGGGGTTTGCTCAGCGGGTTTAATCAGCACCGTACAGCCTGCCGCCAGCGCCGGGGCCACTTTGCGGGTGATCATCGCGATGGGGAAGTTCCACGGGGTGATGGCGGCACACACGCCAATGCCTTGTTTCAACACCAGCAGCTCGCGCCCAGCCGCAGGGCTTTCCAGCACGCTGCCTTCAATCCGCTTGCCCTGCTCGGCAAACCACTCAACGAACGAGGCGCCGTAGGCCACTTCCCCCCGGGATTCCGCCAGCGGCTTGCCCTGTTCAAGGGTCATCAGGCGGGCCAGGTCTTCGGTGTTGGCCAGAATCAGGTCATGCCACCTGCGCAGCAGCGCAGCGCGGCTTTTGGCGGTGGTGCTTTTCCACGTTTGGAATGCACGTTCCGCCGCTGCAATCGCCATGGTGACCTGCGCGTCGCTGGTGTTGCCGACCCTCACCAGCACCTCGCCGTTGGCGGGGTTATCGACCGGAAAATGGCTTTCAGTGGTGATGAAGGCCCCGTCGATGAACGGCAGGTTTTGCAGCAGGGCAGGGTTGTTCAGGGTAATGGACATGGCAGTCTCGCGCTGTTCAGAATGGGTCCAGGCCGAGTTTCTCGGTCAGTTGGGACAAGGCTGCACACCCGAAGGTTTCGGTGCGCAGAATACGGGGGGACAAACTCAGGCCCCGGTTGTTGATCAAGGGCGACTCCAGGGCCAGCGCAGTTTCTTCGGCGCTCCAGCCGCCTTCAGGGCCAATGGCCACAATCAGTGGTGCGGTGTCGTCGGCAGGGTGCCAATGCCGAAATGCCGACTCGGCGCCCGGCGTGAACCACAGCAACTCTGCCTTGGGGTGCAGTCGAGCGATTTCCGCCAGGCAGGCCTGCAAGGGCATGCAGTCGTGGACCGTGGGCAACTCGGACCGCTCGCTTTGCAGCGCAGCTGCCAACACCACACGCCCCCAATGCGCCTGCCGTTTGGCCAATCGTTCACCGTCCAGTTTCACCACACTGCGCCGCCCCATCGCCGGCCAGAATGCGGCCGCGCCCAATTCGGTGGTTTTCTCAAGTACCCAATCCATTTTGTCACCCTCAGGCAGGGCCTGAAGCACGTGCACAGGCCGCCGCAATTCCTGGCTGGCCAGGCTTCGTGGGGCAGAAGTCAGGGTGACTTGCGCCATTTTTTTGTTCAGGTAATGCAGGGTGCCATCGAATTCCTGACCAGCGCCGTTCCATATACGCAACACATCGCCATCCAGCACACGAAGCACTCGACTGGCGTAGTGCATGAGGTCTTCATCCAGCGGGAGCGTTTGCCCTTGTGCCTTTGCTTCGGGCATGCAGAACCGGGGGACTCGTTTGGGTTGGCTTGTGGGTTTTCCGGCAATCATTCGGGGTGGTGTTTCTTCGGGGGTTTGGCGCTGTTGAGGCGCGTAAACCACATAGCTTTGATAAAATTCACCTTTTCCCGAACTTTGCCACAAGCAAAACCCTTTTTCCTCACACCTATGTCTTCTTCATCCAAGAACATGGCCAACGCGATCCGCGCGCTCGCCATGGACGCCGTGCAAGCCGCCAAGTCCGGACACCCCGGCATGCCCATGGGCATGGCAGAAATCGCCGTAGCCCTGTGGGCCCGCCACCTGCGCCACAACCCGCGCAATCCGCACTGGGCTGACCGCGACCGCTTCGTGCTGTCCAACGGCCACGGCTCGATGCTGATCTACGCGCTGTTGCACCTGACCGGGTACGACTTGCCCATCGAAGAGTTGAAGAACTTCCGCCAACTGCATTCAAAAACGCCTGGCCACCCGGAAGTGGACATTACCCCTGGTGTGGAAACCACCACAGGCCCCCTGGGGCAAGGCATTGCCAACGCCGTGGGTATGGCCTTGGCTGAAAAGCTGCTGGCAGCTGAATTCAATGAGCCTGGCTTCCCGATTGTTGACCACAACACCTATGTGTTTTTGGGCGACGGCTGCCTGATGGAAGGTGTGTCGCACGAGGCCTGTGGCCTGGCCGGTACCTTGGGCTTGTCCAAGTTGATCGTGATGTACGACGACAACGGCATTTCCATTGACGGTGAAGTGGAGCACTGGTTTGGCGACGACACGCCCAAGCGTTTCGAATCCTACGGCTGGAATGTGATTGCCAATGTCGACGGCCACAATGTGGACGCCATCGACGCCGCCATTGCCCAAGCCAAGCAAAACGCCGCGCTGGACAAAGGCCCCACGCTGATTTGCTGCAAAACCAACATTGGCCAAGGTTCCCCCAACCTGGCTGGCACCGACAAAGTTCACGGTGCCCCCTTGGGTGACGCTGAAATTGCCGCCACCCGCGCAGCCATAGGCTGGGAACACGCGCCCTTCGAAATTCCTGCAGACGTTTACCAGGCTTGGGATGCCCAAGTGGCTGGTGCTGCCCGTCAAGTGGCTTGGGACAAACTCTTCGAAGCCTACTCGGCCAAGTTCCCGGCCAAAGCCGAAGAATTCAAGCGCCGCATGGCGGGTGACCTGCCTGCCCAATTCGAGCAGACGGCAGCCCGCCTGTTGGCTGAAGTGGCTGCCAAGGGCGAAACCATTGCCACACGCAAGGCCAGCCAGAATGCCATCACCTTGTTGGCGGCTGAGCTGCCCGAACTGCTTGGTGGTTCTGCCGACCTCACGGGCTCTAACCTCACCAACTGGCCCAAGTGCGTGGCAGTGCGCCGCAACCCGGAAGGCTTTACCGCAGGCAACCACATCAACTGGGGCGTGCGCGAATTCGGCATGAGCGCTGCGCTCAATGGCGTGGCCTTGCACGGTGGGTACATTCCCTTCGGTGCAACGTTCCTGACCTTCAGCGACTACGCCCGCAACGCGCTGCGCATGGCTGCGCTCATGAAAAAGCGCAATATTTTTGTGTTCACGCACGATTCCATCGGTTTGGGTGAAGACGGCCCAACCCACCAGCCTGTTGAGCATGCAGCCAGCCTGCGGTTGATCCCCGGCATGGACGTGTGGCGCCCCGCTGATTCGGTTGAGTCCATGGCCGCATGGAACGTGGCGGTGATGCGCAAGGATGGCCCGTCCAGCCTGCTGTTCAGCCGCCAGAACCTGCCCTTTGTGCCCCGCACCGAAGAGCAACTGGCCAACATCGCCAAAGGCGGTTATGTCGTGTCTGAGGCTGCTGGCGCCAAGGTCACCCTGATTGCCACCGGTTCCGAGCTGGAGCTGGCATTGGCTGCTCAAAAAGCCTTGGCAGAGCAGGGTGTGGCTGCCCGCGTGGTGTCTATGCCGGCAACCACCGTGTTCGACCGCCAGGACGCTGCTTACCGCGCTGCCGTGTTGGGCAACGCCCCCATCGCCGTGATTGAGGCGGGCATCACCGACGGTTGGTACAAGTACATGGTGCAGGCTGGTGTGAAAGGCACCGTCGTGGGCATGAACAGCTTTGGCGAATCTGCCCCGGCAGGCGCGCTGTTCAAACACTTTGGCATCACCACAGAACAACTGACCAAGGCCGCGCTCGGCTTGGTCCAGGGATAATCGATTCACTTGCAAGGAGCTTTGTCATGACTATTCGCGTTGCAATCAACGGCTATGGCCGTATTGGCCGTAATGTGCTGCGTGCACACTACGAAGGTGGCAAAAAGCACGACATCGAGATCGTGGCCATCAACGACTTGGGCGACCCCAAAACCAACGCCCACCTGACCCAGTACGACACTGCGCACGGCCGTTTCCCCGGCACCGTGACTGTCGATGGCGACTACATGGTTGTTAATGGCGACAAAATCAAGGTACTGGCCAACCGCAACCCCGCCGAATTGCCTTGGGGCGAGTTGGGTGTGGACGTGGTGATGGAATGCACCGGCTTTTTCACCTCCAAGGAAAAAGCATCGGCCCACCTGAAAGGCGGTGCCAAGAAAGTGATCATTTCTGCCCCCGGCGGCAAGGATGTGGATGCCACTGTTGTTTACGGCGTGAACCACGGCGTGTTGAAAAGCACGGACACCGTGATTTCCAACGCGTCTTGCACCACCAACTGTCTGGCACCGCTGGTCAAGCCCCTGAATGACGCCATTGGCCTGGAAACCGGCCTGATGACCACCATTCACGCCTACACCAACGACCAGGTGTTGACTGACGTGTACCACGAAGACCTGCGCCGCGCACGCTCGGCCACCATGAGCATGATCCCCACCAAAACCGGTGCGGCTGCTGCAGTTGGCCTCGTGCTGCCCGAGTTGAACGGCAAGCTGGATGGTTACGCTGTGCGCGTGCCCACCATCAACGTGTCCATGGTTGACCTGTCGTTCGTGGCCAAACGCGACACCACAGTTGAAGAAGTCAACAGCATCCTGAAGGCCGCTGCTGAAGGCCCCCTGAAGGGCGTGCTGGAATACAACGATGCTCCTCTGGTGTCCATCGACTTCAACCACAACCCTGCATCCAGCGCATTCGACGCCACCCTGACCAAGGTCAGCGGCAAACTGGTGAAAGTGTCCTCCTGGTACGACAACGAGTGGGGTTTCTCCAACCGCATGCTCGACACCACCGTGGCCCTGATGTCTGCGAAGTAATCGGTGTTGAACCCCGGTCACGGGGTTCGGCCAACAACCCCGGCAAGCCTTGGGCATGCCGGGGTTTTTTTTGGCGTAATACTGCGGATTTTTCGTTTGCCGGAAATCACCTGACTGCCTTGTAAGCCTTTGCCTGACACGTTGTCGGGCTAACCCCAAGGCCAAAAAGTAGGAGTGGTTCCTCCCCTTTTTCTTCTGATGCCTCCACCCCCCTGATCGATAGCCTGAACCCATTGCTAATCGAGTGTGGAAGGGCTGGGGCATGAACATGTTCTCGCGGTGGTTCAAGGGTGGCCTCATGGCCTTGGCGTATGCGGCTTGTGTGGCCTTAGTGCTTACTGGGCAATCGGCTGTTGCACAAACCCCGGAGCCCTCAAGCCCGCAATTCATCATCAAGCTGCGCAACGCGGTGGAATTGAGTTCAGTGCCTTCGGTGCGCCGCATGGAGAAAGAGGGTGAATTCCTGTCCGCCGTGATGAGCCGTAACAACGTGGACGCCGTGTGGCTGCGGGCGGGCACCTTGGGCTCGCACGTCATGCGCTTTGGGCCGGGGGTTCGCACCACCGATTACACAGCCTTGATCAACCGCTTGGCCAGCGACCCCGAAGTCGACACGGTGATGATCGACCGCCCCGTCCGCATGCAGGCCACACCCAACGACACCAGTTTTTCCAGCCAATGGGCGCTGCGCAACACGTCAGGCACTGCGGGTGCAAAATTCAATCTGGCTTGGGACTTGATTCGCGGAAGCAGCAAGGTGGTGGTGGCTGTGCTGGACACCGGCGTAGTCTTCCAGACGCCTGAATTGGTGGGGCGCCTTTTGGCTGGTTACGACTTCGTCTCTGACGTGGCCACAGCCAATGATGGCAATGGGCGTGATGCTGACGCGTCCGACCCTGGCAACTGGATTACCTCGGCTGAAGCGCAAAGCGGTCAGTTTCAGGGCTGTTCCGTTCGGGATTCAAGCTGGCACGGCACCTTCGTGGCCGGTCAAATTGCGGCCAATGCCAACAATGCTTCGGGCGTGGCCGGTGCCGATTGGAACGTGAAAGTGTTGCCGGTGCGGGTGATGGGCAAGTGCGGCGGTTACCTGTCTGACGTGGTTGATGCCATGGTGTGGGCCGCTGGGCTGGATGTACCGGGCGTGCCGACCAACACCACACCCGCTTCCGTCATCAACCTCAGCTTGGGCAGCTCAGCCACTTGTTCTGGCCTTGAGCAAAATGCAATCAACCGGGTGACCGCTGCGGGCACCCTCGTTGTGGCCTCCGCAGGCAATGGAGGCGGAGCGGTTGAAGCCCCAGCCAACTGTACCAATGTAATTTCAGTGGGCGCACTGGACCGCAATGGGGCCAGAGCCTATTACAGCGCCTTGGGTACAGGGCTGGATTTGATGGCGCCCGGCGGATACTTCAACGGCCTTTTGGGCGTGGGCAATTCGGGCACCACTGGGCCTGCATCGGCCAATCAGGTTGAAAAGGTAGGCACCTCATTCGCATCGCCCCTGGTGGCCGCCACGGCTGGCTTGATCAAAGCGATCAACCCCGCGTTGACGCCCGCGCAAATCACCACCCTGATTGTGTCCAACACTGCGTCCTTCCTCAGTCCTGGCAGCACCACCTGTCAAGCCAACAGCGGCTCAGCCACTTGCAATTGCACCACCGCGGTGTGTGGAAGCGGCATGTTGGACGCCTATGCGGCCGTTCTTGCGGCGCGTGGCACTCTGCCCTTGGCCAACGCATCGGTGTCGGCCAATGGCTTGGGTACAAGTGGCTATCAGGAGTCGGCTGTGGCGAGTAACCCCGTGTTGCTGCGCGGTTCAGACAGTACAGCCATTTCGGGCCGAACCATTGCGAGCTACTCATGGACCCAAGTGTCCGGCACCAGCGTGTTGACTGGTACCAGTGCCTCGGCCGACCTGACCTTGCCCGCACCGAATGCCACCACTGACCTTGTTTTTAAACTGACCGTGACAGACTCCGTGGGCCAAAGCCACAGCAGTTTCACCTCGATTCGCATGTTGGCCAATGGCGACACCGGCTTCAATTCCGCCAGCGTGGCCTCTGATGCGGCTTCAGGGTCCAGTGGGTCCAGCGGTGGCAGCACCATGGTGACTTCTGCACCTTCAACCGGCGGTGGGGGTGGGGGTGGCGGAGGTGGTGGCAGTTTGGCCCCTTGGGGTTTGGTCGGGTTGGCTGTGTTGTTGGCCTTGTGGCAGCTTCAAGCCCGGCGGTTGCTCAACCAAAAGCGCCAGGCCAAAGCCAGAATAAGGCCAGACAGCACACCACCCCGGTGAGCCGCCACAGCCACTGCATTGTTCAGCAACGGATCCCAGTGCGGGTCCGTTGTCGATTCAAGCCCCAGTTTGACGAGAAACCCTGCCAGCAGGGCCCACAAGGGCCAACTTCGCGAGAAAGGCCGGGTCACTTGCTTCTGCAAAAGCAGATTGACCAAAGCCAGGGTAAATACCCCATGCAGCAGCCCACTGAGCCCGCACATCCATCGCATGGGTTCAACCCAGGTCACATAGGCGGACACGCCCAACCAGCTCCATACCCAAGCCAGTGCCCAAACCCGCCAGGGCAGGCTGGATGCAAGGCCCCAGTTCACAATCAGTAAACCTGCCATGTTCAGCAGCCAGTGGGCGGCGTTCAGGTGTTCGAACTGGCTTGCCAGGGTTTGAAGGAAAAATCCCCAAGCGTCGCCCCGGGGTTCAGGCGCAAAGCGGGGCTGCAGCCCCCCTGCCGCCAAAGACAACAAAGCCACGGCAATCGCAGGGGCCCAGTGCAGCAGGGATGCCCCAGCCGGTTTATAATGGCCGTTTGTGTCCAATCACCTTCCTTGCGAGTGCCCAGCAATGTTGCGTTTTCTTCGCCTGACAGACCAAGCTGTATCCACCAAGCGCGTATTGATCCGCGTTGATTTTAACGTGCCAGTGGACGCCCAGGGCAACATCACCGAAGACACACGCATCCGCGCCTCCCTGCCCGGCATTCAATATTGCCTGAACAACAACGCCGCGCTCATGCTGACCAGCCATTTTGGTCGCCCCACCGAGGGTGAGTATGACGAGAAACTCAGCCTGGCCCCCGTGGCCCAACGCTTGGGTGAACTCTTGGGCCGCCCCGTGCGCTTGGTCAAGGACTGGGTGTCTGGCGTCAGCGTGGCCCCCGGCGAAGTGGTGCTGCTTGAGAACTGCCGTTTCAACAAAGGCGAGAAAAAGAACAACCCTGACCTGGCCAAGCAAATTGCCGCCCTGTGCGACATTTACGTGAACGATGCCTTCGGCACAGCCCACCGGGCTGAAGCCACCACCCACGGTGCCGCCCAGTTTGCGCCCGTGGCCTGCGCGGGCCCTTTGCTGGCCGCCGAGCTGGATGCTTTGGGTGCAGCCCTGTCCGCCCCCAAGCGCCCGCTGGTGGCGATTGTGGCGGGCTCCAAAGTGTCCACCAAGTTGACTATTCTCAACAGCCTGGCCGAGAAAGTGGACCAGTTGATTGTGGGCGGCGGTATCGCCAACACCTTCATGGCTGCTCAAGGCCTGCCCATCGGCAAGTCGCTGGCTGAATCGGAACTGTTGGGCGAAGCCCGTCAAATCATCGAAAAAATGCAAGCCCGTGGTGCTGCGGTGCCCATCCCCGTGGATGTGGTGGTTGGATCCGAGTTCAGCCCAACCGCCGTGGCCACCACCAAAGACGCCACTGACGTGGCCGACACCGACATGATTTTCGACATTGGCCCCAAAACCGCCGAAGCCCTGTCCACCCTGCTGCAGAACGCAGGCACCATTGTGTGGAACGGCCCGGTGGGCGTGTTTGAATTCGACCAGTTTGGCCATGGCACTGAACGCCTGGCCCGCGCAGTGGCTGCCTCGTCGGCCTTCTCGATCGCGGGTGGTGGTGACACACTCGCGGCCATTGCCAAATACAACATCGGCAACGATGTCAGCTACATCTCCACCGGCGGTGGCGCGTTCCTTGAATTCCTCGAAGGCAAGGTGTTGCCTGCGGTTGAAATCCTTCAACAGCGCGCCGCTTAAGCCTGGGGGCCTGAATGACCTACGCCGTTCGTCAAACCAAAATTGTGGCCACGCTGGGGCCTGCAAGCTCCTCGCCTGAAGTGCTGGAGAAAATGATTCTTGCGGGCATGAACGTGGTCCGCGTGAATTTCTCCCATGGGTCAGCCGATGAGCACATTGGCCGCGTGAACACCGTGCGCGACATCGCCGCCAAGTTGGGAAAAGACGTGGCTGTGATGGCGGACCTGCAAGGCCCCAAGATTCGAATCGGCCTGTTCGCCAACGGTTCAACCACGCTGACTGAAGGGCAAACCTTTGTGCTTGACGCCCCCTGCAAAGAGGGTGACGACAGCCGTGTCGGCCTGGATTACCCCGAACTCGTCAACGACGTGAAAGCGGGCGACACCCTGTTGCTCGATGACGGAAAAATCGTTCTGAAGGTGAAACAAGTCATCGGTCAGCAGATCAACACCGTGGTTGAAGTCGGTGGGGTGCTGAAAAACCGCAAGGGCATCAACAAACTGGGGGGCGGTCTGTCCGCTCCGGCGCTGACTTCCAAAGACATGGAGGACATCCGCACCGCCGTGGCCTTTGAAGCCGATTACATTGCAGTGTCCTTCCCGAAAAGCGGGGCCGACATGTACATGGCCCGAGAACTGACTCGCGCTGCTGGTGGTCACGCCATGATGATTGCCAAAATCGAGCGTTGCGAGGCCCTTGAAAACCTCGACGACCTCATCCGATCCTGCGATGGCCTCATGGTGGCCCGTGGTGACTTGGCCGTTGAAATTGGCGATGCGGCTGTGCCAGCCGCCCAGAAGCGCCTGATTCGCGCCGCACGCGAAAACAACAAGCTCACCATCACTGCCACTCAGATGATGGAAAGCATGATCGAGAGCCCGGTGCCCACACGCGCTGAAGTGTCTGATGTGGCGAACGCCGTGCTCGACGGCACCGACGCAGTGATGTTGTCGGCTGAAACCGCTGCGGGGCGTTTCCCGGTAGAAACCATCAAGGCCATGGCCCGCACCTGTGTTGAGGCTGAAAAGTCAGCCCCGGTGAACCTGGACACGGATTTTCTCAACCGCAAATTCAAGCGAGTGGACCAGTCCATCGCGATGGCGGCGTTGTTCACTGCCCACCATCTGGATGTGAAGGCCATCGCCGCATTGACCCAGTCGGGCTCAACAGCGCTGTGGATGTCACGCCTGAATTGCGGTGTGCCGATTTTTGCCTTGACGCCTGAAGAGAAAACACGCCGTCGCCTGTCCCTGTACCGTGATGTGCGCACGGTGATGATGCAGGCGGAAACCGAAGACCGTGAATTGTTGTTGGCCAAGTCCGAAAAGGCTTTGCTGGACGCCAAGGTGGTTGAACTCGGCGATTTGATCGTCATCACCATCGGCGAGCCCATCGGCAAGTCCGGCGGCACCAACACCATGAAGATTGTTCGCGTGGGCGAGCACATCGGACTGCTGAACTGATTTTATTTTTGGAGACTCGTGATGCCTCTCGTATCAATGCGCCAACTGCTGGACCACGCCGCTGAAAACGGTTATGGAATCCCCGCGTTCAACGTGAACAACCTCGAACAGGTGCAAGCCGTGATGGCCGCTGCCGATGAGGTCGGTGCACCCGTCATCCTGCAAGCCAGTGCCGGTGCCCGCAAGTATGCCGGTGAGCCCTTCATCAAGCACCTGATTCAGGCCGCGGTGGAAGCTTTCCCTCACATTCCCCTGGTGATGCACCAAGACCACGGCACCAGCCCCAAGGTGTGCCAAGGCGCCATTGACCTGGGCTTCGGTTCGGTGATGATGGACGGCTCCCTGATGGAAGACGGCAAAACACCCGCCAGCTTCGACTACAACGTCAACGTCACCAAAACCGTGGTGGAGATGGCTCACAAAGTGGGTGTGACCGTGGAAGGCGAGCTTGGCTGTCTGGGCAACCTGGAAACCGGTGAAGCCGGCGAGGAAGACGGCATTGGTGCCGAAGGCAAACTGGACCACAGCCAGATGCTGACCGACCCTGAAGAAGCCGCTGTGTTTGTGAAGGCCACCCAACTGGACGCACTGGCCATTGCCATCGGCACCAGCCACGGCGCTTACAAATTCAGCCGCAAACCCACCGGTGACATTCTGGCCATCTCCCGCGTGAAAGAAATTCACGCCCGCATTCCCAACACCCACTTGGTGATGCACGGCTCCTCCTCGGTTCCTGCGGACCTGCTGGCCATCATCAACCAGTACGGCGGCAAAATGAAAGAAACCTACGGCGTACCCGTGGAAGAAATTCAGGAAGCCATCAAGTACGGCGTGCGCAAAATCAACATCGACACCGACATCCGCCTGGCCATGACCGGCGCGGTGCGCAAGTTCATGGCTGAAAACCCTGAAAAGTTCGATGCACGCGAGTGGCTTAAACCTGCACGCGAGGCTGCCAAAGCCATTTGTAAACAGCGTTACCTGGAATTCGGTTGCGAAGGCCAGGCTGGCAAAATCAAGCCCATCAGCTTGGTTGACATTGCCGCCAAGTACGCCAAGGGCGAATTGGCCCAGATCGTTCAGTAATTCCGGTGAGAGCCGCGGGGCAACAGCCCTGCGCGTCACTGGCTGCCCTGGCGCAGTTCACCACGCGGGTTTCCCGCGTGTTTGTCTTTTCAGAGCGCCCGCATTGTCGGGCCCGAACCACATAGGCACTTTTGAATGAGTACCGTGTTTGAAACCCAACTGAGCTCCTTGCCCCTGTTGCACCGTGGCAAGGTTCGTGAAAACTTCGCCGTGGGCGAGGACAAAATGTTGATTGTCGCCAGCGACCGCCTGTCGGCATTCGACGTGATTCTGGACCAGCCCATCCCCGAGAAAGGCATGGTGCTGACTCAGATGGCCCAGTTCTGGTTCGACATCCTGCGCGACGTGGTGCCCAACCACCTCACCGGCGTGGCCCCTGAATCAGTGCTGACTGAACAGGAAGCGGCTTTGGTGCGCGGACGTGCCATGGTGGTCAAGCGTCTCAAGCCGTTGCCCATCGAAGCCGTGGTGCGGGGTTACATCATCGGCTCGGGCTGGAAAGACTACCAAGCCACCGGTGCCGTGTGCGGCATCAAATTGCCTGCTGGCCTGCAAATGGCCGCCAAGCTGGATGAACCCATTTTCACGCCCGCCACCAAAGCGGCGGTTGGCGAGCATGATGAAAACATCGATTTCGCCACCATGTGCAGCGTGATCGGCGATGACTTGGCCCAACAAGTGCGCGACGTGTCGATCGCCCTGTACACCAAGGCCAGCGAATATGCGGCCAAGCAGGGCATCATCATTGCCGACACCAAATTCGAATTCGGCTTGGATGAACACGGCCAGTTGACGCTCATGGATGAGGTGTTGACCGCCGATTCATCCCGTTTCTGGCCCGCAGACCAGTACCAGGTGGGTGTGTCGCCCCCCTCATACGACAAACAGTTTGTGCGCGATTATCTGGAAAGCGTGCCCGGCTGGAACAAGAAGGCCCCAGCGCCGGTATTGCCCCAGGACATCATTGACAAAACGGCGGCCAAGTACCGCCAAGCGTATGAAGTGCTCACCGGCCGCGTGTGGCTGGGATAAGCAGTGACAGGGACAACGACGATGAGTGACAACATGCACAGCAGCGAACACCCCCAGGTTGGCGTGGTGATGGGTTCTTCCTCGGACTGGGAAGTGATGAAGAACGCCGTCCAGGTGCTGCGCGATTTTGGTGTGGACTATGAGGCCCGCGTTGTGTCGGCCCACCGCATGCCCGATGAAATGTTCCAATACGCTGAAACTGCGAGCGCACGTGGCCTTCAGGTCATCATCGCCGGGGCAGGGGGTGCTGCCCATTTGCCGGGCATGTTGGCAGCCAAAACCATTGTGCCCGTGATGGGCGTGCCGGTGCCTTCCAAGTATTTGCGCGGTGAAGACTCCCTGCTGTCCATCGTGCAAATGCCCAAGGGCATCCCAGTGAACACCTTTGCCATTGGCGAGGCGGGCGCTGCCAATGCAGCCTTGGCTGCAATCGCCATTTTGGCCTTGAACAATCCTGAATTGAAACAACGTCTGGAAGCCTTCCGTGTCAGCCAATCCAATGTGGCTCGGGACATGGAACTGCCGCCCCTGCGTTGAACCGGGTCACCACCATGAACCAAGCCAAATCCTCGGTTGAATTCAAAACAGCCTTGCCCAACCAGTGGTTGGGGCTGCTGGGCGGCGGCCAGTTGGGTCGCATGTTCTGTATGGCGGCCCAGTCATTGGGTTACAAGGTGCTGGTGTTGGACCCTGCCAGCAACAGCCCTGCCGGTTCGGTGGCCGATGGCCAGTTGTTGGCTGATTATCTGGACGATGCCGCCTTGGCCGAGTTGGCCGAGCGCTGTGTGGGGGTCACCACGGAATTCGAGAATGTGCCCGCCTTGGCGCTGGACACTCTGGCCAACCGCATTCCTGTCAGCCCCTCGGCCTTTTCGGTGGGGGTTGCCCAGCATCGTCTGGAAGAGAAAAGTTACGTCAGCGGCTGTGGCGTGCCCGTGGCACCACATGCCCCCGTGCGCAGCACGGCTGATATCAGCGAGGCCCTCTTGCCCCTGCTGCCCGGCATTTTGAAAACAGCGCGCCTGGGTTACGACGGGAAAGGGCAGGTCAGGGTCAGTACGCTGGACGATTTGCGCAAAGCCTTTGCCGACCTCAATGAGGTTGAGTGTGTCCTTGAAAAACGCCTTACGCTGTTGCGCGAGGTGTCGGTGATTGTGGCGCGTGACCACAAGGGCGAATGCATTACTTTCCCCGTGGCTGAGAACCACCACCGCAAAGGCATTTTGGCCACGACCATTGTGCCTGCCCGCATTGAAGACGTGATGGCTGCACAGGCCCGGGCCAGTGCCATTTCCATCGCAGGCGCTCTGGATTACGTGGGCGTTCTGTGTGTGGAGTTCTTTGTGGTGGAAGGAATGGGCTTGGTGGTCAATGAAATTGCACCGCGCCCCCACAACAGCGGCCACTACACCATCGACGCTTGTGTTACTTCCCAGTTCGAGCAACAAGCCCGCATCCTCGCGGGTTTGCCACTGGGCGACACGCGGCAGCACAGCCCTTCCGTCATGGTGAACCTGCTCGGCGAATTGTGGTTCGACGAACAAGGCAATGAGCGCGAGCCCGATTGGTCTGCGGTGCTGGCCCTGCCCCAGGTGAAGTTGCACCTGTATGGCAAAGAGCAAGCCCGTGTGGGTCGCAAGATGGGCCACATCACGATTGTGGCCCCAGCGCTTGAACAGGCCTTGGCGGTGGCTGACCAGGTGCGCAGCATTCTGGGCATCGGCGACGACGATTGAACCACGCCTGCCATGGCCCTGCGCACCGCTCTGCTCAAACCCACCCACAGCAACATTGCTGAAGCGGCCCAGGCATTGGCCATGGGCAAGCTGGTGGCCTTTCCTACAGAAACCGTGTTTGGTTTGGGCGCCGCGGTGACCAGCGAATCCGCATTGGCTGGCGTGTTCAAGGCCAAAGGCCGCCCTGCCGACCACCCCCTGATTGCCCATGTGGCGCCTGACGCGGACCTTTCCGGCTGGGTGGCCGAGCTGTCCCCTCACGCCCGAGCACTCATGCAGGCTTTTTGGCCGGGTCCATTGACGCTGGTGTTGCCCAAGGGTGAGCGCATGTCGCTCACCGTCACTGGGGGGCAGCAGTCTGTGGGTGTGCGTTGCCCCGATCACCCCGTGGCCATTGAACTGTTGCGTGATGTCGGGGTACCTGTGGCTGCCCCTTCGGCCAACCGCTTTGGCAAAGTCAGCCCCACCCGCGCGGCCCATGTGCTGCAGGAACTGGATGGCCGCATCGACTATGTGCTGGATGGCGACATTCCCCGAGTGGGCATCGAATCCACCATCGTGAGCTTGATCGGTGATCAGCCTGCAATTTTGCGCCCGGGCGCCATCACAGCCAGCCAGATTGAACAGGTGGTAAAGACCCCCGTGCTGAACCTTGCCCAAGTGCGTGCCCAAGGGGATCAGACCCGCGTGTCCGGCGCATTGGACAAACACTACAGCCCTGATGCCCGAGTGAACGTGCTGGATGCGCCCGCTTTATCGCGGGTTCGTTGCGAGCAATCAACCCTGATCGTGGGGTGGACCGATGACTTTCTGGCCGAGGTGTCTGAGGTTCAGGTGCGCAGTGTGGTCAAACCCAAGCTGCTGGCCTTGAGCAATCATCCAGACCAAGTGGCCCAACAGCTTTATCTCATTCTGCGCAAAGCCGATGAAGATGGCCATGCGCAGTTGATCATCGAACAGCCTGCCCACACACCCGAGTGGGAAGGGGTTGCGGATCGCCTTAAGCGGGCTTCAGCCTAGGCTGGACTGAACTTTTTCTCTCTGGTTTGTGACGAAAGGGGTCTGCATTTTTTCGACCTGATTGTCATGCCTTCTCCCAGCGCAGCTACAGCCCATGCCAATGGTCTTGATGCCCATACTCCCGAGGCTCAAACCGAGTCGAAGTCAGTCTTCGCCCGGCCTGCAGTCCGCTTGGCGAGAAATCTGGTGGGCGCTTTGGGGGTCACGGCTTTTGTCGTGTGTGCAGTCACCAATTCAACCCTGAATGCCGCCATCACCTCTGCGGCCAGCAAGGTGGCGGCCGGTTTTTCAAGCTGCAACGCCTACGTGGCCGCGCACATGGGGGCGTTTGCCGGTGGGGCAGTGGCCATCGGGGCCATTAACCTGCTGGATGGTGTGATGTCTTACCGGTCAGCCCGAAAAAAGGCAGGCAAACTGAGCACCATGGAATACGCCAAACCTCAAGCTGAGCGTGGCAGCCAGGCCTATCAGCGTCTGAGAAAGGCTTACACCCAGATGAAAGCCCGTGGTGCCTTACAAACCGCGATGGGCATCACCGCCATTACCGTGGGTGCGCTGGCGCTGGCTGGGGCGATGAGTAATCCTATCGGCCTTGGCGTGGTGTTGGGCTTGGCCGTGGCCATTTATGTGGGCGTTCAGGTGCACAAGTGGTACGTCAACCGGGAAATCAAGCGGTCCATGGCCGAGTACACCAGGCCGACAGTCGCACCTGCTTAAAGTCCATCGGCGAAAAAAAAGCGCCTTGCGGCGCTTTTTTACATCTGCTGCGTGGGAATGTGCCCGCGCTGCTCATTCATTCGGTTGTTGTCGTCAACAAACACCAGTTTGGGCTGGAAGGTTTTGCATTCTTCATCGTTCAGTGTGCCGTAGGCGGCAATAATCACCAAGTCGCCTTTCTGCGCGCGGCGAGCTGCAGCACCGTTCAGGGAAATCATGCCGCTGCCACGTTCGCCTTTGATGGCGTAGGTGGAGAAACGCTCGCCATTGTCGATCACATAAATGTCGATGCGCTGAAATTCAATGATGCCGGACGCTTCAAGCAGGTTCTCATCAATGGCGCATGAACCCTCGTAGTGCAGTTCGCAGTGGGTCACCTTGGCTCGGTGGATCTTCCCAAGCAGCATTTCGCGTTGCATCACTCAATCTCCAGGTTGTCGATCAAGCGGGTGGTTCCCAGCTTTGCGGCCGCCAAAATCACCAGTGGCGTGCCTGTCGACAGGTTTTCATCGGTGGGGCGCATCAGGTCATGCTGTCTGCGCACCTCGAAGTAGTCTGGTTTCCAGCCCCGTTGAACAAGGCGGTCCCGACAATCGGCCTCGAATTGTACCAACAGGTCCAGATTCGGGCGACGGGATTTGACCAGATTGGAGAGATCATTCAAAAGTTGAAACAGAAAGGGCGCTTCGGCCCGTTCGGTCTCATTCAGATAACGGTTGCGTGACGACATGGCCAGGCCGTCGGGGTCGCGCACCGTGGGCGCTGCGATGATTTCAATGGGCATGGCCAGTTGTTGCACCAAGCGCCGGATGATCATCAACTGTTGGTAATCCTTTTTACCAAACACGGCCACTTTGGGCTGCACGCAGTTGAACAGCTTGGTTACCACGGTGCTAACACCCTCAAAGAACCCTGGGCGGAACTCGCCCTCAAGGGTATTGCCCAAGCCGTCCGGGGGGCGGATTCGGTAGTCCTGGGGCTCGGGGTAAAGGTCGCGCTCCGTGGGCGCAAACATCACGTAGACGTTTTCCTTCTCCAGTTTGGCGGCGTCTTCGGCCATGGTGCGGGGGTATTTGTCGAAATCTTCATTCGGCCCAAACTGCAGCCGGTTCACAAACACACTGGCCACGACCGGGTCGCCGTGTTTGGCGGCGATGCGCATCAGCGACATGTGGCCTTCGTGCAGGTTACCCATGGTGGGCACAAAAGCAGTCCTGTTTTGGCCGCGTAGCTGGTCGCGCAGGTCCGTGATGGAGGAAATCTGTCTCATGACGTGTTCAGAAGGTGTGTTCAGGCCCAGGAAAGGTGCGGTTTTTGACCGCTGCCACGTAGGCCTGAATGGCCGCCTGGATGGAGGGCTGATTATCCATGAAATTGCGGACGAATTTGGGTTTTTTACCCGGAAAAACATCCAGCATGTCATGCAAAACAAGCACTTGGCCGTCGCAATCAACTCCTGCGCCAATGCCGATGGTGGGCACTGTCAGGGTGCGTGAAATGTCCGCGCCCAATTTGCCCGGAATCAGTTCAAACAACACCAGTTGAGCGCCTGCATCCTGCATGGCTTTGGCGTTGGTTTTCAGGATTTTGGCCGCTTTGGCGTCCTTGCCCTGAACCCGGTAACCGCCCAGTGCGCTGACAGACTGGGGGGTCAAGCCCAGGTGGGCGCAGACGGGGATGTCTCGTGTGGTCAGGTAACTCACGGTGTCGGCCAGCCAGGCGGTGCCTTCCAGCTTCACCATATTGGCCCCAGCCGCCATCAGGCGGGCTGCATTGCGGTAGGCCTGTTCAGGGCTTTCCTGATAACTGCCAAAGGGCATGTCGGCCAGTACAAACGCAGTTTTGTTGCCGGCAGCCACGCTGCGGGTGTGGTACTCCATCATCTCCATGGTCACCGGCAGTGTGCTCGGCATGCCCGCCAACACCATGCCCAGTGAATCACCAATCAGCAAAATATCCACACCGCTGGCGTCCAGCAGGCTGGAAAAGCAGGCGTCGTAACAGGTCAGCATGGCGATTTTTTCGCCCTGTTGTTTCATCTCCAGCAGGCGGGGCAGGGTCACGGCCTTGCGGGCTGCTGCAGGGGTTGCGTGGGGTTGGGCGCTCATGGTCACTCCCTGGGCACTGTCATTCAGACCAGTTGAAAAATTCCCGCCGACCTTTCATGCCCTCAATCTGGTTGAGCAGCAACTCAAAGTCTTCATCGTGGTCAACCGGGTTCAGGTGTTCGGTGTTCACGATCAGCAAGGGCGCGTCGTCATAGTGGTAAAAGAATCGGCTGTACGCTTCGCTCAGTTGCGCCAAGTACTGTTCCGTGATGTTCAATTCATACGAAATGGCCCGGCGTTGAACCCGCTCCAGCAGTGTGGCGGGCGGGGCCTGCAGGTAGATCACGAGGTCTGGTGTGCCGGTCTGCGGGCTTTGGTGGCTGTAGATCTGGTTGTACAGCTTGAGCTCTTCTTCGTCCAGAGTCAGCGAGGCAAACATCCGGTCCTTATCCAGCAGGAAGTCGCTGACCACCATGTTCTCGAAAAAGTCCCGTTGAGTCAGGTCACGCAGTTGCCCGATGCGCTGGAACAGGAAAAACAGTTGGGTGGGCAGGGCATAGCGCCCCGGTTCGCTGTAAAACTTGTCCAGAAACGGGTTTTCGTCCGGCTTTTCCAGCAACAGTTCGGCATTAAAGCGTTCAGCCAAGCGACGTGTAAGCGAGGTCTTGCCCACCCCAATGGGGCCTTCAATCACAATGTGCCGGTATTTGCTGGCCAGATTGCTGGTTTGGGCTTGCGTCAACTCGGTCTCCGCGAGGTCGTGGGTTTGTCTTGTGCGTTGCGCCACAGTGTAGCGCAGGGCGGTGCCCGCAATTGGAAGCGGTCCTCAAATCCGCTTGCAGACTTGGTCTTGAGTTTTTGGCAACCAGAGGGCGGCAGGGCCAAGCCCGGGAATCTCGATGTCGGGGCTGAGGTCCAACAGGGGGGCCAGCACAAACCGCCGTGTGTGCAGGCGCGGGTGGGGTACCGTCAGTTCGGGGCTGTTGCGCACCTGGTCGCCAAACAGCAGCACATCCACATCAATCAGGCGCGGCGCGTTCCGCACGCTGCGCACCCGCCCAAGGTCGCTTTCCAGTTGCATGCACAGGGCCAGCAGGGCCTCAGGGGTGTCGGTCCACTGAAGGCGGGCCACGGCATTGATGTAGTCAGGCCCAGTGGCGTCCACAGGCGCACTGGCGTACCGGGGTGACATTTCAAACGCGTGTACGCGTGGGTCAGCCGCCATGCGCCGTTCCAGTTCATCAAACAGGGCATGTGGGTCGCCCAGGTTGCCACCCAAACCCAGGTGGCAGGTGGTCCCCAAAGTCATTCAGCCGGGCCTGTTGCAGAGCCGCCCCCATTGGGTTTGCGTCGGCGGCGGCGCTTTTTACGGGCAGGGTCGCCACCCTCGCCACGGTTCTCGGCGTTGCCCCGCAGCCCATCCAGCAGGCTTTGCCGGTGGGTGTTGTCGGTTTCTGCAAACTCACGCCACCATAGGGCCAGTGCTTTGTCGGCATCGCCCACCACGGCGCGCAGTTCGAAAAAGTCCAGCGCAGCGCGGAACTTGGCCTGTTCAAGCATTTTGAAAGGGGCCTTGCCCGCCCGTTTTTCAAACCGGGGTTGAAATGCCCAAATTTCCCGCATGTCGCCAGTCAGTCGTCGCGGAATGGCGGTGCGCTCGGCCTGCTCGGCCAGCACTTGGTCCATGGCCGCAAACAGGGCAGGAAACTTCACTTCCCCGCGCTTGATGCGCACTTCCCAGTCTTCAAGCACCAGGTGCCACAGCAAGCAGGCGAAGAGGAAACCCGGGCTCAACGGTTTGCCATCTTTCACCCGTTGATCGGTTCGCGCCAACGCTTCGGTGAGGAAACTCTCGCCTTTCTTGTGGTCGAGAATGGCATCCAGCAGCGGGAACACACCACCATGCAAGCCTGCTTTGCGCAACCCGACCAAACAGGCCATGGCAGACCCGCTCATCAGCAGTTTGAGCATTTCATCGAACAGGCGCGAGGCGGGAACATTCTTGAGCAAGTCAGCCAGCTCAGCAATCGGCGCGTAGGTTGCAGGTTCAATGCGGAAGTCCAGCTTGGCTGCAAAGCGCACCACACGCAGCATGCGCACCGGGTCTTCGCGGTAGCGGCGCACCGGTTCGCCAATCATCCGCAGGGTACGGGCCCGCAAGTCTTCCATACCACGGTGGTAGTCCCAAACCGTTTCCGTGGTGGGGTCGTAGTACATGGCGTTGACGGTGAAGTCGCGCCGGGAGGCGTCTTCATCTTGACGGCCAAATTCGTTGTCGCGCAACACCCGCCCATGCTCATCCACTTCGCTGCTGGAACTCGCCAGGGCCCGGAAGGTCGAGGTTTCGATGGTTTCCGGACCAAACATCACATGAACAATCTGGAAACGACGGCCAATGATGCGTGCCCTGCGGAACAGGCGCTGCACCTGTTCCGGGCTTGCGTCAGTGGCCACGTCAAAGTCTTTGGGGCGCATGCCCAACAGCAGGTCGCGCACCGCACCGCCAACCACGAAGGCCTTGTAGCCTTTGGATTGAAGTGTTTCGCACACCCGAATGGCGTTGTGGCTCACCAGCCTGCGGTCAATGCGGTGGTCGGCCACATTCCAGATTTTGGGTTTGTGCACGGAGTATGAACGTCCAGTTTTATCGTGGCCTTGAAGGTGTGAGTGCGTCGCTGTGCCGGGTGTGTCTCGGCTTAAGCCGGGCTTGGCAAACAGGCGCTTGAAGAATTTCTTGATCATACGAATAGCTCGATGATGGGCCATTGCCGCGTTTGGGCGATTTTGGCCAAAGTGGGGTCCGGGTTGGCGGCCACCGGGTGGCTGACCTGTTCCAGCAGGGGCAGGTCGTTGATTGAGTCACTGTAAAAGGTGCTTGCAGTGACGTCGCTCCATTGCCAGCCCTGGGATTGTAGCCATTGGTTCAACCGGGTGACTTTGCCTTCACGGAAACAGGGCAGGCCACTGACTTTGCCGGTGAATTCGCCATCCATGGCTTCTGGTTCAGTGGCGATCAGGTGTTCAATCCCAAACGCCTGGGCAATCGGGGTGGTGATAAAGCTGTTGGTGGCTGTGATGATGACACACACATCACCCGCATTTTGATGCTGCTCAATCAAGCGGATTGCGCTGGGCCGAATGTTGGGGCCAATCACCTTCTCCATGTACTGGGCGTGCCAGGCGTCCAGCGTCTTGCGTGGGTTGTTTTTCAGGGGCTGGAACTGAAAATCCAGAAAGGCGTGAATGTCGAGCGTGCCTGCTTTGTAATCGGCGTAAAACTGGTCGTTTCTGGCCTCGAACACAGCGCGATCCAGCACGCCAAGGTCGATCAGAAATTGAGACCATCCATGGTCAGAGTCCATGGGCAGCAGCGTGTTGTCGAGGTCGAACAGGGCAAGTTTCATGTTGGGCTCAAGGCATCTCGGGTTCACGAACCACCAGGCTTTCCCGGCGTTTCATCCAGTGGCGCAGCAGGTTGACGCTCACGGGTTTGTGTTGTTCCAATGAAAAGCGGTCCAGGCCGTCCATGACAGCAGTCAGGGAGCCCATGTCCCTCTGAAAATGCCTGAGGGCATAGTCCACCACTTCCGGGCTGAGTTCAAGGCCTCGGGCCTGTGCAATGTGCTGCAGGGCGGTCAGCTTCTCGTCGTCGGTCAAGGGCAGAATTCGCAGGCAAAGCCCGGCCTGAATGCGTGTGCGCAAGTCCTCTCGCAGGGGCAGGTCCGCGGGGGCCTGTTCACCACACAGCACGATCGCGGGTGGCTGGCGGTCGGCCAGGGCGCTGTTGAAGGCATTGAACAACTGCACCTGTGAATAGGGCGTTAACTCTTCAATGTTGTCCATCAGCAGTGCCTGCGGCGCAGGCTTGAAGACAAATCGGGTGGTGCCTGTCAGTGCGGTCACCCCAAGGTTTTGGGCCAGCCCGCGCAACAAATGGGTTTTTCCGCAGCCCACCGGCCCGTACAGGTACACCAGTTGGGGTGACGATGTGCCCGGTTGGCCGAGCCGGCTCAATTCGTGCATAACCTGCGCATTCCGGCCCACCAGAAAATTCCCAAGGTTTGGCTTGGGCGGTGTAAAGACGTCAAGTAGCAGTTGTTGCATGAACGGTCAGAGGGCCAGGGGGCGACGAAGACAACGCAAGAGCCGGGCTGAAAACAACCGGCAAGGTAGCCGACAATAATACCCCGAAAGACGGAATTTGAGCCCCGAGTCGGGTAAAATGTCAGGCTTGTCAGGCTGGCCGGCCTTGGCGTGCCCTTGGGGCTCTGTCAACCGCGTACCACCGTTTGCCCAACTCACTCTTGGATTGCCCTTCATGAATTCTCCCTTGACCTACAAAGACGCCGGTGTGGACATCCAGGCCGGTGACGATCTGGTTGAAGCCATCAAGCCCTTGGCCAAGCGCACACTGCGCCCGGGCGTGTTGGCTGGCATCGGTGGTTTTGGTGCGCTGTTTGAAGTGCCCAAGGGTTACAAGGAACCTGTGTTGGTGTCGGGTACCGACGGCGTGGGCACCAAGCTGCGCTTAGCCTTTGAATGGAACATCCATAACACCGTGGGCATCGATTTGGTGGCCATGAGTGCCAATGACATTCTCGTACAGGGCGCAGAACCCCTGTTCTTCCTGGATTATTTTGCCTGCGGCAAGCTGGATGTGAAAACCGCCGCCAGCGTGGTTGGCGGCATCGCCTTGGGTTGTGAGCAGGCTGGTTGCGCATTGATCGGCGGCGAAACTGCCGAGATGCCCGGCATGTACCCCGAAGGAGAATACGATTTGGCCGGTTTTGCCGTTGGAGTGGTCGAGAAATCCGAAATCATTGATGGCAGCAAAGTGGCTGCCGGTGACGTGGTCATCGGCCTGGCTTCCAATGGTGTGCATTCCAATGGTTTTTCGCTGGTGCGCAAAATCATCGAGCGTGCTCAGCCCGATCTGAACCAGGCCTGCGACGGTGTCACGCTGCGTGAAGCCGTCATGGCCCCAACCCGCATGTATGTGAAGCCTGTGCTCAAGCTGATTCGCAGCTTGCCTGTGCATGCCTTGGCCCACATCACTGGTGGTGGCTTGGTCGAGAATATTCCCCGAGTGCTGCCCGAAGGCCTGACCGCCGAACTGCAACGCAGCGCCTGGCCTGAAAGCGACCTCTTCAAGTGGTTGCAAACCAATGGTCAAGTGCCGTTCGACGAAATGAATCGCGTGTTCAACTGCGGTATCGGCATGGTGTTGGTGGTGCCCGCGGCCCAAGCCGATGCCGCCGTTGACTTGTTGCGTGCCGAAGGTGAGCAACCCTACCGCATTGGCCAAATCCGCCAGCGTGCGGAAGGCGAAGCTCAAACCATTGTGCGCCCAGCCTGATTCACGCCATTCGTTGATTCAATTCGGCCTGGGCCCAGGCGATGTGTTCAAGCAGCACCTCGTCAGCCCCGGCCTTCATGGCGTCCAATAGGCCTGTCAGCTCAAGCAGTTGGGCCTTTTCCCCCTGCGCGTTCCCCGCTGCCACTGCCAGGTTGCGCTGAAAGCGCCAAAAGCCGATGCGTCGGATGGCGCTGCCTTCGGTGTGTTTCAGAAAATCAGCCTCCGTCCAGCACATCAGGGTGGCCCAGTCGGGCTCGTTCATGTGGGGGCGCGCATTGAAGTCGGCATGCACCGCCGGGCGGGTGAATTTGTTCCACGGGCACACCAACTGGCAGTCGTCACACCCATAAATACGGGTGCCAAGGCCCCTGCGCAACTCGGGGTCTATCCCCGCATCATGTTCGATGGTCAGGTAAGACACGCAGCGGCGGGCATCCACCACGCGGCCCGGCAGTATGGCGCCAGTGGGGCAGGCGTCCACGCAACTCGAACAAGTGCCGCAGTGGTCTTGTTCAAACTCCCCACTCAATGGCAAAGGCAGGTTGGTGAAGACTTCCGCCAGAAAAAACATCGACCCTTCGCGAGGGTGAACCAGCAGGGAATGCTTGCCCCGCCAGCCCAAGCCCGCCTTTCGGGCGATTTCAACTTCCGGGGTGGGGGCGCTGTCCACTGTCACCCTGTACCCCAATGGGCCCACCTCAGCATGCACGTCGTCCATCCACTGTTGAAGGCGTTTGCGGATGACCTTGTGATAGTCCCGCCCGCGGGCGTACAGGCTGATGTAGGGTTGCCGCGCCTCTTGAACGCGCGCCAGTTGGCTGTTCAAGCCGTCTTGTTCCGTGTCTGCGGCCAACAACGACTCGGGCACATAGGGGATGCGCAGTGATACGATTCGGATCGCGCCGGGCAGAATGGTGTTCACGTCCAGGCGGGCCATGCCGTGCCGCGCCATATACCCCATGGTCCCGTGCATGCCTTGGTCCAGCCAGGCTTGCAGGTGGGGTTCACAGGTGGACAAATCCGTGTCACTGACCCCCATGCAATGTAGGCCGTGCCGCTGGGCAAGCCGTTGTATCAATTGCCAATGTTGAGTTTCCGACCCTGACATGCTCAAGACAGTACAAAGATTCTGCCCCGATGAGGGCTGCACCCGTAGTGTAGGGGAAAAGCTGGCTCGGGTCAGTCAGGCCCCGCTGCGGCTGTACCTCAGCGGCCCATTGGGCGCTGGTAAATCGGCACTGGTCAGGGCCTTTTTACGGGCATTGGGTGTGCAGGGGCCGATCAAAAGCCCCTCCTATGCGTTGGTTGAACCTTACGCATTCTCGAGTTATTCTGTCTATCATTTTGATTTTTATCGCTTCTTCGATCAGAATGAATGGGTAGAATCAGGGTTCAGGGACAATTTCGAGGAACATGCCCTGTGTTTGGTGGAGTGGCCTGAGAAAGCGGCAGGCGTCTTGCCCCCGGCAGACCTCCTGTTGCACCTCGCTTACGCGCCCATCAACGAGGCTCAACCTGAAGTGCTGACCGCTCGGCAAATCACGCTGAGCGCCCACACGCCGACAGGCTTGGACACCTTGAACCGATTTGAATTGCTGGATGCCAAGGAATGAATACACGTCGTAACTTGCTGAAAGCCGCCACGGGCGGTCTGCTGCTGCAACTGGTGCCGGTGGGCGCTTGGGCGGTGGGGCAGGTGCGCTTTGTCGATGTGCGCTTGTGGCCTGCAGACGATTACACCCGGGTCACACTCGAGCATCATGGCCCACTGAAAACCCGGCATTTTCTGGTCGAAAGCCCACACCGCATGGTGGTCGACATTCTGGACATGCGTCTGGACAAAACCCTCAAAGACCTCACTGCGCGTTTGAAGGCGGATGACCCTTATGTTCAGCAAATCCGCGTGGGGCAGTACGACGCGTCCACGGTTCGAATCGTCTTCGACCTGAAGTCGGAGGTGCGGCCTGAAGTGTTCACCATCGAGCCCGTGGCCGAATACAAAAACCGGTTTGTGGTTGATTTCTACCCCAAGAAGCCCGTGGACCCGCTGCTGGGTTTGCTGGACAAAGGCGCTGACCGCGAGTCGAATGCCTCATCGGGCAGCCACAAAGACGATGAAATCGCGCGAATCCTTCGTCAGGCGGAGGCCGACAGTAAATCAAGCCCGGCCAGTGGCAAGGCGCGCGAACCTGCCCGCGACACGGCCAAAACCGAAGTCGCCGAGAGCAAGCCCGACCCCAAGGTTGAGAACAAACCCAATACCCCAAAAGCCGAGCGCAGCGACAAGCAGGCTCTGGAAGTCAAGCGCGTCATCACGGTGGCCATCGACCCTGGTCACGGCGGTGAAGACCCGGGTGCGGTGGGCAGCGGCGGTTCTTACGAAAAACACGTGGTGCTGGCCATCTCCAAACTGCTCAAAGAAGAACTGGACAACATTCCCGGCATGCGCGCCATGTTGACCCGCAACGGCGACTTTTTCGTGCCTTTGGGCACGCGGGTCCAGAAGGCCCGCAGTGTCAATGCCGACCTGTTTGTGTCTGTGCACGCCGACGCCTTCATCAAACAGTCGGCCAGTGGTTCCTCGGTGTTTGTGTTGTCTGAACGCGGTGCCAGCAGCACCGCAGCCAACTGGTTGGCCAACAAAGAAAATGCGTCGGACCTGATTGGTGGTGTCAACATCAAAGGCACCGACAACCAATTGGCCAAAGTGCTGCTGGACCTCTCCACCACCGCCCAGATCAACGACAGCCTGAAGCTGGGCGATGCGGTGTTGGGCAAGATTGGCCGCATCAACAAATTGCATAAGCCACGCGTCGAGCAGGCAGGGTTTGCTGTGTTGAAAGCGCCCGATATTCCGTCCATTCTCGTGGAAACGGCCTTCATCAGTAACCCGGATGAAGAGCGGAAATTGAATGACCCCAACCACCAGCGCAAAATTGCCCAGGCCATAGCCCAGGGCATTGCGCAGTATTTCGCCAAGAATCCACCGGTGGCACGGCGTATCACCTAAGGCTCGCCCCGTATAATGGGGGCATGACTTCGCCCCGCGCCATTGCTCAACTTCCCGATGTTCTCATCAGCCAGATCGCCGCAGGCGAGGTGGTTGACCGGCCCGCTTCCGTGGTCAAAGAGCTGGTTGAAAATGCCCTGGATGCGGGTGCAACAGAAATC
This sequence comes from Limnobacter sp., assembly GCF_046297615.1. GTDB lineage: Bacteria > Pseudomonadota > Gammaproteobacteria > Burkholderiales > Burkholderiaceae_B > Limnobacter. The sequence goes on along the minus strand of NZ_JBKBHM010000008.1, from coordinate 51,022 downwards.
ACCGTCCGCATCGACGGCGGCGGTATTCAGCGCATCGCCATTCAGGACAACGGTTCGGGCATTCCTCAGGATCAACTGGCCTTGGCGGTGACCCGCCACGCCACGTCAAAAATCCAGAATCTGGACGATCTGGAGCAGGTCGCAAGCCTCGGTTTCCGGGGCGAAGCTTTGGCATCCATTGCCTCAGTCAGCCAGTTTGCATTGAGCAGTTATCCCGCAGGGCAGGCCTGCGCGTACACCATACAGAACCAGACCGGTGGATGGGTTGTTGAACCCTCCTCCAACGGGCTGGGCACCACCGTGGATGTGCAGTCGCTGTATTTCAGTACACCGGCCCGGCGCAAGTTTCTGAAGTCGGAACAGACCGAGTTTTTCACCTGTCTGGACGTCATCAAGCGCATGGCGCTGGCCAATCCGGACGTCACTTGGCTGGTGTATCGCGATGGCAAATTGCACGCTCGCTACCCGGCCATGGCGTGGAGCGCCCGCTTGTTCAACCTGATTGATGTGCTGGCCGAAGGCCGCTCGAAACCCATGGACATGGCCCAAGGCGACTTGCGCTTGCATGGTGCGGTGGGCTTGCCTGATGCAGCGCGTGGGCGTGCAGATGTGCAGTACTTTTATGTCAATGGCCGTTTTGTCAAAGACAAGCTCATCAACCACGCCGTGCGGTCGGCCTATGAAGACGTGCTTCATGGCGACAAATTTCCGGCTTTCGTGCTGTTTCTGCAACTGCCTCCCACCGAGGTCGACGTGAATGTGCACCCCGCCAAAACCGAGGTTCGCTTCCGCAACGCCCGGGCCATACATCAATGGGTGCGCCATTGCATACAAGCCACTTTGGCCCCGTCCAGGGCAGTGGTACCGCTTAGCCAATCGCCCCAAGAAGTGGCTGCAGAACAGCCCATGAATCAGGGGGCCAGTTGGCGCTCCAGCAGCGCGGCCCACACGGCCTACAACACCACACCCACCGCAGTTCCCAAGGCAGGTGTGTTGCCTTTCGCCAGCGAAGATTTGGGGGCCTACCTGTCAGCCTATGCGCCATTGACGCCCCAGGCCAGTCAGCAAGGCGTGCAGGCCAAGCCAGTGATTCAAGCCACGCCCGAGGCGCTGGCCAAACTCGATGGCTGGGCCACACCCGCCTTGGCCCAAGCGTCGGCCAGTCATGCCACCGCGGGCACGCAGCCCGACACCACGGACACAGAGCGCCCCGAGGAATACTTGGGGCAGGCCCTGGCCCAAGTGCATGGCGTGTACATTCTCGCTTTGCGGCCCGATGGCATGGTCGTGGTTGACATGCACGCCGCCCACGAGCGCGTGTTGTACGAACAGTTCAAGCAGTCGCTGGACCAGCAGCAACGCATTCCCTCGCAAGAACTGCTGGTGCCGTTGATCGTACAAATCGATCCTCGCCTGTCAGGGGAAGTGGAGCAGGGCGAAACCCTGTGGGCGCAGTTTGGCTTCAGGCTTTGCCTGCTTTCGGCTCAGGAGTTGGCCATTCGCGCCGTGCCCACCGTGCTGGCTGGGCAGGACTTGTCAACGCTCATTCAACAATGGTTGTCCGACCTCCAAACCTACGGCGTCGCCCATGTGCTGGAGCGACAACGCAATGCATGGCTGGCGGGCCTTGCCTGCCACACCGCAGTCAGGGCCAACCGCAAGTTGAGCCTCACGGAAATGAACGCCCTGTTACGGGCCATGGAGCGCACTGAGCGTTCAGACCAATGCAACCACGGGCGCCCAACTTGGCGTTTGTTCTCCATGGCCGACATGGACAAATGGTTTTTGCGGGGGCAGTGATGAATGCCCTCAGCCTGCACCCCGCGCTGGACCTGCCTGCGGTGGCCATCATCGGCCCCACGGCCAGCGGAAAATCCGCATTGGGGCTGTGGTTGGCTGAGCAAGGCTATCCCATTGAAATTATCAGCCTGGATTCAGCCTTGGTGTTCCGCCACATGGACATCGGCACTGCCAAACCCACGCCAGCGGAGCTGGCGCTGGTGCCCCATCACCTCGTTGACATCATCGACCCCGACCAAACCTTCAGTGTGGCCGACTTTCTGGCGCACACTCATCACCTGATTCAGGACATTCGAGCCCGGGGCAAAGCGCCTGTGATTCTGGGTGGCACCTTGATGTACTTCAAAGCCCTCATTAGCGGCATGGATGACCTTCCTCCTGCCGACCCTGCAATTCGCGCTGACATTGAAGCCATGGCCGCCGAGTATGGTTGGCCCCATGTGCACGGTGTGCTGGCCGAGGTGGACCCGCAATCGGCCGAACGCCTGAAACCCAACGATTCGCAGCGATTGCAGAGGGCCCTTGAGGTGTATCGCATCACAGGCAAGCCTTTGTCAGCCTTTCATCAGCGTGAGCAACAGCCCGCCTTGCAGTTTCCGGTGCTTGCACTGGAACCAGACGACCGAAGCCAACTGCACCGCCGTATTCAAACCCGTTTCGAGCAAATGTTGAATCAGGGGCTGATTGACGAAGTACAGGCCTTGCGCCAACGCTTCGTGTTGGATGTGTCCATGCCCTCCGTGCGTTGCGTGGGCTACCGGCAGGTGTGGTCGTATTTGGATGGCGAGGTGGGCTACGGCCAACTGGTGGCCCAAGGGGTGGCTGCCACCCGCCAATTGGCCAAACGCCAAATCACCTGGCTGCGGTCAACCCAGCACAAGGCTGTTGTGGATCCTTTTCAGGCCAATTGGCTGAACCAAGCCAAACCCTGGCTGGATGCTGCGGTGACCCGCGTGCTTCAAGGGTGAAACCAGGCAAACACCAGTGGTAAGGTGAATGCGGCGCCAACGGTGGACAGGGAAATCAGGCAAGCCACCAGCGCAGCATTCCCACCCATGCGCGTTGCCAGAATGTACGCACTGGATGCCGACGGAATGGCCGAAAACACCAGCAGCACAGTGGTTTGCATTGCGGGCAGCCCTGCAGCTTTGGCGTACAGCACCGCCAACACAGGCGCACCCAGCAGGCGCACAGCCAGCCACCAGACTGACACCACCCAGTTGCCCCGCAAGCCCGAGAACATCAGGCCCGCACCTACCGCCAACAAACCCAGCGACACCGCCGCTTGAGCCAGCCGGTCCAGCGTCAGCATCAATGCCTGGGGGATGGGCAACCCAAACCATTTGGCCACAATGCCCAGCACTGTGCCCAGAATCAGCGGGTTCTTCAGCATGTCCTTGAAGGCTTGCACACCACTGCCTTGGCTCATGGTGGCCACGGCCAGGATGTTGCACAAGGGCACACCCACCGCCAGCAGCATGGCCATGTTGGCCACGCCCTCCTGCCCGGCTACCCGGCTGACCAGCGCCAGGGCAATGTATGAGTTGAAACGATAAGCAATCTGCAAACCCGAAGCGAACTCCACCCGGCCCATGCGGCTCCACAGCCAGGGAATGGCCCCCGCGAGAAAAGCCCCTGCGATCACCACCCCGCCACCCAAGGCAAACAGGCCGATGTCATGCAAGTCCACCGGGCTTTTGACCACGGAGTAGAACAACAGGCACGGGAACAGCACGTAGTAAACCAGCTTTTCAATGGTCTCCCATGCGGAGGCTTGCAGCCAGGTCCGCCGAAGCACATAGCCCAGCGCGATGATCGCGAAGTCAGGAAACAGCAGAATGGGGTTCACGGGTGGGCAGGGCAGCAGGCTGCTTGGTCAATAAAAAAGCCCACCAGTGTGGTGGGCTTTTTCACAGGGTGCAATTGTTGTTTACACCGAGAATGAAGACCCACATCCACAGGTGGTGGTGGCGTTGGGGTTCTTGATCACGAATTGGGCCCCATTGAGGTCCTCTTTGTAATCAATTTCCGCGCCGGTCAGGTACTGAAAACTCATGGAGTCGATCAGCAAGGTCACCCCTTCTTTTTCAAGCGTGGTGTCGTCCTCGTTCACGTCTTCATCGAAGGTGAAGCCGTACTGAAAACCGGAACAACCGCCACCCTGTACAAACACCCGCAACTTCAGGTTCGGGTTGCCTTCTTCATTGATCAAGTCGCGAACCTTGGCGGCTGCGGCATCGGTGAACACCAGAATGCTGGTTTGTTCGGTGGTCGTTGCTTCCATAATCGTGTTTCCTGGCAGGTTACTACAATGGCTTTTGGGGCCTTTCAGCCGTTGGTGGCCGCCAGTGACAGGCGGGCAGGGCTGGTTTCGGATTGGTCGTGCTGCAAAGTACCATCCACAATGGCACCCGGGTGCATCTCCAATGCCTTGTATCTTACGTCACCGGACACATTTGCGGAAGGGTGCAGCTCCAGCAATTGACCGGCTTCGATAGGCCCCTCAATTGAACCGCTGACCACAATGTGGCCCACCCGCACGCTGCCGCGCACCTTGCCTGTCTCGGAAATCACCAGCAAGGCCTGTTCGTCGTCCATGGCCACCACGTCGCCTTCTACTTCGCCGTCGATGCGCATGCCGCCCTTGAAGCGGATATCACCCTTGACCGCCATGCCTGAACCCACAAGGCTCTGGATGGGTAACAGTCGTTTGGATTTCTTTGTAAACATGAGGGTACTCCTACAATTTGGTGCTGGCTTGCGCACGAATACTGGTGCCTTCCAGAATCCGCAACTCAATGCCCTGGAGGCTGGCGTCAGCAGGCAAAACAAAGGTGCCCGCCACCTTGGAGATGCGGGTCAACCGGATCTTGAACTGGGGATCGCTGCTGTTGGGGTCTGTAGGCAACACTATGACAGCAGGTTTGTCATTGTTCAACACTTTAACCAGCAATTGCACATTCAGGTTGGCCGGCGGGTTGTCTGAGCTCTGAATCAGCAGGGCCCTGTATCGGTACTGGTTGGGCACAGTGTCCCGGCTGACCTGAAAGCGCCGCAGCGCGATGCTTTTGGCCTCTTGGTTCCCCGGAATGAATCCTTCGAAGAAAGCCAAGTCGTCCTTTAGGCGGGCATTTTCGGCCTCAAGGTTGGCAATCATCAAGGTCAGTTTGTTGCGCTCCTCGCGGTCCAGTTTCAACAGCTCGTCGGCACGCGCCACTTCCTCTTTCAAGTCCAGGTTGGCTTTGCGTTGATTTTCCAGGCCTTCCCGAAGGCTGGTGGTTTCCTGTCGGGTGAAAAACGCTTGAACAGGGTTGCTTTCAGGGCCCCACACCGCATACACAGACAGCGCCAGCAAAACCAGCAGCCCCAGCCCAAATCCGCTTGCGAAAGCGATTCGGGAGGAGCGCTGCATCCCCGGCAACAGGGTGCGCAGTACGGCGCGCGGCAGGCTTTTTGCACGCATCAGCGCAGGTGCCTCAGGGCGCCAGGGCCAATTGTTCCAGCCCGGTGTGTTCGGGCAGGCCAAACATCACGTTCAAGGCTTGCACCGCCTGGCCCGAAGCGCCCTTGACCAGGTTGTCAATCGTGGACAGGATCACCGCAGTGTTGCGCCCTTGCGGCCGATGGACGGCCAGCCTCACATAGTTGGAGCCCCTGACCCATTTGGTTTCTGGCAAGGCGCCCTTGGGCATGACATCCACGAAAAACTCGTCTTGATAGTGTTGTTCGTACAGTGCTTGCAGGTCAGTGGCCTGGCCGGCTTCATTCAAACGCACATACACTGTGGCCAAAATGCCACGCACCATCGGCACCAAGTGGGGTGTGAACGTCAGTTGAGAAGGACGCCCGGAGATCAAGCTCAAGCCTTGTTCAATTTCAGGCAGGTGCCGGTGGCCGCTGACGCCGTAGGCCTTGAAGCTTTCGCTGGCCTCAGAAAAAAGGCTGCCCACAGCGGCTTTGCGGCCTGCGCCCGAAACGCCCGATTTACAGTCGGCCACAATGGATTGCTCGTCGATCAGCGGTGCCCCTTCCACCAGCAAGGGTTTCAGGGCCAATTGAACAGCGGTGGGGTAGCAGCCCGCCAAACCCACAAGGCTGGCTGAGCGAATGGCTTCCCGGTGGGCTTCCACCAAGCCGTACACCGCGGTTTTCAGCAGTTCGGGTTCAGAGTGGGGCATGCCGTACCAGCGTTCGAACTCGGTGGTGTTTTTCAGGCGGAAATCAGCCCCCAGGTCGATCACCCGTATGCCTGCCCGCACCAATTCGCCCGCTTGTGCCATGCACACCCCATGAGGGGTGGCGAAAAACACCACGTCGCAGTGCTTCAGTGACTCGAATGTGGGCTCTGAAAAGGCAATCGACACGCGTTTGCGCAGGGCGGGAAACATGTCGGCCACAGGTTGGCCAACCTCACCGCGTGAGGTAATTGCGGCCAACTCCACCTGCGGATGCAGGGCCAGCAGCCTCAACAATTCGGAACCGGTGTAACCGGTGCCCCCTACGATACCCACCTTGATCATGTCTGGAATTCCTGAGCCAACAAAGAAAAAAGCCGCGCAAACTTGCGCGGCTTTCGATTGTACCCCAGCAGGGAGGAGGGCTGGGTGAAGCTTTTGTGTTCTGACCGGCGGATTAACGCTTGGAGAACTGCTTGCGACGGCGGGCGCCGCGCAAACCGACTTTCTTACGTTCAACTTCACGGGCGTCACGTGTGACCAAGCCTGCTTTGGACAGGGTGGGCTTCAGTTCTGCGTCGAAGTCGATCAGGGCGCGAGTCAGGCCGTGGCGCACAGCACCCGCTTGACCGGTTTCGCCGCCACCGCGTACGTTGACCATGATGTCGAAAGTTTCTTCGTTGGCCGTCAGTACCAGGGGTTGACGGGCAACCATCTGGCCTGTTTCACGGGCGAAGTATTCGCTCAGGGGGCGACCGTTCACGACGAACTTGCCGCTGCCCTTCTTGATAAACACCCGAGCCACAGAGCTTTTGCGGCGACCGGTGCCGTAGTTGTATTCACCAATCATGCTGCACCTCAGATTTCAAGCGGTTTGGGTTGTTGGGCGCTGTGCGGGTGCTCGGCTTCGGCATAGACCTTCAACTTCTTGATCATTGCGTAGCCCAGAGGACCTTTGGGCAGCATGCCCTTGACGGCTTTCTCCAGCGCACGGCCGGGAAAACGCTCTTGCATCTTGTCAAAGTTGGTTTCGTAAATACCGCCGGGGTAACCCGAGTGGCGGAAATACTTTTTGTTCAGGCCTTTGGTGCCTGTCACGCGCAGTTTGGATGCATTAACGACCACGATAAAATCGCCGGTGTCGACGTGGGGAGTGAACTCAGGCTTGTGTTTACCGCGCAGGCGACGTGCAACTTCACTGGCTACCCGTCCCAGAACCTTATCGGATGCGTCAATCACAAACCAATCGCGTTTCACCTCATGGGCTTTCGCTGAAAAGGTTTTCATGTTGATTCCTAAAAAAATGAAAGGAGTGTTTTTACCTGTTCCCCCGTTCTCTGGGCCGGTACATGCAAATGCATGCCACAGCCTCGGCTAGGGCTCTCCCAACAGGTAACCCGCGATTTTAGCAAAGTTTTTCCGTTTCGGCTACACTTTGCGCGCAGCAAAAAAAACCCAAGCACGTGAGTGCTTGGGTTTAATCCACCAAAGGAGGAGGGTGGAGGAGACAATCTTGCATCGGGGAGGCGGTTTGCCTGTTGAAGCCTTGGCCTGCTACCTGATGACTATGACTGTAGTTTATCCCTGTTTCTGTTGCAGTGCAAGAGAAAGGTCGGTCTGGCCGAAAAAGTCAATTGAAAATCAAAAAATGGATGAGTAAAATAAAGTCCATTAAAAACAATGACTTAAATCTATTTTTTATTGACCGGCCATTCAGTACTGACACTATTTAACAACGTTTTGGTGAAAAGCCCTAGTTTTTCCCAGCTATTCTTGTGCATAGCACAAAACAATTGAACCGATTGAGGGAGTTCATGATGGAAGTTGAAGTCGCTTGGTCCGGCTTGCCCGGCATGTCGTTCGTGGCCACCACCGGCAGTGGTCACATGTTGTGTATGGATGGCGCTGTGGACGGCGGGGGCAATAATTTGGCGCCGCGGCCCATGGAGGTAGTCCTTTCAGGGACTGGGGCGTGTACCGCGTATGATGTCGTACTGATTTTGCGCAAGAACGGTCAAGATGTGCGCCATTGCAAGGTCAAGCTGCTGGCCGACAGGGCGGAGAAAGAGCCCAAGGTGTTCACCCGGATTCAATTCCACTTCACGGTCGTGGGGCGGAACCTGAAACCCAGCTTGGTGGATCGCGCAATCAAGCTGTCCCACGAAAAGTATTGTTCAGCATCAGCCATGCTCAGCAAAACCGCTGAACTGGTCTTCACCCACGAGATTGTCGAAGATTAAATCTTCTGGGCCAAGGTGGTCATGACCTTGGACATCGCGGTCATGGCCAGTTTCACGGGCAATGGCAAAGGTTGCCCACCTTCGGCCACTGCGGTCTGCCCGTGGGCAATTTCATCGTCTTTCATCTGTTGGAGAATGGCACGCGAAGTGCTGTCCCCTGCAGGCAGGCGGCCTAAGTGGTCATTCAGGTGTTTTTCAACCTGATGCTCGGTTTCGGCCATGAAGCCAAGGCTGACCCCGTCCCCCAATTGACCCGCCACAAAGCCCAGCGCGAATGCGCCGCTGTACCACAGCGGGTTCAGCAGGCTGGGCCGGGCCCCAAGTTCTTGAAGTCGCTCTTGGGTCCAGGCCAAATGGTCGGTTTCTTCCCGGGCGGCTTCCAGAAACAGGGCTTTTTTGGCAGGGTCGCGGCTGGCCAGTGCTTGGGCCTGGTACAGGGCCTGGGCACACACTTCCCCAACATGGTTTACGCGCATCAAACCCACCACTTTGGCTTTTTCAGCGTCGTCGAGTTGGCTGGGGCTGGCTGCATGCCCCGGGTTGTCGCGCTGGGCCACCGGGGTTGCCGCCAGCGTTTTCAGGGCCTTGTCCACTTCGGCAATGACTGAATCAACACTGGGTAGCGCTGGAAGCGAGGGGGCGGTGGTCAACTGGGTGACCCAATTGGGCAAGCGGAAAGCCATGGCAAGTGACCGAAGTAATACAGCAATTCTTCATTTTATCAAAGACTCCGGGTAGAATCCGGGCCTGCACGCAACGAATCATAACGTCCCCGTGCCCGCTCATTGCCCGCTGAACAACGCCGGGCTCGGCTGGTTGGGGGGCATGGACGCCACACTATGACCAGCAAGAAAAAACTCTTCATCAAAACCTTTGGCTGTCAGATGAACGAGTACGACTCCGACAAAATGGCCGATGTCCTCGGGGACTCCGAAGGTTTGGAGCGCACGGACAATCCCGAAGACGCGGATGTCATCCTGTTCAACACCTGTTCAGTTCGCGAAAAAGCGCAGGAGAAGGTGTTCAGTGACTTGGGGCGCGTCAAGCATTTGAAGAAGAGCAACCCCAACCTGATTATCGGCGTGGGTGGGTGTGTGGCCAGCCAGGAAGGCGCTGCGATTGTGCAGCGTGCGCCCTACGTGGACGTGGTGTTCGGCCCGCAGACCCTGCACCGCCTGCCCGACCTGATCCAAAAAAAGCGGGCCACCAGCAAGCCGCAGGTGGATATTTCCTTCCCGGAAATTGAAAAGTTCGACCACCTGCCCGTGGCCAAAACCACGGGTGCCACCGCCTTTGTGTCCATCATGGAAGGGTGCAGCAAATACTGCAGCTTCTGCGTGGTGCCCTACACCCGCGGCGAAGAAGTGTCACGCCCCTTTGAAGATGTACTCACTGAGGTGGCTGACCTGGCCGACCAAGGGGTCAAGGAAATCAACCTGTTGGGCCAGAATGTGAATGCCTACAGGGGTGTGATGGCCGATGGCGAAATTGCTGACTTTGCCTTGCTGCTGGACTATGTGCATGAGATTCCCGGGGTTGAGCGTATTCGGTTCACCACCTCCCATCCCAAAGAGTTCACCCCCCGGCTGATTGAGTGCTACGCCCGTTTGCCCAAGCTGGTCAGTCACCTGCACCTGCCCGTTCAGGCTGGCTCGGACCGTATTCTGGCCGCCATGAAACGCGGGTACACCGCACTGGAATACAAGTCCATCATCCGCAAACTGCGGGCGATTCGCCCGGGGTTGTCCATGTCATCTGACTTCATTGTCGGCTTTCCGGGCGAAACTGAAGACGATTTTGAGAAAACCATGGACTTGATTCGCACCGTGGGCTTTGACACCTCGTTTTCATTCGTTTACAGCCAGCGCCCGGGCACACCCGCGGCCGACCTGGAGGACGGTGTGGACCAGGCCACCAAGCTGGCCCGTCTGGCCGTGTTGCAAAAAGAAATTGAAGCCAATGCCGCCCGCATCAGCCAGGGGCTGGTGGGGTCGGTTCAAACCATCTTGGTTGAAGGCCCTGCGAAAAAGAATCCTCAGGAGCTGTCAGGCCGAACCGAGTGCAATCGTGTTGTGAATTTTGCAGGTCATGCGCGTCTGGTCGGCCAATTGGTTGATGTTCGCGTGGTTGAGGCCTTTCCTCACTCCTTGCGGGGTGAGGTGGTCACCGCCGAGGTTGCGCTGCAGTGACACTGAAACAAACCTCAGGCAGTTTTGGGGTATTCTTGAATGGTGTTTTGCGGTCCCTGAACCCAGCTTATGTCTGAACCCCACACGATACAGCCCCTAAGCCCGGTGAATCACCGGCGTGAAAGGGGCTTGCTCGAACGCTTGTCCTCGCTTCTGCTGCGCGAGCCGGAGGACCGAGAACAGCTGCACGATGTACTGCTGCAGGCTCATGAGCGGCAACTTCTGGATGCCGAGGCCCTCTCCATGATCGAGGGGGTGATGCAGGTCAGTGAGTTGGCCGCTGGGGACATCATGATTCCCCGCGCCCAGATGGACCTTATCAATGTGACTGACCCATTGCAGGACATTTTGCAATTTGCAGTGGACAAGGCGCATTCCCGTTTCCCGGTGTACGAAGGCCAGCGCGACAACATCATCGGTGTGCTGTTGTCCAAAGACCTTCTTCAATGCCAGTTGCGCAGCGATGTGTCTGTGCAGTCCCTGTTGCGCCCAGCCCTGTTTATTCCCGAAAGCAAGCGCCTCAATGTGTTGCTCAGTGAGTTTCGGCAAAACCGCAATCACATTGCCTTGGTGGTGGATGAGTTCGGTGGGGTGTCTGGGCTGGTCACCATCGAGGATGTACTCGAGCAGATTGTGGGCGATATCGAGGACGAATACGACTACGACGAGGACGCCGACAACATTGTCAGCCTGCGCGGTAAAGCCTTGGGCAGTTACCGGGTTAAGGGGCTGACCGATCTCGAACAATTCAACGCCGCCTTTGGCACCGAGTTGCCCGAGGACCAGGCTGGCACCATCAGTGGCCTGATCTGCGGCCACTTGGGGCGTGTGCCCAAGCGGGGTGAGGCCATTGAATGGCCTCCTCTGGCTTTCGAGGTGCTTCGAGCCGACGCCAAAGTCATTCACCTGTTGAAGGTCAGCCGCTTGCCTCAGGGTGCCACTGATTCAACCGACGCTGCAGGTGCGGCCCAAGGGCAGGCCTCAGGTTCATGAAATCTCGATTGGTCTGGGGGGCTGTGCCCGGTGCAGCCTGGGTGCTGGCGTTTGCCCCATTTTCATGGTGGTGGGTGGGGCTGGGCTTGCCTTTGTTGGTGCCGCTGATGCTTCGCCGCGATACCCCCCAATCCGCATTCTGGCTCGGGTTGGGTTTCGGCACCTCCGCATTTGCAGTGGGTGTGCACTGGTTGTATGTCAGTTTGAACCACTATGGCGGGCTGCCTGCGCCCCTGGCTGTGTTGTCGATCGCTGTGTTTGCGCTTTACTTGGGCCTGTACACCGGCTTGGCCTCAGCCCTGTATGTGAAGTTTCGCGCACCCGGCGCGCCCCTGTTGAATGCCGCCTTGTGGGCCGCATTGTGGACATTGGCTGAATGGTGCCGTTCAACCCTGTTCACCGGTTTTGCATGGCTGAACCTGGGCGATGCCTTGGTGGATTCTCCGTTTGCTGTGCTGTTGCCTTGGCTGGGTGGTTCCGCCTTGTCCTTTCTGTTGCTGTGGATGGGCGGTTTGCTTGTTTCCATCCTGTTGGCGGTTGTCCAGCGGGAACGCGTCAGCCCCCTGGCCCTTGTGGGGCTGTTGACACTGGGAGTAGGGCTGTCGATTCTGGGGCCGCAGCGCCCGGTGACCCACACCAGTGGTTATCTGGATGTGGCGGGCGTGCAAACCAATGTGGATCAAAGCATCAAGTTTGACCCTGACCGCATTGTCTCCAACATGCAGCAGGCCTTCGAGTTGGGTGATTTGGCCAGCCAGCAACTGCCCGAGGGCGGTTTGCTGGTGTTTCCGGAAACGGTGAACCCCTTGGTGTGGGCCGACACACCGAATGTGTGGCGCGAACGTTTCCGCGATTTTGCCAAACCGGGGCACACAGGCGTGCTGATGGGCTCAGCCACGCAGGACGGTTACGACTACTTCAACTCCATCGTGCTGCTTCGGGGGCAGGAAACCGGTGAGGCCCTGCTGGTGCCTACTGAGCGGCATGACAAGCGCCACTTGGTGCCTTTCGGGGAATTCATTCCTTGGGGCTTTCAGTGGTTTGTCAGCCTGATGAACATCCCGCTGGGCGAATTTTCGCGGGGCAGTGGCCCTTTGCGCACCCTAGAATTCAACGGGCAGCGGATGGCTGCCACCGTGTGTTACGAGGACATTTTTTCGTCCGAGCTGGTGGCCTTGATTCAAAGTGCAGATCATGAGCCCACGGTGCTGGTCAATTTGAGCAACTTGGCTTGGTTTGGGCAAACCTGGGCCTTGGACCAGCACGCCCAGATTGGGCGAACCCGGTCTGCTGAATTGGCCAAACCGGGTTTGAGGGTCACCAACACCGGCTTGTCGGGCGTGGTCGGCCCAGACGGTCAATGGCTGACCCAAGCCGAGCGCGGTCAAGCTGTTGTGTGGCGAGCCCGCATTGAGGGCCGCAAAGGGGCAACCCTCTTTTCGCGCATTGGCACGTGGCTGTGGTGGACGCTGTGCGCGCTTGCTCTAGGGGCGGCGTTCCACAGGATTACTCGCGTCAGGCCCATCTCCTGAGCGTACAATAGCGGCAACTCATCGAATCACACCCAAACCATGTCCATCAGCCCTGTCCTTGAAATTGTCGAAGAATTGCGCAACGGTCGCATGGTCATTCTTGTGGATGAAGAAGACCGTGAGAATGAAGGCGACTTGGTGTTGGCGGCCGATTTTGTCACCCCTGAAGCCATCAACTTCATGGCCAAGTATGGCCGTGGGCTGATCTGCCTGACACTGACCGAAGAGCGTTGTCGCCAATTGGGCTTGCGACCCATGGTGCAGGCCAATGGCTCATCTCATGGCACCAATTTCACAGTGTCCATCGAGGCCGCTGAAGGCGTGTCCACCGGAATTTCCGCCGCCGACCGTTCTCACACCATCCGTGTGGCTGTGAATCGCAATGCCAAGCCCGAAGACTTGGTACAGCCGGGCCATATCTTTCCGTTGTCAGCGGTGTCTGGCGGTGTGTTGATGCGCGCTGGCCACACCGAAGCCGGTTGTGACTTGGCTGCCATGGCGGGTTTGACGCCCGCGTCGGTCATCTGTGAAATCATGAAAGACGACGGCACCATGGCCCGTCTGCCTGACCTCATTGAATTCGCCCGTGAACATGGCTTGAAGATCGGCACCATCACGGACCTGATTCAATACCGCAGTGCGCACGAGTCCTTGATCGAGCGCCTGCATGAGCGCCCAATCACCACCACCGAGGGTGTGTTCAATTGCGTGGCCTATCGCGACAAACCGACGGGCAGCGCTCACTTTGCCTTGGTGTACGGCCAGCCAAAAGCGGGCGAAGAAGTCCTGGTCCGTGTACACGAACCAACCTCAATGCTCGACTTCCTTGAAGCGGAGTTGTCCGAGCACTCATATTCGATTCCCTCAGCCATGAAGAAAATTGTTGAGGCCGGTGCCGGCGTCATCGTCCTGCTCAATTGCAGCGTGTCGTCTGACCGTTTGCTGGGGCAGTTCGCATCGCTGGATGACATCGAAAGCAAGGGCAGCACATCCCGCAAGGGCGCAGGCTCCAGCCCGGACTTGCGGACTTATGGCGTGGGTGCCCAGATTCTCAAGGATTTGGGGGTGACCAGCATGAAATTGTTGTCACGCCCTCGCAAAATGCCCAGCATGATGGGGTTTGATCTGTCCGTTTCGGGCTATGTCAGTGGAGAACAGCAATGAGCAACAAACCCGGCAGCGTGCCTGCCAACCTCAATGGCGATGGCATCCGAGTGGGTGTGGTGCAAGCCCGCTTCAACGAGGAAATCACCGACGGTTTGTGGCGCACCTGCTGCAGCGAATTGCTCCGCTTGGGTGTATTGAATGAAGACATTCTTCACCTGACTGTACCCGGCGCCATGGAAATTCCCATCAGCTTGCAGCGCTTGGCGCAGTCCGGCGAATTTGATGTGCTGGTGGCCTTGGGTTGCGTCATCAAGGGTGACACCTATCATTTTGAACTGGTGTGCAACGAAAGTGCCCGAGGTGTGTCCACGGTCTCTATCGAGAACGACATTCCTGTGGTCAACATGATTCTGACCACCTACACCGAAGACCAAGCCATTGAGCGCATTGAAGACAAGGGCGTCGATGCCGCCCGTTGCGCCGTTGAAATGGGCAATTTGATGATGACTCTGGATGACAACCTGCCAGGGCTGAGCGGAGAAGGCGACGATGAGTGACGCTGAACAAGGCCGCCGGTCACACCCCCGAAACGCCCGCCGCCGCTCGCGTGAATTGGCGTTGCAGGGCCTTTACCAGTGGTTTCTCAACCCGTCTGAAATTGGGGTGATTGACGCACACCTGCGGGATGCGCCGGGTTTTGACAAGGCCGATCTGGAGCACTATCTGTCACTGCTTCATGGCAGTGTGCGCAATCTGGAAACCCTGATCCAGCAGGTTGAACCGCACGTGGACCGGGGCTGGGATGAACTCAGCCCGGTTGAAAAGGCCGTGCTGATTCTGGGCGCGCACGAGATGAACAACCACCTCGACATCCCTTACCGGGTGGTGATCAACGAGGCCGTGGAGTTGACCAAAACCTTCGGTGGCACCGATGCACACAAATTCGTCAACGGTGTGCTCGACAAAGTGGCGGCCAACGCCCGCGCTGCAGAAATTCGGGCCCAATAACTCAGACCCGCCATGACGGCTGAGTTCGAGTTCATTGAACGCTGTTTTCGTGAGCCGTTTTCTGGCCTGAGGGCCAAACATGCCGGGCTGTTGCCGGTGGGCATCGGGGACGATTGTGCGGCACTGGAATTGCCCAAGGGCGAGCGCCTGTGGGTGTCCACCGACACTTTGGTGGCCGGCATTCATTGGTTCGATGGCCACCGTCTGGACGATGTCGGTTTTAAGGCCCTGGCCAGCAACCTGTCTGACCTGGCAGCCGCTGGGGCCACTCCAGTGGCTTTCACCCTGAACCTGGCCGTGCCTTCAACGGCTTTCACCCAACTGCCTGACTTGGCTCAAGGGTTGCTGGAAGCTGCAACTCAGTATGACTGCCCTCTGGTGGGCGGTGACACCACACGCATGGTCACAGGCGGGCCCTTGACCCTGTCCATCACCGTGTTTGGGCGCAGCAGCCTTGCGCACATGGGTTTCTTGCGTTCATCCGCTCAAGTCGGCGATGGCCTTTGGGTCAGTGGTTTGCCCGGTTTGGCGCGTCTTGGTCTGCTTCTGGAGTATCAGCGCCGGGGGCAATTGTCGGCAGTGCTGCCGGAGGCGGAACACCCCCAGTTCAACGCCTTCTTGTCGAAGGTGCCCGAGCACATTACTCAGACTGCCCATGATCGCTTGCACAGGCCAGCGCCCAGGCTGGCCCTGGGTGTGGCGTTGAGGGGTAAAGCCCACGCGTGTCTCGACCTTTCCGACGGGTTGTCTGGTGATGCGCAACACATTGCCCGCCAAAGCCAGTGCCAGTTGATCCTCAATGAGGATGCTCTGGAGGCCTTGTGGTCGAAAGCCTTGGGCCAGGCGTACACGGATGGGCTGGCCGATATTCACGGCTGGTGGTTGCAACAGGTGTTGATTGGGGGCGACGATTATGAATTGTTCTTCTCGGCCCCCGAAACAGCGTCAATGGCCACACTGGCCAGTGAATATGACCTGACGTGTGTGGGGGAAGTGGTTCAAGGGCAAGGCGTTTTGTTGCACAATCCGTTATCGGGGCTGCGTCCGGTGCAGTCCCAATCGTACGATCACTTTCAACCTTGGGCGTCAACGCCATGAACCTCGCAATTCGACGGCCAACCTGGCGATTCATGCTAAGCCACCCGGCCCATGTGATTTCCCTGGGGTTTGGCAGTGGGCTGTCTTGGGTTATCCCCGGCACCTTTGGCACTTTGATGGGCTGGTTGTTGTATGTCTGGATAAACCCTCATCTGACGGGTTCTGCCTGGGTTGCGCTGCTGCTGGGCGGCTTTTTCTTGGGCTGTGTGGCCTGTCACATCACTGGGCGCGCTTTGGGCGTGGCCGACCACGGCAGCATTGTGTGGGATGAAATCATCGCCATCTGGCTGGTGCTTTGGGTTGCCTCCCCTCAATTTTCAAGCCCTCTGGGCCAGTTGGGCTGTGTGGTGGTTTTTCGGTTCTTTGACATGGTGAAGCCGCCACCCATACGCTGGTTTGATCGCCGCTTCAAACACGGCTTCGGTGTGATGCTGGATGACATCGTTGCGGCCCTGATGACTTTGCTGACGTTGGCCTTGGGCGTGCGCTATCTGGGCTGGTGAATCGGATGACACACGACATGAATCAGTTGCTTCAGACCATTGCCACCGCTTTCAGGGCGGCTGGCGGCAAACTCGGTGTTGTTGAGTCCTGCACAGGCGGTGGCTTGGGGCAGGCCATCACCAGCTTGCCCGGCGCCAGTGATTTTTTTGAGGGCGGGCTTATCACTTATTCCAACACCGTCAAAATGAAGTCGGTGTACGTGCGTGAAAGCACCCTGAACGAACACGGTGCGGTCAGTGAGGAGTGCGTCAAGGAAATGGCCAATGGGGGCATGGTGGCCTTGGGGGTGGACTGCTGCTTGTCCATCTCGGGCATTGCCGGGCCCGGCGGCGGAACCCCGGACAAGCCAGTGGGCACCGTTTGGTACGGCCTGGCTGTTCGCCACCGTTCGATTGAGGCATTTCATCACGTGTTCGCGGGCGATCGAGAGGAAGTACGACGCCAAGCGGTACAGACCGGGTTAGAAATCCTGAGCCGAGTATCACTCAAAAAGGCTGTATAGATAAACAGTAAAAGTTGTGGCACAATGTGTCCATTCGCAACCGAACCAAGAAAGGCAGACCATGGACGACTTGAGGACTAAAAACCAATCCGCAGACAAAGTGAAGGCCTTGGCGGCCGCACTCAGCCAAATTGAAAAGCAGTTTGGCAAAGGCAGCATCATGCGGTTTGGCGAAAATGAAGTCGAAAACGACATTCAGGCCGTGTCCACTGGTTCCTTGGGCTTGGACATTGCCTTGGGCATCGGTGGCTTGCCCCGTGGTCGGGTGGTTGAAATCTACGGCCCAGAATCGTCCGGTAAAACCACCTTGACCCTTCAGGTTATTGCCGAGATGCAGAAAATGGGCGGTACCTGTGCCTTTATTGACGCCGAGCACGCGTTGGATGTGCAATACGCTCAGAAGCTGGGTGTCAACCTCTCCGACCTGTTGATTTCCCAGCCCGACACGGGCGAACAGGCGCTGGAAATCGTTGATGCACTGGTGCGCTCTGGCTCGGTGGATTTGGTCATTATCGACTCTGTCGCTGCCCTGACACCCAAGGCCGAAATTGAAGGCGACATGGGTGACTCCCTGCCCGGTTTGCAGGCCCGTTTGATGAGTCAAGCCCTGCGCAAGCTGACCGCCAACATCAAACGAACCAATTGTCTGGTGATCTTTATTAACCAGATTCGTATGAAAATCGGTGTGATGTTCGGCAGCCCCGAAACCACCACAGGCGGCAATGCCTTGAAGTTTTACGCGTCTGTGCGCCTGGATATTCGCCGCATTGGCTCCATCAAGAAAGGCGATGAGGTGATCGGCAACGAAACCCGAGTCAAAGTGGTGAAAAACAAGGTGAGCCCCCCATTCAAAGAGGCGGAGTTCGACATTTTGTATGGTCAGGGTACTTCCCGTGAGGGTGAGATTGTCGATCTAGGCGTCTTGCATGGCTTCGTTGACAAGTCGGGTGCGTGGTATGCCTACAACGGTGAAAAAATCGGCCAAGGCAAAGACAATGCACGTGAGTTCCTGAAAGCCAACCCAGCCATTGCTCAGGAAATCGAGAACAAGGTACGCGACAAACTGGGCGTGCGTGTTCTCAGTGGTTTGAGTGCTGGCAGCGCCAACGATGAGTCCGAGGCGGCCTGATTCTGCCCCAAGGCCGGACGACGACGAGTTCGAGCAACTCAGTCCGGGGCCGGCCACTCATCCCCACTCACTACACGGGCATGGCGATTCGCCGCAATCGCCGGGCTCTTCCAAGTCTGTCGGCACTTCCCGCCAGCCTGCCAAACCTGGCATGTCAGCCAAGGCTAAGGCCTTGTCTTATCTTGCTCGTCGCGAGCACAGTCAACTTGAATTAACGCGCAAACTCAGTGCCAAAGGCTATTCCGAGGATGAGATCGTCCAGGCCTTGGCTTGGGTTCGCGAGCATCAGTTTCAGTCGGACACTCGGTTCATCCGGTCTGTGGTTCGGCGCAAAGCCCCAAACCTGGGTGATCGGGCGATTGCACATGAGTTAGCCCAACATGGCTTGTCAGGATCTGGCAAGGCAAACTCCCTAGTCTGTAATGTAGACGACTCGGATGAGGTGGTCCTCGATGAGCGCCAGCGGGCTTTCGATTGGCTCACCCGGCGCTATTCCGCGGCATGGGCCCATGCTCTGGCCATCGAAGACCCGTCGCTGAGGCGTCTAAGCCAGCAACAGGTCAAGGCCAAGGCGCTCCGTGGTTTGGGTGCTCGAGGTTTTGAGGCGGGAAATGCCTCCAAGGCATGGAGGGATTTCACTGAGGCCTGTGAACCCGAAGCGTGATATCATGCGCGCTGGCTTATGTGTTTCAATAGAAGTGATAGTCTAGTTGCCCAACGAAGCGTTGGTTAACGACACAAGAAGCAAAGAATGGGATCAACACCGATCATCACCACGCCCGTCGTGTCTCTTTCTCGCCCCCATGGTTCCATGTGGTCGACTCTTGCGCTGTCACGCGAACAAACACTTCCAATCAGTTTTGTCGATGGGCCTATTCCAGTCCTATTGGCGCGCATTAACTTCACCAGCAAGGAATCCACATGAAAATTCATGAGTACCAAGGCAAAGAAATCCTGAAGAAGTATGGCGTGGCTGTGCCCACAGGTTATCCCTGTTTCTCCGTTGATGAGGCGGTGGCCGCAGCGGAAAAGCTGGGCGGTCCAGTGTGGGTGGTGAAGGCCCAGATTCACGCCGGTGGGCGTGGCAAAGGCGGCGGTGTGAAAGTGGCCAAGAGTATGGCCGATGTGAAAACCTACGCCAGCCAGATTCTGGGCATGCAGCTGATTACCCACCAAACCAGCCCTGAAGGTCAAAAGGTGAGCCGTCTGCTGGTTGAAGAGGGTGCCGACATCAAGAAAGAGTATTACGTGGGCATGGTTGTGGATCGCGTAACTCAGCGCGTGTGCGTGATGGCCTCCAGCGAAGGCGGTATGGAAATCGAGGAAGTGGCTGAGCACACCCCCGAACTCATTCACAAGGTGTTTGTTGACCCGGTCACCGGATTGACCGATGCAGAAGCCGACAGCCTGGCCACCAAGATTGGTATCCCGGCTGCTTCTGTGGCCAAAGCGCGTGTGGCCTTTCAAGGCTTGTACAAGGCATTCTGGGACACTGACGCCAGCCTGGCCGAGATCAACCCACTGATTCTGACTGGCAGTGGCGACATCATTGCCCTGGACGCCAAGCTGAACTTCGATTCCAACGCGTTGCACCGTCATCCAGACATCGTTGCCCTGCGCGATCTGGCTGAAGAAGACCCTGCTGAAATTGAAGCCAGCAAGTTTGATTTGTCCTACATTTCTTTGGACGGCAACATCGGCTGCCTGGTCAATGGTGCTGGCTTGGCCATGGCGACCATGGACACCATCAAACTGTTCGGCGGTGAGCCAGCCAACTTCCTGGACGTGGGCGGCGGTGCCACCACCGAGAAGGTGACTGAAGCCTTCAAGATCATGTTGAAAAACCCCAATCTCAAAGCAATTCTGGTGAACATTTTCGGCGGCATTATGCGCTGTGACGTGATTGCCGATGGTGTCGTGGCTGCGTCCAAGGCCGTGGGCCTGAAAGTGCCGCTCGTGGTGCGCATGAAGGGCACCAACGAAGACTTGGGCAAGAAGATTCTTGCCGATTCGGGCTTGCCGATCATTTCCGCCAACACCATGGGCGAAGCTGCGCAAAAAGTGGTTGCAGCCACCCAAGGCGCTTGAGTTGAACGGCTGAAACACCTCACATGAACTGATACAGCGCTTGCCCAGAGAGGGCAGGCCACTGACAAGGATTCGAACAATGTCCATTTTGATCAACAAAGACACCAAGGTCATTACCCAAGGCATCACCGGTAAAACCGGTCAGTTTCACACGCGCATGTGCCGTGAATACGCCAACGGGAAAAACTGTTTTGTCGCGGGCGTAAACCCCAAAAAAGCCGGTGAAGATTTTGAGGGCGTGCCCATCTATGGCACTGTGGCTGATGCCAAGAAGCAGACTGGTGCCAATGCCTCCGTCATCTATGTGCCGCCCCCCTTTGCGGCAGCAGCCATTTGGGAAGCGGTTGAAGCCGACCTGGATTTGGTCATTTGTATCACCGAGGGTATTCCTGTGCGTGACATGATTGAAGTACGTGACCGCATGCGCAAGGAAGGCCGCAAAACCGTGGTTGTTGGCCCCAACTGCCCCGGTGTAATAACACCTGACGAAATCAAGATCGGCATCATGCCCGGCCACATCCACAAAAAAGGCCGTATCGGTGTGGTGTCTCGTTCCGGTACTCTGACCTATGAAGCAGTCGGTCAATTGTCTGAACTTGGCTTGGGCCAATCCACCGCTGTGGGTATTGGTGGCGACCCCGTCAACGGATTGAAGCACATCGACGTGATGCGCATGTTCAATGATGACCCTGATACCGATGCCGTGGTGATGATTGGTGAAATCGGCGGTAGTGACGAAGAAGAAGCGGCGCTCTGGGTGAAAGACAATATGAAGAAACCCGTGGTCGGCTTCATTGCAGGGGTGACTGCGCCCCCCGGGAAACGCATGGGCCACGCCGGTGCAATCATCTCTGGTGGTAAAGGCACTGCCCAGGAAAAGCTGGCTGTGATGGAGTCCTGTGGCATTACCGTCACCAAGGATCCTTCAGAAATGGGCCGCCTGCTGAAAAAGGCCATTGGCCTGTAAATCGCAGTAGCTTGAGTCTCGGAAAGCCCGGTGCCATGCACCGGGCTTTTTTCATTCATACGGGGTATTCAAGGGGAGTCACTCACACTTACCCAACACAGGGGGTGTTGGTTAAACACACCAAGCCGGGGGTGATGAAGTTGGAACACGCTCCCCACAATGAAGCTTCCATGGTTTCCCTTCCGAGGACTTCGTATGATTCGCACACTCCGCAATACCCGCTTTGCCGCTCAACGCCGCACAGGTCAAGCGGGCTTCACCCTGATTGAATTGATGATTGCCATTGCCATCGTTGGTGTGCTGGCGGCCATCGCCGTGCCCGCCTTTGCAAACTACCTGGCCCGTGCGCGTGTATCTGAAGCCATCAACTACGCCCAGCAGTGTAAAACCGGCTTTGTGGAGTTCTACTCCACCCGTGGCGCATTGCCCGCTACTCTTGCAGATGCAAACTGTCCCGACCTGAGTACCGATAACGTGGCATCCGTTGCAATCAACACGGCAGTTCCCTCAATTCGGGTGACCTTGACTTCCGCCACTACCAGCCCGTTGCCCACGGCAATTCGTGGTCATATTATTGTGCTGCAGCCTTTGGATCCAAGTGGTGGTGCCCTGGCCAACGGCGAGGTTATTGAGAGCTGGAGGTGTACGCTGTTGACCAGTGGAGGAGGCGCCGCTGCACAGAGCGCACTGGACTTCATGCCTGCCAGCTGCCGCAACGGCGCGCTGGCGACTTAATCACAGGGTTGACAGGCTGGCGCTGGGGGCAATGTCCAGACCAGTCAAGCAACTCTCAGGCGGCAAAGTCACTTTTGCCGCCTTTTTTCTCGACCAGCCGGGTTTCAAGCATCACCATGCCTTTGTCGATGGCCTTGAGCATGTCGTAAATGGTCAACAGGCCTACCTGAACACCCGTCAGTGCTTCCATTTCTACCCCGGTTTGGCCCACGGTTTGAGCCGTACAGGTGCACACCACTTCAAAAGTATCGTCACGTAACTCGAATTCAACTGCCAGGCGGGTAAGCGGCAGCGGGTGGCACAGCGGAATCAGGTCCGAAGTCTTTTTTGCGCCTTGAATGGCTGCGATACGGGCCACCCCCAGCACATCCCCTTTTTTGCTGCTGCCCTGCCGCAGTACCTCAAAAGCCGCTTGGCCCAAGCGAATCCGCCCTGTGGCCACTGCTTTGCGCTCCGTCGCCACTTTTGACCCCACGTCAACCATGTGGGCATTGCCTTGGGCATCAAAATGGGTCAAATCGTTCATAACAGGTCCTGAGGGCTGGGTGCTGTGAGGAAATATGGGCCAAATCAGCAAGTCCTCTCAATTCAGAAGGAACTTGGCGGCCATCGCGCTATCATACCCAGACACCCACTCAGGTTGCTCTCCACATGGCTTTGCATTTCAAGAAAAGTTACTGTTTGTCCCTGTTGGCAGGGGCTGTCATGGCCTTGTCCGCGGTGACAGCGGCAGGGCAGACGGATGTCATCAGCAGCTTGCCCAGTTTGGGCGACGCGGGCGGTGCTGAGTTGTCGGTGCAGGATGAGCGGCGACTCGGTGCCCTGATCATGCGTGACTACAAAGCCTATGGCTTGGTCAATGGTGATCTTGAAATCACGGCCTATCTGGCCCGCTTGGGTGGTCGGATTGCTCAGGCGGCTGGGGAGTCACCGGCCAATTTTGAGTTTTTTCTGGTGACCGACAAGTCCATCAACGCTTTTGCCATGCCCGGTGGGTACATTGGGGTACACACCGGCTTGATTGCGACGGCCCGTAACGAGTCTGAGTTGGCCTCGGTGCTGGCTCACGAAGTGGGGCACGTTACCCAGCGGCACATTGCTCGCCGGTTCGGCCAACAAAAACAGA
The DNA here is from genome assembly GCF_046297615.1 of Limnobacter sp. GTDB lineage: Bacteria > Pseudomonadota > Gammaproteobacteria > Burkholderiales > Burkholderiaceae_B > Limnobacter. Next base: position 27,829 of record NZ_JBKBHM010000008.1, on the reverse strand, counting down.
CTTCTTTGGTGTCGGCGGCAGCCATGATCGCCGCCTTGTTGGTGGCGGGTAGCAATCCTCAGGCCGCCACTGGCTTGATGGCTGCGGGTGCAGGTTTTTCCATCGACCAGCAGTTGGCTTTTTCCCGGGATGCTGAGCGGGAAGCGGACCGTGTGGGCTTCCTGACCTTGCAGCAGGCTGGTTTTGACACGCAGTCCATGGTGGATTTTTTTGGACGCCTGCAAATTGCCTCGCGCTTGTACGAGAACAACGCACCGGTGTATTTGCGCACCCACCCGTTGACCACAGAGCGTATTGCCGACATTCGCAACCGAGCCGGGATTGATGCCGCCAAACGCACACAGCGGTCTGAAGCCCCTTTGGACTTTGAGCTGTTGCGCATGCGTGCATTGGTGTTTGGGGAAAAAACCTCGCAACAGTTGGCCGACCGTTTGAGAAGCCTGAATGGGCCCAATGAGCAAGAGGGCTTCCGCAACCCCGTGGCCATGGCCTATGGGCAATCGCTGGTTTATGCAGCCATGGGCAAAAAGCCGGAGTCTCAGAAAGCGGCCGAACAGGCGCTGGCCCTGTACCGTCAGGGGCAGGCTGCGGTGAAGAACAACCCGGGGCCATTCATGTTGCGCACCCAGGTGTTGAATGCGACGATGGACGTGTCCTTGCCACCTTCCGGCATGGCGGCCACGTCACGCCCCGCAAGGGGTGTTGCCGACCTGACTCCGCAGGAAAAGGCCCTGTACGACCAGCTCGAACAACTGAAGCAGGATTATCGAAACGACTTTCCAGTGAAGGTGTTGTACGCCGACGGCTTGCAGCGCTTGGGGCTGTTTCAGTTGTCTGACACCTATCTGAAAGACATCACCCAAGTATTCCGCTCCAGCCCGCAACTGTACGAGTTGTTGGCCCAATCGTCTCTGGCCTTGGGTAAAAAGGCTGACCACCACCTGTATCTCGCCCAGTCCTACAGTGTTCGCGGCGCATTCCTGCCCGCAGTGGAACAAACGCAAATTGCCCGTCAATATGCGAGGGACAATTACTACCTGTTGGCGGAAATCGACGCCAAACAGCGCGAATACAAGCGCCGCGCCGATGAGGAGCGCGACGCCATGCGGGCTTTGGGCAATTAACGCGTTTAATCAGCCCGCGTGGTAGCGGGCAACCCGCTCAACCTCGTTGGCTGAGCCCAGCATTACTGCACAGCGCTGGTGCAGGTCGGTGGGTTCAATGTCCATGATGCGGGTGGCTGCGTCGTACGATTGGCCGCCAGCCTGTTCAATCAAAAAGCTCATTGGGTTGGCTTCGTACATCAGGCGAAGCTTGCCGGGTTTGTTGGGGTCCCGCAGGTCCTTGGGGTACATGAAAATGCCGCCGCGCGTCAGTACGCGGTGTACATCAGCCACCATGGAGGCAATCCAGCGCATGTTGAAATCTTTTTCACGTACGCCGGTTTTGCCGGCCAGCAGTTCAGCAATGTATTGCTGGACTGGCGGGTACCAGTGGCGCTGGTTGGACATGTTGATCGCAAATTCCTTGGTGTCCGCAGGCACTTGCATGGATTCGGTGGTCATCACGTACTGACCCGCTTCGCGGTCCAGTGTGAAGGCGCACACCCCTTGGCCCAAGGTCAGCACAAGGGATGTTTGTGGACCGTACACCACGTAGCCTGCGGCCACCTGTTTGCGGCCATTCTGCAGAAAGCTGGCGTTGGTGATTTCGCCGGTACCCGGATTGTTCAGCACTGAAAAGATGGTGCCGATCGACACATTCACGTCAATGTTGCTGGACCCGTCCAATGGGTCGAACAACACCAGATAGGGCTTGTCCGCTTGCCCCGGAACAGGGGAGCAATCATCCAGTTCTTCAGAGGCCATGCCGGCGACCACGCCTGTGCGGGCCAAAGCTTCTAACAGCATGTCATTGGCGATGATATCCAACTTCTTTTGGGTTTCGCCCTGCACATTCTCTGTTTCAGCACTGCCCAGTACGCCACCCAAGGCCCCTTTGTGAACCGCTGCGGAAATATCCTGCGAGACAGCAGCAATGGCTTCCAGCAGGGTGGTCAACGCCGGGTTCGCCGCCTGGTTTTGGGCCAGGTAAGCGGACAGGGTCGTGGTACTCATGGTGTTTCTCCTGATCGATCGATGTGTTGGGTCTATTTCAAGGGGTTTGCGTGTTGCCCGCCGACAGGGCCTTGCCGATGACCTCGCGGACATCGGGGGACAAATCATTGGCAGCAAGCACTTGTTCAAGGGCTGTGCGGGCATGGGTTTGCAGGTCGGGAACCAGCTTGGTCCAACGGTCCAGGGCCCGAGCCATGCGCGCGGCCACCTGCGGGTTGATGCCATTCAGCTTGATCACTGACTGCGCCCACAGTGCATAGCCGGAGCCGTCACGGCTGTGAAACACGCTGGGGTTTTGCATGCCCAGTGCGGCCAGCACGGAACGCACGCGGTTGGGGTTCTTCCAGTTGAAGGCCGGGTGCTTCATGAGTTGTTGAATCAGCGGCAGAACGGCGACCTCGGTGTTGCTGGCCGGTGTGCTGGCTTGAACCATGAACCATTTGTCGATGGCCAGCGCCTCTTTTTCAAACCGCTGATAGTAGTCCTGAAGCACCTCGGTTTGGGCTGGGCCAAAATGCACCAGTGCGGTCAGGGCGGCCATGCGGTCGGTCATGTTGTTGGCGGTGTTGTATTGCTGCTTGGCACAGTCCAAGGCAGAGTCATCGTCCAGGCATGACAGGTAGGCCAGCACGCTGTTTTTCAGACTGCGTTGGCCAGCGGCCAGCGTGTCGTACACATAGTCGCCAATCTGGTGCTTGTCCGCATACAGGGCGGACAGCGCGCTGTCATGCGTGCACGCCAAGAGATCGCGAAGGTTGCAACGGGCCAAATGCAGGGTCAACGGGTCAACCAAGCCGTCGATGGCCTCGAACAGGGTGCCTTCACTGGGCAATTGCAGTGCCAAGGCTTTGTAGCCATCAGACAAGGTTGCGTCGGCCAGTAAATCACCAAACACCGACACAGCTGCTCGCGTGGCGGGCCCACTCACCTCGCCATTGTTGGCTTGAATCTCCAGAATAGCCCGTTGATACACTTGCTGTCCAGCATCCCAGCGGTTGAATGGGTCGGTGTCATGGCGTGCCAGGAACATCAAGTCCTCAGCCGTGTGCGCCGTCTTCATGGTCACGGGCGCAGAAAAGCCACGGAGCAGCGATGGCACCACTGTTTGGTGCAGGCCTGTGAACACAAAGGTTTGTGACTGTTCCGTGAAGTTCAGAACATCCCCGCGCAAGGCGCCCGCCGGGCTTTTCAGCGTCAGCGGGCAGTCCTGCCCCTGTTGGTTGAGCAGGCCAAGCCGCACCGGCACGTGGAATACCGGTTTGTTGGGCTGGCCGGGGGTGGCAGGGCAATGTTGTTTCAGGTGCAGCGTGAATTCCCCGCTGGTCAAGTCGTGGGTCCATGTGGCGGCTACTTCAGGCGTGCCCGCCTGGGAATACCAGTGCCTGAACTGCTGAAGGTTTTGGCTCGGGTCGTCTTCCTGCAGTGCGGTTTCCATGGACGCTACAAATTGCTCGCACGTGGCTGCCTGCCCGTCATGCCGCTGGAAATAAATCTGCATGCCGCGCTGAAAGGTGGTTTCGCCCAGCAAGGTGTGCTGCATGCGAATGACTTCAGCGCCTTTCTCGTACACCGTGACGGTGTAAAAGTTATTGATCTCCTGGTAGCTGTCCGGGCGAATGGGGTGCGCCATGGGGCCCGCGTCTTCCGGGAACTGCGCAGCCCTGAGCACTTTCACATCGTCAATGCGTTTGACAGCCCTTGCTGAATTCGCTTGTGCCGGGCTCAAGCCATGAGCCTGCATGTCCGCGGAAAACTCCTGATCACGAAACACAGTCAAGCCTTCCTTCAGCGACAACTGAAACCAGTCCTGGCAGGTCACCCGGTTGCCTGTCCAGTTGTGGAAGTATTCATGGCCCACCACACTTTCCACATTCTCAAAATCCACGTCGGTGGCCAGTTCAGGGTTGGCGAACACAAACTTGGTGTTGAAGATATTCAGACCCTTGTTTTCCATGGCGCCCATGTTGAAGTCGCCGGTGGCCACAATCATGAAGCGGTCCAGGTCCAGGTCCAGTCCAAAACGCTGGCGGTCCCATTCGATGGATTTTTTCAGGCTCTGCATGGCAAAGTCAGTTTTGTCCAGATTACCGGGCTCCACCCACACCTGCAGCAGGGCTGGCTGGCCATTGCTCTTGGTGATGGTTTCTTCCTGACACACGAAGGTGCCGGCAACCAGTGCGAACAGGTAGGCGGGTTTGGGGAATGGGTCTTCCCAGCGGGACAGGTGCAGGCCATCGGCCAAGTCGCTCGCGTCCAGCAGGTTGCCGTTGCTCAGTGTCACCGGGTGCGTGGTTTTGTTGGCAATCAGGGTGACCGTGAAGCGGCTCAGTACGTCAGGCCGGTCCGGAAAATAGGTGATGCGGCGAAACCCCTGCGCTTCACATTGGGTGAAAAAATTGCCATTGGACACATACAAGCCTTCCAAGCGGGTGTTCTGGTCGGGCTTGTTGGTCACCACCAGTTCAAGAACACCAGACACACCGGCATTGGGTATGATCAAACCGGTGCTGCTTAACTGGTATTGGGTCGGCTCAAGGGCCTGCCCATTGAGCATGATTGCAATCAGCTCTAGGTCCTCACCGTCCAGCTCCAGAGGGGCGGTCGCAGTCACATTGGAATCCCAAGCCTGAAACTCCAGCCGGCTCTCCACCCGCGTGTTGGCCGTGTCCAAGTGAAACACCAAGTCCGTGCGCACAATGCGGTGGTTGGGGTGCTTGTAGTCTGACCGGTAGAAGGTGATTGGGGCTTGCGCATCTTTCATGCGGGGGAACTCCTAGAGAGACAGCGGGGCAGCCTGTTTGGCCGCCCCTTGATCAGCAATGCGTCGAATCGATCAGTGGTCGTGACCGCAATCCGGGCCGTGCACATGCCCATGGTCGTGGGAGTGCTCATGGCCGTGATCGTGGCCACAGCAGTCGTCATGCTTGATTTCAGGCACGCTTAATTCATGCATGGGCGCTTCGATCTGTTCGAACTGCAAACCAAAATGCTCCAGCATGTGCATGCATTCGTGGCTGGCCACCACGTGGGCGCCTTCCTCGGTCAGTTCAACGGGCCACATTTCAAGGCCAGCCACATGGATGAATGTCTCGTAGCCGGTTTGCCCGCGACGAACCTTGAACAGGGCCTCGGGCGCTGCTTCAACCACAGCCCACAGGTTGGTGTTGGACACCAAGCGGTCGCCCGCTTCGACGGGTTCATGCACATGGCAGACCAAGGCAGTGCCATCGGTGGCGACGCAGTCGTGGGGCAATTCCTGCCGTTCGTCGAAGGTCAGTGCCAAGGTTTTGGCATTGCGCAGCAGCACAGAGGCCACCTTGTTTTTGGCCTTAACGACTTTGTTGTACACCACCTCATGGTGGTGCCCACAGGCGCTGTGGTCATGATCCCCGTGACCGTGGTGGTCATGGTCATGGCTGTGGTCATGGTCGGAATGGCTCATGGGTGCTCCCTGTTCAATCGCGGAAATTTTCGAAACCCAGTGGGGTTTCGGTCACTTGTTTTTTCAGAAGGGCAATGGCTGCTTGGAGGTCGTCGCGCTTGGCACCGGTCACGCGCACCGTGTCCCCCTGAATGCTGGCCTGCACTTTCATTTTGCTGTCTTTGATCTCCTTGACCACTTCCTTGGCAAGGTCTTTGTCCAGGCCATTTTTGACCAACACGGTTTGTTTGACCTTGTCTCCGGAAATCTTCTCCTTCTTGTCGAAGGTCAGAAAACGCACGTCCACATTGCGCTTGGCAAATTTGTTGCGGATGATCTCGGACACCTGTTCCAGCTTGAAGTCGTCATCCGCGAACACGAATAGGGTGTTTTCTTTCAACTCCAGTCTGGAGTCAGACCCCTTAAAGTCGAATCGGTTCGTGATTTCCTTGTTCACCAAATCCACCGCATTGCGCAGTTCGACCAGGTCCGGTTTGCAGACCACATCAAAAGACGGCATAGTTCATTCCTTTCATGGCAATGTCCGTTATTGTAATCCTTACAGCCCCCCGATACCCCGCCCCACATGTCTGACGTACCGGCCCAATCCGTTGATTTTTCTCGCCTCCACACTTTCGGGTTGGGGGGTGTTGCCCGTGGGCTGGATTTCATTCGCTCGCTTGCCGACCTGGCCCGTTATCGCAAGGCCTACCTGGACGGCCAGTCGCTTTGGCTGTTGGGCGAGGGCAGCAACACCGTGTTTCTTAACCCCCTGTCCAGCCGACACCTGTGGGTCATGGCCCTGAAAGGTCGCCAGTTCTTGGGTACTTGGGCGGGTCGGCACCATTTGCGCGTGATGGCCGGGGAGAACTGGCATGCCTTGGTGGAATGGACCGTGGCCATGAATTGGCCTGGCCTGGAAAACCTGGCGTTGATTCCGGGCTCAGTGGGGGCCAGCCCAGTGCAGAACATTGGCGCGTATGGGGTTGAACTTAAGGACAGGGTGTCTGCAGTTCATGTCTATGACTTGCAGAATGGTGAGCATGGCACCTTGACCCTCGACGAATGTCAGTTTGAGTACCGTGACAGCGTGTTCAAACAGCAGGCAGCGGGGCGTTATGTCATTACCGCAGTGGATTTTGCTTTGCCTGTGAAGTGGCAACCGGTGTTGGGGTATGGCGATGTGACCAGTCAGGTTCAGGCCTTCGGTGAAGTAAGCCCACTGAACGTGCTGAAGGCCATTTGCGCCGTGCGCACCGCCAAGCTTCCCGACCCTGCGGTATTGGGCAATGCGGGCAGCTTTTTCAAGAACCCCGTCGTCTGCGCAGCCGAGTTGAATCGGCTTTTGTCAGACCATCCGAACATCGTGCATTACCCCGCGCCGAATGGCCAATTCAAGTTGGCTGCGGGCTGGATGATCGAACAGGCAGGCCTGAAGGGCAGTCGGGAAGGCGGGGTCGGCGTGTACGAGAAACAGGCGCTGATCTTGGTGAACCATGGCCACGGCTCAGGTAGCGATCTCCAAGCCCTGATCAAGCGCATTCAGGAAACCATTCAATCCCGCTTCGGGATCCATCTTGAAGCCGAGCCTAACCTGATTGTTGATTGATAGATGCCCGGAACCCGGGCAGGTTCAACAACAAAAAACCCCAGATTCTGGTGTGGAATCCGGGGTTTTCCGTGGTGATGACGCGGGTTGGTTTAGCTGCGGTTGCGCGCCTTGGCGGCAATCCGCATCCTCAGGGCATTCAGTTTGATAAACCCACCTGCATCGGCCTGGTTGTAGGCGCCGCCATCTTCATCAAAGGTTGCGATGGTTTGGTCAAACAGCGAATCAGTTTTGGAATCGCGGGCCACCACAATCACATTGCCTTTGTACAATTTCAGGCGCACCCAGCCGTTCACATGCGCTTGTGTGTGGTCAATCAGGGTCTGCAGGGCCACGCGCTCGGGGCTCCACCAGTAGCCGTTATAAATCAGGCTGGCGTAACGCGGCATCAGGTCATCTTTCAGGTGCGCCACTTCGCGGTCCAGCGTGATCGATTCGATCGCACGGTGGGCTTTCAAAATAATGGTGCCGCCTGGGGTTTCATAACAGCCACGGCTCTTCATACCCACGTAACGGTTCTCGACCAAGTCGAGGCGACCAATCCCATGCTTGCCGCCCAGCCGGTTCAGCTCAGTCAGCACTGTGGCAGGGCTCATGCGCTGACCATTCAGGCCGACGATGTCCCCGCGCTCGAACTCAACGTCCAGGTACTCGGCTTGATCCGGGGCTGCCTCGGGGCTGACTGTCCAGCGCCACATGCTCTCTTCGGCCTCAGCGCTTGGGTTTTCCAGGTGGCGGCCTTCAAAGCTGATGTGCAGCAGGTTGGCGTCCATGGAATAGGGCGCACCGCCGTTCTTGTGCTTCATGTCGATTTCAATGCCCGCGTCTTCGGCATACTTCAGCAGCTTCTCGCGGGACAGCAAGTCCCACTCACGCCAAGGGGCAATGATCTTCACGCCGGGCATCAAGGCATAGGCGCCCAATTCGAAACGCACTTGGTCGTTGCCCTTGCCTGTGGCACCGTGGGAGATGGCGTCCGCACCCGTTTCACGCGCAATCTCGATCAGCCGTTTGGCGATCAGCGGGCGTGCAATCGAGGTGCCCAACAGGTATTCGCCTTCGTACACGGTGTTGGCCCTGAACATGGGGAAGACGAAGTCGCGCACAAATTCTTCACGCACATCGTCGATGAAAATGTTCTCGGGTTTGATGCCGAATTTCAGGGCCTTCTGCCGCGCAGGTTCAAGCTCTTCGCCCTGGCCCAGGTCGGCTGTGAAGGTGACCACTTCGCATTGGTAGTTGTCTTGAAGCCACTTCAGGATTACAGAGGTGTCCAGGCCACCAGAGTAGGCCAGCACCACTTTGTTCACGTCACTCATCTTGGTCTCACACGTTCAAAATCAAGGAATTCTCGGATTGTCTGCACACTCACTTGCGACCGAGCAGCAGAAACTCCATCAGGGCTTTCTGGGTGTGCAGGCGGTTTTCAGCCTCGTCCCACACCACGCTTTGCGGACCATCAATCACCTCGGCCGAAACTTCTTCGCCGCGATGGGCTGGCAGGCAATGCATGAACATGGCCTCAGGGTCGGCCACGGCCATCATGTCGGCGTCCACTTGGAAGTCGGCGAAGGCCTTCAGGCGCTCGGCATTCTCCATTTCAAAGCCCATGCTGGTCCACACATCGGTGGTCACAATGTCAGCCCCCTTGCAGGCCTGCATCGGGTCTTCAAACCATTCGTGGTGCGTGCCCTTGATGTTCACCTTGCTGGTGTCAATGTTGTAGCCAGCCGGGGTGGACACGTTGACCTTGAAATCCAGCAGTTCAGCCGCTTGAAGCCAGGTGGCGCACACATTGTTGCCATCGCCCACCCAGGCCACCGTCTTTCCTGAAATGTCACCACGCCGTTCAATGAAGGTGTAGATGTCGGCCAGGGTTTGGCAGGGGTGGTATTCGTTGGTCAAGCCGTTGATCACAGGGACTCGGCTTTGCGCCGCAAACCTTTCCACAATGTCTTGCTCGAAAGTGCGGATCATCACGATGTCGCACATGCGGGAAATGACTTGCGCCGCATCTTCGACCGGCTCGCCACGGCCCAACTGGCTGTCCTTGGTGTTCAGGTAGATTGCGGAGCCGCCAAGCTGGTGCATGCCCGCTTCAAAACTCAAGCGAGTCCGTGTGGATGCCTTCTCAAAGATCATCACCAAGGTGCGGTCCTGCAAGGGGTAGTAGGGTTCATACCGCTTGAATCGCGCTTTGATGTCACGGGTCCGGGCGATGAGGTAGTCGAACTCCTCCCGGCTGATGTCGTTGAACTGTAAAAAGTGTTTGATAGGCATTGTGTTGTCTTCTCCCGGCACCGGGTCGCTTGCCCGCAAAGGCGGTCAGGCGGCCTTGTGGGCCGCCGCACGACTCAGGCCGTATTTTTGAGAAACGCTTTGATCAGCGGAACCAGTTCCGTGGCCAGCATTTCAGCGTCTTGATTGGTCATCACCAGCGGGGGCAACAGGCGAACCACGTTGTCTCGAGTCACGTTGATGATCAAGCCATGGTCCCGCGCAATTGCAACCAGTTCGGCACAAGGCTTGCTCAGCTCCACACCGATCATCAGGCCGCGTCCGCGAATGTCCCTGACGCCTTCAACCCCGGACAACTCCCGGCCCAGTATGCCACGGATCAGGTTGCCCAATTCATCGGCACGGGCCAACAGGCCTTCCTCAGCCATGATGTCCAGCGTGGCGATGGCCGCAGCACAAACCAGCGGGCCACCACCAAATGTGGTGCCGTGCGTGCCCGGTGTGAACACCCCTGCTGCAGGCCCGGCTGCCAAACAGGCCCCGATCGGTACGCCAGAGCCCAAGCCTTTGGCCAAGGTGATGACATCGGGAACAATCCCGGCGTGTTGATAGCCGAACCACTTGCCTGTGCGGCCAATGCCGCTCTGTACTTCGTCGATCATCAGCAGCCAGCCTTTGGCCGTGCACAAGGCACGCAATTGCTGCAGGTACTCTGTTTCAGCCACATTGATACCGCCTTCGCCCTGCAACACTTCAAGCAACACCGCTTGAATGTCGGGGTTGGCCTTGGCTGCCGCTTCAATGGCTGCGAAATCTTTGTACGGTACGCGCACAAACCCGCCCGGTAACTCACCAAACCCCACTTTGGCTTTGGGGCTGTCGGTTGCGGCCAGCGTGGCCAAGGTGCGGCCATGCCAGGCCCGTTCCATCACGATGATCTGGGCGTTTTCAATGCCTTTTTTGTAGCCGTAGTGTTTGGCCAATTTGATGGCGGCCTCATTGGCCTCAGCACCCGAGTTGCAAAAAAAGGCTTCCTGCATGCCAGACAGTTGGCACAACTTGGTGGCCAGGGTCTGCTGTTCAACCACGCCGTACAGGTTGGAGGTGTGGATCAGTCGGGCCGCCTGGTCGGCGATGGCTTTCACCAGCTTGGGATGGTTATGGCCCAACCCGTTGACGGCAATGCCTGCCAAGCCATCCAGATACTTTTTGCCCTCGGTGGACCACATCCATGCACCCTGACCATGCGTGAAGGCGATGGGTTGACGGGCGTAGGTTTTCATCAAATGATCAGACACAGCAGACTCTCTTCAAATGCGCGATCTAAAAAACAAACGCAGCCATGGCCGATGCAGGCTGCGCAGGCCTAAATTGTACGATAAATCAAGGCTTAAGGGGTTTGCCCTGAGGCAATTAGTCGGTGGATTGGCGCCGGTTTCTGTACTGGTCCAACTCGCTGGGGCCGAACCGTGCAGCCAAGTAGGGCGGGGCACTTACCCGAACACTGTCGTAATGGGCCAAGGGAAACAACTGGCCAGCGGTGCGCACATTGTCGATTCGCATGGAGTCCACATTGTCCCGGCTCATCAACGGGGCACCGGGTGCCAATTCCATCAGGAAGCCCTGAGCTTTCGCCGCAGGCACTGGCAGGCCAACAATCCAGGGAGAAACCCCCACGGCCTTGCCACACATCGCGACCAATTCTTTGAGGGTCAACACATCCGGGCCGGCAAGGTCGTAGGTGTTGTGCACCGTGTCCCGGTTTTTGTCGGTCAGGCTGGACACCACGGCCGCTGCAACGTCGCTGACCGATACGGGCTGAAACCGCGTGTTGGCACCTGCCAGCGGAATCACAGGAAACAGCTTGGTCAAACCCGCGAACAGGTTCAGAAAGCGGTCGTCTGGCCCAAATACCACCGAAGGCCGAAGAATCGTCCATGCAAGGCCACTGTCTTTCACAATGGCCTCCCCATCGGTTTTTGAGCGCAGGTACATGGATGGGGCCGGGTTTTGCACACCCACACCCAGCGCGCTGATGTGCACCAAGCGCTTGACCCGGTGTTGAATCATCGAGGTTGTCAGGGCTTTGGGAAATTCCACATGGTTGGTCCTGAATTCCTGACCATACGGTTTGCCCCGCCGGCTGTGCAAGACACCCAGCAGGTTTACCACGGCGTCTTGGCCCGCCACCAAGCGGCCCAAGGCTGCCCTGTCGTGAATGTTCGCCTGAACAACTCTGCAAGTGGGCAGGGTCAGCAAATGCTTGGCATGGGCCAGTCTGCGGGTTGGTACGGTGATTTGTGCCCCCGCACGCGCGAGTTGGTTGCACACTGCTTGGCCGATGAATCCGGCACCGCCGATGACGAGAACTTTAAAAGGCTTGCTCATTCTGCAACTAAAAGGTGAGGATCAAGGGCGACTCAGTTGGAACCCTGGATCATGCCCAGTCGTTGTTTCAACGGAGTTGATGAGTTGTTCAAGAGTAGCGAATACGCGACGGTGTTGGACATCACATTTTTGACGTAGTCGCGGGTTTCATCGAAGGGAATCAGTTCTGTGAACAAGGCACCCTCAACCACGCGCCCTTCACCCAGGCGGCGTTTCCACGCACTGGGCCGGCCTGGGCCTGCGTTGTAGCCCGCAGAAGCCAGCACCGGGCTTTGGCCATGCTGGTCATACACCATCCGCAGGTAGTTGGTGCCCAAGGTCAAATTGGTGTCGATGTTGGTGATGTCGCTGTTTTTGAACCCAGCCAGGCCAATTTTTTTGGCCACATATTGGGCTGTGGCCGGCATGACCTGCATCAGACCACTGGCACCCACGCCAGACCGGGCAATCGTCAAAAAGCGGGATTCCTGCCGAATCAGCCCATACACCCACGATTCATCCAGGCCTACCTCTTGGGCCTTGGCTTTGAGGTTATCCCTGAAGGGGGTCAAGTAACGCAAAGCCAAGTCGTGTTCCGCTTCGGTTTTGTCCGCCGCCGCAATGGCCCGGTCATACAACTGATTGCGCTCGGCCCAGGCCGCCGCTGCCAGCAGTTCACGGTCTTTCATTTGGGCAATTTGCAGGTTGAACTCCCAAAAACCGTCCATCCGCAGGCCAGCGTCGTACAGGGCCAAAGCCCGTTGCAAGCCGGGGTTCTTGCGGGCCCGTTCCAGTTCCTGCTGGGTTAAGGGTTGAGGCTTCAAGGGCGCCGTTACTGTGGTGCCCAACTCTTCATTGGCCAACTTGCCATAGAAGCTGAAGCTGTTGGCCGCGCGTATCCATTCCTGGCGGGCCTCGACTGTTTTCCCGGTGGCGGTGAGGGCCCGGCCGCGCCAGTATTGCCAAGCGCGGTTGTCTTTCAGTTCTTGGGGCATCTCGTCGATGGTTTGCAGCACCAGCGGCCAGTTCTCCTGAAGCAGTGCGGCGCGGGTTCGCCATTCCATCTGCTCGCCGCTCATGGCCTCAGGGCTGCTTTTACTGAAGTATTTGCTGGCCTCTGGTTGCCACAGCAGGGCTGCCCTGTGGCCAATGTGGGCCCACAGCCAGCGGCTGGTGGATTCGGACAAACGTTGGGCATACTGGCCTTGAACCAAAGCCGCCGCCTCAGCCGGGTCGGCAATGGCTTTGCGGGCAATGGCGGTGGCAACAATCAGGTCGGTGCCACTGGATTTGGCCTGTTTCAAGGCTTTGTCCGGGTTGTCCACAGCATTGCTCAAGGCGCGGGTGTCGATACCTCGGCCCCACGCGGTGTCACTCATTTCGTCGACGAACTGGGTGGCGGCTGACACCTGTTTGTCGGCCACCAAATGCAGAACATGTCGGTCCAGGTCTGCGGCCTGAATGATGTCCCTGTAGTACAAGGTTTTCAGCAAGGTGCGGCAGGTCCGGGCCAGCCGCTTTTCACTGCTCACCACTTTGTTCAACGCGGGTTTGTTCACCTGGCCTTGATAGGCGGACAGGTAGAGGTCTGCGCATTCCACACCTTGGTCGGGGCGGTACTTCAATTCAGTGCGCTGTTGGCGGTACAAATCCCATTGGCCAGCCCTGGCGAGCTGCTGCAACCAATCCCGTCGCAGTTGTTCCGTGGGCCAGGTGGCTGGGTAACGGTTCAGCAAGGGCAGCACTTCCTCGGAGCGCCACACCACCACATCATCGGGGCTTTGTTTTTCCTGGCCCTTGATGAAAAAGCGGAAACGCCAAATCTCGATGTAGGGAGTAAACAGGTGATTATCAGGCAATTGTTGGGCCAATCTGCTGAATTCCGAGAAACGTCCGTCGGAATAGGCCGATTTGATCTGGCGCATCAAATCGCCTTGATCGGACACATTCAAGGATTGCGCCACTGCTTGACCGTGACCAAGCCCGCACATGGCGGCTGTCAACATCAGTGCACCTGCGATACAGTGGGCGAAAGAGAATTTTTTCAACATGGTCCGATACATGAAAACACAGTGGCGGCAACGCGCCCTCGAGGCCCGGGCCCAGCGCGACCCAAACTCCTACACACAGTCCTGCAACGCTCTGTTGCAACACCTCTCCACTTTACTCCAATCCGCACCACGCTGCACTGTAGCGCTCTACTACCCGGTCAGGGGTGAGCCCGACCTGTTGCCTTTGCTGAACGATTCGTCGCTCAAGCATCTGTCATGGGCCTTGCCCGTGTGTGTGGACCAAGGCGATGATGCCCATCTGGCGTTTCATGCCCATGAGGCAGGTGCTCCGCTTGCACCGGGCCGTTATGGCATTCCAGTGCCTGCGAAAGCGCAGGAAGTTCAGCCTCAAATCCTGTTGATTCCGTGTGTAGGGTTTGACCGCAGTGGGGCGCGTTTGGGCTACGGGGCCGGTTGGTACGACCGCACACTTGCCCGCTTGGCTACGCCAGTCCAAACGATTGGCGTGGCATTTTCTGATGCAGAGATTTCCCAGCCATTCGCCCAGGCCCATGACCGTTTGCTGGACTGCATCGTCACCGACCGAGAAGTGATCGGTGAGTTCAGGCCGCCCGTGTTTTGACGTGTCTTGGTGGGGCGGTTAATCCGCAATACGGTCCAGAATGGCCAAGGTGGGCTGCGAATTGTTCATGGTGTAAAAATGCAGGCCTTCTACACCTTCGCGAATCAGCCGCTCGCACAGTGCACTCACCACATCCAGCCCAAAGGCCTTGATGGCCTCCCGGTCGTCGCCGCAGTGTTGCAGTCGGTTGCGAATCCACCGTGGCAGTTCCGCGCCGCAGGCGTCAGAGAATCGGGCCAATTGGCTGTAATTCGTGATGGGCATGATGCCGGGAATCAAGGGTATGTCGGTGCGTTGGCGAACCTGGTCCCTGAAGTACAGAAATGCGTCCGCATTGTAAAAGTACTGGGTGATGGCCGAGTTTGCGCCACACTGCACCTTGTGGACAAAAGCGTCCACATCAGCCGCCGGGGATTTGGCCTGCGGATGGGTTTCCGGGTATGCCGCCACTTCAATGAAAAAGTGGTCGCCAGTTTCTTGGCGAATGAAGCTTACCAACTCGCTGGCGTAACGAAACTCACCAGTCTCCAGCATGCCGGAGGGCAAGTCACCGCGCAGCGCCACGATACGGCGAATGCCGTTGTTCTTGTAGCGGGCAAGCAACTCGCGAATGTTCGCTTTGGATGAGCCCACGCAAGACAGGTGGGGTGCGGCTTCATGGCCGCTGGCTTGAATGTCCAATACGGTGTTCAAGGTGCCGTCTTGCGTGGTGCCGCCAGCACCAAAGGTCACCGAGAAAAACTCGGGCTTGCGAGCCGCCAGTTCAATGCGTGTCTGGCGCAATTTGGCTGCGCCGTCCTCGGTTTTTGCCGGAAAAAACTCAAAGCTGATGTTCATTCAATCGTCTCTTTCAATGTGCCCAGTGTTCCGTGCACGAAATATTCCTGATTGCCATCACCGCCTGCAATCGATGAGGGCCAAAAGTGCCCCACCTGGACCCTGTTTGCCTGACAGGCCACTCGTATATTCTGTTCCAGATCAGGCAGGGCGTGTTCCAGGTTTTTGACCAACCCGTTTTTGCCGATCCACTGTGGGCCCAATTCAAACTGCGGTTTGACCAGCAACACCAACTGGCTACCGGGTTCCAGAAAAGTCACCAGATTGCCCAACACTTTGGTCAGTGAAATGAAGGACAGGTCGGCCACTGCCAAATCAATCGGACAGCGCTCGGGCCATTGCTTCAGCCATTGGGCTTTCAGCGCGGGTGCATCGCAGGTTTTCAGGTTGATCCCTTCCAGCGCCACGACACGCGGGTCGGCCTTCAAGCGTGGATGGAGCTGGTCTTTCCCCACATCCAAACCAATGACACTCTGCGCCATTCTGGACAGCAGGCAATCGGTGAATCCGCCGGTGGATTGACCAAAGTCCGCGCAACGCATGTCACGGACATCCAGACCAATTTCATCCAAGGCCCCAGCCAATTTATGCCCTCCGCGGGACACATATTGCAGAACCTGATTGTCGTCGACCCGAATCTCGTCCAAACCTTCAATGGGCTGCGCCGCCTTTTTGACGGGCAGCCAATCGCCGAAACCAGCCCGGCGCCACTGAACCTTGCCTGCCTGAATCAGCGCCTGAGCCTGCGCCCGCGAGGCGCAGAGGTTCCGTTCAGTCAAGGCAAGGTCAGCGCGCAAAGCCGATCAGTAGCGGTAATGCTCGGGCTTGTAAGGGCCGCTTTGCTTCACACCGATATAGGCGGCCTGGTCGGGCGACAGTTCGGTCAGCTGCGCGCCGATTTTCTTCAGGTGCAGTCGGGCCACTTTCTCGTCCAGATGCTTGGGCAGTACATACACGCCGACAGGGTACTTGTCGGTTTGTGTGAACAGCTCGATCTGCGCAATGGTTTGGTTCGCGAAGCTGGACGACATCACGAAAGAAGGGTGGCCTGTGCCGCAGCCCAGGTTCACCAAACGGCCTTCAGCCAACATGATGATGCGCTTGCCATCCGGGAAAATGATGTGGTCAACCTGGGGCTTGATGTTTTCCCAGGTGTAGCCTTTCACGCTGGCGATGTCGATTTCATTGTCGAAGTGGCCAATGTTGCAGACAATGGCCTGGTCTTTCATGCGAACCATGTGGTCATGGGTGATGATGTCTTTGTTGCCTGTGGCTGTGACAAAAATGTCGGCCTTGTCACACGCATAGTCCATGGTCACCACGCGGTAGCCTTCCATCGCAGCCTGCAAGGCGCAGATGGGGTCCACTTCAGTCACCCACACTTGGGCCGACAGGGCACGCAACGCTTGGGCTGAGCCCTTGCCTACATCGCCGTAACCTGCAACCACGGCCACTTTGCCTGCAATCATCACGTCGGTGGCGCGCTTGATGCCATCGACCAGCGATTCACGGCAACCGTAGAGGTTGTCGAACTTTGACTTGGTCACCGAGTCATTCACGTTGATGGCGGGGAAGGCCAATTCGCCTTTCTTGGCCATGTCGTACAGGCGCTTTACCCCAGTGGTGGTTTCTTCGGTCACACCTTTGATGTGCACGATGCGCTTGGAGTACCACTGAGGGTCTTTCTTCAGGGTGTCCTTGATGCTGTTGAACAGGCAGATTTCTTCTTCACTGCCGGGGTTGTTCAGCACGCTCAGGTCTTTCTCGGCTTTCACGCCCAGGTGCAGCAGCAAAGTTGCGTCGCCGCCGTCGTCCAGAATCATGTTGGAATAACCACCGTCGGCCCATTCGAAAATCTGGTGGGTGAATTTCCAGTAGTCGACCAGTGATTCGCCTTTGTAGGCAAACACGGGAATGCCGGCGGCCGCGATGGCTGCGGCAGCGTGGTCTTGTGTTGAGTAGATGTTGCACGAAGCCCAGCGGATTTCAGCACCCAGCGCAGCCAGTGTTTCAATCAACACGGCGGTTTGGATGGTCATGTGCAGGGAACCGGTGATGCGCGCGCCTTTCAGGGGCTGGCTGGCCGCGTACTCTTGGCGAATCGCCATGAGGCCGGGCATTTCGGTTTCAGCAATCGCGATTTCCTTGCGGCCAAAGTCGGCTTGGCCCAGGTCGGCAACGAAGTAATCGGGTTCGCCAGTGGCGGTAATGGGTTTTGCAATGGCGTTCATCACGCCCTCCTTTGTCAAAAGTCAAAAAGAAAGAAGCGTGAGCGCCGTTGTTGTTTCTCGTTCGAGCCTAGCACCCCGTTTGCTGCGGGTGTGTCGCAACGCTCCTCGAACTTTTTGATTATAGCAGCCTTTGTTCGGGCAGACCAAGCCTTCAATCCCCCCAATCAGGGGCGCAGGGCCTGCCCGCAGGTCAGTTAAAGGCCAGCCGCAGCGCGCAGGGCCTGGGCCTTGTCCGTGCGCTCCCAGGAAAACTCGGGTTCTTCACGTCCAAAGTGCCCATAAGCGGCGGTTTTGGCGTAGATGGGGCGCAACAGGTCCAGCATCTGCACAATGCCTTTGGGTCGAAGGTCGAACACCTCGCTGATCAAGGCGGTGATCTTCTCGTCGGAAATCTTGCCTGTTCCAAAAGTGTTGACCATGACCGAGGTGGGGCGCGCAACGCCAATGGCATAGCTCACCTGCACCAGGCATTTGTCGGCCAAGCCAGCAGCCACCACGTTTTTAGCCACATAACGGCCAGCGTAGGCTGCCGAGCGGTCTACTTTCGAGGGGTCTTTGCCGGAAAACGCGCCGCCACCGTGCGGGGCTGCGCCACCGTAGGTGTCGACAATGATCTTGCGGCCTGTCAACCCGCAGTCGCCCTGGGGGCCGCCAATCACAAAGCGGCCGGTGGGGTTTACCAGGTAATTGATGTCGCCTTTGATCAGTTCTGCGGGCAACACCGGCTTGATCACTTCCTCAATCACCGCTTCCCGCAGGGTCGACAACTCAATGTCGGGGGCGTGCTGGGTGGACAACACCACTGTGTCGATGGCGTAGGGCTTGCCGTCCACGTATTTGATGGTCACCTGAGACTTCGCATCCGGGCGCAACCAAGGCAGGCGGCCGTCTTTGCGTAGCAGGCTCTGGCGGTGAACCAGTTGGTGAGACAGGCTGATGGCCAGTGGCATTAGTTCACGGGTTTCATTGACCGCGTAACCGAACATCAGGCCTTGGTCGCCCGCGCCTTGGTCCAAATTGTTGTCGTGGGCTTTGTCCACGCCTTGGGCGATGTCGGGGCTCTGACGGTCATAGCACACCATCACGGCACAGCTTTTGTAGTCAATGCCGTAGTCGCCGTTGTCGTAGCCGATCTTTTTCAGCGTTTCACGGGCAACATCGATGTAGTTGACTTGAGCCGTGGTGGTGATTTCCCCAGCCATCACAACCAGACCAGTGTTGGTCAGTGTTTCGGCAGCCACACGGGCTCGGGGGTCTTGCGCAAGAATGGCGTCCAGTACCGCATCAGAAATTTGGTCTGCGACTTTGTCGGGGTGTCCTTCAGACACCGATTCAGAAGTGAAGTAAAACTCGTTGGCCATGAAAAAAGCTCCAAAAAAACGAAAGGGCCAGCGAAGCCGATTTCGTATTTTGAAGCCCGGCGACGCTTTAGCGGATTAGTTTCAGTTCGCCCCGCAAGTTGTCATTTAACTCAGCGAACACTGCGAATATACCGGAATTTGAACTTGACTGCCAAGCCACATTGGTCTGACTCGCTACAATCGCCACATGATTAAATCCCTGTTTCTCGTTCTGGCCCGTTTGCCTTTACCCCTGCTGCATGCACTGGGCTTCGGTTTGGGCTGGCTGGTGTACGGCCTTTCGGCTTCTTACCGCCAAAAAATGTGGGACCATGCCGAAGTGGCTTTCCCGGGGCAACGCGCCCGCCAGCGGCAGGCCGTTTGGGGGTCCGTGGCGCATACCGGGCAAGCCTTGTTTGAATTGCCTTTCCTCTGGGGGCGCAGCACCCGCGAGGGCGCCGCGCGCGTGACGGAAATCACGGGCTGGGAACATGTTGAACAAGCCCTGTCCGCCGGTCGAGGGGTGATCGTACTTACGCCACACCTCGGAAGCTTCGAATCAGCCGCGCAAATTTTCTCAACCCGAGAGCCCATCACCGTGCTGTATCGGCCCAACCGGAAAGCAGAGGTTCAGTCCATCATAGAAAACAGCCGCGCGCGGGATGGCGTCGGCCTGGCACCCACGAACCTTTCCGGAGTCAAAATTCTGCTGAAAGCGCTCAAGCGTGGCCAAGCTGTTGGTTTGTTGCCCGATCAAGTCCCCTCCAATGGCGAAGGCGTGTGGGCCCCCATGTTCGGCAAGCCCGCTTACACCATGACCTTGCCCGGCCGCCTTGCCAACGCCACTGGGGCAACAGTGGTGCTTGCGCTGGGTTATCGCAAACCTTGGGGTCAGGGCTTTCGCCTTGAAATCAGCCCGGGTCCACAAAGCTTGAGCGATGACCCGGAGTTGGCCGCCACGCAAGTGAATGCGGCCATGGAGCAACTCATACTTCGACACCCCACCCAGTTCTACTGGGGGTATGAACGTTACAAGGGGCCAAAGCAGGGGGGGAATCCATGACCCGTTTCTGGATTGCCTGCTGGTTTGCCCTCGGCCGTTTGCCGTTTCCGGTGTATCGGGCATTGACCGCCGGCGTGTGCGCATTGCTCACCCTCTTGCTGCTGCTGTTTGCGGCAGAGCGCCGCCGTGTGGCAATGACCAACCTCGCCCTTTGTTTTCCGGAAAAATCCTTCGCCCGTCGACTCGCGTGGACTGCCCGTCATATCCATCTGTACCTGCAGACTTTTCTGGACCGTGGCTGGTTGTGGCAAGCCGACCCAGCGGTGGTCCGCAGCCGGGTTAGGGTGCTCAACCCTGAGGCACTGGCCGCTGTCGATCTGGCCACGCCCACCATCTTTCTGGCCCCGCATTTTTTGGGCTTGGACGCGGCATGGACCCGGCTTTGTCTGGACATCGACATGGTCACCATGTACTCCAATCAGAAAAACCCAAGCCTTAACAGCTTGATTCTCAATGGCCGCTCCCGCTTGGGGGCGCCGCTGTTGCTGTCTCGGCAACAAGGGATACGCCCGTTGATCTCCGCCATGAGGCAGGGCAAACCGCTCTACTACCTGCCCGACATGGATTTCGGCGAGCGTGACTCCGTCTTCGTGACCTTTTTTGGCGTGCAGGCCGCAACGGTCACTGCCGTGGCGCGATTGTCCAAAATGCTCAAGGCCCAAGTGGTGCCGGTCACAACCCGGTATGTACATGGTCGCTACGACATCACTGTTCATCCGCCGCTGGCCAATTTCCCTCGGGAGGATGAAGTTGAATCCACTCAAGCCATCAATCACGCCATTGAATCGTGGGTCTTGGACAACACGGTCCAGTATCTGTGGTTGCACAAGCGCTTCAAGACGCGCCCCGAGGGGCAGCCCAGAATATACTGACCACAGCAACACCTCGCGATCAGAGAGACGACCTTGAAAAGCCTGAAGTTCACGAAAATGCATGGCGCCGGCAACGACTTTGTGGTGCTCGACAACCGCGATGGGGCCATCGGCCTGACCGCCGAGTTGATCAAGCGCCTTGCAGACCGGCATTTTGGCGTGGGCGCTGACCAAGTGCTGATCGTTGAATCCCCTCAAAATGCGGGCAACGACTTTCGTTACCGAATTTTCAACGCGGACGGTCAGGAGGTGCAGCAATGTGGAAACGGTGCCCGCTGTTTTGCGCAGTTCGTGGTCGACAAAGGCTTCACGGACAAATCCAGAATTCGAGTTGAAACCCTGGCTGGGGTGATTGAGCCCGAGCTGATTCGTCCCAATTGGGTTCAAGTCAATATGGGCCCCCCGTCGTTGTCCGCAGAGTCACTCCCCTTTGTGGCCGAGGGGCTGTCCTCGCGGGTCAATGGCAAACTGGTGCAATACCGACTGCCCATCGACGTGGCAGGGCACAGCGAAGAATTGTGGGTGTCCTTGGTCTCCATGGGCAACCCTCATGTGGTTCTGTTTCTGGACCAAGCTGCAGATGATGTCCGTGTTCAAAGCCTGGGCGCCTTGCTGGAGAGCCACCCGCGTTTTCCGCAGCGGGTCAACGTGGGGTTTGCGCACGTGATTGATCGACACCGCATGCATTTGCGAGTCTACGAACGTGGGGTTGGTGAAACTTTGGCCTGTGGCACCGGTGCGTGTGCTGCTGCAGTGGCGGGCATGAAGCTGGGGATGCTGGGCGAGCGAGTCGATGTCATCAAGGCAGGCGGAACGTTGACCATCGAATGGGCAGGCGATGCCGATCACGACGTGTTGATGACAGGCCCGGCCCAAACCGTATTTGAGGGAGTGTTTTATCTATGAGCGAGGATGCAATCCACGTGGCCGATTTCTTGAAGGCCAACCCTGATTTTCTGATCAAGAATCCGGGCGTGCTCGCCTTCGTCCGTCTGCCTGAGCAGTCGTCTGGCAATGTGGCTTCACTTCAAGATCGGCAACTCCAGACCATGCGGGAAAAGGTGAAGGCCCTGGAGCACCGCATCGCCGACATGAGCAACGCCGCTGTTGAGAATCAGGCGATTTTGGACAAGCTGCTTCAATTGTCCCGCCACCTGTTGGCCACCCGCAGCGATCAACAGTTGCCTGATGCCTTGGTCAACAAAATCAAGACTGAGTTTTCCGTGCCCATGGTGCGTTTGGCGCTGTGGGGCAAGTCCGATGTGCCGGAGTCCGATCGCAGTCAAATTGACGCCATCAAGCGCCTGTACTGTGGTTTTGCCGACCAATCGCCCGCTCCGGCTTTGTTTCAGGCCGAGGACGTGCACCCCCGTTCCGTGGTCATTATCCCGTTGCGTGTGGGCGCCAACCCGGACAGTTTCGGTGTGCTGGGTTTAGGCTCGCCCGACAAAGACCGGTTTGCCCCGACTCTTGAGACGGACTTTCTCAACACGCTGGCTGAACTGGCATGCGCAGCGCTAAGCCGCCTGCAATCCTGAATCCCTGGGTTCGGCGCTATCTGGATCATCTCGGTCTGGAGCGCCGTTACAGCCCAAACACCGTGGCCGCCGCTGCGCGGGACTTGGCTCTGATTCCATCGCCACAAGAGTCAGCCACTGCGGTCGTGTTGAAGACACTGTTGGCTCAGCGCCATGCCGAAGGCCTGGCCCCCAAAACCTTGGCCCGCATTGCATCGTCTTGGCGCGGTTTTTTCCGTTATCTGGTGGAGCAGGGCGCAATTCAGGTTAATCCAGCCGAAGCCTTGAAAACTCCCAAACCAAAACGCAGTCTCCCCAAAGCCCTCGGAGTTGATCAGGCGGCAGGTCTGTTGGAAGGCCAAGTGTCGGAGGAATTTGCGATGCAGCAGGTTCAAACCCTGATACGCCTGTTGTACGCCACGGGCCTGCGTATCAGCGAGGCCTTGGCGCTTCGTGTCGGGGCCAGTCAGCAAGCTGTCAATTCCACTCTGGATTTAACGCACCGCGAGCTGCGTGTCGTGGGCAAGGGCTCAAAGACTCGGGTTGTCCCGCTGATCGCACCCGTATGCAATGATTTGATGGAACACCTCAAGCGCCGGGAAACCCACCTTCAAACCATCGGCGTGGTCAATGCGGAGGGGTTTTGGCTCTCTGCGCGGGGCAAACCTTTGTCCGCCCGCCAAGCCCAAATGGATGTGGCCCGTTATGCACGCCTGAAGGGGCTTTCTCAGCACTTGCATCCGCACATGCTACGTCACAGTTTTGGCAGCCATGTGCTGCAAAGCACTCAGAATCTCAGGGCCGTTCAAGAGTTGTTGGGGCATGCCTCTTTGGCGTCTACCCAGGTCTACACCGCGTTGGATTTCTCCCATTTGGCGCAGGTGTACGACAGTGCTTTTCCCCGGGCCAAGTAGCTCAGCCTTGGTTTGTTGGCATGGCCTTCAAGGTCTGAAGCACGGCTTTGCTCAAGGGCTGGGTGCTGTCCCCAGTCAGTTTGCCCAAGTCAAGTGTTCGCAGCCAGCGTCCGGTGGCGTGGGTGGGGTCGTTTTGGTCATACTTTTCACGGGTCTCGATCAGCCACTGCATCACTGAGGCGCCTTGTTCGCCCAAATAACGGTTGGCGTAGGCCAAAGCCACGGTGTCCGCAAACAACTCTTGTTTCAGCACCACTTCAGCCCGGGCGGCAGACAGGCCGGTCCCTGAAAATCCGCGCAACTGAGGGTCTTGCAATTGAACCTGGGCAACGAACTCCCTGTTCTCGCGCATGCAGTGTCCCATCTCATGAGCAGCCGATGCAGCCAGAATCTGGTCCCACTGGGCCTGATTGTCCGATTTCAGAAAACGGCCCCACTGCGCCCAAGCCTGGGGGTTCGGGTTGATGAAAATCACGCACCTGCCGCTCAGGTAGCTGATCGCGCCCAACGGCGTAGGTTCTGCGCGCTCCATAATGACAACCGACGGGGCTTGCGGCAATTCCTGAACCAACTGGGTTTTCACCTCTTGCACCACGCGCATCACACGGTCTACCGGCAGGTTGTCGGTGTCGATGTGGCCTAGTCCAAAAGCCAGAGAGAGCAGGAAGGAAAGCATGGTGTTCCCCAGAAGTGGTGATCTGGGGTCCAGTTTTCCAAAGCTTGCCAAACTCTCTTGGGGTAAGAAAATGCCTGAAAAAACCGCTATTTAGCGCTTGTAGGGTCCCGACTATTGCGCCATGTCAGAATCTCTCCGACAAGGTCTGGCCATTGTCTGACTTGCCGTGACCACTTCATACTCAAGTCGTTTAATTCCTCCCATTCCGACAGGCAGAAGTTCAATCCCGTCTGCCAATTCATGGCGGTGGCCTCGCTTGAAAAGCCGTTCCAGAAATACCAGACTGACCGCCATGCCGATTGAAGTGTCTCCGGCCAACCTGCGGTGTAGAGCGCAAAAAAGGCATCGAGTTTTCCCCGGTGTGCGCCGTCCTCGGTAGGGTAAATCTGCCAGATGAATGGTTTACCACTCAGTTGTGCGCGAACGAAGCTGTCCTCGCCACGAACCATCAACAGGTCGTGGTTCTTCAACAGGTCATCGAATTCCACTTGCGGCACCCAGGCTGGTTGTTTCAGTCGATGCAGTTGTTCTTTCGTCACAGGCGTGTTCAGCCAAGCGAGGTCTGGCCCAAGCCAGGCCCACTGCCAACCCGGGGGGCATTGCGCCATCAACGCCGGCAAGGGGCTGTGCTTGTAGCCAAACACCAGAACTTGTAGGTCAACAGGGGGCAGTGTAATCGGGGGGCGGTCATTGATCGCAGGCCAGTCCCGGTGAATAAGCCCGCCCGTACTCGGGCCAAAGCCCGGGTAAAACAGGGTGCTTGAGTGCCCAGTGCGGGCCTGCGTCATACCAGACAGGTGAAAATCGACGGCCCAAGCCTCCGCTGTCAGGTAATCCACCACCAGCCAAGGCGCAGTGTGGTATCGGGTTCGCAGGGTTTGATCGAATCGGTGAGTCGTTGATTCACTGGAAGTCCCAAAAGGCTCGATCACCAGTGAACAGTGCTCAGGCAGCCGGGCCAAGTCATCTGCAGATCGTCCGTCCAGAACGTTCAGAGAACCGATATCACTCTGACTCATCAGCTTGAGCACAGTCTCTGGACGATCACTGACCAGCCAGACCCCATGGCCCGAGCAGCTCAAACCACGGCTCAAGCGCAGGCAAAAACCTGCATCGCCGAAATTGTCGATGACCTTGCAGAGTACAACTATATTCATCGCGCCACGCCAGTTGCGGACAAGAAAAAGGCCCCATGTGTGGGGCCTTTCAAACCAAGCGATCGGGCAAACACCAGGGCTGCCATCCGGTCGCTTATTTCACGCGGTTGCGGTACTCGTTGGTGCGGGTGTCAATTTCAATCTTGTCACCGATTTCCACAAACGCGGGCACCTGAACTTCGTAATTGGTTGGCGCAATGCGTGCAGGCTTCATCACTTTGCCTGAAGTGTCCCCGCGAACAGCAGGTTCTGTGTATTCAACCACACGAACAACAGTCGTTGGCAGTTCAACGGACAAGGCTTTGCCATCATAGAACACCACTTCGCAGGGCATGCCGTCTTCCAGATAGTTCAGGCCGTCACCCAGGTTTTCGGCTTCCACTTCGTACTGGTTGTACTCAGCATCCATGAACACATACATGGGGTCTGCGAAGTAGGAGTAGGTCACTTCCTTGCGGTCCAATACCAACACTTCAAACTTTTCATCCGCCTTGAAGACGTTTTCCATGCCGGCGCCGGTCAGCAGGTTCTTCATCTTCATTTTGACCACGGCGGCGTTGCGGCCGGATTTGTTGTATTCGGTTTTCAGGACAACCATAGGGTCCTTGCCAACCATGACCACGTTACCGGTACGTACTTCTTGAGCGATTTTCATGGGAATTCAAATGGGTGAATTGGAAGCCCGCTATTGTACTCGAAGTCATTGATCAAACAAGACACTTTGTGAAATCAAGGCTTAGGCCGATAGTTACCTGCGTCAGTGTTCTCTGAATAGGATGCTCACGGGGTGGCATCGAAGGCATCGGGCGAGATGTCGCACCAAGCCCCCGCAGCCAAGTTGTCGGGCAGTACATAAGGGCCAACCGAATGCCGGTGCAACGCAGTCACATGATTGCCCACGGCAGCCAGCATACGTTTCACTTGATGGTACTTGCCGGTCGTGATGCCCATCTCAAGGCGGCCATCGTCCAGCACCTCACATCGGCTGGCCTTCACCACCTCTACCTCGTAATCTTCCTGCAACTCCACGCCCGCAAGCAGATGGTCGAGCTGCGTCGAGGTTACAGGGGTGGCTGGTGTAATTTGATAGATCTTCTCAATGGCATGTTTGTCGCCCCGTTTCCCGCTGATCAGCCGGTGCAGGAACTGGCCGTCATCCGTCAATATCAACAGCCCCGTTGTGTCCACATCCAGCCGACCTGCAGCTTGAATGCCCCGTGCTACATAGTGAGGTGGCAGTAACTCAAACACAGACCGATGCCGCGACGGCTTGTGCGACGTCTCATAACCGGCCGGTTTGTGCAGCATCACATACACATTGCGCCGAATTTGATAGGCAGTACCGTCAATTTCCAGAGTGTCTCCCTCCTGAATGAGCGTCTCAAACGGGTCGAACTCCGAACCGTTCAGCAATAGCTCTGCAGAGGCCAAAATATTTTCGCAATGCCGCCTGTTTCCAAGTCCTTGAGTCTGAAGGGTTTTGATGTTTGGGTGTACTTTCATGAGCAATTATTTTCGTTTTTTTGTCGAAAAGTGTTTGACAGGTTTTGAGAGTGTGTGCATAATCTCGCTTCTCTGCTGCACGACACGATGCAGCGCGAAACGAGAAACGAAGCAGTCAGGTGGGCGATAAGCCAAACAGTGATTGTAACGTTGATCAGAAGTTTCGAATGTTCTTTAACAAGTTAACAGCCGATAAGTGTGAGTGCTGACTTAATTAGAAGCTTAGGTGTGTGTTGGTTTCAACACATCGACATCAGGTTTCACGATTTGGTGTCAGTGCTCGCACGGAATAAAGTAAATGAATTGTGAAACTGTCAAGGTTTTACGATCATCTACTCCGTCGAGTTTGTAATTTTTGCAGAGATTAAACTGAAGAGTTTGATCCTGGCTCAGATTGAACGCTGGCGGCATGCCTTACACATGCAAGTCGAACGGTAACAGGTCTTCGGATGCTGACGAGTGGCGAACGGGTGAGTAATACATCGGAACGTGCCCAGTAATGGGGGATAGCCCGGCGAAAGCCGGATTAATACCGCATACGCCCTGAGGGGGAAAGTGGGGGACCGCAAGGCCTCACGTTATTGGAGCGGCCGATGGCTGATTAGCTAGTTGGTGAGGTAAAGGCTCACCAAGGCGACGATCAGTAGCTGGTCTGAGAGGACGATCAGCCACACTGGGACTGAGACACGGCCCAGACTCCTACGGGAGGCAGCAGTGGGGAATTTTGGACAATGGGGGCAACCCTGATCCAGCAATGCCGCGTGTGCGAAGAAGGCCTTCGGGTTGTAAAGCACTTTTGTCAGGGAAGAAATCCTTTGGGCTAATACCCTAGGGGGATGACGGTACCTGAAGAATAAGCACCGGCTAACTACGTGCCAGCAGCCGCGGTAATACGTAGGGTGCAAGCGTTAATCGGAATTACTGGGCGTAAAGCGTGCGCAGGCGGTTGTGTAAGACAGATGTGAAATCCCCGGGCTTAACCTGGGAACTGCATTTGTGACTGCACGACTAGAGTGCGTCAGAGGGGGGTGGAATTCCACGTGTAGCAGTGAAATGCGTAGATATGTGGAGGAACACCAATGGCGAAGGCAGCCCCCTGGGATGACACTGACGCTCATGCACGAAAGCGTGGGGAGCAAACAGGATTAGATACCCTGGTAGTCCACGCCCTAAACGATGTCAACTAGTTGTTGGGGATTTACTTCCTTGGTAACGTAGCTAACGCGTGAAGTTGACCGCCTGGGGAGTACGGCCGCAAGGTTAAAACTCAAAGGAATTGACGGGGACCCGCACAAGCGGTGGATGATGTGGATTAATTCGATGCAACGCGAAA
>NZ_JBKBHM010000007.1:0-252574 GCF_046297615.1 Limnobacter sp. | reverse complement strand
TTCGGGTTCGGTCAAAGACAAAGAGATCAGCGCACTGAAGGCGAAACTGGCCAAGGCCGAGACTGATGCAGCGGCCAAGCAGAAAGAACTGGAAGCCGAGATCACCCGCCTGAATGGTGAAGTGGACAGCCTCAAAGCCACGGTTCAGACCAAGAACAACGAGATCACCGCACTGAAGGCCCAACTGTCCAAAGCCGAGCTTGATGCAGCGGCCAAGCAGAAAGCGTTGGAAGAGCAGATTGGCACGTTGCAAACCCAGGTGAGCAGCTTGGAGTCCACCGTCACCGGCAAAGACGACGAAATCACCTCACTCAAAACCCAACTGGCCGAGTTGCAAGCCAAGTTTGACCAAGCGGTCAAAGACGCAGCCGAGCAACAAAAGACCCTGTCTGACAAGATCGCCGCCCTGGAAGCCTCAGGCACCGCCAAGGACAACGAGATAGCCAGCTTGAAAGCGCAGTCCATCGCAGCGATTGCGGCGGCAGAGGCCACACAATCTGCGCTAAAGGCCGAGCTGGATCTGTTCAAAGTCAAATTGCTCGAGCACTTCAAGCTGACCCATACTGTTGATCACCCAGACCTGCTTGTAGAGTCGGGTGGCAACTTGGCTGAACTCAAAGGCGATTTGGGCCACGATACGTTGAAGCTGGCCTTCGCTGAAGATCAAGCAGTGACGATTCAGAAGAGTCAGTCATGGTCGAAAGTCTCATCAGTTGAAGCCTTGGCCATTGGGCCTGTGTCGGCTGATGTGTCTATTGAGCTGAGCAAATCTGCATTCACCGCGGGCATTCGAGAGGTTGATTTGAGCGGTGATTCCCTCTCAAATGGCGTGAATAAAGTGGACGCCTCTCTTGCAGACTCAACACAATCGCTGGTTTTGAAAGGCTCTGCTGGTTCGGACGAACTGATTGGTGGTGCTGGAAATGACAAGTTGATTGGTGGGGAGGGGGCAGACCTTCTGATCGGTGGGCCCGGTATTGATTTCTACGACCTGACCGAAGAGGTTCAGGTCCAGGATGAGATTCGTGACTCCGGCTCCGCCCTTGATATCGACCTCACTGGAGTCATCACAGGCTTCGACATTGTTGTTGGTTCCAAGCAAGGCGTGGATGTGGTGACCTTACTGACCACAAAAACGGTCAGCGGCGTCAACGGTGACTATGATGCAGCGACTCATTCCTTCAAGGCCAACGAATCAGGGGCAAGTCGCTTGCTGTTTGGCGCTGATGAAGCAATGATGGCCCCGAAAGTGGGCGACTTGGGGCTGCTCGTGGTGAATTACCAGAACGAAGAGCCAGTCCATTCTTAAAGCAGGCAAAACATGTGGTTTGCGAATTCGGAAGGTCAGGGTGTTGCGGTTGAGTCACTGGTGGCCATGGCCCGCCACCGAGGGCATGCCCTCACTCACGCCGAGTGCGAACAGGCGCTGATGCAAGCCACACAGGACGACCCAACGCAGCGTTTTCTTGCCGCTTGGGTTGCCCTGATCCCCGGGGAACGAGTGTCCGAGGTGCCCGCCGCCTTGGTCACTGCGCAGCATTTCCCGGCTTGGTCGTTCAATCAATTTGGCCTGCCTGTCTATCATTCAACCCAGCCAGAAGGCGACTCTGCCAACTCGTACTGGACTGTTCATGAGTCTGGCGTGGTCGAAGACGAATCGCCTGTTGCCAAACCCGCCACACACGCCATCAAACTGGCCTTGTTGACCTACAAACCCGTGTTCATCAGGGCGGCTGTGATCACGGTCTGTGTCAACTTGCTGTCTGTGGTGACCTCCCTGTTTGCCATGCAGGTGTACGACAGGGTAGTGCCCAATTTCGCCACAGCGACCCTCTGGGTCATGGCCTTGGGGGTGTCCCTGGCGATCGCCTTGGAATGGGCGTTGAAGAATCTGAGGCACAGCTTTGTCGAAGGCATTACCGAAAAAGTGGATCGCGCGCTGTCCCAGTTCTTCTTTGATCAAGCGTTGGTATTAAAGCTCGACGCCCGGCCGCAGAAAGTCGGAAGCATGGTGGCTCAAATCCGCGATTACGAGCAAGTGAAGTCGTTTTTCACCTCAACCACTTTGTTTGTTGTTGCAGACCTGCCGTTTGCATTGGTCTTTATCGGCATCATTGCCTTGCTGGGTGGGTATGTGGCCTTGGTGCCGCTGCTGTTCATTCCAATCAGCATTGCGGTGGGGATGATCAGTCGGCGCCCACTGGAGCGCCTGCAGCAGCAGCAAAACGATGAATCCGCCCGTCGTCACGGTGTGCTAATCGAGGCGTTGCAAAATGCTGAAATGGTGAAGTCCCAAGCCATGGAATGGCGTTTTGGGCTTGTGTGGCAAGAGTTAACCACCAAACTGGCTTCAAATGCCAAAAAAATTCGTAGCCTGAGTAGTCACACGCAATACCTCATCCAATCCATACAGCAGCTTGCGTATGTGTTCATGATTGTTACTGGTGTGTACGTCATTCAGGCCGGTAACTTGACCATGGGTGGCTTGATTGCCTGCTCGATACTCGCTGGCCGTGCGCTCGGGCAAATCAGTCACGTGTCGTCTGTGCTCGTGCAATGGCACCACACCAAAAGTGCGCTCGACATTCTCAACAAAATGTTGTCCAAACCTTCGGACGACGATGGCAAGCGAGTCGCCAGCACATCATCGCGCGAATTGGGTTATCAAATCGGCCCCTTGTCTTACCGCTACGAGCGCAACAGCGAGCCGCACTTTCAATGCAAATCCCTTGACATCAAGGCCGGTAGCCGAATCGCCGTGATTGGGCGTAACGGCAGCGGCAAAAGCACCTTGCTTCGGCTACTCGCGGGCTTGGCAACGCCCAGCACAGGGCAAGTTCGCCTTGGCGGGCTGGACATGCAGACCGCCCGGCATGGCTGGCTTCGGGCCAACGTGGGGTATCTGCCTCAAGAGGTGCGGTTGTTCTCCGGAACACTTCGAGACAACCTCGTCTTCGGCTTGAGTCTTCAAAGCGATGATGCGCTGACTAATGCGTTGCGGGCCACCGGCCTGGACCGTCTGGTGAGCAAGCACCCCAAAGGGCTGGACATGTTGATCCGCGAGGGTGGGGCAGGGCTATCCGGCGGGCAGCGACAACTGGTGGCTTTCACAAGGATGGTGCTTCAACAGCCGCTCATCTGGCTGTTGGATGAGCCGTCTGCCAGCCTGGATCGGGAAAGTGAAAGCAAAGTGATGGCAGTACTTGCCGCTTTGCCCCAACCATGCACAGTTGTGCTGACCACGCACCAACATCATTGGCTGGACTTGGTGGACCGTGTACTCATTGTCGAAGAAGGGCATATACGCTCAGACACCACGCCTGAAGCCCTGCGGGAAATGGCTGCAGCCTCAACCCGCAAAGTCAGCCCCTTGACGCGCTCTGCGGGGGGCGCGACATGAATCGACACTTTGAATTGCTCAAAGCACGGTTGCCGGAGGAAAGGGATACCCGCCGTGAGTGGGTGATGCGCGGCGTCATCGGGCTGTTGGTCTTGATTGTGCTTTGGTCCCTGTTGTTCACCATTGAGGAACAGATACGTGCCTCAGGCACCGTCATCGTGTCCAGTCGGTCTCAACTGATTCAGATTGTTGACGGCGGAACCCTCCAAAAACTGCACGTGCACGAAGGTGATGTGGTGGAAAAGGGGCAGTTGCTGGCCAGCTTGGACCCCACACGTTACCAAGCCAGTAACGACGAAATCGCCGCCAAGGCAGCCTCGTTGCGCGCCAACATCGAGCGCTTGGAGGCGGAACTCAGTGGCCTACCTTTGACATTCTCTGAGAGCGTCAAGGCGTACCCTGACCTGGTTCGCACCCAACAAGCCTTGGCTGCGAAAAGGCGTCAGGCGCAGCAAGAAGAATTGGCGGCCATTGCGCAGTCTCGCCAATTGGCTCAACAAGAACTTGATGCCAATTTGCGTGCACTGAAGACAGGTGATGTTGGGCAAATGGATGTGATTCGCGCCCAACGCCAGGTCAGTGACTTGCAAGCGCAGTATACGAACAAGCGCAACGGCTTTCGGCAAGAGGCCCAAACCGAAATGACCAAAAACCGGGCCGAGTTGGACCAAACTGCTGAAGTACTGACCCAGCGCAATGAAGCCGTGTTGTCCACCTCCGTGCGTTCACCCATGGCCGGAGTGGTTAAAAACATTCGTTACACCACCTTGGGGGCGGTGCTAAAAAGCGGTGACGAGCTAATGCAAATCGTACCCAGCAATGAGCCGATGATTGTTGAGGCCAGGGTGCCCCCCAAAGATGTCGGTTTTCTCAGGTCTGCCATGGAGGCGAACGTGAAGCTTGACGCGTACGATTACACCCGGTACGGCATGCTCAAGGGCAAGGTCACCTACATTTCGGCGGACACCCTCACGGAAAACCTCAAACAGGGTGAGATGCCGTATTACCGTGTTCACATTCAGACCAACGACCCGGTTGGGCGTCTGGCACGCTTGGAGATCAGGCCAGGGATGACTGCCATGGTTGAGATCATTACTGGCGACCGGAGCGTCGCAAGCTTCGTGGCCAAGCCCTTGCGGCGTGGGTTCAATGAAGCCTTGCATGAGCGCTGAGCAGCAGAGGTAGCCGCAATAACAAAAAAGCCAACTGAAATTCAGTTGGCTTTTTTCAATTTGGTTGCGGGGGCAGGATTTGACACTTATCTACTACCGCCTGTGATGGAATATCCTAATTAAATTCAGTGGGTTATGAAACTTGACAAACGACCAGGGGGACTCATCAGCTATGAAGAGCTGGGTTGAAGCAGCAAAACTTCAGGCCAACGAGTATGGGCAAAAATTGGTA
The DNA here is from genome assembly GCF_046297615.1 of Limnobacter sp. Taxonomy (GTDB): domain Bacteria; phylum Pseudomonadota; class Gammaproteobacteria; order Burkholderiales; family Burkholderiaceae_B; genus Limnobacter. The sequence continues at coordinate 247,770 of NZ_JBKBHM010000007.1, read as the reverse complement.
CGCCAGGATGAGCTGCTGGACCCCAAGTCCTTTTGTAAGCGGTCCGGCATGAGCGAATCTGAGCTGCAAGATGCCATGAGGGAAGGGCGGCTGTTCGGTCTTGAAATTGGCGACGTGCTTTACTTACCAGCTTTTTTCGCCGAACGTTCCCTCAACCGTGATTGATTAGAGGAAGTTACTTTGCTGATGGGTAATCTGAGTGGTGCTCAAAAGTGGGTGTTTTTCACTAGGCCGAAGGGGTCGTTGAGTGGAATAACCCCTTTGGAGGCCCTTCGGCAGGGAAGAATAGATGCAGTGTCAATCTCCGCCAAAGGGTTTGCTGAGCGGTGAGGGCGGTTGAGCCCCTGCCGCTCATTCAGTTCTGACTTTTCAGTGTGCGGTACTGTTGTCCAAGCCGTTGCTCCAATCCGTGTCGTCGTTGTTTCCATCTAAGGCCTTTCTTTGATTCAGGGGTACCAGGATATCCCCGAGGGTATACGAATTGCTGATGGATAGCTGCTCTGTTGTGGCCATGACTATGATTTCTTCATGGAAGCTTTCTTGGCAGGTACCTTCCGGGTTTTGCATGAAGAGGTTGCCGGAAAACAGCAATGTCGGTACTTCAAACTTTGCCTGATAGCCCAATAGCTGACCGATATCCCATATCAAAACAGGGAAACGACGGGTGTCGTTTGGCTCGCTTCGATATTCGAGGTAGGGAATAGCATGGGCGCATGCCCATACGTCGTGGACACCGCCCCCTGGCACCTGGATGAGCATCATCGCGGTGCTTTTGTTTTCCTGGCTGGTTGGAACAAACAGAAGGTTTGTGACTGAAACAATGACTTTTTTTATACCGGTCGGCAGTTCATCGCCCTGGATGGGTACTTCTACCCCTACAAACCTGCAGCGCCTGCTGTGGTTGTTCAATGCTTCGTCAATCAGCGAATAGTATGCGTTGTGCATGTTCATGCTCCAAAAAAATTTGTGCCGGACAATTCCGGTTGATCGTTTAGGAGATGGGTTTAAACAAAGATAGGTTTTACGGATAAGGGATAAAAAATTTTCCAGACCCCGAATTTGATTTGTGAATGACAGAGCACGAGAGGCTTGTTCTGAGCCGGTGGAGCGTTGTTGACTTAAGAAACGATAGGTTAGTTGTTTCCTCGAGCGGAAGTCAGAAGGCTTGTCTTTATCGACTCAAAATTGAAAGCATGAGTTACCTTCTGTCTAGTAAGTTTCTCCTGTGTCGCTAGTCAAGTGACATAATTGTTCCTAGCCAACTCCGATTAAGAGACTGTCCTATGACCCTAGACTTTGGAAAGCTAAATGCCGGCTCTGGTGCTAAGCAGACTGACCCTCGTAAGATATTTACTACGTTGAAACGTGACGCTCGTTTCAAGCGTCCATTGGACGAGCAAGCAGACGTGCTTGATGCTTGGTATGCAAGGCGGACAGCGAAAGATCTGACAATCAAGATGAATACGGGCGGGGGCAAGACAGTAGTTGGCCTACTCTGCTTACAGAGTGCTTTGAACGAAAACGTTAAGCCAGCGGTTTACATCACACCAGATAACTTTCTAGTCAGTCAGGTAATGGAAGAGGCCGATGCACTTGGTATATTTGCCACTACAGATGAGAAAAGCCCCGATTTCCTCGCAGGGCGAGCCATATTAGTTGTGAACGTTTGGAAGCTCTTTAATGCGCGATCAGTTTTTGGGGTTGGGCAGACCAAGATACCTATCGGTTGTGTCGTCGTCGACGATGCCCATGCGTGCCTCGGTGTTGTCCAAGATCAGTTCTCAGTAAAAGCACTTGTCGGGACGCCGGTTTACGATGGGCTACTGAGTCTATTTGAAAACGACCTAGACCATCAGTCTCCCACCGGTTTACTTGACTTGAGGGCCAAGGATTCTAGTATCGTTATGGCAGTGCCCTATTGGTCTTGGCAGTCCCGTCAAAAGGAAGTCATCGCGCTGCTGCACGCTCAACGGACATCCTCTGAGCTGGAGTGGAGTTGGCCCCTGCTGGACGAGTGCATACCATTTTGTTCCTGTTTGTTCAGTGGGGGGAAAGTAGAAATATCCCCTTACTTCATCCCGACTGACCGCATCCCCTCTTTCGCCCATGCTCGGAGGAGGATCTACATGACGGCCACGCTAGCGGACGATTCAATCCTTGTAGGCCACTTCGGTGCGGATGCGAACGAGGTCAATAAGCCCATCCGGCCTAAGGGAGGTGGGGATATCGGGGATCGCATGATTCTTGCGCCGCAGGAGATTAATCCTGATTTCGAGATTGAGGATATCCGGGAGCTCATATCGGCGATTGCAAAAAAACTGAATGTAGTCGTCATTGTTCCGTCTAAAGAGCGGACGAGATTCTGGAAAGACATAGCAAATCAAATTCTAGATAAGGACAACATCCAGGAAGGTGTACAGCGCCTTAAGAAAGGCCTTGTTGGATTGACCGTGCTAATAAACAAGTACGATGGCATTGACTTACCTGGGGATGCCTGCAAGTTACTCGTAATTGACGGATTACCCGAGGTCTATGGGCTTACTGAGCGGCTAGAAATGTCACTTCTGGATGGTACAAAGCGTCAGTTGGTGCGCCAAATCCAAAGAATCGAACAAGGAATGGGGCGTGGCGTGCGCTCTAGCGACGATCATTGTGTTGTACTTTTGCTTGGCGGCAGACTTACACAACGTCTTCATCAACCAGAAGCTGAGTCGATGTTCTCCTCAGCTACTCTGGCTCAGATCAACCTTGGGAAAGAAGTTGCTGCTCAGTTGCGTGGGCAGTCACTTGAAAAACTCAATGAGATTATGAACCTGTGTCTGGATCAGAATGATGATTGGGTTCAAGCCGGGCGCAATGCTGTTGTAAACGCCCCGCCAAAAGATGACGCACACATTGATTCAAATCAAGTATTACTTCGAGAGGCATTTGATGCGGCGCGAATCGCTAGACACGATATTGCGATCCAAAGAGCCCAGGCAGCGGTAAATCAGACCTCTGAATGCCAGGTTAGGGGGTACCTGAAACAGCAATTAGCGCAATACACGAACTTCACTAATCCAGCGCGGGCGCAGGAACTACAACTTGCTGCTGTAAGTGATAATCACAGGCTTCTGAAGCCTTTGGCAGGGACGACATATCACCGCCTCAGTGCGCCGCCCAGTGGGCAGGCTGGGGCGGCCATACAGTTTATGACTCGCTTTCTGGAAGGTAATGATCTCATTATTTGGGTCAACGGATTGCTGGAAGATCTCCAGTGGGGTGAAGAGGGGACTAAGCGCTTTGAAGCAGCATTGAAAGAATTGGGAGCGTTCCTTGGTTTCGGTTCTGAGAGACCGGAAGATCAAACAGGCCGAGGTCCTGATAACCTTTGGGCACTCGGGAGCTCACGCTATTTCGTTATCGAGTGTAAAAGCGGAGCAGTATTGACAGAGCGAATTTCTAAGCACGATACAAATCAGCTAAATGGTTCAATTGTTTGGTTTGATGATAAATACGGCCCTACCTGCAATAGGGTCCCCATCCTTATTCACCCCAAGACAGTTTTTGAACACGCCGCATCACCTCATATCGACATCCGAATCATCAATGATCGGGGTCTTAATCAGATGCGTACCGCCATTAAAGCGTACTCCGTTGCATTGGCCTCCTCTGGTGTATTCACCGATGCAAGGGCTGTTGAGAAGCAGTTAAGTTATCACAAGCTTTCTGCCCATGAGATTGAAGCTTTGTGCACGGTTACACAAGGTGGCAAGTAACATTAGATGCGTTGGACCCGGTAATTGCCCACGAGATTCCGTAGCCTATCTTCTCAAGAGGTGAAAGACCGAACAAGGGTTGCTTAAACAGACTTATCCAAAGATTTCTAAAATCATTGTTTATCCTATACCTACTTGGCTTTTACGCATGTCTTGAGGCCATGTCACAGGTTTTTCCTACTCTTTTGGGACCATAACACTTATAAACACCTGTTACGTCATCGGATGTTCTTGAATTACAAGAACAATGATGAGGCTCTCAAAAAATCTCGGCAGGACCGTCCCAGTCCGCCGGGCGCGCCTCACCGGTCTGGTAGAACTGCTTCACCAGTTTCACGTATTCCAGAAAATCCCGGTTCTCCGTGGCCAGTCGATTGGCCATGTCCCAATCGATTTCGTCACGCTCGCGGGCCGGTATGAGCACCTGACTGTCGGCAGGGTTGTCCACGTCCAGTTTGATGAAACCGATGCCGTGGGCGGCGAACAGCATCCGCAGTTCCTTTAGGGTGTCGGTGCCGCCGATTTCCGCCGCCACCAGATAGCCAAAGTTGGCCCACGAAGAATTCGACACTGCCTGAAAAAAACACTCGCGCACGTTCGAACGGTTGATCAACAGCTTGGCCTCGAACGACCACAACTTGGTGCGCTTGTCGGAATACTGGTTGACGCAGTCCCGCACCTCCTGGTGCCAGTCCGCGCCCAAGTCTTCCATGCCAACTACGTCCGGGTAAAGCCAGCGGTTCCCGTTCGGGCCGCGCTTATTCGATGAACGCTTCTCATCTATGCGCTTGGAGAACACGCCAAACTCCTCCCACAGGTATTACGACAGCAGCGGGTACAGCGCGTGCTCGTCAATTTTCAAAATACTCGCATCCGCAGTCGTCGATGTCCCCTCGCTTTCGACAGCCGCCACTTCGGCGCTGTCCGAGCGCTCCGAAAAGTAGTAACGGCGCGGCCGTCCTTCTGTCGTTTTGAGTTCCGGATGCTTCGTTTGCATACGCGGGCGCTGCGAGCTGATTTCTGCAACGAGCTGCTGCACCAAATCCGCATCGGACTTGATGTAGTCGCCACGGCTGTTAGCACGCTTTTCCTGGCACTCATCCGGGTATGAAGCGAACACCCACTCGGCGATCTGCCGTGCAGTGAATTTCTGCTCGGGCCGATCCTTCAGGTAGCCAATGACGGCCTTTGCAAGATTGAGTGCCATGTCTCCCCCTCAGAGCCGGAAAAGTTTTTTGATTTCGTTCTCTGCCGTCACCGGCATCTCATCTTTCTCATACTGACGAACACTGGCTACGATGGTTTTTGCTCGGGTGATCTCGTCGTTCACCCATTGAGCGTATGAGGAACTTGCATTCAGATTATCGATAACCGCGAAGAAATAGTCCTTCTGGTTTGCCTGGAACCAGAAGCTCAGGCCGCAGACCCATTTCTCCATCTCGAAGGAAGATCGAAACGGAAACCCTGCAGTCGCATTCCAATACTTGAACAACCGAATGGACGGCTTGATCAGCGACTTGTTCTCTTTGTTCTTTGCCTCAAGCGTTGCGTTGAAATCATTCGGGTTGGTCGTCATCCAACTGCCAGAGCCATTCGGAATCTGCAGCTCGCCGAGCCAGGTCGTAGTTGCGGGAACGAGGTCGAACTTGATGTGGTTCAGCTCCAGGACAATGGTCGGACTGGACTGGCGGATATCCGAAGATTTGTAGTACTTCTCGACAAAAGCCTTCAGCCGATTCAGATAAGTCTGAGGCGTGGCGTTGTTCTCGCTGAACACGATCATGTAATCAATATCCGAACGCTCATCCATAGAGCGCGGAAGAATCGTGCCTCGAGTCGACGAACCGAAGCGGAAGTGCTGCTTGATTACGCCACTGCTGAAATGCTGGCCAACCCGGGTTTGCAACGTGGAGATCGATGTCGTGATCGACGACTGCTCAGCTGTGGAGAGCACGGCACTACTGGCCGTGTCCGTCAGAAAACTCAATACCGACATCCTGTCATTTCTCCTTGTCCACTTTGTGGGTGGCTTCGCCTTCTTCGATCCCTTTGCGAGCTGCGACAAATGCGCGCCTTGAAATACTCGGGCTCTTCTGGTTCAGATCATTGCGTGCAGAGGAAAGCGCCTTCAATCTCTCAGAAAGCTCGTCCAGCCGATCTGTCTCAAGCAGTTCGATCTCGCGAAAAAAGCGGGCTTCATTTCGGAGAGCCAGGAACTGTCCGGCAGCTGCCCGGTGCATTGCAGCGCGCTCGTTCGGCTTGAGAAAGGTCATCAACCCCGTCAGCAGCGACGCCAGCAAGGTGAAGGCACTGGCCAACTCGGGTTGGCTTTTAACCAGAGCGGCACCTGCAATTGCACCAAGAGCGGTTGCAGGCACACCCAGCCAGTAGTTGCGCCGAACCCATGTATCTTCGGCGTTGAAATGCCCCTTGCTCGAATACAGGGCATCTTCTTCCAGTCGCTTAGCCTCTCTGCAAAGCGCAGAAATCTTGGCTTGATCCTCTGGCGGTGTCCCGGTCATCACGTCCTCCCGCACCTATTCGTTCTCATGCTGACGCTCCAGTCTGTGGCGGAGCCTTCGACGGAATCGCGCCCTGCTGATAGGTCGCATCGAAAACGGTGTCCGTCAGCCAGCGCTTGAAGTTAGGGTTGTCGCTGAACTGCTTGAACAGTTCGGTGTGGTCGGACAGCAGCTCCAACACCACCCGGTTGAGGGCCTTGTCGTGCTCCAGCTTAGCGTTTTGCTTGTCGGAGTTCGCCTGCGCGTTCTGGTAGGCCTTGTCCTGCGCCACACGTGCCGGGATTTCCTCGGCGATGACCTTGCGGATCTTGTCCTCGTCCTTCCACTCGATGTTGCCGAACAGGTCGTTGAAGGTCTTGATGATCGCGGATAGCCGGTCGATGTCGGCTTCGCCCTTGCCGCCTCCACCACCGGGCGGGACCGGCTCGACGGTGGCATCGGCATCGTCCATCGCCATCTTCAGCGCTGCTTTGGCCTCCACCCGGTAGCTGTCCATGTCGATGGTCTCCAGCACCCCCTTGGACAGGTCTTCCTCCTTGGGCGCGGGCAACTTGGGGATGAGGAAGTTCAGGAAGATCGACAGCTTCTCCCACGTCGGGTGACCGTAACTCAGGATCGCGGCGAGGAAACCGTAGCTGCGCACGAAGGCCTTCGCCTTCCCCTTGAACTTGACCTGATCGTCCTCGCCGAGCTGGTCGGTGTATTCGACCACGCACGCATCGAGGATCGGATCGAGTTTGTCCCGGTCTGCGCCGCTCAAGTAAAGCGCCACCAAGGCTTCCACCTGCTGCCAGCTATACACTTGCTGCCCGTCGAGTTCAGCCTTCAGGTCGTGCAGCTTGTTGGCGTCGGTTTCGCCGGTCTGTATGGTGGCGCGGTAGTAATCCTGGAACGCCGCCTTCACTGCCTCGGCGTTGTCGGCGAAGTCGAGCACGAAGGTGTCGTGCTTCTGTGGATGCGCCCGGTTCAGGCGTGACAGGGTCTGCACCGCCAGCACGCCCGCCAGCGGCTTGTCCACGTACATCGTGTGCAGCAAGGGTTCGTCAAAGCCGGTGACGAACTTGTTGGCGACGATCAGGAATCGATACGGGTCTTGCTTGAGATTGGCCGGAATGTCCTTGCTCGGAAACCCGTTGAGATCGGCCTCGGTCTTTTTCTGCCCGCCAACCTCGAAGTCGCCCGAGTACGCCACGATGGCCTTGTACGGGCTCTTAATCTGGTTGAGGTAGTCCGACACCTCGCGCCAGTAGTCAATGGCCCGCGCGATGCCGTTGCAAACGATCATCGCCCGCGCCTTGCCACCGATCTTCTGTTTGCCCGCCACCTGCGCGATGAAGTGATCGACCATGATCTCGGCCTTGCGGCGGATGGCCTTGTCGTGCGATTCGACGTAATGACGAATCTTCTTCAGCGCCTTCACTTTATCGAATTCCGGATCGTCAGCCACCGTCTTGGCCACTTGGTAGAAGCTGTCGTAGGTAGTGTAGTTCTCCACTACGTCGAGGATGAACTTCTCCTGGATCGCCTGCTTGGTGGTGTAGGTCAGCTCCCCGGGTGAACGGAACTGCACCTTGTCACCGACCAGCGTTTTCTCACCGAATAACTCCAGCGTCTTGTTCTTGGGTGTCGCGGTGAACGCAAAGTAGCTGGCGTTAACCAGCAGCTTGCGGGAGGCGATGCGCCTCTCGATTTCCGCGTTGACCGCATCCTGCGTGCTGTCCTCCTCGAACTCCTCCTCGGCCACCTTGCCGCCAAGGGCTTCGTGCATCCGCGCTGTGGTCTTGCCGCCTTGGCTGGAATGCGCTTCGTCGATCAACAGCGCGAAGCTCTTGCCGGAGAGGTCGCCCAGCTCATCAAGAATAAACGGGAACTTCTGCACCGTGGTGACGATGATCTTCTTGCCCTTCTGCAAGAAGCCTCGCAGTTCCTGGGCGTTGTCGGAGTGGCCGAAGATTGCCGCCACATGGTCATATCCCTTGATGGTGCGGGCGATCTGCGTGTCCAGCGCACGCCGGTCGGTGATGACGATGATGGAGTCGAACTGCGCCACCATCGGTTCATCCTTGCGGCGCAGTTCCACCAACTGGTGCGCCAGCCAGGCAATGGTGTTGCTCTTGCCGCTGCCTGCCGAATGCTGGATCAGATACCGCTTGCCCACCCCATCGGCATGTGCACGGCGCAGCAAGGCGCGTACCGTGCGCAGCTGATGGAAGCGCGGGAAGATCTGCTTGCGCCTTTTCTTCTTCTTGCCGCTGGCATCCGCTTCTTCCTCTTCCACCACCTGCGCGTAGCTCTCGATGATGTTGGCCAGCGATTCGCGGGTCAGCACTTGCTTCCACAGGTAATCGGTCTTCAGACCATCCGGGTTCGGTGGGTTGCCCGCGCCACTGTTCCAGCCTTGGTTGAACGGCAGGAACCACGAGGCTTTGCCCTTCAGCTCGGTGCAGAACGCGGCCTCCGCGTCATCGACTGCAATGTGCGCCACGCAACGCCCCAACTGGAACAGCAGTTCCTGCGGGTTGCGTGTGGTCTGGTACTGGACGATGGCGTCGGCCAAGGTCTGCTTGGTCAGCGAGTTTTTCAACTCAAAGGTCAGCACCGGCAGGCCGTTGATGAAAATCGCCAAGTCCAGCTCGTTGCCGGAATCATTGCTATAGCGCACCTGCCGAGTAACGCTGAAAATGTTCTTGCCGAATGCGTCTGCTGCGGCGGCATTGCCCGGCGTGGGCAGCAGCTTGTAGAGATCGACGTGCACCGGGCCGTGACTCACGCCCTTGCGCAGCACGTCCACCACGCCACGCTTGGTGATCTCGCCTTGCAGGCGGTGCAGGAACTGGGTGCGCTTGATGCCGTCCGCCGCCAGTTCCAGCGTTTCAACCGCCTTGAGTTGGGTGGCCTGCAAGAAGGCCAGCAATTGCGCCACATCCAGCGCCACGTCGCGGTTGTAGTCGGTGGGCTTGCCTTGCACGTAGCCGTTGTGGGTGGCGGCAAAGTCCGTGGAGACCAGATCATGGCTGTACTCAGGCTGCGGCACACCGGTCAGGCCGCGCACCACGCGCGCCTCGAACCAGCGCTCGCTGGTGTCAGAGTGCTTCATGCCTCACCTTCCTTCGCTTTTCCGGCCGCAGGCGCGGCCTCTCCGCTGGACATCGAAGGGGCTGACACTCTTGGCGCTGTGGCTGCAGCCAGGGCTTTGCTGGCCAAGTCCTTTACCTGTTCAGAGAACCCAGGCACCGCCCGCATGGCCTGCTTCACCGCATTCGACGATGCGAGTTCATGCCAAGGACTGCCGTGGCTGTCGGTTTCCACCAATCGAAGCGGCAGTTCATCCAGCCTAGTCAGCGCAGACGTCAGGAGTTTTGCCTCCATGTCTTTGTCGAATCTTGCTGCTTCGCGACGGAAACCCTCGTAGGCCCTGGAAATCGAGGCCTTGAAGGCATAGTCCTCCGAAAGCCGGAACCTCTGGCCGATCTGTTTTGTAGACAGCCATGCAAACCAAACCGGAGCGCCTACTGACAGCACGGAAAGCAGCAGGTTGAGGAGCACCACGGACGTTGCAACATCGGGAGTCTTGAACAACTCCGCCAATGAGTGCAGTTGGGCCGAGCCGAAGTAACTCCCGGCGGCCAGTGCTATGACCAATCCCACCACCCAGAACCACATGGATATCGACAAGGTACTGGAACGTTCGCTAAACGCTGCTGCCAGCCCGACGCTGGTAGCTGCCGAATACGCGGTCTCGCATCGTTCAAGAACTGCCTTGGCGTCGTCTGCAATCTTGTTCAGTTGCTTGTCAAGTACCCCCGCCCCCTCCCTAATTCGCAGTACGGCGCCTTGCTCTCGGGTAGCGTCTTTGACGAGATCATCGATCTTCTGCCGAGCTTCAGCCAACGACTCCAAGTCCGTAGGCAACTGGTCGGCAGCGTGATACGCCTGCTCGATGCGCTCAACCATCTTGTTGAGTGCTGTGGCGCGAGGTTCAAGGTCATTCAGGCGCGCCTCCATTCCCCGCAGCTGTTGGGTCAGCCTTTTCAGTTTGGACGCCGCCTCGGCGCAATCATCTCGAGTTAATACCGGATCGAGCGCCTTGCGCAGCCCTTGGAGCGTCAGCATGTATGCGGGCACGGCCTGCCCGGCATTGCTCCACAGTTGTGCGACCGTCTGCTGCTGAAGGTGCTGAAGGCGACGCACGTAGTCTTGCAAGCGTGCCTCTTGCTCCCCCAAATCATCGCTGCCCCGTTCTTCGATCAAGTCAACGATAGCCTCGGCTTCTTCGATCAGCTCCGCTCGAGTCAGCCCTGGAAAACCCCAGTTCGAATGCGCAATTCCGAAGGGTTCGTCGTTGGGAACAGAGGTTTTGACTTGTGAGACAAGCGCTCCCAAACGCTCCTGGATCGTTTTCAGCGTCTTGTGCATTTCATTGCCTCCCTCTGGCCAGCGAGAGGCATTGCCGCTCGATTGAGGTGTGCTTATTCTTCGACATCGTCATCCTCCCCATCGATTTCGATTTCTTCATCGCCCGCTAGTGCTGCCAAGTCCTCTTCGGCCACAACATCATCCGGGCCGGGCTTCCAGCCCCGCACGCTCACTTGGCCGGTGACCACATCGGCAATCAGACGGTCGCGGTATTCGCGGATCAGCTTGATTTCGTCTTCCGTGCGGTTGATGGCGTCGTCCAGCGGCTGGCATTCGTCGCTGATCCACCGGCAGATGGTTTTTTGCTCTTCCAATGGCGGCACTGGAACTGCCATCTTGGCGTACTTGTCGCCGTTCAAATTCTCAATGGTCGTGGAGATTGCATTGAGCTTGATAAAGTCAGCGAACGCGCGCGTTTTTGTGTAGCAGAACAGAAAATCAGGGTGCAAAAATTCTGCTGGACTGAAACGCACAAGATACCCAGCATAAGAACATTGGCCGTGCTTCTCTGCACTGTAGAGAAACGCTCGGCCAATTGTTCCACTACGAGAGACCAAGATATCCCCATCAGCCAAAAGGTAGTCGCGAACCATTTTTTCCGGCAAAAACACACCACCGGGCTTCAATTGACCGCTCTCTACAATATCGGTGGTCCTTAGGAAACGAATCCCAATATCCGTGTAATGTGTCGCTGGAATATTTGCCCCGTAGAGAGCAGAACGCACACATGCACGTTTTAGCGGCATGACTTCCCAGTGCTCCGGTACCTCGCCCAGCCATTCGATGCCGGATGGCTTCAACGCCACCGATGCGTCAAGGCCGCGCGTGATGGCGTGGTCAATGATGCGCAGCTTCTGTTCGGTGAGCAGCTTGATCAGATCGCGCTTGGTCTTGATGAAGCGGGCGATGTGCGCATCCTGCGCACGCAGGTAAGCAACGATTTGGTCTTGCTCACGGCGCGGAGGGACGGGAATTGGAATTTGTCCAAACTGGTCAAAATATAGCCGAAGGCGCATGTCCATTATGCCCCTCGATCTTATTTTGAACTGCTGGAGATACTTCTTCGTTCTGAATAGAAAATGATAATAGTCAGTGTTGCACGACTTGATTGGCCTCAAAATATCATAGGCTGGACTGGTAACGCCTTGATAGTGGGAGGTGCCAATAGCACCCATCCAAGCCAGGAGCTTGTTGCAAATTATGTCCCCCTCTTTTACAACCCAGTATCCATCGGTTGTAGAGGCTTTATTACCGCGTTGCTCAAGGCTTTTTCGCGGTCTTACGCCAATATGTGTGTAAACAGACAGCAACTCCATCTGGTTATTTGCAGGCGCTTTTTCAATGACCAAGCGGAACATTTGCTTGGTACGCAGAATGGCCCACGACTCAGGCAAATATTCAAACCACTTCAAATCAGTTCGTCTGTAATCCGGATAAGGGCGAAACATTATTTTTCTACCCCAACGATTTTGTGCAGCAAGCCTTCGCTCTGCTGCTCCAGCGCAAGGATGTCGGCGCGGATTTCGGCCAGCGTCCGCAATGCCACGGGCTTGTAGAAATAGCGGGCGAAGGAAATCTCGTAGCCGATCTGGGTTTTTTCCGTGGCGATCCAGGCGTCCGGCGCGTGTGGCAGCACCTCGCGGGAGAAAAAGGCATCAATGCCGCCCGGCTCCTTCAACGGCACCTGCTCGGTGTCGCGCAGTTCGCTGTCGGGTTCGTACTCGACCATGAAGCGATCCTTGCCCACGGTTTCCAGGTACGCGCCACGAATATTCATTGGGCCGGGCTCGAAGTGTTCCCCAGCCTTGAGCTTGCTGCGCTTGGCGATGACCGGTGGCGCGGTCTCGTCGCGCCAGCTCACCGCGTTGTAAATGACCTTCTTCTCAGGCGCGCCGAGCTTGTCGCCCTGCGCCTTCAGCGCCGCATCGAAGCGGGAGCGGAATTCATTGTGGTCGTCGAAGACGGCACTGCCAAGTGCCTGCTGCGCCCGCTTCGCCACCTCCATCAGCCCCTTATCGCGCTGCCACGTCGATGCGTCGAGCAGCTTCTTGCGGCGCTTGGCGGGCACGGCCTTACGGGCTGTGGGGGCCTCACCGTCATCGCCGCTGTCGCCTTCTTCGCTGTCGTCATCTTCGTTCTCATCCTCGCCCTTCAGCCACGCCTCGATGGCCGACTTGCGTTTGGCGAACTCGGCATAGAGCGCCTCGCCGTGAGCTGCATAGATTTCGGTGCGCAAGGCCTCATCGCCGGAGGCAAAGCGCAGGGGGGCAATGCGCTCGTCTGAGAGTTGGCTTTTCAGGCGCAGCGGGCGCTCGACGGTGATCTTCCAGTAGCCGAAGTCCTGGGTGTCGAACCACTTGCTCTGTTCGGTTTCTTTGGCGGCTTCCTGCGCATCGCCAAGGTAGAGGTCGATGATTCGCTGGATGTCTCCATCCGAGAGTTCGCAATTCTTCTTGCCAAGATTGCGGCGCAGCGGTTGGGACCAGTCGCTGGCGTCGATCAACTGCACCTTGCCAAGGCGTGCTTCGGCCTTCTTGTTGGCCAGCACCCAGATGTAGGTGGCGATGCCGGTGTTGTAGAAGATGTTGAGCGGCAGGGCGATGATGGCTTCAAGCCAGTCGTTTTCCAACACCCAGCGGCGGATGTTGCTCTCGCCCTGGCCTGCGTCGCCGGTGAACAGCGCCGAGCCGTTGTGCACCAGCGCGATGCGGCTGCCCAGCGGCGTGTTGTGCTTCATCTTTTGCAGCTTGTTCACCAGGAACATGAGCTGGCCGTCGCTGGAGCGGGTGATGAGCCTGAACTCGGGGTCTCCGCCGTGGCTGACAATGAAGCGCGAATCGTTGAATTCCTTCTTGCCGCCCATGCGATCCAGATCGGTCTTCCAGCTCTTGCCGTAGGGCGGATTGGAGATCATGAAGTCAAATTCGCGACTACGGAACTGATCGGCAGATAAGGTGGATTTGTCCGCGCCGCCCACAATGTTCTCGGCCTCTTCGCCTTCACCCTTCAGGAGCAGGTCGGCCTTGCAGATGGCGTAGGTTTCGTCGCTGATTTCCTGCCCGAACAGGTGGATAGAGACTTCTTTGCCGTGCTGCTCGGCCAGCTCGTGCAAAGCTTCCTCAGCCACGGTGAGCATGCCGCCGGTGCCGCAGGAGCCGTCGTAGAGCGAATAGGTGCTGGACTCGATGCGGTCGGCCACGGGCAGGAATAGCAGCTTGGCCATGAGCTGCACCACGTCGCGCGGTGTGAAGTGTTCGCCGGCCTCTTCGTTGTTCTCTTCGTTGAAGCGGCGGATCAGCTCCTCGAACACTGTGCCCATGCCGTGGTTGTCTAGCGCGGGCAGCTTGATGAGGCCGTCTGCGTCCTTGACGGGCAGCGGCGCGAGATTGACCTCGGGGTCGAGGAAGTCTTCGATCAGGTAGCCGAGGACGTGGGAGTCCACCAGCTTCTGAAGCTGGTTGCGGAAGTTGAACTTGGTAAGAATTTCCTGCACGTTGGGCGAGAACCCATCGAGGTAGGCGATGAAGTCATCACGCAGGCGTTGGCCCGCCGCACTGGCCTTCAGCTTCGCGAGCGTGAACTCCGAGACGTTATAGAAGGCCTGCCCCGCTGCCATGCGCAGCGCGCCATCTTGCTCGGCCACCTTGTGGGTGTCGAGAAACTTCTTGCGCTCCAGCACAGCGTCCTTCGTGGCTTCGAGCACGGCGTCGAGCCGCCGCAGCACGGTGAAGGGCAGGATCACGTCGCGGTACTTGCCGCGCACGTAAACGTCGCGCAGGCGGTCGTCAGCGATGTTCCAGATGAAGTCGGAAATCCACTTGATCTGGCTTTGGTCTTGTTGTTGTTTCTTCTGCATCGATACGTTCCTCAGCTCGCCGCCGTGCCTGTGGCTACGGCGAGACTCCAATGGTCTTTGAGGACGCCCACAAGGCGTTTCTGGCGTTCGGCCAGAAGCGTGGGCGTCCACTCGTTTTCTGCTCTGACTTCCTGCGTCAACACGAAGGGCGAGGCCTTGCCTTTGCCCTTGAAGTAGGCGTCCTTCTTCTTGGCAAAGTCGTAGTTGCTGGCAGACGAGTTCTTGTTCCTGTCCAGCGGAACCAGATTGGCCAGACGGTGCGTCCAGCCGTGGCGCTCGTCTTCATCCGGGAACCACTTGATCCAGTCCGAACCGTCGGGCGGGGTTTGCGGCAGAACGTGCTCCAGAGACACGGCATCTTGAAGCTGCACGCCGGGGGCGCGCACCAAGGACTCAAGGCGCAAGACCAGCGCCATCCGTGCCTTGGGCAGATCGTCGTAAACGTCGCCATCGAGTGCCGCGACGAACTTGCGCTTTTGCGCGTCTGTCAAGGCCAACGTGCTGAGCGCGGCAAGATCCCCCTTGAAGGTCTCCGGTTCAACTTCCTTGGTGAGTGCGGCGTAGGTTTCTATGCGCTCGTTAATGCCCACCTTGGTGACCAGCAGGAAATAGGTCAGACGTTCCAGTGACTGGAAAAAGTCAGCAAGTCGTTTGGGCTGCTGCCGGAAGCGCTTGAAATAGACCAGTGCCGGGGGCACCCAGTCCTTGAAGTCCACGCGGTTGAGCCAGGACAGGTGTTCGTTGATCGTCTCGGCGTGTTCGGTGGCTTCGAAGTCGGCGTCGCGCACGAAGTCCCACACGTCGGCGTAGGGCTTGATGACCTTGTCGACGAGGTCGATGGGAGCCTTATACTCGGTGACGTGCTCCTGGAATTCCTTGACCAGCGTGGCCCGCTGTTTCTGCTTAGCGTAGATGGTGCGGATGTGGCCAAACAGATCGCCGAAGGCGTCGCGGCCCAATGCGCTTTCGATGCGGCTCCACTCCTTGGCGTAGGCGCGGCTCTTGACGTCGCCTGCCGTAGTGCGGATCAGGCCCAGCACCTGCGCCTTGATGATGTCGATAGGCGCGAGGTCAAGCCCCCGGTTGTTAAGCACGGAGAAGATGCGGTACGCGGCTTCGAGATCGGGCGTGGAGATGACGACCAGCGAGCAGTCGTTGGCGAGGAACTGCCACAGTGCGATCAGGTCGGCGGGCGGCAGCGCCTTGGCCTTTTCGAGCAGCAGCGTGGCGTTTTCTCTGTAGCGCAGGCGGCTGTCCTCCAACTTGTCGGTGCTGGTCACCAACTGCGCGATGCCACCCGGCTCCTGAATGTTGGCGCGGAAGAAGTTGGCATCCTCCTCGCGGGCGGTCAGGCGATATTCGTTTTTCTCGCCTAGGCTGACCTTGCCCTTCTTGTATAGGAAATCGGTGATGTCGTCGGCGGCGTGCGGCATGGCCTCGCGCAGCACCGCGAACAGCATCGTCAGCGTGGACAGGCGCTGCTGGCCGTCGACCACCGACGATTTTGGCTCCCGGTCGTTCTTGATCAGAACGATGCTGCCGAGGAAGTACTGGCTGGTCGCGCCGGAGACACGGGCGTCCTGCATCGCCGAGATCAGATCGTCGAACAACTCGCCCGCCTGCTCGGTCGTCCATGCGTAGGGGCGCTGGTAGTCCGGAATCTCGAACTGGTAGCTGCCCTCGAAAATCTCGCGGATCAGCTTGTCGTGGGCTTCAAGTGTCTTGGCCATTGGTTTTCTTCTTTCCTATCTTTTCTTTGGGCTGCTTGGGGCTTGGTAGCCCGGAGCCAGCTTGGCGTTCTCGACGCCGTACAGCGCAAGCGGATCGCTGAGCCATAGGCGGTACTGTTCTTCCTTGAGACGATGGTCGGGCGAGCAGTCCACGCTCCAGCGCAGCAGCATGTAGCCCGCGACGGCGGCGCGAACGCGCATCCGGATCGAGCCATCGCTCATCCCGTAGTCCATCTTGATGATCTCGGGGCGCTCAAGGCGCGGGTGCGGCACGAAGTCCAGCTCGACGATACGCGTCCACTGTATGTCGTTGTCCGGACATTCGTTGGCCTGTGGCTCCTCATCAAGAAGGGTCGGCGCTTCGATGCGGGTGACGACGAAGTCGCGGAACTCGCCGGACTTGCGGTCAAACGCCCGTACGTGCCATCGCAGGCCGGTGTCCACCAGCGCGAAGGGCACGATGACTCTCTCGGACTCGCCGCTGCTCATCGAGTGGTAGCGGATGGCGACGGGTCGCTTGGCGTGGATGGCTCGGCAAATCGGTGCCAGCACGTCCATCTTCGGGTTGCTCAGGGCGGTGGGCGACTCGCACGGCAGCAGCGGTTGCGTTGCACCGTTCACACCATCGCCAAAACCCAGGGCCAAGGCCGACAGTACATGCTGCGATGCATGGTCGAACAGAGGGGAGAACGACTGCCCGATGCGATAGACTTTGTTGCTACCGTCAAAGGTGATGTTATTAGGCGCGATTTCCCTATACAGCGCCAAGTCGCGCGTCGCGCCTGCCGGAGCCACGCCGAAGCGCTCAATGAGGTCCGGACGACCAACCTCGCCAAAAAAGTAAAGGCGAAAGTCGATATAACCTAACCGTTCCCGCTGGCTGTGGTTCAAGCTTTCGATGCTTTGTTGGTTGACCAAAATGTTTACTTATAAGCTTTACGGATGGGGGTTGTATGCATCTGCCAGGTTATTAAAATGGCCGGTCTATCTAATCAAATTGACTACATTGTGTTTTAAATTGTGTATTTGATCAAGCGTCACTTGAAAAAAAACACCACCCCCCTCAGGGTAGGTGGTGTGAATCAAATTACTGTGGCCTATTTGTTCGAATGGTTCAGTCGAATATCGATTTCAACTCGTTGTCCAAGTCATCATCATCGATTTCCTGCTGGTACTCCTCGGGTTTGATAAACCGCTTTTCGACTAATTTGGTCTGGTACACAGAGCCTGACCTTGGGCGGTACAGGTGAACCTCATAAGTCAGTCGCACCCGCCCGCCGTTCCTGAAAATTCGCCTCTGGTCACGCTGATGGGCAAACTCATGAAGATTGACCTCCACTGTCCAAGTCGAATCAGCCCGTGACAGCTTGACAAAGCGGATACTCGAAAAAATTCGCTTGATGAGCTCGTTGCCTTGTTCCGGTGGAATCACATCTTCTCGCAGCAACTTCGAGAAAAAATCATTGCTCATGCTCTGCACGTGCATATCAATTTCCTCTGGAGTTACGTCGTTTGACTCCTTTTCGAGCTCTTGGAGCTCTGCTCGGCATTCAAGTAACTGCCTCTGTAGACTCTCAATTTTTTGGCTTATCTCGTCTACATCGCCAACCCCCAGCGTCAACAGCCTTGCAAGCCCTTTGATTTGCTTGTCCAACTGTTCAAACTTTGAGCGGGTCGAATGCAAGTGTTCCTTGTTATCTCGCGATGCAACTTCCGTCAAAATGGCTTTATAAGCCTCCCGAACATCTGTTTGCACCACTTCCTGCAAGGCTGCTTGAATCACAGCCATCGCGCCTTTCGCCCCAATTTCCAGAAGCTGGTCCGGTAGCAGGCCAGCTCGCTTTTTCAGGTCACACGATGCGCAGTACAGCATTTTGACCTTCACCGCCGAGTGCTTAAGCGTACAGGTGTTGCCACATAAGCCACAGCGGACGCGATGCACCAAAGGATGTTTGAAGCCACGGCGTATGGTTTTACCTGGAATTCCCTGGACTTTTTTCCAGAGTTCATCGTCAACCAGTCGAAGCTCAGGCCTTGGATACTCAACCTGTTCTACGACCTTGTTTTCCTTCCTGCTTTTGTACTTGGTGTATTCGCTTCCATTCCAGACAAACATGCCTCGATAGATAGTACGCATGAGCAACTGTTTAACTGTGCTCGCCCGCCAATATCCACCTTCGACAGTTCGTGCTCGTCGAGGGCATGGAACTCCACGTTTTTGCATCTCAGTTGCAATCCACTGATAGCTTCGCCCACTTGCGCGAGCTTCGAACATAAATCGAACTAATTTTGCGTTCTCTTCGTGAATCGACCATGTGGCGCCGTTCCCTGTGCTGTCATCTAACTTTTCGTCAAGCGTGTAACCGAATGGTGGGTAGCCCACCATACCGCCTCGCTTAAGCACCCCCTCCATACCGCGTGCAGTTCGCTGTTTGGTCTGTGCAAGCTCGTAACTGGACAAGCCACCAAGCAAAGCGAGGATGAGCTCGTTTCCGGGGGCGGAAGTGTCAATTTGCTTGTCTGCGCTCACCAATCGAATATTGCGTTTCGACAGAAGGTGAGCAAAGTCAGCCAACATTTTCATACTTCGACCAGCTCGGCTGAATTCATCAATGAACACAGCACTGACCTTTTGCCTGTCAATTGTTTTTAGCAATTGCTTGAAGCCTGCCCTTTGGTGCAGTGCTGTTTGCTTGCCCGACACGGCGGCATCAGAGTAGATGTGCTCATCATGAATCGTGTAGCCGTAGCTTGCTGCTACTTCTCGACATCGCCTGATTTGGTCTTCAATGGATGTGGCTGATTGTGAGTCTGTTGAGTACCTTGCGTAGATTGCTGCGTATTTGTATTCCATAGGTTTGATTCTTCAAAAATAGTTTTTTCTATTGGCGATTTCGCATTTGCTTTCCTTGCTTTTTTGATGTCTTCGATGGCCCTGGCTGCGTACAACTCCAGCAGGGATTCAAGTGCTGACCTTCGTTTCATAGTCCTGTTACCCACGAGGGGTTGTTGTCCTGGAACCTTGTATAGAACCAGGACAACAAGGGGGGCTATTCCCCGTAGCGTTCCTGTAGCCCTTGAGCGACTGCGCGCTTCAGTACTGGCAATGTCAGTCCCTTCAAGGTGTCCACGTATGAGACCTTGGACGAATATGCAATCCGGCAACTGGTCAATTCCACAAGCTCCGCCAGAAGTCGTTTGTGAACCGCATCGCTGCGGATCACAAACACCTGGCGACCAATCCGTAATTGGTATTTCCCAATGTTCTTGTCCTGGCTCACCACAAAGCCAGCTTTGTTTGCCAGCTCCAGAATGACTGATTCCTGTTCCGGAGTTAAAACGATTCCGGCTGTTCTACTTTTGTTGTTCATGGGTGTCCTCCTTTTACAAATGCCTGATGTATAGCAACTGCATATTCAAAAATTCGGACCCCTCAATTTCGGTTGTCTATACAAGCTGTCGACATCAACCGATGCCGGCAAATCTTTGTAGGACATCAATATGTATCTAGGAAGTAGAGAAAGCAGGCTTGAGTTTGACGCCCGTGTCATTGAGCGCAGCGGCGAGTTCAAAGTGTTGAGAAAGCTTCGACCGATTCAAGATTTGATTGCGGATGAAAGTGTGGACGCTTACGTTCAGAGGCTTTTCATGAGGTCAAACCGTGAGCCCGGCGAATACAAGGCTGTATTTATTGACACCGAGACCACTGGATTGAATGTTGACGAGGCGGATGCAATCGAGGTCGGAGCCATCGCATTGGCATACGACTTAAGAGAGGGTGTGTTCACCAAGTTTTTGGGCTCGGTGAGTATGCTGGAGGACCCCAGGTACCCCATTCCAAAAGAGGTCAGTGTGGTACACGGAATCTTTGATGAGGATGTACGGGGGCAGACCTTCGACGAGGCTCGCCTGTTGGAGCTTTGTGACGGTGCGCATGTCATCGTGGCGCACAACGCCAAGTTTGATAGGCCCTTTCTTGAAAAGCGATTTCCGTTCTTTAAGAATCTGCCGTTTGCATGTTCCCTGGCCCAAATTCCTTGGAAAGAGGAGGGCTACGGTTCTGGCATGCTCGAGTTCATCGCCATGCGGCGCGGTTTCTTTTATGAAGCCCACCGAGCGGAGACTGACTGTCATGCCTTGGCTAGTTGTTTGGTGGAAAAACTCGAGGTGAGTGGAAAGTGGCCCATGGAAATTCTTCACGATACAGCAACTCAAGACGATTTCATCGTATTTGCATGCGGTGCGCCGTACGAATCCAGGGAACTGCTCAAGTCAAAGCGCTTCAAATGGGCTCCCGACCGCAAAGCCTGGTTCCGTGAGGTTCCAAGCCAGTTGGAGTTAGCGGAACTGTTGGAATGGCTGGAAAAGCAGGTTTATCAGGGTGACTCCTGGCGCGCACAATGCTTTGTGCGCGAGGCAGTTAGCCGATTTTCAAGTAACCCAGTCATAAAGCCTCTCGGGCAGTCCTGCCTTTTTCAGTTGTGACGCCTACGTCCACCGGCGTTGATCGGTGGACGCGGGAGCCTTCTTCACCATTCCCAGGCAAGCTACCGCTGTTTTGTAACTTTGTAATTTTGTAATTCCGCAAATTTGCGGAAGTAATCAAATCCCCCTAGGTCGCAAGGTTACAGAACTACATCAGCGTCAATTTTGAACAGTTTTCTACCAACTCAAAAATTTTTTGTCCGGGAACAATTTTGTTTAAATACCCAGCCTATACAAACTCCAACCCTTACCATGGAGTAAAAAATGAGTACATACAAGACTGCACTGCAAGCCGAGATTTTTGGCATGAGTAAAAGAGATTTCGAGAATCGATTTTGGTATTTGTTCTTGAAGCACCCCAGTAATGGTCCATCCACCGGTCAGCAGTGCGCTGCAGCCTTGGCCCAATCCAGATTAGACCTGCTGCCGGGGCATTACGACACTCTTAATGAGGCGGTTGACCGTTTGTCGATGGATTACGAGATTCTTTGGGCAATCAAACGGTATTGGGAGGAATATCGCAACATATGATTAGTTCTTGGCCGTAATGGCTACAGAGCGTCAAGGCCTCGGGACTCACGTCCCGGGGCTTTTTTTGCATGTGGGGGCCGTGTATTGATACTACGCAGTTGGCTGACCAGTCGATTGAAAGGAAAATTTTCAAACGATGTTGGCCGGAAAGCCGCGCCTATAAAGCCTTTTATATTATTTAACTATTGTTAACAAATATTTTTTGAGATTTTTCGGTTTGTTTAAACGTGCTGCCTACACGCAGCATGAACTCAAAAAACAAAACGCCTTTGAAATGGGTTGGCGGAAAAACCCGAATGATGACTTCCTTGAACCAGTTGATCCCTTCGGGGAACAGGCTGATAGAACCCTTCGTGGGGGGAGGTTCCGTATTCATGAACATGCAGCACCAGGAGCTCATTCTTAATGATGCCAATCTGGCGCTCATCAACTTTTACAGGTGTGTGAAGGACTCACCTGAGTTGTTACTTGAGCAGGTCAGGGCGCTTTTTTGCGAGGGAAATCGCAATGATTCGGCGTATCTTGGAATTCGTCAAAAATTTAATCTCGGGCTAGTTCATCTCCCCACTCTGGAGGACTTGGAAGGTGATTTTGCCCACGCAGCGCAGTTTTTCTATATCAATAAGTTTGGATTCAATGGTCTGTATCGAACCAACAAGAGGGGATTCGTCAACGTAGGGTTCGGGAAGCCCGAGTCACTACCGGGAATCCCGGAAGATGCCTTTCTTCAAATGTCCGAAAGATTGCAAAATGCGCAGCTGCATAGCGCAGACTTTGAAGTCGTCTCTCAGATGGCTGGCCCCGGCGATGTGTTGTACCTGGACCCACCCTATGTCGATGCGAAAGTGGACTCTCCCTGTTTTACGGGGTACAAGGCAGGTGGTTTTAGTCTGGGGGACCAGGCACGTGTTGCCAATGCCGCGAGGTTGGCTGCTGCTAGGGGCGCAACCGCCATCATCTCAAATCACAACACGGCGCTAACCCGTGCCATGTATGCGGAGGCCGGAGCAGAATTGACCGAAGTTGAGGTGGGCCGTTCAGTGTCGGCTAAGGCCAAGACTCGCGGAAAAGCCAAGGAGCTGTTAGCCCTGTTTAGACCGACCTAGCCACGGGTCTTGATTAATTCGTGACACCAGAAAGCAAAAAAGCCCCGGGATCAATTTCCCGGGGCTTTGTTTTGGGGGTTACGCCGCCATGTCCTGGTTACCCAGGCCCATCAGGGTGTCTATCGGAAGAATAAATGAGCGTTGCGTACCAAGGTCACCAAAAGTGACCGCGTACTGCTTGTCTTTAGCGAGGTCTGCAAAGCAAACAGCTCATCAGTTGTTTTTTGGCGCTTGCCATTCATTCAATTTGATGCGGTTTTGCCTGAGAATGATATTTTGTTTAATCTCAAGTGGCTGAATATATTGAATTATTCCGTATTTTTTCGGATTTATTCATAGCTGGGCTTATCTGTTTAAACCACTTTGCTAAACGAGTCTCCGTGTGAACAGAGATAAGTGATGCAAGACCCCATTGAGACCGCTCAACTTCCGCAAGCGGTCATTGAATTGCTGATTGAAATATGCGCCAGAGAATTGGCTACTGCGGTGTTTGATTCTGCCCCGAGTGCGCTTGAGGCAGACCATTTAAACCCGATTGATTGAAGCGAACAAGGACCACCCGATGAAAACAGCTTTCATTTACACACGATACAGTTCCGACAAGCAAAACAAAACATCGAATGAAGACCAGGAAACCAAATGTCGTACCTATGCGCTGACCCATGGGTTTGAAATAGCCAGGGTGTTTGCAGACTCGGAGACCAGTGGGAAAACGCTCATCAGAGTAGGGTTCTCGGCGATGGTGGATGCTGTAAAGAAAGAAAAGCCTGAGCTCATTCTCGTGGATGACCTCAGCCGTTTGTCCAGAAACTCCACGGACCAAGGACTTTTTCTCAGAAGCCTTGAATTCCTGGGAATCGGGTTGGTTGCCGTGTCTGAGGGCATCGACACCCGCGAGCATAGCCACAAAATTCATTCCGCTTTCAAGGGTATCTTGAACGAATTGTATCTCGACAATTTGCGCATGCACACTCGACGGGGTCAGGAAGGGGCTGTCAGTCGCGGTAATGTTGCTGGCGGTAAGTCCTATGGATATGACCATGTAAAATCAGTAACGGGAGGGGTACAACGCGTGATCAACGAGGAGGAGGCCTTGGTTGTGCAGCGTATCTTCCAGCTTTTCGCAGATGGAGAGTCGCCACTCAAAATTGCACAGGTTTTGAACGAGGAGGGAATTCCATCCCCAACCGGAAAACTCTGGAAGAGAAGCGCCATCCATGGTGACCCTAATGACCTTTCTGGAATCCTCAACAACCCTTTGTATGACGGCCGTGTCATTTGGAATCGGCTTTCCTACAAGACCAACCCAGACACTGGAAAGCGGGTCTCTCGTCGAAATCCAGCGAGTGAATGGTCAGAGGTGGTCATGCCTGAGTTGAGGATTGTGCCCCAGGATTTATGGGACAAAGTCAAGGCACGACAGCGCCAAATATCAGACCGTTCCAAGAAAAAGATGGCAGAGGTGGGACCAAAAGCACGAACCGGTGCTGGTTCAAAGCATTTGCTGTCTGGATTGCTGCGCTGTCAGGATTGCGGCGGGAATTTTGTATTGGTCAACGGGAAGAGTTATGGATGCGCGACCAGAAAGGAATCTGGTCCAGACACTTGCAAAAACGCAGTGCTCATCAAGAAGCATGTTGTCGAAGGATTTGTTCTAAACGCTGTGTCGAAGGCTGCGTCACCAGCTCGGTTGGAATCGGCAATTTTGGAGCGTTTCAAAGCTCTGGCTAATCATCGTCTGAATACCAAGTCCGTCGCTAAGTCTCCTGCTGAACGGCTTGCGGTTGTTCAGAAAGAAATTGACAACATCATCAGCTCAATCAAGAAAGGGTGTCCGGCCGAAGAGTTTGTTGAGGAAATGCAGAGATTGAGAGAGCAAAAGGAGGCTTTGCAGTTGGAAATCCAGCAACGCCAACCAAGCATATCGCCGGAGCAGGAGCTTCAGCGGGCCGTTGACAAGGCGGTGGCGCTATTGCCGACACTGACATCGTCCTTCTGTAGCGTGCTCCACAGAAATACGCCGTTGGCCAGGAAGGCTCTGGATAAGCTGTTTGATGGCGGTATCAACGTATTTAGGTTGCCAGAAGGAAAAATTGGCCTTAAATCAAACACTTGCGTGGGAAATTTCTTTGATTCTGCCCTGCTGTTGCCTGAATTCAGTAACAGCAGGGAGATAAATGTGGTTGCGGGGGCAGGATTTGAACCTACGACCTTCGGGTTATGAGCCCGACGAGCTGCCAGACTGCTCCACCCCGCGTCTGGTAAGAACGAAACTATAGCGCGTTTTTTTGGTTTGTGCAAGTGCACATGCCCAAGTTGGCCGCTTTTTATTGGCGCACTGCGTTATTCTCTTGAAATTGTTCAATAAACCCGCAGTCAATACAGTGATTCAGAAAACCCTCAAGCAGTTGTTACTCAAGCCTGCAGTGCTCAAGCAGGTCTTTAACCTCTATTCCCCATTTCGTGGCGCTGGCGTGAAGGTGCGGCAAATTGCTTCGGATTACTCCGAGGTCTTTGTTGAAATGCCGCTGACGCGTCGCAACCGCAATTTTGTAGGGACACAATTTGGTGGTTCGCTTTACTCCATGGCCGATCCTTTTTTCATGATCATGCTCATGCAGCGGTTGGGCTCGCGCTACCTGGTGTGGGACCAGGCAGCTTCCATCCGTTTTGTGGCGCCGGGCAAGGGCCGGGTGTCGGCCCGTTTCAAGGTGGGTGAAGAAGACATTCAGAACATCGCGGCTCAGGCTGCAAGCGGTAATAAGGTTCTCTACACCTTCAATGCCCAAATTTGCCACGACGATGGCAGCGTGGTGGCCGAGGTGTCCAAAGTGCTGTACGTCCGTTTGAAACCCGAGTTTCGGCCCGCCACCGTGGCCAACCCGTCCGCGCAAGAGGTCGTCGCATGAGTTCCTCCAAAAACCCTGAGTACGCACACCTTCCTGAGTGGCCCGAGGCCGACACACCGTGCATCGGTTTTTGTTCAACCAATTTGGGAGACAACATCTGCATGGGTTGCGGCCGCACTCTCGATGAAGTGGACGGTTGGCTGTTTAAATCGGACGCCGAAAAACAGGCTTGTTGGGACCGAATTCGCGCCGCTGGGGTGGGTTATCGGTGGGAAGCCCCCAAAAAACGGGACTGAGCATGGGGCCACTGATGCTTGCGCGCCCACCTCGGGTGCATTGGTTGGCTTGGCTAGGCTTGGGCGGCTTGATTGTCGTTTTGAATCGATACACCAATCTTGACCTTCAGCTTGCTGGCCAGTTCTACGACAGCGCTGCGCATACCTTCCCGGCACGCTCCATTCGTCTGCTCGATCTGTTGTTTCACGACGGTTTGCGATGGGTTGCCGGTCTACTGGTCTTGGTGCTTCTGGTGCAACCTTTCTTGCAGCCACCCCAAACCCGCCGCTGGCAGGGCAACGTTTTCCTGGTCGGTGTCGCGGTATTGTCGGCCTTGGTGGTGTCCATCATCAAAGCCAAGTCCAATCACAGTTGCCCTTGGGACCTTACCGAGTTCGGTAGTGCCGCCCCATACTTCCGGTTGTTCGACCCGCTCCCATTAACAACCGCGTCAAATCCCGGGCGTTGCTTTCCCAGTGGGCATGCGTCGACCGCGTTCATGTGGATCGTGCTGCTGTACAGCACGCTGCCATGGGTTGTCCGTCTTAGGCCTTGGCTAGTGGGTTTGCTGCTTGTTGGCGCACTCTTGGCTGGCGGCGTTCAGGTCGCTAAGGGGGCTCATTTTCTCAGTCATGTGTTGGCGACCGCCTGGGTGTGTTGGGGGGTAACCTTAGTGGCGGTTTGGGCTGGTTTGCATTTCGGGAAGTTACCTACCGACTAGTGCTGGGCGACCTGCTTGTCAGTAAGTTGATGAAGGGATGTTTACCCTGTATGGGTGGGATTAGAGTGTTCTGCCCAGTTTTTAATCAAAGTATCAAAATCATCGAAGAATCAGTCCTCTTTTTTGGTTATCCACCGCGGCAGGGTGCAGTTTTCCCCGCTTTGTGTGGATAAGTGCTCGTTCATTGGGGGGATGTTTGTGGGCCAGCTTCACCGCAATAATGGAATTGTCTCCAGTCCTTCAGGACTTTTGTCAGACTAGGCGTGCCTTCGGGCACGCCATTTTTTTGACTGCCCGGGACAAAATCGGTCCAACAAGTTGCAGACAGGGCATGAACATGGTTAAATGCGCCATCCGATCAATGGCCCGGTGCGTCGCCCAAGCCCACGCGCTCATCCCCCAAGTGTCACCTACACTTTCGGCGGATTTCGACAAAACCCAAGCAGACCCGGCCAGTTTTTCCTGAAACTATTCAACTGTTAGAGAGTTCGCCTGGATGGAACCCCAGCGCGCAAAAATCATATTAGAAGCGGCTTTGCTGTGCTCACTGGAACCTGTGTCCGTGAAAGAGTTGTGTCGCCTGTTCGACGATGCTTTCGATCCAGCCGTGGTTACAGCGCTGCTGGAGGACCTGCGTCGGGACTGGACGTTGCGCGGGCTTGAATTGGTGCAGTTACAGACCGGATGGCGTTTCCAGACTCGTGAAGACGTCAAGCGCTATCTCGAACTGATGAACCCGGAAAAGCCCCCGAAGTATTCCAGGGCCACTCTGGAAACCCTGGCCATCATTGCTTACAAGCAGCCGGTGACGCGCGGGGACATTGAATCCATACGTGGGGTGACTGTGTCATCCCAGGTCATGAAAGCACTCGAGGATCGCGGCTGGATTGAAGCCATCGGCCATCGGGATGCACCGGGTCGCCCCGCCTTGTGGGGCACCACCCAGCAGTTTCTCTCGGACTTGAATTTGACTAGCCTGAGCGACCTGCCACCGCTGGACAGCGAAAAAGACCAGCAATTGGCCGACGAACTTCAGAAAGTGATCCCGTTTGAAGCGGATGACACCCCACATGACATTGACAACGACAACGAAAAGACCCCCCCGACGCAAACCGCGTGAGCCCAAGGCGCCTGCGCCTCAGGTCGACACCGTGGAGTTGGGCGGCGATTACCAACCCACCCTGGATGGCGGCGACCTTGGCGTGACCAGCGAGGCTGAGCCCGAATGGGGCGATGTGCTTGCCCAAGTTCAGGGCTTGCAGCCTGGGGCTGACAAATCCGGTGGCAAAGGCCGCAGCAAACTGAACGTTAGGCTCGACCCCGAACTGGCCCCCAAGCTGCACAAGGTGCTGGCCGAGTCGGGCATGGGTTCACGCCGCGAAATGGAAGAGCTGATCATGGCAGGCCGGGTGTCTGTCAATGGCGAACCGGCTCACCTCGGGCAACGTGTGCTGCCCACCGACATGGTTCGTGTTAACGGGCGCATTGTTCAACGTAAAAACAAGGCCAAGCCTCCCCGGGTGCTGATTTATCACAAGCCCACCGGTGAAATTGTCTCCATGGACGACCCACAAGGCCGCCCCACCGTGTTCCAGCGTTTGCCCAAAATTTCCAATGGCAAATGGTTGGCGGTCGGTCGCTTGGACTTCAACACCGAAGGCTTGTTGTTGTTCACGAATTCCGGCGAGTTGGCCAATCGGCTGATGCATCCCCGCTACGAAGTGCAACGCGAGTATGCAGTGCGCACCTTGGGTGAATTGACTGACGAGCAACGCAAACAATTGCTCGATGGCGTGCAGTTGGAGGACGGCCCGGCCAAATTCCTTTACGTCGACCCGGCAGGTGGCGAAGGCGCCAACCGCTGGTACAAGGTGGGCCTGAAAGAAGGGCGCAACCGCGAAGTTCGCCGCATGTTTGAGGCCTGCAAACTCACCGTCAGTCGACTGATTCGTACTCGTTTTGGCGACATCCTCATGCCCTCGACGCTCAAGCGTGGCAAATGGATGGAAATGGAAGCGCTGGAAGCAATGTCCTACGTTCAATCGCTGGGTGTGCGAGTGGACGAAGAAGCCCGTCAGGGTGCGTTGCGCCGCGATGCCAAGTCCAAAGCCGGCAAAAACAGCAAGCGCCGCAGCCAGCAGCCGATCATCGACCCCGGTTTGGCCCTCACAGCCACGCAAAGTTACCTGACCGTGTCCGGTGCCGACGCGGCAGCCTCTAGAACCGCCTCCAATATGCTGAGCTCGTCCACGGCTTCCCAAGGGCGTTCTGGTCAGCGCTCGGGCGCGGCTGGCCAGGGGCAGGGCCAAGGGCAACGGCGTGCTCGGCCGGCTGGAAACACCGGTGGCGGTCGTTCCGCCTCGGGTCAGCCCCGCATGACTCTGCCTCAGGCCACAGCGCCCCAGAATCAAGGCAATGCCCGCCGCCGTCGTCGCCCCTAACTCACCCGAGGGGTGGCTGGTTCAGGCCTAGGTGGTGGTAAAAAAGCACTTGAAAAATAAGGCGCTTTGCTTTATAGTACGCGCCTGCCTGAGCCCCGGCTGAACAACGGGTGTCTCAATCGAAGTGGGCTTTTCAGCCCATTTTTTTTTGGCGTTGCGGTTTGTGTGTTGGCCTTTTGGCCGGCTAGATAAGGCGAGAGTGGTGGTTAATCCCGAAGAATTTGTGGGCAGCAGTTGGTCTGGAGTGTGGTCCGAATCATGGGTCCCGCAGGCTGATGCCGTGATTGTGTCCATGGGGCTTGAAATTGCGGACATTGAACGTGAGGGCAACGGTTTGTTGCGCATCATGATCGATTCCGCTGCGGGCATTACCGTGGAAGATTGCGAGCGGGTCAGCCATCAGCTCAGCCACTTGTTCATGGTTGAAAACGTCAACTATGAGCGTTTGGAAATTTCATCGCCAGGTGTTGATCGAGTGCTTCGTCGGGTTCGCGATTTCGAGCGTTTCCTGGGCGAAGAGGTGGCGTTGAAGTTCAAGCGCGCCATTGAAAACCAGAAGCAGTTCAAAGGGTTGCTTCAAAAAGGGGAAAAAACGCCCTATGCCATTTTGGTCACCCCAGAAGGCAAGAAAGCGGTTCCCTATGTGCTGGATTTTGAATTTGCCGATTTGGCGGGGGCCAGGCTGGTACCCCATCTCAAGTTTTAGGAGCCTGTAATGAGCCGTGAGTTGCTGCTGTTGGTGGATGCCCTGGCGCGTGAAAAGAATGTGGACAAAGACATTGTTTTCGGTGCGCTCGAATTGGCGCTGGCCTCTGCAACCAAAAAGCGTTTTGACGAGGAAGTGGACGTTCGCGTGTCCATTGACCGCAATTCGGGCGACTATGAGTCTTTCCGCCGCTGGGAAGTGGTCTCCGAAGAAGACTTCTACGACCCTGCCTACCAGGTTGTGCTGGACCGTGCCCAAGCGCAAAACCCCGATTTGAACCTCGGTGACTTCATTGAAGAAGAGCTTGAGCCCATCGAGTTTGGCCGCATTGGCGCCCAAGCGG
Source organism: Limnobacter sp. (assembly GCF_046297615.1). Lineage (GTDB taxonomy): Bacteria > Pseudomonadota > Gammaproteobacteria > Burkholderiales > Burkholderiaceae_B > Limnobacter. The sequence continues at coordinate 218,030 of NZ_JBKBHM010000007.1, read as the reverse complement.
CCAAGCAGGTGATTCTGCAACGCGTGCGTGATGCCGAGCGTGAACAGATCCTGACCGACTTCCTGAACCGTGGTGACAACATCGTGATTGGTCAGGTCAAGCGCATGGAGCGTGGCGACGCCATCGTTGAAAGTGGCCGTATTGAAGCCCGTTTGCCCCGCGACCAAATGATTCCCCGCGAAAGCCTGCGTCCCGGTGACCGTGTGCGTGCCTTCCTGTGGAAAGTAGACCGCAATGCCCGTGGCCAGCAAGTCATTTTGTCCCGCACCACGCCTGAATTCATCAAGGCCCTGTTTGCCATGGAAGTGCCTGAAATTGAACAGGGCAACCTGGAAATCAAAGGCGCGGCTCGCGACCCTGGCATGCGCGCCAAAATCGCCGTGCTGGCCCACGACCGCCGCATCGACCCAATCGGCACCTGCGTGGGTGTGCGTGGTTCCCGTGTTCAGGCCGTTACGCAGGAGTTGGGCGGTGAGCGTGTGGACATTGTGTTGTGGTCTGATGACCCAGCCCAGTTTGTGATTGGTGCCTTGTCGCCAGCCACCGTACAGTCCATCGTTGTTGACGAAGACCAGCACACCATGGAAGTGGTGGTGGATGAGGGCGAATTGGCGCAAGCCATCGGCCGAAGTGGCCAAAACGTTCGCTTGGCCTCGGAATTGACCGGCTGGCAGATCAACATCATGACGCCCGAAGAGTCCGCCAAGCGCACTGAAGAAGAAGTGGGCAAGCTGCGCGATCTGTTCACCAGCAAGCTGGATGTGGATGAAGACGTGGCCAACATCCTTATCGAGGAAGGTTTCACCGGCCTGGAAGAAGTGGCTTACGTTCCGCTGGCAGAAATGCTGGACATCGAAGCTTTCGACGAAGAAACCGTTGAAGAGCTGCGTACACGCGCTCGCAATGCCTTGTTGACCGAAGCCATTGCCCGTGAAGAAATGGTGGAAGGCGCCACCGATTTGATGTCACTGGAAGGCATGGATGCTGACCTGGTGGCCAAGTTGGGCGAGAACGGCATTGCCGACCGCGACAGCCTGGCCGAACTGGCCGTGGATGAATTGACAGAAATGACTGGTGTGTCCGATGAGCGAGCACGCGAGATCATCATGAAGGCTCGGGCCCACTGGTTTGACTGAGGGTAATGCAGTCAGACAGTGAGCCAAGCCCAGGGATTTTGAAGGAAACGAGTAGATGACCAGTACCACCGTTGCACAGTTTGCAGCCGAATTGAAGATGCCAGCCGATGTGCTGCTGGACCAGTTGAAGTCTGCAGGTGTGAACAAATCGTCGGCCTCCGATGAGGTGACCGAATCTGACAAGTCGCAGTTGCTGGAAAGCCTGCGTAAGGCCCATGGTTCGGCCGGTCAGAAGAAAATCACCATCACGCGCAAGCAGACCAGCGAGATCAAGCAAGCTGGGCCTGGCGGTCGGGCACGCACGGTGCAGGTGGAAGTTCGCAAAAAGCGCGTGTTTGTTCAACGCGACGAAGCGGGCGGCGGCTTGTCTGAAACTCAGGAGTCTGCGGCAGCAGCCCCAACAACGCCCATCGACCCCGCCGAAATGGCCCGTCGTGAAGCCGAGGCCATGCGCAATGCCGAGTTGCTGGCGCGGCAAGAAGCTGAACTGAAGGAAAAGCAGGCCAAGCTTGAGCAAGAGCGCGAGCGTGAACTGAAGTTGCAGGAAGAAGCGCGTCAGCGCGCTGAAGAAGAGCGCTTGGCCCACGAAGCGGCTGAAAAAGCCCAGCGGGACATTGAAGCGTCCAAGCGGGAAGAAGCCGAGCAGGTTGCCGCCGCTGACGAATCCGCCAAAGCGGCCAAAGCCGAAGAATTGAAAGCCAGCGAAGAGCGTGCCGCGCAGGCACTGGCTGCTGAGCAGCGCGCCAAAAAGGCTGCTGAGGACGCCGCCAAAGCCAGCGAGGCGCAAGAGAAAGCCCGCCGAGCTGCAGAGGCCGAAGTGGCCGCCATCAACCGCATGATGCAGCGCCCAGCCCGTGTGTTGAAAGCACCAGAAGAGGCTGCACCCGTTGAAGCGCCCAAGCCTGTTGTCAAGAAAGTAGAAAAGCTGGCCTCCGTGGCCGGTGCCGATGATGACCGTGATCGCAAAGGTCCTCGTGGTGCCGTCAAAGAAGACCAAAGCAAGCGCCGCCCTGGTGGACTGAAAACCCGTGGCGACACCACCGGCTTGAGCCGTACCGGTTCTGCCGCCTGGAAGGGCCCCAAAGGCAAAGCCAACCGTCACCAGCAGGAACAAAGCAACTTCAACCAGCCCACAGAACCCGTGGTGCGCGAAGTGCACGTGCCTGAAACCATCACCGTGGCTGAACTGGCTCACAAAATGAGCTTGAAAGCCGCCGAGGTGATCAAGTGCCTGATGAAGATGGGCCAGATGGTGACCATCAACCAGGTGCTGGACCAAGACACTGCGATGATCGTGACCGAAGAGCTCGGACACAAAGCCATTGCCGCCAAGCTGGACGACCCTGAAGCCCTTATTGACGAAGTGGGCGCAGAGCACGCCGAGGCCGATTTGTTGCCTCGCGCGCCAGTGGTCACCGTCATGGGCCACGTTGACCACGGTAAAACATCCCTGCTGGACTACATTCGCCGCACCAAAGTGGCGTCTGGCGAAGCAGGCGGCATTACCCAGCACATCGGTGCCTACCATGTGGAAACCGAGCGCGGCATGATCACCTTCCTGGACACCCCAGGTCACGAGGCGTTCACCGCCATGCGTGCTCGCGGTGCCAAGGCGACCGACATCGTCATTCTCGTGGTGGCCGCCGATGACGGCGTGATGCCGCAGACCATTGAAGCGATTCACCATGCCAAAGCGGCGGGTGTGCCCTTGGTCGTGGCCATGAACAAAATCGACAAACCCGACGCGAACCCGGAACGCCTCAAGCAGGAACTGATTACGCACGAGGTGGTGTCCGAAGAGTACGGCGGTGACTCGCCCATGATTGCCGTGTCTGCCAAAACCGGGCAGGGCATTGATGACCTCCTTGAAAACGTGCTGCTGCAAGCTGAAGTGCTTGAATTGACCGCTGCGGTGGATGCCCCTGCCAAAGGCTTGGTGGTGGAAAGCCGCCTGGACAAAGGCCGTGGCCCTGTGGCCACCATGCTGGTTCAGTCCGGCACGCTCAAAAAGGGCGATGTGGTGTTGGCTGGCTCCGTGTATGGCCGCGTTCGCGCCATGATGGACGAAACCGGTCGTTCTATCGACAAAGCTGGCCCGTCCATCCCCGTTGAAATTCAGGGCTTGAGCGACGTGCCCGCTGCGGGTGAAGAAGTCATGGTACTGCCCGATGAGCGCAAAGCCCGTGAAATCGCATTGTTCCGCCAAGGCAAGTTCCGCGACGTGAAACTGGCCAAGCAACAAGCCGCCAAGCTGGAAAACATGTTCGACCAGATGACCGAAGGCGAGGTGAAAACCCTGGCTGTGGTGTTGAAGGCCGACGTGCAGGGTTCACAGGAAGCTTTGGCTCACGCCTTGTTGAAACTCTCCACTGACGAAGTGAAGGTGCAGATTGTTCACGCTGCAGTGGGTGGCATCAGTGAATCTGACGTTAACCTGGCCGTGGCCTCCAAGGCTGTCATCATCGGGTTTAACACCCGTGCCGACCAAGGCGCCCGTAAAACGGCTGAGAACAATGGCGTGGACATTCGCTACTACAACATCATTTATGACGCGGTAGACGAAGTGAAAGCAGCCATGACCGGCATGCTGACGCCAGACAAGAAAGAGGAAATCATCGGCAACATCGAGATCCGTGAGGTTTACAAAATCTCCAAAGTGGGCTCGGTTGCCGGCTGTATGGTATTGGACGGCGTCGTTCGCAGGTCTGCAGGTGTTCGCCTGTTGCGCGACAACGTTGTCGTGTGGACCGGTCAATTGGCCTCCCTCAAACGTTTCAAGGATGATGCAAAAGAGGTTCGTCAAGGCTTCGAGTGCGGTCTACAACTGAACAACTACGATGACATCAAGGTAGGGGACATCCTCGAAGCCTTTGAAGTCAAAGAAGTGGCTCGTACACTGTAAAGGCGGACCGAAACAGCATGCGTCACAAACGAAAAGCCCCGGCGCGCGGAGTCCGCGTTGCCGAGCAGATTCAAAAAGACTTGGCCGAGTTGATTCCCAGAGAATTGCGGGATCCTCGCCTCGGCTTTGTGACGCTGACCGATGTGGACCTGACCCCGGATTACGCCTACGCCACGGTTTACTTCTCGGTGTTGACCGGCAGTGCCGAGGACAGCGAGAAAGCCCTGAACGAGGCGGCTGGGTACCTTCGGAACCTGATTTTCAAGAAAATGCACATACACACAGTGCCCACCTTGCGGTTCAAGCACGATGTGTCGGTGGAGCGTGGCGCTGAAATGTCACTGTTGATTGATCGAGCCCTTCAGGGTGGCGGCCATGCCGATGCGGCTGGCGCTGGCGGAGATGGCGACGGGGATTGATTCCCCCACCCCTGGAGTGTGAGTGTGGTCAATCAGCGTGTGCCCCGCCGGCCAGTGTCCGGCGTGTTGTTGCTGGACAAGGGTTTGGGCGAATCGTCCAACCAGGCCTTGCAGCACATCAAGCGCCTGTACCGCGCCGAGAAAACCGGTCACACGGGTACCTTGGATCCTCTGGCCAGCGGCTTGTTGCCTCTGATGTTTGGTGAGGCCACCAAGTTTGCTGCTGACTTGATTGATGCCGACAAAACTTACGAGGCGCGTTTGCGTCTGGGTTTCTCAAGCACAACCGGGGATGCTGAAGGGGTCTTGACGGCAGTGCCGTTTGGTCAGGCCTCGCAGCTTACCTTGGCGCAGTTACAAGGTGTTGCCCAGGGCATGCTGGGTGAGCAAGAACAAGTCCCGCCCATGTTTTCCGCATTGAAGAAAGATGGAAAACCTCTGTACGAATACGCCCGGCAAGGTGTGGAAGTTGAGCGCAAGGCGCGTTCCATTCACATTCATCGCATGGATGTCACGGAATTAACGAACACTGACGGTCACCACGAAGTGGTGCTGAGTGTGACCTGCAGCAAGGGCACTTACGTGCGAACCTTGGCTGAAGATTTTGCGGGCCGACTGGGTACTTCCGCGTACCTGACTGGTTTGAGGCGCACTGGGATTGGCGCATTGTCCGTGGCCCAGGCGTATACGGTGGGGCAGTTGAAGAGCAATGAAGGCGATTTTGACGCGCTGGACGCGCTGCTCAGCCCAGTGGATGCGCTCTTGTCCAGTCTGCCAGCGCTCCATTTGGACGCTGCGCTGGCCAAACGGTTTTCACATGGCCAGCGTGTGCCGGTCGGTGAAGTGATGAATATGTCCGCCATGAGAAGCGGGCGTGTCCGGGTTTATGCAAGTCAACAAACCGGGGCGGGAGAGATGAACGGGTCCGATGGGCAAGCGCCAAGCGTGTTCATGGGTACGGGAAATTTGGAAACTGATGGTCGAGGCGGTCTGCTTCGGCCGGAACGATTGATTCAGGGAATACTATGAGCCGCGCTTTACGCAACATCGCCATCATCGCCCACGTGGACCATGGCAAAACCACGCTGGTTGACCAACTGCTTCGCCAGTCCGGCACCTTCCGCGAGAACGAAAAACTCGAGGAACGCGTGATGGACAGCAACGACATTGAAAAGGAACGTGGCATCACGATCCTGGCCAAAAACTGCGCGGTGGAATACGAAGGCACGCACATCAACATCGTGGACACCCCCGGACACGCCGACTTTGGTGGCGAAGTGGAACGAGTGCTGTCGATGGTTGATTCGGTGTTGCTGCTGGTGGATGCCGTCGAAGGCCCAATGCCTCAGACCCGTTTTGTGACACGCAAGGCCCTGGCGCTGGGCCTCAAGCCCATCGTGGTGGTCAACAAGATTGACCGCCCCGGTGCCCGTGCCGACTGGGTGATCGACCAGACTTTTGACTTGTTCGACAAACTCGGTGCCAACGAAGAGCAACTGGATTTCCCCATCATTTACGCATCAGGCCTGAATGGCTTTGCGGGTGAAACCGCCGACGTGCGCGAAGGCGACATGCGCCCCTTGTTCGAAGCTATTCTGAAATACGTGCCAGTGCGTGACGATGACGCCGAAGGCCCGCTGCAGTTCCAGATTACCTCGTTGGACTACAACAGCTACGTGGGCAAAATTGGTGTGGGCCGTATCAAGCGCGGTACCGTGCGTGCTGGTCAGCAAGTGCTGTGTGCCAATGGCCCCGATGGTGTGCCGTTCACCGGCAAGATCAACCAAGTGTTGAAATTCCGTGGTCTGGAACGTGTGCTGGTTGACCAGGCCGAAGCAGGCGACATCTGTCTGATCAACGGTATTGAAGAGATTGGCATTGGCACCACCATCTGCGCCCCGGATGCCTTGGACCCGCTGCCCGTACTCAGCGTGGATGAGCCCACCTTGACCATGAACTTCATGGTCAACACCTCACCACTGGCAGGCCGTGAAGGCAAGTTCGTGACCAGCCGCCAATTGCGCGATCGTCTGGAACGCGAATTGAAGTCCAACGTGGCCTTGCGCGTGAAGCAGACCGACGATGACACCGTGTTTGAAGTGTCTGGCCGGGGCGAACTGCACCTGACCATTCTGTTGGAGAACATGCGCCGGGAAGGTTACGAGCTGGCTGTGTCACGCCCCCGCGTGGTTTACAAGGACATCGACGGCGTGAAATGTGAGCCCTACGAAAACCTGACTGTGGATGTGGAAGACAGCCACCAGGGTTCCGTGATGGAAGAACTCGGCCGCCGCAAAGGCGACCTGGTGGACATGCAACCGGACGGCAAAGGCCGTGTGCGTCTGGAATACAAGATTCCAGCCCGTGGTTTGATCGGTTTCCAGGGCGAGTTCATGACCATGACCCGCGGCACTGGCTTGATCAGCCACGTGTTTGACCAGTACGGCCCTGTGCGTGAAGGCGGCGTGGCCGAGCGTCACAACGGTGTGCTGATTTCCCAAGACGACGGCGATGCAGTGGCCTACGCCCTGTGGAAACTTCAGGACCGTGGTCGCATGTTTGTCAGCCCTGGTGAAGCGCTGTACGAAGGCATGGTCATCGGCATTCACAGCCGTGACAATGACCTGGTGGTCAACCCCATCAAGGGCAAACAACTGACCAACGTGCGTGCCTCCGGCACGGACGAAGCAGTCCGGCTGGTGCCCCCAATCGCGCTGAATCTGGAATACGCCGTGGAATTCATTGCGGACGATGAACTGGTGGAAATCACCCCCAAGAACATCCGTATCCGCAAGCGTTACCTGAAAGAACACGAGCGTAAAAAGGCCAGCCGCGAGGCCGCGTGAAGCCCAGGCTGCTGTCCGTTGCACCCATGATCGACTGGACGGACCGCCACTGCAGGCGGTTCCACCGGTCGGTCAGCCGGTACACCTGGGTGTACACGGAAATGATCACCACAGGCGCTTTAATCCATGGTGATCGGGCTCGCTTTCTCGCCTACAGTGAGGAAGAGCACCCCGTCGCCTTCCAGATCGGCGGCAGCGACACCGCTGATTTGGCCCAATGCGCCAAATGGGTTGAACAGGCGGGCTACGACGAGTTAAACCTGAATTGCGGCTGCCCCAGTGAACGGGTTCAGAAGGGCTCGTTTGGTGCTTGCCTTATGGCTGAACCTGCATTGGTGGCCGATTGTGTGAAGGCGATGCGAGACGCTTGCACCCTGGAGGTGACAGTCAAACATCGCATTGGCCTTGATTACATCGAAAGCACCCAGCAGTTGCACGACTTTGTCGGGGCTGTCAGCGAAGCTGGCTGCCAAACTTTCATTGTCCATGCCCGCAACGCCGTTCTGAAGGGCCTTTCCCCCAAGGAAAACCGCGAAATTCCGCCCTTGCGGTACCACGTGGTTCAGGAACTCAAGGCCTTGTTTCCCCACCTTCAAATCATCCTCAATGGCGGTATTCAAACGCTGGAGGACATTGAAACCCATTTGCAATGGGCTGACGGTTGCATGATCGGGCGCGAGGCCTACACCAACCCGTGGTTGCTGGCTGCTTTTGACGGGCTGATAGCACAGCGCGCTGCGTGGCCTTTGGGCCAGTTGCCTGATGACGCCCATGTGCAGTCAGCGGATTTCAACCGACACCAAGTGGTGGCTGCCATGCGCAGTTACGTGCATGCGGAATTGGCCAAGGGCGAAAGCCTGCGCAACCTGACCAAGTCTTGGTTAGGTTTGTTCCATGCCCAGCCGGGTGGGCGCTTGTACAGGCAAGTGTTGTCCGACGCCACCCGCCTCAAAGACGGGGGTTGGGATGTTGTCGAAGAGGCCTTGACCAAGGTGATGGCAATTCCCTTGTCAATCGAGAGAGATTGAACTTCTGTTTGGGTGTGGTGACTTAAGGCTCCTGCTTTTACTTCACGAACACCATGACGTCTGAAATCAAACCTGGCTGTGCAATATTCGAACATTGTTTGGAATGGGATGGTCAAACGCCGCCCTCACGGAGTAGTTCTCACTTGATGAACCACGTCTCTGATCTCGGTACCGACGGCAAACTTGTCAAAGGCCACAATGACGTCATTCCCGGGGCAATTCCAGAATCCAACGGACGGCCGGACCTGTCGGCCCGCTTGAACTTTGCCGAGACGCAGAGCCGAAAAGGTCCGTTGACTTTACATGAGCTCCTTGAGCTGTGCGAGATCAGGCATCGGGCCCAACAGGCCAACAACATTACCGAACAAGCAGCTTACCCGGATTGAATAAACCAGCCGGATCAAGGGCCGCCTTGATGGCCAGCATGGCTTGGTAATTGGCGCCGGGTGTGATTTCTCGCAACAGCTCGGCTTTGAGTTGGCCTATGCCGTGTTCCGCAGACACCGTTCCACCACAAGCCACAATCGCACCGTGAACCAAGTCGTTCAGGTGGCTTTGGTGGCTTGCCAGAAAACTGGCCGGGTCTGCGCCGGCTGGGGCTGACAGGTTGAAATGCAGGTTACCGTCGCCCAGGTGACCAAATAGAACAGGACGAACCTCAATGCCCGCTTCTGCAATGGCCGCCAAAGCCCTGCCATGGAAGTCGGGCAAACGCGACACAGCGCAGGCCACATCGTGTTTGACATTCAAGCCGGTTTTCGCCTGGGCTTCAGAAATGTTTTCACGCAGGGCCCACAGTTGGCCTTGTTCTCGCTGATTGCGCGCAAGGGTCACGTTATAAAGTCCGTTCACTTGTTCAGTCAGTGCTTCCAAGGCCTCTTGAACCTCGGCATCCAACGTGGCCTGAGGGGCGGCAGAGGTGAACTCCGCAAGCACGTGGTCACAGCCTGACGGCCCCTGCGGCGCTTTCAATGAAAACTGGGCCTGAACCAAGTCGATCGCCTCAGCATTCATCCACTCATAGCTGCTCAAGGCATGCAAAAGGCGCTGTTGAAGGCCGTTAAGGCAGTCCACCGCACTGTTGATGTCTCTCACATTCAGCCACGCCACTACCTTGCTGCGCGGCGCGGGGAACACTTTCATGCAGGCTGTGGTGATTACGCCCAAGGTGCCTTCTGATCCAATCAACAGGTGTCTAAGGTCATAGCCAGTGTTGTTCTTTCGCAGTCCGCGAAGGTCGCCACACAGTTCGCCCTCTGCATTCACATACTCCACGCCCAGGCACAGTTCCCGTGCATTGCCGTAGCGCAGCACCGCCACGCCACCCGCATTGCTGGCGAGGTTGCCGCCCAAGGTGCAACTGCCTTCAGAGGCCAGGCTCAAAGGAAACAGGTAGCCCTGGGCCGCAGCGTATTCCTGAACTTCGCTCAGGGTGTATCCGGCGCTGGCGGTCAGGCTCAGGTTACTTTCATCCAGACTCAGTACTTCACGCAGTCGGCTGGTTCTCAAGACAACCTCTGGCCGTGTCTTCTCGCCACTGGCGGCCATGGGTACGCTACCGCCCACCAAGCCGGTGTTGCCGCCCTGGGTAGTGATGGCCACATCATGGGCTTTACACAAGCGGACCAAAGTTCTGACTTGTTCCACCGAAGTTGGGCTGACAACAGCCAATGCCGTGCTTTGATAACGCTTGCGCCAATCCATGCAGGCCCGGTTGATCAAGCCTGCATCGGTGCTCACCACGGTGCCCGGCAAGGTTGCCAACAAGGCATCCACAAATTTGGTGCTCATGCTGGCTCCTTCACCTTGGGGCGTTTGTAGGTGCGTGCATACAGGCTGACCGCAGTGAACAAGCCGAGGGTGAGGGCGGTCTCAAGCCCAGCCATCCAACGGGACGCTGCCCCAGGGTCAGACGTAAGCCGAGTAACGCCCTCGGCAAAATAGATCCACACCAGCAACGACACCGCCTGGTAGGTCCGAACCCGCCCCTTCAGTACACCCGGTACAACAAGGAGTAGCGGCAAAACCTTGAGCACCAACCAAGAGCCGCCCGGCCGAATCGGTGCAGCAAACAGTTCCCACACCACACACAGGGCAATGAGAGCGATCAGGCTACCCACTGCCAGCAGGCGATAGCGTTTGCGTTGTTCTTCAATGGTGGTGGCGATCATGGGCGCATGGCCTTCAGTGCGATGGCTGCCTTGGCCAACCGGATGCCTTGGGCACGGGCCAAGGCCCGTTCGTCCTCGCTGACAGGTTCCTGTCCTTGGGGGCCAGTCCAACGTGTGGGGCCATACGGCGTGCCACCGGAGCGGGTGTGGCTCAGCGCCTGTTCCGAGTAGGGGATGCCCATCCACACCATGCCGTGGTGCATGAAGGGCAGAGCCATCGAAATCAAAGTGCTTTCCTGGCCGCCGTGCAAACTGGATGAAGCGGTGAATACACAAAATGGCTTGTTGATCAGCGTGCCAGACATCCAGGCGCCTGCAGTGCCGTCGATGAAATACTTCATGGCGGCAGCCATGTTGCCGAAACGGGTTGGGCTGCCTACGGCCAAGCCATCACAGTCTTGAAGGTCTTGCAGATCGGCGTAGGGTGGGCCTTGCTGCGGAATATCCGGTTCTGTGCTTTCACAGGTGGTAGACACGGCTGGAACCGTGCGCAGGCGGGCCTGTGCACCAGCCACAGAGTCCACCCCGTGGGCGATTTCACGGGCCAAGGCTTCGGTGGCGCCATGTCGGCTGTAATACAACACCAGAATTTCAATCATGTTTGCAGCGTATCATCACGTCATTGATGTGCCATTGTACAAAAGCCCATGTCCACCACGAAGCCTGCAAAGCCCGAGCCCGCAAATTCAGCGTCCCCTAGCCGGTGGATGGGGGTGACTCGTTTGGCCTTGAAAGCCCGCGCTGCTGAATTGAAGCCCACGGACCCGCGCTGGTGGCTGGCCTTTGCGATGTTGGTGATGCGCCGCTTGCGGGAACAAAACCTGCCCCAGGTGGCCGCCAGCCTTACCTTTACAACAGTATTGTCCCTGGTGCCCCTGATTACCGTGGCCTTGGCGGTGTTCACTGCCTTTCCCATGTTTGACCGCATGCAGTCCTCGCTGCAGTCCTACATGTTCGACAGCTTTTTCCCCGAAAACATATCGGCGACGATCAACACCTATGTCAATCAGTTTTCTGCCAAAGCCAAAGGCTTGACGGCAATTGGCACCGTGGTGCTGGTGGTGACTTCGCTGACCACCATGTTCACCGTCGACCGGGTATTCAATCAGATCTGGAACGTGAGCCGCCCCCGCAGCCTCGCCAACAAGGTGGTTCTGTATTGGGCGGTCATCAGTTTTTCGCCAGTGTTGTTGGGCCTGAGCCTGAGCTTGTCGACTGCAGTGATCAGTCAAAACCTCAAGGGTTTCGACTCATCTCAGGGGGGCGTTATTCCCGTGCTGTCTTTGGTGTCATGGGCCATCACCGTGTTCGCGTTTGCCTTTATATACCGCATTGTTCCTAACCGCGCTGTGCATTGGAAGGACGCCTTGGCCGGTGGGGTGGTGGCCGCCGTGCTGTTTGAGGTCAGTAAAAGGGCTTTTGCCGCTTACATCACCCATTTTCCGAGTTACACCGCAGTGTACGGCGCCTTGGCCGCATTCCCGATTTTCCTGCTGTGGATTTACGTGTCATGGATTGTGGTGCTACTGGGTGCAAGCACGGCTGCTGCATTGCCCGTGGCCCGCACGGGTTGTTGGGACTTGGACAGCAGGCCTGGCCAGCGTTGGTTCCAGGGCCTCAGTGTGTTGGCTGAACTGGAAAAGTCACGCCGCAAGGCGCTGCCCGGTATGACCATGGAAGAGTTACGCGTGTTCACCAAAGTACCCCCGGACCAGTTGGATCACATTCTCGCCGCTTTGATGGATGTGGGCGTGGTGGGGCTGCTAGGGGGCGGAAAAGGCAGTGACCGTTACGCAATCATCTGTGCGCCGGAACGGGTCAGTGCTTCGGTGGTTGCACAGGCCCTGTGGTTTGAGTCCTCCCTGGTGGATGATTGGGCCGAGCGTTTGCCACATGTGGCCCAGAAAATGGCCCGCTTTCAGGACGAATTTCTGGAACAACCCAGGCTGTCAGACTGGATTGATGTGCCTTCACCCCAAGGTGTTTTGACTCAGGCATCACCCGAGTGAGTACTCAATACGGGCTCCAAACCCCGTGAATTCGAGGAGAAATGGCCCTGAACCCGGGGAGTTTCCCGAACAGCCCCCCAAAACCGGGGTGAATGGCTCTAATTCGGGCTTTGGGGTTTGGCACCTCACCAAGCTTTGGGTACACTACGTAAGACGAGCCAAAAGCTCTGACATCCAATAATCACAAACAAGCAGTCTGGAGCTGTTATGAGTAACAAAGGGCAACTTTTACAAGACCCGTTTTTGAACCTCCTTCGCAAAGAGCACGTGCCAGTGTCCATTTATTTGGTCAACGGCATCAAGCTTCAGGGGCAAATCGAGTCCTTCGATCAATATGTGGTTCTTCTGCGCAACACGGTGACCCAGATGGTGTACAAGCACGCCATTTCTACCGTGGTTCCTGGACGCGCTGTGACGTTCACCCCTGAGGTGAAAGAGTAACTTGAGCCCATTTTTTCTCCATCGCAGTGCGGATGGACGACGAATGAACCCACCCACGGGGGTCCGATGACCCGAAGCGTGCTGGTGGGTCTCGACCTTGGTCAGCATGAATTCCGGGAAAGTCTGGACGAACTTGCGCTGTTGGCCAAGTCGGCCGGGGCGCAGGTGGTCGCCTGTTTTGCTTCTCGGCGGCGCTCGCCTGACGCGGCTCTGTACATCGGGTCGGGCAAGGCCGAAGAGATTCGTGCTTATTGCGAGGCCGAAGAAGCCGAATTGGTGATCTTCAATCACAGCCTCAGTCCTGCTCAGCAACGCAACCTCGAAAACGCGTTGCAAGTGCGTGTGCTGGATAGAACTGCGCTGATTCTGGACATTTTTGCCATTCGGGCCCAAAGCTTCGAGGGCAAGTTGCAGGTCGAGCTGGCGCAGCTTCAGTACATGGCCAGCCGGCTGGTGCGAAGCCGCGCAGACTTGACCGGCCAGCAAGGTGGTATCGGTATGCGGGGGCCGGGCGAAACCCAGCTTGAAACTGACCGGCGGCTGATCGGTGTGAAAGTCAAGCAACTGCGGGCACGCCTGGACAAACTACAGAAGCAACGGCAAACCCAGCGCCGCCAGCGCGAGAGGCGAGGCCAATTCACTGTGGCCATTGTTGGATACACCAACGCCGGGAAAAGCACCCTGTTCAACGCCATCACCAACGACAAGGCCTACGCGGCCGATCAACTGTTCGCCACGCTGGACACAACCACCCGCCGGGTCTACTTGGGCCCGAGGCGGGATATGGCGCTGTCCGACACGGTGGGGTTCATTCGCGACTTGTCGCATTCGCTGGTTGAGGCGTTCAAGGCTACCCTGGAGTCGGCGGTTCAGGCCGATGTGCTATTGCATGTGGTGGATGCAGGTTCCCCCACGCGTCACACCCAGATTGAGGAAGTCAACAAGGTGCTGGCTGAAATCGGTGCCCAAGAGGTGCCACAGGTGTTGGTCTGGAACAAAATCGATACCTGCGAAAGGCCACCTGAGGTGGAAAGGGGCGAGGATGGTAGACTTTTGTCGGTTGCCGTCAGCGCCCGCTTTGGTTTGGGGTTGGCTGAACTTCGTGCATGCCTGGGGGAACTGGCGGGGCAGTTTTATGCTCCAACACGCGATCCAGGGCAGGACGAGGATTTATCGGCCTGGTGAAAGAGATCAATCGACAATTCAACGCAGCAGGAAACAGCATGTCCATGAATGATCCGGATTGGGGTAGAAACTCCCAGGGCGGTAATCAATCCAACGGCCAGCAGCCCGGCCCGAATGGCCAGGACAACAGGCGACCAGGCCCACAGCGGCCCAATGATGGTCCACCTGATTTGGACGAACTCTGGCGTGATTTCAACAACCGCCTGAATCGACTCTTCGGCAAGAAGGGCGGCGGCCCCGGTGGCCCCAAAGGCCCATTGGGCGGTGGCCCTGCCAATATGCCTTCACCGGGCCGTGGCTTGGCTTTTGGTGTGTTGGCGGGTTTGCTGGTGTGGCTGGCCAGCGGCTTTCACATTGTTCAGGAAGGCCGGGAAGGTGTTGTGCTTCAGTTTGGCAAATACAGCCACACCGAGCCGCCTGGCTTCCGCTGGCGCATGCCATATCCCATCCAGTCGCATGAAGTGATCAACAGTTCGCAAGTGCGCATCATTGAAGTGGGTTACCGAAATGATGTGAAGACCAAGGTGCTGCGTGAATCCTTGATGTTGACCGAAGATGAAAACATCATCGACATCCAGTTTGCAGTGCAGTACCGCCTGAAAGACCCGGGTGCCTATCTCTTTAACACCGCCGACCCTGATGACACGGTGCGGATGGCTGCTGAAACCGCCATTCGGGAAGTCGTGGGCGGCAACAAAATGGACTTTGTGCTGTATGAAGGCCGTGAGCAGGTGGCTTTGGGCTCTCAAGAGTTGATTCAGCAGATTCTGGACCGCTACAACACCGGCATTTTGGTGTCCAGCGTCACAGTTCAGAATGTGCAGCCTCCCGAGCAGGTTCAAGCCTCGTTTGACGATGCGGTCAAGGCTGGTCAGGACCGTGAGCGTCTGAAAAACGATGGTCAGGCCTATGCCAACGATGTCATTCCCCGCGCCCGTGGTAATGCAGCGCGCCTGCTGGAAGAGGCCCAGGGTTATCGGGAGCGCGTGGTGGCCCAATCCGAGGGTGATGCCGCCCGGTTCAGAGCCATTTTGACCGAGTACGACAAGGCCCCCAAAGTGATGCGCGACCGGATGTACATCGACGCCATGCAGGAAGTTTACTCCAGCGTGACCAAGGTGATGGTGGACAGCAAAAGCAACAGCCAGTTGCTGTACTTGCCTTTGGACAAGTTGATTGAAAAAAGTGCACCTGCGGCTGGGGCTGCTTCCAGTGCTGCCGCGTCTGCACCCGTAAACCGCGGTGAAACTTCGGCAGAGGCTTCTGCCAAGGCGGCCGCCGATGTCGATGGCCTGCGCGATGCATTGCGTAACCGTGATCGAGGAGCTCGTTAATCATGCCCAGAATGTTTGTAGTCATCGCTGCGGCCTTGGTGGGGCTGTTCTTTGCCAACACCTGCCTGTATGTGGTGGACCAGCGCCAGTTCGCAATTGTGTTTGCACTGGGGCAGGTTGACCAAGTGCGCACCGAGCCTGGTTTGTATTTCAAATTGCCCGCGCCCTTGCAAAATGTGGCGTTTTTCGACAAGCGTCTTCAAACCCTGGATACCCCAGAGGCAGAGCGTTTCATCACCTCTGAAAAGAAGAACCTCTTGGTCGATTCGTACATCAAGTGGCGTATCGTCGACCCCCGGCTGTATTTTGTGCGATTGAACGGGGATTCCCGGCTGGCGGCCAGCCGCATGAGCCAAGTCGTCAAGTCGGCCTTGAACGAGGAAATCACCAAACGCACGGTGCCACAGATGATTTCAGCCCAACGCACGGCTGTGATGACCTCCGTGGTGGAGAAGGTGAAGGACGAAGCGGCCGAAATTGGGGTTCAGATTGTGGATGTGCGCTTGAAGCGCGTGGATTTGCTGCCTGAAGTCAGTGAGTCCGTGTTCCGCCGCATGGAAGCCGAGCGCAAACGGGTGGCCAATGATCTGCGTGCTACGGGTGCCGCAGAGGCCGAGCAAATCAGGGCTGATGCGGACAAGCAGCGCGAAGTAATCCTTGCCCAAGCGTACAAGGAAGCGCAAACAATCAAGGGGGAGGGTGATGCGAAGGCCGCTTCCATTTATAATGCGTCTTTTGGCCGCAATCCGGAGTTCTTCTCCTTCTACCGCAGTCTTGAAGCCTACAAGAAAACCCTGGCTTCAAAACAGGACGTGATGGTTGTGGACCCCAAGTCCGATTTCTTCAAGTTCATGCAGCGTCAAGGCAACTGAAGAACCCCGTGAAGGGCAGGCCTGCCGGGCCTGTCCTGCTCACTGAAGGCCAAATCTGTTTTGTGGGGCTGACCGCCTTTTGGGCGGCTTCGGCCCTTTTTGCCGTTTTTGGCTCTCGCCTGTCTTGAGCTCAAACACTGGAATTTGTCATGTCTGCTTGGCTTTTGCCTGAGTCTGTTGCTGATGTGCTGCCCTCCGAGGCGCGCCGCATCGAAGAATTGCGAAGGGTTCTGCTGGACCGTTTTCGTGTGTATGGCTACGAGTTGGTCATGCCCCCCATGCTGGAGTACACCACCTCCTTGTTGGCCAAGGCGGATGATTCGCTGGACCTTCGTACCTTCAAGTTGCTGGACCAGGCCAGCGGCCGCATGTTGGGCCTGCGTGCCGACACCACACCCCAAGTGGCCCGCATTGATGCTCACATTTTGAACCGCAGCGGTGCAACCCGCCTGTGTTACTGCGGCCCGGTGTTGCACACCCAGGCCCTGGGCCTGCACACCACCCGCGAGCCGTTGCAGTGCGGCGCGGAGCTGTATGGGTGTGGTGGCATGGAAGCCGATTTGGAAATCCTGAATTTGGCGCTGGATACCCTGAGCCTGTCTGGCTTGACTGGGTTCCGCCTGGCCTTGTCCCACGCTGGTTTGTTGGATGCGGTGGTGGATGGGGCAGGGTTGCGCAGCGAACAGGTCCGCGCCATTCACAGCCTGTTGGGCCACAAGGACACAGCGGCTCTTCAAGCCATGGCGGCTGCTTTGCCCGAGCAGGTGCGCAAGCCCGTGGTGGCATTGGCTTCGCTGTACGGCGGCATCGGCGGCTCCGCATGTACGTTGGCCCGCGCCCGTCAGGTATTGCCAGTCACTGGCCCGGTAACGCGAATTCTGGATGAGTTGCAGACCCTCGTTGAACGTTTGGCCGACACGGCGCCAGCCTTGCCTGCTGTGCAGGTGGACCTGGCCGACCTCGCGAATTTCGACTACCACAGTGGACTGCTGTTTTCAGCTTATGTGGATGGATGCCCCAATGCTGTGTTGAGGGGCGGCCGTTACGACGACGTGGGTGCCGTGTATGGGCGCGCCCGTGCGGCAACAGGCTTTTCTGTGGACCTGCGCGAATTGGTGGGCTTGCAGCGCGCCCGTGTGCAGGCCAAGCCGGCTATACGTGCGCCTTGGGTGTATGACCCGGCACTGATTGCAGCCATTCGCCAATTGCGCAGTCAGGGTGAAGTGGTGGTGCAGTCCTTGCCCAACACCGCCCATGAGGAAGAAGAATTTGTATGTGATCGGCAGTTGGTGCTGGTCGGCAACACTTGGACAGTCGCACCGATGGGTGCAAGTCAGGAGATCAAGCAATGAGTTTTCGCAATGTGGTGGTGATCGGAACCCAGTGGGGCGACGAGGGTAAGGGCAAGGTGGTCGATTGGATGACTGACCACGCTCAAGGCGTGGTGCGCTTCCAAGGTGGACACAATGCCGGCCACACGCTGGTGATTGGCGGCAAGAAAACCATTCTGCGTCTGATTCCTTCCGGTATTCTGCGCCCGGATGTTCAAGTCTTCATTGGCAACGGTGTGGTGCTGTCGCCTGAGGCGTTGTTGTCTGAAATTGACGAGCTGCAGGCCGGTGGCATTGCGGTGGAAAGCCGCTTGAAAATCAGCGAGGCCTGCCCTTTGATTCTGGACCATCATGTGGCCTTGGACAAAGCCCGCGAAGCCAAACGGGGCGAGAGCAAAATCGGCACCACTGGCCGAGGCATTGGCCCCGCCTATGAAGACAAAGTGGCGCGCCGCGCCCTGCGTGTTCAAGACCTGTTCAACCCTGAGAAATTCCGCGCCAAGCTTGAGGAAGTGCTGGATTATCACAACTTCGTGTTGACCCAGTACCTGGGTGCCGAACCAGTGAGTGCGCAGGCGGTGTTTGACAAGGCCATGGCGTTGGCCCCCCGAATTCGCAACATGGTTGCTGATGTGCCCAGCCTGTTGCAAAAGGCCAATGACGAAGGCAAAAACCTGCTGTTCGAGGGTGCGCAAGGCGCGCTGCTGGACATTGACCACGGTACGTTCCCCTTTGTGACCAGCTCCAACTGCATCGCTGGTGCCGCGTCACCCGGTGCGGGGGTTGGCCCTCAGCGTCTGCAGTATGTCCTGGGTATCACCAAGGCCTATGCGACGCGCGTGGGTTCTGGCCCATTCCCGACCGAGCTGTTTTGCGACACGGGCATGCACTTGGCCAAGAAGGGCAATGAGTTTGGCTCTGTGACGGGCCGTCCCCGTCGCTGTGGCTGGTTTGATGCCGCCGCGTTGCGCCGCACGATCCAGCTCAACGGCGTCAGTGGCCTGTGTATTACCAAGCTGGACGTGTTGGATGGCCTGAGCGAGATCAAACTGGGCGTGGGTTATCGACTGGCCGATGGTACAGAGACTGACATCCTGCCTTTTGGCAGCGACAAAGTTGAGGGCTGTACGCCCATTTTCGAAACCTTCAAGGGCTGGAGTGGTACCACCTTTGGTGTAAAAACCTACGAAGGCTTGCCCGATGAAGCCAAAGCCTACCTGGCCCGTATGCAGGAAGTGTGTGGTGTGCCCGTGGACATGATTTCCACAGGCCCTGACCGCGACGAAACCATTGTCCTGCGCCATCCCTTTAAGGTTTAATGTCGAACAGGTGCATTGGGCCTGTCTGGCTGAATGCACCTGTGAGCAACCTGTCTTTGCCCAAGCCAAATTCCTGTCTGAAGCCATCAGGTTGCAGGTCCGGCGTTTGCCGGTTGTCCCAATCCCGACGAGGGGTGGATGAACAAGCTTCATGTGTCCTATGCTGATTACCATGGTCTGATTGATCAGGTCATCGCACGCGTGCTTGAAGGGCCATGGAGGCCCGATTTCATCATGGGGGTATCCCGGGGTGGGTTGATGCTTGCCGACGGCCTGTCGCGTGTTTTAAAGCGCCCCATGGCTGTGGTTGCAGCGCAGTCATATCAAGACGGTGGTGATGGGGCCGGTACCGAGCAAGGGTCCTTGAAAATTTCCGCGTCAGTGGCTTCCGTTGAGCCTGTTCAAGGGCGTGTGTTGTTGGCGGACGATTTGCTGGATTCGGGTGCAACCATGCGTGCCTTGGTGGCCCACTTGCAGAATGCGTCGACGGACATCGACGAATTGAAAACAGCGGTGATCTGGGTGAAGCCAAACGCAGTATTTGAACCAGACTATGCCGCCGTCAGAATGCAGCGGGATGAATGGATTGTTCAGCCGTTCGAAATGCGCGATTTTTCATGACCCAGGTGCGTGAATGTCACAAGACCGAAGCACCAATGCACGAAAGTGCACACATTGAGCAGGGAGCTCAACACATGACGACCAAAACAGGGGATTATTTAACCAACGCAGTGCTTGAAGATAACCTTCAGCGTTGGTGCCCAGGAGAGGACTCGAACCTCCACAGTGTTGCCACCACTAGGACCTGAACCTAGCGCGTCTACCAATTCCGCCACCTGGGCAACAGGTGAAGTCGGCATTTTAATGAAAAAAAAACTTTTGTCAATGTATAAACCAGAAATAAAAATTCCCAGTCGTGAAGACATCCTCGCTGTTCTTCGCCAAAGTCAGTCTCCTTTGACCCGTGAGCAGGTGTTTGAACACCTAAAACTCTCGGAAGATCAGATACCTATCATCGAGCGTCGTTTGAGTGCCATGGAGCGTGACGGCCAACTCATGCCCAACCGAAAGGGGCTTTTGTTGCTGTCCACCAAACTGGATTTTGTCGCGGGCAAGGTGCTTGGCCACCGCGATGGCTTCGGTTTTTTGAACCGTGACGACCGTGGGCCGGATATTTTCCTCAGTCCGCGTGAAATGCAGAAGGTGCTGCACGGTGACCGGGTGTTGGTGCGCATCATCGGCACAGACCACCGTGGCAAGCCCGAGGGCACCATTGTTGAGGTGACCGAGCGACGAACAAACCGCCTCGTTGGCCGTTTGGTGTCAGAGCGGGGAATTTTGCTGGTCATCCCCGAGGATCAGCGCATCAAGCACGACATTCTGGTCAGCCCCAAGGATGTGGGCCAGGCGACGTCGGGCCAAGTGGTCACGGTGGAAATTGTCGAACAGCCCAGCCGCCACACTCAGCCCATAGGCCGGGTGGTTGAGGTGCTTGGGGAAATGGATGACCCGGGGATGGAGATCGAGATTGCGGTTCGCAAGTTCGATGTCCCTTATGAATTCGACCACCTGACCATGAACCAGGCAGAAAGCCTGCCTGCCGAGGTGGAGTACAAAGACCTCAAAGGCCGTGTTGATCTTCGTGATGTGCCCTTTGTCACCATTGATGGCGAAGATGCCCGTGACTTCGACGACGCGGTGTATTGCACGCCTGCTGCCGGTGCCAAGGGGTCATGGCGTTTGCTGGTGGCCATTGCCGATGTAAGCCACTATGTGGAGCCCGGTACACCGATTGATCAAGAAGCCACCAAGCGTGGCACGTCGGTGTATTTTCCCCGGCGCGTGATTCCCATGCTTCCCGAGAAGCTGTCCAACGGCCTGTGTTCGCTCAACCCCCATGTTGACCGCTTGGTGTTGGTGTGCGACATGGTGATCGGCCCCAAAGGCGCGTTGAAGGGTTACCAGTTCTATAACGCGGTGATCCACTCGGCGGCCCGTCTGACCTACACGCAGGTGTGGGATGCATTGACCGACCCCCAGAGCATGGGCGCCAAGGCCATGGGCGGTACGCTGGGCGACTTGGACAATCTGTATGCCCTGTACAAGGTGCTGTTTGAGGCGCGGCAGAAGCGCGGAGCCATGGAAATCGAAACCGTGGAAACCCAGGTGTTGCTGGGGCCGGACAGCAAGATTGAGCGCATTGTGCCCAAGCGCCGCAACGATGCCCACCGCTTGATTGAGGAATGTATGCTGGCCGCCAACGTGTGCGCGGCTGATTTCCTGGAGCGCAGCAAGCACCCGGCCTTGTTCAGGGTGCATGAAGGGCCGACGGTTGAGAAACTGCAAAACCTGCGGGCGTTCCTGAAAACCGTGGGTTTGACCTTGGAAGGCGGTGAAGACCCCAGCAGCAAGGACTATGCAGAGCTGATGAAAAAGGTGGCGGGCAGGCCCGATCAGGAGCTGCTGCAAAGCATGATTCTGCGCTCCATGCAGCAGGCCATTTACACCCCGCACAACAGCGGCCACTTTGGCTTGGCGTACCCGGCGTATGCGCACTTCACTTCGCCCATCCGACGTTACCCGGACTTGATGGTTCACCGGGCCATCAAGGCTTTGTTGGCCAGCAAGCGCTATGTGCCGATGCCGCTGGATGAGCGAGAGTTCGAGGACTTCAACCCCAAACGCAAGATCGACAAAAGCGAGGAAATCGCCCGATGGGATCAAGCAGGGATGTGGTTCTCATCCACTGAACGACGTGCTGATGAAGCATCGCGCGATGTGATGAGCTGGCTCAAGTGCTTCTTCATGAAGGAGAAGGTGGGCGATACATTCCAAGGCCATGTCACTGGTGTGACATCCTTTGGATTATTCGTGACGCTGGACTCCTTGTTTGTTGAAGGCTTGGTGCACGTGAGCGAGTTGGGCAGCGAGTACTTCCAGTACAACGATGGGCTGCACGAGCTGCGCGGTGAGCGCAGCGGTATTCGATACCGTTTGACTGACGCCATTCATGTGCAGATTTCGCGGGTGGACTTGGACGCCCGCCGCATTGAATTCAGGCTGGTTCAGGGCATGAAGTTTGAGCAGTTTGTGCGCGACAGTGCCCCCAAGGCCCATGGACGGCCCGGCAAAGGTGGCCGCCGCAGCAACCCGGAAGCCTTGGCGCAGGATGTGACCGCGGCTGGATTGACGGCACCCGTGTTGCCCCCCGCCGAACGTGGCGGTGCTGGGCGTACCCGTGGAGGCAACAAAAAGCAGGCCGCCAATGAAAGCCGCACCAAAAGTGCCGCTGAAAAGCAGCGTCGCGATGAAATACAGAAGGCCAAGCGTGTTGCCCGTGCAAAGCCTGCTGCAGCGTCTAAAATGCGCTCTGGTCGAAAAAAATAAGACGCACCCAAAGGAATATCTGTGGCAATTCTGTATGGTTTTCATGCCGTGCTGGCGCGGGTCAAGTCGGCCCCGTCCAGCGTCGAAGAGGTGTTGGTGGATTCCAGCCGACGCGACAAGCGCATGCAGCAATTCATCGACAAGGTGCAGGCCGCTGGCCTGAAATGCAGCGCGGTGGATGCGGACCGGCTGGAAAAAGCCGCCGGTCATCGCCAGCACCAAGGCGTAGTGGCCTTTGCCAAGACCGTGGCCAAGTCGGATGATCTGTTTGAAATCATCACAACCCACGGGAAAAACACCCTGTTGCTGGTGCTTGACGGCATCACCGACCCGCATAACCTTGGGGCTTGCTTGCGCAGCGCCGATGCAGCGGGTGTACATGCGGTGGTGTTGCCCAAGGACAAAAGCGTAGGTGTAACGCCTGTGGTGGCCAAAGTGGCCAGTGGCGCGGCTGAAACCATGCCTGTCATTACCGTGACCAACCTGGCGCGTACCCTTCAAGAGATTCAAGACGCGGGTGTGTGGTGTATTGGCACCGCGGGTGAAACCGAACGCACCTTGTACGACGTCGACCTCAAAGGGCCGATTGCCTGGGTGATGGGGGCCGAGGGCGAGGGCTTAAGACGCCTGACCCGCGAACGGTGCGATGAATTGGTTCAAATTCCGATGGTGGGCACGGTGGAAAGCCTGAATGTGTCTGTGGCTAGTTCGGTGTGTCTGTTTGAAACCCTCAGGCAGCGCCAGTTTGCCCGTGCGTGACTGCACCCCATCTCTGCTTTTTCCGTTGACAACTCCTAACCCCTCGAACTGAACAATGGAACAACTCACTCTGGATCCGACGCCACCCAACGGTGATGACCCGGATGCAATTACCTTGGGTCTGTACGCGGAACGGGCGTATCTCGATTACGCCGTGTCTGTGGTCAAGGGGCGGGCTCTGCCCGAATGTGCCGATGGTCAGAAGCCAGTGCAGCGGCGCATCCTGTTTGCCATGAATGAAATGGGCTTGGGGCCCACGTCCAAGCCTGTGAAGTCGGCCCGTGTGGTGGGCGATGTACTGGGTAAATACCATCCACATGGTGACCAGGCTGCTTACGAAGCGCTGGTGCGCATGGCGCAGGATTTCACCCTGCGTTACCCCCTGATTGACGGGCAGGGCAACTTCGGCAGCCGCGATGGTGATGGCGCTGCGGCCATGCGTTACACCGAAGCCCGATTGACGCCCATCTCCCGCCTGTTGCTCGATGAAGTGGACATGGGCACGGTTGATTTCGTGGCCAACTACGATGGCAGCATGACCGAACCCAAGCTGCTGCCAGCCCGTTTGCCCTTTGTGCTGCTCAACGGTGCACAGGGCATTGCTGTGGGCATGGCCACAGACATTCCCCCGCACAATCTGCGTGAAGTGGCTGCGGCCACCATTCACCTGATCAAACACCCGAATGCAGGGCTGGACACCATTCTTGGCCTGATGCCTGCGCCCGATTTTCCGGGTGGCGCCCAAATCATTTCCGGCGCATCGGTGTTGCGTGACATCTACGAGGGTGGCCGCGGTTCCATCAAGGTCAGGGCCCGCTGGGCGGTGGAAGAGCTGGCGCGTGGCCAGTGGCAGTTGGTGGTCAATGAGTTGCCACCCAACACCAGTGCTGCCAAGGTGCTGGAAGAGATTGAAGAGTTGACCAACCCCAAGGTGAAGACTGGCAAGAAAAGCCTGACCACGGACCAACAGAACCTGAAAGCGCAGGTGTTGGGGGTGTTGGATGCAGTGCGGGATGAATCGGGCAAACAGCATGCGGTTCGCCTGGTTTTTGAACCGAAAAGCCGCAATGTCTCGGTGGATGAGTTTGCGAACCTGCTGCTGAGCCACACCAGCCTGGAAACCAATGTGTCGATTAACCTCGTCAGCATTGACAACAGTGGACGGCCTGGCCAGCGTGGCCTGCTGGCCATGTTGCTGGACTGGATTGCTTTCCGGCAAGTGTGTGTGACCCGTCGCAGTCAACATCGCCTTGCGCAGGTCAATGACCGAATGCACGTGCTGGAAGGCCGTTTGATTGCCTGGTTGAACATCGATGAGGTGATCAAGGTGATTCGCGAAAGCGATGAACCCAAGCCCGCCTTGATGCAGAAGTTCAAGCTGAGCGAACGCCAGGCAGAGGATATTCTTGAGATCCGGTTGAGGCAGTTGGCGCGCCTGGAGAAAATCCGGATCGAGCAAGAGCTGGCTAAACTGGCCGAGGAAAAGGCTGACCTGGAAGGCTTGCTGGCCGACCCAGGCAAACTCGACAGCCGGATTGTGGCTGAAATCAGGAAGGATGCTGACACCTACGGCGATGCCCGCCGAACCTTGCTGGAAGAGGCTGAAAAGGCGTCGGTGGAAGTCAGGATTCCCGAGGAGCCCACCACGGTAATCGTGTCTCAAAAGTATTGGATTCGTAACCGCCAAGGGCATGGCCATGACCAAGGGCAGTTCACTTTCAAAGTGGGCGATGGGCTGTACGGTGCCTTTGAATGCAAAACCACCGACAACACCTACCTGTTTGGCGCCGGTGCTGCCCGTGGCAAGGTGTTCACGGTGCCTGTGAGCACGTGGCCGGGCGGGCGTGGCGATGGTTTACCCGCGCCAAGCGTGGTTGAGTTGGGCGGCGGCACATTGGCCCATGCTTTGGCTGTACCATCAGGCACGCCGCTGTTGTTGGCTGGGTCGGGCGGCTATGGTTTTGTGTGCCAAGCCTCCAATTTGGACAGCCGCTTGAAAGCAGGTAAGCAGTTTGTGTCGATCAATGAGGGCGAGCACTTGCTCAAGCCTGTGATGCTTGCGCCCACGGATGATCGAGTTGCTGTGATGTCCAAGGCGGGGCGTTTCCACGTGTTTACGCTGGATGAGGTCAAGACACTGGCCGGCGGTGGGCGAGGCGTCCAGTTGTTGCCTTTGGAAGAGGGTGATGAGTTGATCGCCTGCGTGGCGTTTGGGCCAGCTCAGGCGCTCGTGGTTCAAGGGCTTGGCCGGGGCGGAAAAGAGAAAGAGGAAGTGATCAAACCCGCTGAATTGGCTGAACGTTTGGGCAAACGGGGCCGCAAGGGTCGCGAGCTTGACATCAAGCTCAAACCCGTCAATCTGATCAAACAGGTGGTTTGACGCGGCTTTGGCTCAGGCTCGGGCCGTGGTTTTCCACACCGCCTCGGGCCTGAGCTGAACAATCACGTTGTCTCGGGGCAGGGCGGTTTGAATTTCAAAGCCGGGTGTGGATGTGTCGCGGGCAATGGGTTGAACCAGAGGAATGCCGATCGGGTTCACAATACTCAGCACCAAAGGCGACGCGGCCTGAGTGCCCCGTTTCACCACCAGCGCAGTTTCCCCGTTGGCCAGTTTCACATAGCAGCCTGGCGGGTAAATGCCCACCTCCTTGATCAGGGCCTGCGGGAAGGGGTTGCGCGGGTCCTTCCCTTCATCCAGAAACAGGGATTTGGCCGCTTGATGCGCGGTCATCGGGCGACGGTAGGCCCGGGCACTGACCTTGGCTGCGAAGATGTCCGTTGTTCGCAGCAGCAGGGCTTCAGGCCTTGGGGTCTGAATTTTGTTGGGATAACCTTTGCCGTCCAGGTACTCATGGTGATCCAACACAATGTCCAGCCACAGGGGGTCCTTGATGCCCAATTCCTCCAGCATGGCTCGGCTTTTGGCTGGGTGGCCATCAATGGTTTGGCGTTGCGCAGGGCTTAACGGCGCGGACTGATTGCACAGCACCAGTTGCAGGCCCAGCAGTGCAATATTCATGGTCAGTGCGGCGCACCTCAAGCTTTCCATGGTTTCTTGGGGCCAACCCATGCGGCGGCCCACCAGGTGGACAAGAATGGCGCAATGCAGGCTGTGCACAACCGGGTATTTGCGCTGGTCCATCCAGATCAAGGTGGCCAATGCGAAGTCGGGGCTTAAGTCCACCAAATGCACCACTTCCCGAGACACGTTGCGCACATCGGTCTCGAACTGGCCGTCACGATTCGGGCGGGCCAGGCAAACCGTGAGGTGCATTTCCATGGCATGCCAGAGTTCAAAGGGATTCAGGTGGGTGTTGCACTCGGGCGGGTTGGTGGCTTTGAGCGCCTCGCTGTCCACAAACATGCCGCGTTCCAGCAGGCTTTCAAGCTGGCCGCGATTGGAAATGACATACCCCTTGCACAGCAGCAGCTTGCCGTCTTCGTCATACACATTCCACGGCAGAGGCCGTTCAAGGTGCAGGTGACTCTCGCGTAGTCGTTGCATGCGCATGGGTGTCTCCGTGGTGCAGTATTCACGGCGTGGAGGGGGGGGTGACGGTCTCGTGAGCTGTGTACGCTTGACCACTTTGACGTTTGGTGCTGCCGTGCACAATCGCAGTGACGCGCTAATTCAGCCGGGTGGAGCTACCCCGTTCCGTCCCTTGTTCACCCGGGGCTTGAAATTCAAAGGATTGCCCCCAATTGCCCAACAATTCGTCACAAACACTTTTGAGGGAGCCACACATGGGATCGATGAAGGAAACCTTGGGTTTTCAGACCGAAGTCAAGCAACTGTTGAATCTGATGATTCACTCGCTGTACTCCAACAAAGAAATTTTCCTGCGCGAGTTGGTCTCCAACGCGTCCGATGCGTGCGACAAACTGCGATTCGAGTCCATCAACAACGCTGCATTGCTGGCGGAAGACCCTGAACTGAAAATCCGAGTCTCGTTCGACAAGGAAGCGCGCACCATCACGATCGAGGACAACGGCATTGGCTTGAGCCGTCAGGATGCGATTGACCACCTCGGTACGATAGCCAAATCGGGCACCAAAGAGTTTTTCAGCAAGCTCAGTGGCGACCAGCAAAAAGACGCGGCCCTGATCGGGCAATTCGGTGTGGGCTTTTATTCGGCGTTCATCGTGGCCGACAAGGTGACCGTGCGCTCGCGCAAGGCCGGCTTGCCCGCCAACGAGGCCATTGAATGGGAATCCAAAGGCGATGGCGAATTCAGTGTTGAAGGCATTGAGAAGGAAAGCCGGGGCACACAAATCATTCTCCACCTGAAGGCCGATGAAGACGAGTTGCTGTCTAGCTGGAAATTGCGCAGTATCTTGACCCGCTATTCCGACCACATCAGCCTGCCCATTCAGATGATCAAAGAAGAATGGGACGAGGAAGCCGGCCAGATGAAAGCGGGTTCGGATTGGGAGGCGGTGAACAAGGCCAATGCGCTGTGGGCCCGCGCCAAGTCGGACATCACCCCAGAGCAGTACAACGAATTCTACAAAACCATCAGCTTCGATTACGCCGACCCCCTGGCTTACACACACAACCGCGTTGAAGGGGGCCGCTCGGAGTACACCTCACTGTTGTACGTGCCTGCCAAAGCCCCGTTTGATTTGTGGGACCGCAACCAGCAAAAAGGCATCAAGCTGTATGTGAAGCGCGTGTTCATCATGGACGACGCAGAGCAATTGCTGCCCCCCTATTTGCGTTTTGTGAAGGGGGTGATCGACTCGGCGGATTTGCCATTGAACGTGTCGCGGGAGATTCTGCAGGAAAGCCGCGACGTGCGAGCGATTCGGGACGGGTCGGTCAAAAAGGTGCTGGGCTTGCTGGAAGACCTTGCGGCCAATCAGCCAGAGAAATACGCCAGCTTCTGGAATGAGTTTGGACAGGTGCTCAAAGAAGGCTTGGGTGATGACCCCAGCAACAAAGAGCGGATTGCCAAGCTGCTTCGATTTGCCTCAACCCATGCGGACTCGGCTGAGCAATCCGTGTCATTGGCAGACTATGTTGCCCGCATGAAAGACGGGCAGAGCAAAATTTATTACGTCACTGCCGATTCGTACACAGCGGCACGCCACAGCCCGCACCTTGAAGTGTTCCGCAAGAAAGGGGTGGAGGTGTTGCTGTTGACTGACCGGGTGGACGAATGGATGTTGTCCTACCTGAATGAGTTCGATGGCAAGGAGCTGCAAAGCTGCGCCAAAGGTGGCTTGGACCTGGGCCAACTGGAAGACGAGCAGGACAAGGAAACCAAGGCCCGCGTGGATGAGGAATACAAGGACGTATTGGGCCGGATTCAAACCCTGTTGGCCGACCGCATTAAGGAAGCGCGGGTGACCCTTCGTTTGACCGATAGCCCAGCCTGCGTGGTGGCTGATGAAACCGGGATGAGTGAGCACTTGAAGCGCATGTTGCGCCAGGCTGGTCAGCAAGCACCCGATTCAAAACCCATTTTGGAGTTGAACCCGACCCACCCCTTTGTACAGCGTTTGAAGGTAGAGCAAACCCAGTTTGATGCTTGGGCACAACTGCTGCTGGACCAAGCCATTTTGGCTGAAGGTGGCACTCTGGAAGACCCCGCCAGCTTTGTGCGCAGAATGAACGAGTTGCTACTGGGCAGCAAAGGCTGACGAGGTATTTTGGGCGGTGCCCTCAGTGCACTGCCCAACCTGAAGCCATGGCGTGAAAACGCGCAAAACGCGTGTGCACTGCGTTGGCGATGGTCAGGGATTGATCAAACACCTGTTCGATAATCAGGAAGCTGGCGTTGGGCATCACGCAATCTTGCCAGCGCAGTTGCAAGGCCTGGGTTTCACCGTCAAACCACAGCATGGCTGGAATGCGAACTGAGTCCATCAGTGAGTTGAACTGTTCAATTTCTTCTTCAAAGCCTTCGGACTCCGTGTCTTCATCCAGCGTGAGAATTCGATGCACGCAGGTCATCTCGAGCAGGTCATTCTGAGACATTCTGCATTCCACCCAGGCATTGGGCAGTTTGGACATCACAGTGACAGCTTCCTCGCTGGCAGGCTTGGCCACACGGCGGCCTTCGTTGTTGATGTAGGGGTTTTTTCGATGGTTGACCCAGGCAGCCCACATTTTGATCAGGCCGATCTGGTCGAGTCTAGCGCTCATGGCAGGTCTCCGATTCAGGTTCGTTCCTTAAGTAATGTCTGACCCTTGGCTGGTTCCCCAATGTCGGCCCTGAATGTAAAAAGCCACCCCATGGGGTGGCTTCTGGGGCACAGGGGAACTTGCTTTAGTCGGCAGTCAACTGGCCGTTGACCACTTTCACACGGTCACCAATCTGCCAGCTGTTGCTGTTCTGGCGGTAAGTGCCGGAAGTGCCGTCTTCGAAGGTCACCTCAACGTCGTACACAGTGGCACTTCGTTGGTCTTTCTCGATCTTGTTGCCCAGCATGGCACCGCCAATGGCGCCAGCCACTGTCATGGCTTTTTGGCCACCTCCGTTACCCAACTGTTTACCCAACACGGCACCGGCTACACCGCCGGCTACAGCGCCCAGCCCGGAGCCTTCACCCTGAATGCGGATGGGGCGAACGTCGGACACACGGCCACAGTTTTGGCAAGTGGCGGCTTTGGCGGCCACTGGGGGCTCAACCTGTTTGTTCGGGCTGGCAGAAGCCAGGGTAGCTGGTTTGCTGGCCGACTTGTTGTGGTGCGCGGGTTTGCTGGGCGAGCTGTCGCCCTTGTTGGCTGTGTCCCCTTGGGACTGTTCAGTCAACGCGGCTTCCGGCACGTCACTGTCGGCCTTGCTGGACGGCCATAGGCCTGTCATAGAGGCCAAGCCGACCGCGCAGGTGAGAATAATCGCAACTGCGGCAGTAATGATCAGAGGGTGGGTGCGTTGCGTTTCCATCAATTTCTCCTAGATTGTCAGGATTCGTGAGGTCATCAACGCACCATCACGCACTCCGGTTTACAGGATGACTACAGATAAAAAGAATACTACTCAGTGGCCCACAGGTACAACAGACTACTTGCTGAGGTATCGCATGGCCTGTTCCAGCCCCTTCACCGTCAAAGGATACATCTTGTTTTCAAGAATGTTTTGAATGATTTCAATGCTGTGCCTGTATTGCCACAAGCCTTCCGGTTCCGGGTTCAGCCAGGCAGCGCGTGGAAAGCGGTCCAGAAAACGGCGCAGCCAAACTGCCCCCGCTTCCTTGTTGTTGTATTCCACCGAGCCGCCAGGCTGCAAAATTTCGTACGGGCTCATGGTGGCGTCACCCACAAAAATCAGCCTGTAGTCGCTGTTGTAGGTGCGCAGAATGTCCCAGGTTTTGGTGCGCTCGCTGTGCCGGCGGTGGTTTTTCTTCCAGAGGAAGTCGTACACGCAGTTGTGAAAGTAGTAAAACTCAAGGTGCTTGAACTCGCTTCGGGCGGCTGAAAACAGCTCCTCGGTGCGGCGAATGTGGTCGTCCATCGACCCACCAACATCCATCAGCATCAACACTTTGACGGAGTTGTGCCGCTCCGGGCGCATTTTCAGGTCAAGCCAGCCAGCATTCCGGGCGGTGGACTCGATCGTGTTGTCCAGGTCCAGCTCATCCTCAGCACCCTCACGGGCAAACCGGCGGAGCCGGCGCAGGGCCACTTTGATGTTTCGGGTGCCGATTTCAAGCTGATCGTCGTAGTCCTGATACAGCCGTTGATCCCAAACCTTCACCGCCTTTCGGTTGCGGCTTTGTTCTTGCCCAATCCTCACGCCTTCGGGGTTGTAGCCATTGTTGCCAAAGGGCGAGGTGCCCCCCGAGCCTATCCATTTGCTGCCGCCTTCGTGGCGCTCCTTTTGTTCCTGAAGCAGCTCCTTCAGACGTTCCATGAGCTTGTCCAGCCCGCCCATGGCTTCAATGGCTGCCTTTTCTTCGGCGGTGAACTCGCGATCGAAGCGTTTTTCAAGCCAATCCTTGGGCAACTGCGCAAACAGGTCCATGTTTTTTTCCAGGCCTTTGAAATAGTTTCCAAAGACTTGGTCAAAACGGTCGAAGTAACGCTCATCTTTCACCAGCGTCAGCCGGGACAAATGATAGAAATTGTCCAGGCTGGGGCTCATGAATTGAGCCTTCATGCCTTCGAGCAGGCTCAGGTACTCCCGCACGCTCACGGGAATCTTGGCCTCTTTCAACTGAAAGAAAAAATCCAGCAGCACGGCGGCGCCCTCAACGGCCCTGTTTGGCCATGAACACCAGGCGTTCGAACAATTCGATGTCCTGCTCGTTTTTCAGCAAAGCACCATGCAAGGGTGGAATGGCGTCTTTGCCATCTTTGGCTTGCAGGGCTTCAGCGGGAATGTCTTCGGCCAGCAGCAGGCGCAACCAGTCAATCAATTCCGAGGTGGTGGGCTTCTTTTTCAAGCCGGGCAGGGCACGGATGCCAAAAAAGCTGTTCATGGCCGCGTCCAGCAGTTCCTTTTTCAGGTTCTTGAAGTGAACGTCCACAATGGACTGCATGGTGGCTTTGTCGGGGAACTGGATGTAATGGAAGAAGCAGCGGCGCAGGAATGCATCGGGCAACTCTTTTTCATTGTTGGAGGTGATGATCACGATGGGGCGGTGCTTGGCACGGACCATTTCACGGGTCTCGTAGCAGTAAAACTCCATGCGGTCCAATTCACGCAACAAGTCGTTGGGGAATTCAATGTCGGCTTTGTCAATTTCATCGATCAACAGAACCACAGGCTTGTCGGCATCAAACGCTTGCCACAGCACACCCTTCACAATGTAGTTGCGAATGTCCTTGACCCGTTCGTCCCCCAATTGGGAGTCCCGCAGGCGGCTGACCGCGTCATATTCATACAAGCCTTGCTGGGCTTTGGTGGTGGACTTGATGTGCCACTGCAGCAGGTCCAGGCCCAAGGCTGCGGCCACTTCTTCAGCCAGCAGGGTTTTACCCGTACCGGGTTCGCCTTTGATGAGCAGCGGCCGTTGCAGCGTGATGGCGGCGTTTACAGCCAGTTTGAGGTCATCGGTGGCGACGTAAGATTGACTACCTTCAAAACGCATGATTGCAATTCCCTGTAATTCGTTGTCCGCCAGTGTACGTGGGTTTGTGGTGAACTTAGAACAGTTGGTCGTGGAATATTTCATCGAAAGTGGGTGTTTGCACCTTGACAGTTGGACGATGCCCTTGATCAAAAGTACAATTGAACGGATATTGACCCCGGCTGGCAGTTCAAACACGAGGGTCATCTACAACAACAAGTCTGATAGAGAGAGAGTGATGAAGCGACACGGTTTGATTCGTTCTGCCCTGCGCGTGGCCTTGGCCTCAGGCCTGGCTGGTGCCGCGCTGGTGTCAGGTGGGGTGCAGGCTGCGGAAGGCGATGCCAAAGCGGCCCTGTCCAAGAATTCCATGTGCATTGGTTGCCATGGCATTCCCGGCTACAAAGCCAGTTTCCCGACTGTGTACACCGTGCCGTATATCGGTGGCCAGAACGCCAAATACATTGAAGCGGCCTTGCAGGCGTACAAAAAAGGGGAGCGCAAGCACCCCACCATGCGCGGTATTGCTGAGCAATTGTCCGATCAGGACATCGCCGACCTAGCTGCTTACTACGCCCAAGCCAAATAATTCAAGGATGTGAGCATGATCAAGACTCTCGCCCTGGCTGCAGGCCTTTTTGCAGCCACTTTCTCCGCACAGGCCGCCGACATTGCTGCAGGCAAGGCCAAAGCCGAAGCCCAATGTGCAGCTTGCCACGCCACCAATGGTGACTGGAACAAACCTGTGGACGCGTCGTACCCCAAGCTGGCTGGCCAGCACAAGGACTACCTGGCGCATGTTCTGCGTGACTATCAAAGCGGTGCACGCAGCAACGCCATCATGGCGGGTATGGCTGCCGGCCTGAGCAAGGCTGACATTCAGAACCTGTCGGCGTACTTTGCATCCATGAAGGGTGATTTGTACTTGAAGCGCTGATCGTCCGCTGGTTCAGCATTGCCCAACAAAAAGCCACCTTCAAGGTGGCTTTTTGTTGGGTCGAACCTGCTTACATGCAGTGGTCCAGAATGCAGTTGATGTACCGTTCGCTGCTGAAGGGCACGCCGTTGCGTTGTTGCTGATAGATTTGTTCGGCCAGGCATTCAAAGACCTGATGGGCGGCCTGGTGTTCATCGCCCAACCTTTCGCACAGCTTGGAAAATGAGCTGCGAATTCCCGGTGGTTGATCAATGCTTACCTGTTCAGCCACCGCCAGGTGCATGGACAGGTGCAGAAACGGGTTGCCCTCCCCGGTTTCAACCGAGTAATCGCGGGCGAGCACTTCTTCCAGTTCCGCATCAAAGGTGGGGAAGTATTCAGGGTGCCGGGTCATCCACTGCAACGCCAGGCTTTCTGCCTCGCTGAGCGGTTGCTCTTGGTGGTATTTTTTCCAGGTGTTCAGAAAGAACAGCCGGGCTTGGTCTCGGGTCGGGTTAAACATGGGGTGCGTCAAATAGGGAAATGCAGAGGCGGTTGTTTCTGGGTGGTGCTATCCAGTGCTTGGCGCTGAATACGCCGGAGGCCTGCCCAAACAGTCCGATCCACTGCGTATTCGGGTACAGGGCCATGATCGACTGAATGTCTTGCTGATCATCGTGGCACAGCGATGACCGCTCAAAGCCCGCCACGATGATGCCCAGGCTTGGTGGTTTGTCGCCAAAGTGCTGTTCAAGCTGGGTGGCCAAAGCCTGCATGTCCTGCGTGGCCCCGTCATCGCTGCGACGTGCCAGGCGCACCAGTTGGCCTTTCATCACTGGCGCAGCCAAACCCAGTGTGCCATCGGCATGCAGCTCCATCACGGGAATCCAGCTTTCCCCTTGTTCATGGATGACTTGCAGGCGCAAACCCACCGGCTTGGTTTGTTGGTCAGGGCAGTTCAGGGCGGCAGCCGCAGGTTTGTTGCCTGCCTGAATGAGGAACAGGCCGTTGCACTCATTCACCCTTTGTGCATCGCCCAAAAACTCCAGTCCTTCTGAATTCAGGGTCAGCAGCCGTTGGCAAGCCAATTCATGATTGACGGGCAGGTCTGCCTGCGGCCGAGCATGTTCAACGCGCGGCATGGTGGCGTAGTTGGCCCCGTACGACAACAATCCCAAGCCCACATTGGCGTGTTGCGCCGACGCCGATTCACGTTGGATGGCGTCCCAGGTGTAGGGCCAGCTTTGTTCGTTTTCAGCCAGACTTAGCGCAAGCCGGGCTGGGCTGTCGTCCGTGGGTTCAAACTCCGCGCCAAAAATGGCCACCAGCAAGGCGGGTTGGTGGGCCAGAATACCTTGATCGCTGAGTAGCCCGCTGACACACCCTCCCCAGACATTCATGCAACGGGTTTTCACGGCAACCTGGTGAGCCAGGCTGTCCATGCATGACGCAAAATGGGGGGTGCAGAACACCCAGACTCGGCTGACCAGGTCGGAGTGGCGGCGCAACCCGGCCTGTTCGATGGCCTGTTCCACCACCGTGAGCGCGGAGTCCACGTTGGCCAGTTCAACGGCGCTGACACTGACTGCGAAAGTCATAGGTTTTTGGGTTTGAAATCACAAAGATCCACAATACTACAGTGGGCACAATCCGGGCTGCGGGCCTTGCACACATAGCGGCCATGAAGGATTAACCAGTGGTGCGCATTGAGCATGAATTCCTTGGGCACGTGTTTGAGCAGTTTTTTTTCCACTTCAAGCACGGTCTTGCCCGGGGCGATCCCGGTTCGGTTGGACACCCTGAAAATATGCGTATCCACGGCCATGGTGGGCTGGCCAAAAGCTGTGTTCAACACCACATTGGCTGTTTTTCGGCCAACACCGGGCAATTGTTCCAGTGCTTCGCGGTCCGCAGGAACTTCGCTGTTGTATTGGTCGCGCAGAATGATGGCGGTTTCAACCAGATGCTTGGCCTTGGACCTGAACAGGCCAATCGTCTTGATGTAGTGCTCCACGCCTTCAACCCCTAAAGCCGCAATGGCTTGGGGGGTGTTGGCCACCGGAAACAGCTTGCGGGTGGCCAGGTTCACCCCTTTGTCGGTGGCCTGTGCACTCAGCAGCACGGCAGCCAGAAGCTCGAAAGGGGTGCTGTATTCCAGCTCGGTTTTCGGCTCGGGGTTCGCGGCCTGCAGGCGCGAGAAAATTTCATGGCGTTTTTGTGGATTCATGACGCTTGCCCACCTGATTGTCTTTTGGCCCGCGCCTTGGCCAGCACAGCCTGCAAAATGGCCCGCTTTTTGTCGGCTTCGGGGTCGCTGCCATCGTGGGCGATGGAATCCAGTTTGCGGATGGCCTTGCCCTCGAGAAACTCGTCTTGTTCCTGTTTTTGACGAACAAGGCGCTTGTTCCTGCCATGCATGCGCTCGCGGGCCTCAAAGGCCTGTTCAGTCGTCCATTCGCTGTGCTGGGGTATGAACACCATGTCGATGCAGTCCACAGGGCAGGGCGGGATGCACAATTCGCAGCCAGTGCACAGCGAAGCAATGACGGCATGACGGTGCTTGTTGCTGCCGATGATTGCATCAACCGGGCAGGCCTTGATGCACAGCGTGCAGCCGATGCAATGCTCAGGGTTAATTGAGGCGATGTGGCGCTCAATGGTGGCGCCACAACTGGGGTCCACGGGTTTGACGGGCAAACCCAAAACAGCCGAAAGCTTTGCAATCGTCGCATCGCCCCCGGGGGGGCAGCGGTTCAGGTCCGCCTGGCCTTGGGCCATGGCCTTTGCATAGGGCAAGCAGCCCTCGTAGCCACACTGGGTGCACTGGGTTTGAGGCAGGCAGTCATCCAGTGTGCGGCTGAGGGTGTCGATGGGATTTTCAGGAATTGTTGCTGATGAACTCACGGATCTTGGGGTAAATCATCTCGCGCCAACGGCGACCGCTGAAGATACCATAATGCCCGCATTCCGGTGCCTCAAAGTGCTGCTTCTTGGCCTTGGGAATGCTGGTGCACAGGCCATGGGCTGCTTTGGTTTGGCCGGGGCCGGAAATGTCATCCAGTTCGCCCTCGATGGTGAACAGGGCCACCGTTTTGACATCAGAGGGCTTGACCAGTTGGTCGCGCACCTTCCATTCGCCCTTGGGCAGCAGGTGGTCTTGGAACACGGTGCGGATGGTGTCCAGGTAATATTCGGCGGGCATGTCCAGCACGGCGTTGTATTCGTCGTAAAACTGGCGGTGGCTTTCCGCGCTTTCGCCGTCGCCTTCAACCAGGTGCATGTAAAAGTCGTAATGGCTTTGCACATGGCGGTCAGGGTTCATGCTGACAAACCCCAGGTGTTGCAGAAAGCCGGGGTACACCTTACGCAGGTAACCGGGGTAGGTGTGAGGCACCGCGTAAATCACGTTGTTCTCAAACCATGAATAGGGCTTTTGCGTGGCCAGGTCATTGACCGAGGTTGGGCTTTGGCGGGTGTCGATGGGGCCGCCCATCATGGTCATGGTTCGGGCTTGCTTGGGGTCGTTGTTGCTGGCCATCAGCGACACTGCTGCCATCACTGGCACGGTGGGCTGGCACACTGAAATCAGGTGCACATCCGGGCCAAGCAACTGGATGAATTCGATGCAGTAATGCACGTAGTCATCGAGGTGAAAAGCACCTTCAGACAGCGGAACCATGCGCGCATCCACCCAGTCGGTGATGTACACGTCATGGTCTTGAAGCAGGGTGCGTACCGTGTCGCGCAACAGTGTGGCGTGGTGGCCCGACAAAGGGGCCACAACCAGAATCTTGGGTTGCGGGGCCAGGGGCTTGGCCTCGCTAGGAATCATTTTGCGGAAGTGGATCAGTTTGCAGAATGGTTTGGTGACCACAATTTCCTGAGCAATCGACACCTCCCGATTGCCGCATTTCACGGTTTTGATACCGAATTCCGGCTTTTCGTAGTCCTTGCCCAAGCGGTACATCAACTCAAAACCCGCGGAGATTCGGCGGGAAAACGGTGTGTGCGCCAGTGGGCTGAACGGGTTGCTGTACATTTTTGCGCCCGCTTCGGCCCAGATGGTCATGGGGTTGAGCAAGGCGCGTTGGAATTCGTGTAGTTGATACAGCATGAAGCCTCCGGTGGACTCGGCGTGGACGTGTGACGGCAATGTGAACCGTCTTTCTGACATCAGGCTTGCGATTATGGTGGAAAATATGTTGCGTTGCAACAAGTTCACTGGCTGAATGAACAGCCTCGGCTCTGATTACCAGTAGTTCTCGACCGCCACTTCGCCAGGAGTGTTTCGGCGGGCTGGTGAAAATCCCATTATTTTCAGGGTGTTGCGCAAGTCGGTGACCATTTCCGGGTTGCCGCAGATCATGAAGCGGCTGTCCGCTTTGTCCAACGTCAAGCCAGTGACTTCGCTCAATTCACCGTTGGCCAGCAGGGTGGTGATTCGTTCATTGAGGCAATTTGGGGCTTTTTCCCGAGTCACCACCGGGATATAGCGGAAGCGCTCGGCAAGGTTGGGCACCAGCTCGGACATCAATGGATGCCCGGTGAACTGTTGAATTTGGTCCTGATACACCAGTTCCTCGACCGTACGGGCGCTGTGCACAAGCACGATGGTTTCGAATTTGTTCCAGGTGTCTGGGTCCAGCAGGATGGACAGGAATGGTGCCAACCCGGTGCCCGACCCCAGTAGCCAAAGGTGTTTGCCCGATTCAAAACGGGCGGTGGTCAGAAAACCAAAGTTGGTTTTGTCCACCCAAATCGGGTCACCAACCTTCAGTCTGGACAGGTGGCTGGTGAAGGCCCCGTCAGGCACCACGATGGAGAAAAATTCGAGGTGTTCATCGTAGGGCCCAGACACCATGGAGTAAGCCCGCCAGATGACGTCTGGTTCGCCTGCAATAACCAGCGTGTTGTTGACGCCCAGGCGGGCAAACTGACCGGCGGTGAACCGAAAGCCCGTGGGGCGAGTGCAGGTGAACGAGAACAACTTGCCCGGAACCCAGACGCGGACACCGGTGATGGTTTCCTGACTGGCTTTGTCCGGGCTGGTCATGCAGCTGTTGCGGCTCCGCCGTTGGACTGATCCAGATACTGAAGCTTGTCCTTGACGTCTTTCCAGTCGTCCGCGTCAGGCAGATGGGCCTTCATGCGAGTGATGGTTGGCCAGTTTTTGGCCAGGTCCACGTTGATTTTGATGAACTGGACTTGATCCGCAGGCACGTCTTCTTCGGCATAAATGGCGTTGACCGGGCATTCGGGGATGCAAACGGCGCAATCGATACACTCGTCCGGGTCGATCACCAGAAAATTGGGGCCTTCGTGAAAGCAATCAACTGGGCAAACATCCACGCAATCGGTGTATTTGCACTTGATACAGGACTCGGTGACGACGTGGGTCATGGCTGCGTTACGGTAAAAAGTTGACCGCGTATTGTACTGCATCTGCGGGGTATACGTGCAGAGTGGGCCTTCAGTTGCCATGCTCAAAGCCATGCAAAGGCTGAGTACGCATGGGGGCAAGCCCTAGGCATTCAGCGTGGCCTTGTTTGCCTATAATCGCTTGAAATGATGAATGAGACATTCCGCGCGATGAGCGACGACTTCAATTCCCAAACAGCCCGGCAGGAAATCCTGAACCGGATTCGCACCATGCAAGGCCGCAAGCCTGCGGACAAGCCTTTGGAACTTGCCAAAGCCAGGCAATGGGTGTCGGCCAGGGTAGGGGGCCCCAGGCCACCTCGAACTGATCAGGTGCTGGATCAGTTTTGTCAGCGTTCCCTGGACATGCTGTGCACCTTGGACCGAGTCTCCTCTGAAGCGCAAGCCCTTGCGGCCTGTCAGGCATGGATTCAATCCCACGGCCTTGCCGGCGCTGGCATTGCAGTGTGGCCTGAGCTGAAAGCCTTGGACTGGGCCGGCACTGGTTTGTCGGTCCGGTTCGGCAAGCCTTTGGACACTGATTTGACGTCGATCACCAGCACTGCGTATGCGGTGGCTGAGACAGGCACACTGGTGTTGTGCAGCTCGTCCGAAACGCCCACCAGCGCCCATCTGTTGCCTCAGAACCATGTGGCCTTGGTGAAGGCTTCTCAAGTGGAGCAAACTTTGGAGGATGTGTTTGCGCGTATGCGACGAGAAGGGGTTGAAATGCCCAGGGCCTTGAATTGTGTTTCTGGCCCTTCGCGCACTGCGGACATTGAGCAAACGATTGTGCTGGGCGCGCACGGTCCGTTTCGGGTTCACCTCATCGTGATTGAGGGGCTATGAAATCGGGCGATCAGAAAAACCGACGCCAGTTCGTTGGTACCGCATTGGCTGCAGGGGCCGCGGCATTGGCTGGGCCATCGGTTCAAGCGCAATCGCCCGCTTTGGTTCGTGCGGTGCGCCCGCAGGTGTTCAAGTTTCAGAGTTCCTGGCCCACCAAGGACATTTTCAACGAGTTTGCGCAGGACTTCGCCAAGAAGGTCAATGACATGTCGGGCGGAGAATTGCGCATCGATGTGTACCCCGCCAACAGCATCGTTAAAACCTTCGGTATTCAGAATGCAGTTCACAAAGGCTTGCTCGATGGTGGTCATGGTGTGCCCACCTATTGGCACGACCGGCACCCGGCTTTCTCCTTGTTCGGCAGCGGACCAAGTTTTGGGATGGACTCCAATCAAGTACTGGCCTGGTACCAATACGGCGGCGGCCAGCAGCTTTACGACGAGCTGGTTCAGAAGGAAATGGGGCTGAACCTGCAAGGCTTCCTGTACGGCCCATTGACTGCGCAGCCATTCGGTTGGTTCAAAGGCCGAGTGAACGGACTTAAAGACCTTGAGAAAGTTCGTTTCCGGGCTGTGGGCTTGGCCGCCGAGGTGTTCCGCGAATTGGGCATGGACACCACTGCCTTGCAGCCGGCCGATATTGTGCCGTGGCTGGACAAAGGGTTGATCGACGCGGCTGAGTTCAATAACCCAAGTTCTGACCGTGCTTTGGGTTTTCCGTCCACCCGGTCAGTCTGCATGATTCGAAGTTTTCACCAAAGTTGCGAAGTGTTTGAAGTCATTTTCAACAAAAGCCGCTTTGACGGGTTGTCGTTTCCTCTACGCTCAATCATTCGCTATGCCCTGCAGGCCTCGTCTTCGGATTTGAGCTGGAAAGCAGCAGACCGCTTCTCCACCGATTATGAAGAGATGCGCCGAAAGCAGGGGGTGCGTTACTACTTTACGCCGGATGAAATTTTGAAGGCTCAGTTGAACGCCTGGAAGAAAATCATTGAGCGTGAATCGGGCAACAGCCGCATCTTCAAACGCATCATCGATTCTCAAATGCTCTTCGCCCGGCGCGTGGTGGGTTTCGACAACGATGTGACGCCATCGTCCAAACTGGCCTATGATTTCTGGTTTGGTTCCGCCTGAGCGCAGCCTGCGTTACCATAGGCGCACAACAACCACCGTAAAGAGTGTTCCATGTCTGATATTCACGCCCACCGCACCCACAGTCTGTCTCTGGACGACGCCAAAAAGCTGGCCCAGGAATTGATCCAGAAACTGGAAAAAGAGTTTCAACTGGAAAGCCAGTGGCGTGGAAACACCCTGAGCTTCTCACGCTCTGGTGTGAAGGGTTCGCTGGATGTCACCGACAAAGATTTGACCCTGGACATTTCCTTGGGCTTCATGCTCAAGGCGTTCAAGTCGAAAATCCAGGGTGAAATCGACAAGAACCTAGACAAGTTATTCAGCTGAGAGTCTGCTCAGGCAGTCGGCAACGCTGGGGTACTTCAGCCGAAAGCCCAAGCGTTGTTGATTGATCGACTTGATTTTTCTGGACTCGCTCATGAAGCTCCACATCATGGGGCTGACCTTGAGGCGCACCTCTTCACGTGCAAGCCGGGGCGGCCGCGGCAACTGATGTGTGTCGGCCACCAAATCAAAATAATCGCCCATCTTCATGGGCGAGTCGTCACAGGCGTTGAGCACTTGAAAGGCGCCACCTTTGAAGTTCGCCCAGACGGCCAGTCGGCCCAAATCAACTTCATGAATGTGATTGGACCAAGAGTCATCTTCGGTTTGAATGGCAGGTGTGCCCAAGCGTAAGCGTTCCAAAGGCAGCCGTTGGGCGCTGTAGATGCCCGGTGCTCGCAGCAAATGGACTGACACACCCAGCGGCAACAGGCTCCGCAACTGTCGTTCCGCATGTACACGGCGGCGGGCTCGGTCTGATTGAGGGTTTACTGGATCACGTTCAGTCAGCCATTCCCCCTGCGCGTTGCCGTACACCCCTGTGGTGGAAATGTACGTGACAATGGGCTGCTGGCGTACACCACTGGATAAGGCATGCAGTGCGAAGCTGCTCAGGCTGTTGTCCGCTGCGGATTCCGAGTTGGGCGGGGCCATCCACACCACCCGATGGGCCACGCGCGCCAGTTTGGCCAAAGACTTTGGATTGTTGAGGTCACAAGCGACAGCCCGCGCTCCTGCCGCCCGCAAAGCGTCGGCCTTGGCGCTTGATTCAGGGCCAGGCCGGTAAGTCGCGATAAAATGCCGGTTTGGAAATTGTTCAAGCAGGGCCTTGCCCACTTGACCACAACCAGCAATGACGATTCGCGTCGATTTGAATCGCCGGGGGCGATGGCCATTCACAGGGTTGGCCATGACCGTACGTTTTTGAAAGGCAGTTCCTGAATGACTCACAGCGTAACAATTCTTCCCAGTCAAAAACAATTTGTGTGTGAAGCCGGGGACACCATTCTGGATGCGGCCCTTGCAGCCAATGTGATTCTGCCATATGGCTGCAAGGATGGTGCATGTGGATCGTGTAAGGCTGACCTGATTGATGGCC
This sequence comes from Limnobacter sp., assembly GCF_046297615.1. Lineage (GTDB taxonomy): Bacteria > Pseudomonadota > Gammaproteobacteria > Burkholderiales > Burkholderiaceae_B > Limnobacter. The sequence continues at coordinate 176,134 of NZ_JBKBHM010000007.1, read as the reverse complement.
AGGTGCAAATGACGGGTTATCAGCCACGGGCATTGAGTGAGGAAGAACGAGTGCGCGGCAAGGTGCTGACCTGTTGCGCAGTGCCAGAGGGGCCGGTGACCCTGAAGGTTCGGGAGCTGTCGGGCCTTGGGGACATTCCTGTGAAGAAGATGCCCTGCCGCTTGCAGGAACTGGACAAACCTGCGCCCGATGTGGCGGTGTTGAAGCTGCAACTGCCTGCCAATGAAGTGTTGCAGTTTTTGGCGGGGCAGTACATTGAATTCATACTTCGTGATGGGTCGCGCCGCAGTTATTCCCTGGCCAATGCGCCTCACCAACAGGCCGGTATGGAATTGCACATTCGCCACATGCCCGGCGGTGTGTTCACCGACCATGTGTTTGGAGCCATGAAAGTGCGCGAAATTCTCCGTTTTGAAGGGCCTTTTGGAACCTTCTTTTTACGGGAGGACAGCAACAAGCCCGTAGTATTGTTGGCCAGCGGAACAGGGTTTGCGCCCATCAAGTCGATGGTGGAGGAGGCATTTTCCAAAGGGTCGCAGCGCGATTTCGTGCTGTATTGGGGCGCCCGAACCAAACAGGATTTGTACATGGCTGACCTTGCAGAACGCTGGACCAATGAACACGCCAATTTCCGTTTCGTACCGGTGTTGTCCGAGCCAGGCCCCGCTTGCGCATGGGAAGGGCGAACGGGCTTTGTGCACCAAGCAGTGATGCAGGACTACCCGGATTTGTCAGCGCATCAGGTGTATGCCTGCGGCGCGCCGGTGATGGTGGACAGTGCCAAGCGTGATTTCACACGCCTGTGCGCCTTGCCGGAAGAAGAGTTTTTTGCGGACTCCTTCACCTCACAAGCAGACCAGGCTGCCTGAGGCGGCGGCCTTCACACCCCGCCGTCGCCCAGGTAGGCTTCCCGCACCCTTGGGTCGGTGATCAAGTCTTGTGCAGGGCCCGAAAGCAACATTTCCCCTGAGTCGAGTACATAGCCCCGGTCCGCGATTTGCAGGGCCATGTTGGCGTTTTGTTCCACCAGCAAAATGGTGGTGCCTGCCTCATGCAGGGTTTTGACCACTTCGAAGATTTTGTCGACCATGATGGGTGACAGGCCCATGCTGGGTTCGTCCAGCAGCAACAGCCGCGGGCGCCCCATCAAGGCCCGGCCCATGGCCAGCATTTGTTGTTCACCGCCACTCATGGTTCCCGCGGCCTGTTGGCGGCGTTCTTTCAAGCGTGGAAAGGTGGCGTAGACCCGTTCTTTGTCCAAAGCGATCTGTGCCCGGTCTTTCTGCGAGTAAGCGCCCATGTCCAGGTTTTCTTCAATGGTCAGGCGCGCAAACACCCCCCGGCCCTCGGGCACCAGTGCCATGCCGTGTGCAATCCGCTGGTGGGCTGCCAGCTCGGTCAGGTCAATCGACCCGTTCAGGCGGGCCAACCGGGCCTCACACGGTAGCAAACCGGCCAGTGCTTTCAGGGAGGTGGTTTTGCCCGCGCCGTTGCAGCCAATCAAACACACCAATTCGCCTTGACGCACTTGGAACGAAATGCCTTTCACGGCACTGATACCGCCGTAACGCACCCAAAGCTGCTCAACCTCAAGAAGCGGTGCGGCCGATGAAATCGCTTCAGGCATGGGCCGCTCCTCCAAGGTAAGCATCAATGACCGCCGGGTCTTTCTGAACCTGGGCTGGTGTGCCTTTGGAAATCACTTTGCCGTAATCCAGCACCGTCACTTCATCACAAATGCCCATCACCAGCTTCACATCATGTTCAATCAAAAGTAGCGTTTTGCCATCAGCACGAATGCGCAACAGCAGTGATTTCAACTGAAGTTTCTCACTCGCATTCATCCCGGCCGCAGGTTCATCCAGTGCCAGCAGGGCTGGTTCCATGGCCAGCGCGCGTGCAATTTCCAGTCGGCGTTGGTGTCCATATGACAATTCGCCAGCAAGGTGGTGGGCATATTCGTCGATACCCACGTAGGCCAGCAATTGCAGGGCTTTGTCCCGAAGCGCAGCTTCTTCGCGGCGTTGGCCCGGTGTGCGCAGCACTGCCCCCAGCACACCCGCCTTGCTGCGAATGTGGCAGCCCGCCAGCACGTTCTCCAAAGCGGTCATGCTGCTGAACAGCCGGATATTCTGGAAAGTTCGGGCGATGCCCAGGCTGGCGACTTCACTGGGGCTTGAAGGAAAAAAATCGTTGCCCATGAATTTGAACTGACCTGCATCGGGGGTGTACAGCCCGGTAATCAGGTTGAAGCAAGTGGTTTTGCCAGCGCCGTTCGGGCCGATCAGGCCGTAAATCTGCCCGGGCTCAATCACCAGGCCCACCTCGTCAACGGCTGTTAATCCGCCGAACCGTTTGGTCAGTCGTTGAACTTGAAACAGTGGTGTGCTCATGCTCGCCCCTCCTGTCCGGGTTTGGTCTGGCCCTTCTGTGCAGGCCAAAGCCCCTGGGGTTTGTAGAGCATCACCAGCACCATGGTCAGCCCATAAATCAGCGAACGGACAATTTCAGCATCCACCAGCACTTCACCAAACAAAGTCTGTTGCACTGGGGCCACCACATGGCGCAGCATCTCCGGAAAACCAGACAACAGGATGGCACCGAGAATTACACCAGGAATGTGGCCCATGCCACCGAGCACCACCATGCACAAAATGATGATGGACTCCATAAGGCCGAATGACTCTGGGCTAATGAACCCCTGGAAGGCTGCAAACATGGCACCCGACACGCCTCCGAAGGAAGCCCCCAATGCAAAGGCCAGCAGCTTGAGGTTTCGGGTGTTGATCCCCATGGCCTTGGCCGCAATTTCATCGTCGCGTATGGCGGCCCAAGCGCGGCCAATCCGGCTGTGCTGCAGGCGCATGCACACGAGAATAACCACCACAGTGAGTATCAGGAACAGGTAGTAATAGGCGTGCAGTGCAGGAATGGACATGCCCCAGAGCTCGATGGTCCGCTCAAAACGTACAGCCCCAATGCGGACAGGCTCAATCAGGTTGATGCCCTGTGGGCCATTGGTGATGTTCACCGGCGCATTCAGATTGTTCATGAACAGCCGGATGATTTCCCCAAAGCCCAATGTAACGATGGCCAGGTAATCACCTCGCAGTTTCAGGGTAGGTGCACCCAACAGCACGCCAAACAAGGCGGCAATCAAGGCCCCGGCCGGAATGATCATCCAGACCGAGATGTGCAGGCCATCGGGAAACAGGGCGGCGATTTGCTCGAAATTGTCGGTGAGATGGGGTGAGGCCAGCAAACCATACAGGTAAGCGCCAACGGCATAGAAAGCGATGTAGCCCAAATCAAGCAAGCCAGCAAAGCCCACCACAATGTTCAGGCCCATGGCCAGCATCACGTACAGCAGGGCAATGTTGACGATGCGCAGCCAACTGTTGCCCATGCTGCCCACCACCCATGGCAGGCAGGCCAGCGCAATGGCCACCATGAGCAACCCAGCCCAGTGTTTCAGAGTCATGCGTGTCGTAGTGCCCATGGTCATGCCCGATCAGAAACGCGTTCGCCCAACAAACCGGAAGGCCTGAGGGTCAGCACCAGAATCAAGACCGCAAATGCAAAAATGTCTTGATAGTTCGACCCCAGAAAGCCACCGGTCAACTCGCCCAGGTAGCCAGCCCCAAGGCTTTCAACCAAGCCCAGCACTAGGCCACCCAGCATGGCCCCATAGATGTTGCCGATGCCACCCAGCACGGCGGCGGTGAATGCCTTAAGCCCGGGCAGAAAGCCCATGTAAAAATGAGCCACTGAGTAATTGGCAGCCACCAATACGCCCGCCACACCAGCCAGGCCTGCCCCAATGATGAAGGTTGCCGAGATGATCCAGTCAGGGTTGATCCCCATCAGGCTGGCAATTTTTGGGCTTTCCGCGGTGGCGCGGATGGCTTTGCCCAAGCGGCTGCGGTTCACCAGAGTGGTCAACGCCAGCATTAAGCTGGAGGCCACGACAACAATGAGCAGTTGCACGGGTGTGATGGAAATGTGTCGGGCGGATTCTTCATCGGCCAAGGCGGGGAAGGTGTAGAGAATCAGAGGCTCGGTGGGCAGTGTGGTGGGGAAGATGAGGTAATTGCGTCCCCAGATAATCATGGCCAGGGTTTGAATCACAATCGACACACCAATCGCTGAAATCAGTGGCGCAAGGCGCGGTGCATTGCGCAGCGGGCGGTAAGCCAGTTTTTCCACTGTGAAACTGAGGGCCATGCACACCGGTATTGCACAGGCTAGCCCCACCGACAGAAGCAACCACCCCGGTAGCTCAGGGTTTGCACCGGCCAACGCTGTAACAGCCGACAAGGCCACCATGGCGCCGACCATCATCACCTCTCCATGGGCAAAATTGATCAGGCCCAACACCCCGTACACCATGGTGTAGCCGAGGGCCACCAGGGCGTAAATGCTGCCCAACACCAAACCGTTGATGATCTGTTGAATCAGAATGTCCATGTCTGCGCTCTGCGTGGCGTTGTCGGTAGGAAGCTGAATGGGTATTACTGCGTCCGTCGAAGTGTGGCTTGAAGATTGCTTGCACACAGTGTGCTTGCAAAGAATAGTCCATGCCTGCATCAAACCGAGAATACAAGTACAGATTTCACGCAATAAATGCGGATCTGTACCGTCTCTGACAAATGGTGCTACATTGAACCGGCAAGCCAATTGCACATCGGTCAACGAGCAGGTGGCCGATCGTTTTAATCAACTCAACATGGGGTGTATACGTATGCGCAAACCGCTTCAGGTAAACCGTATTCAAGGTGCTGTACTGGTCATGCTGGCTGGTCTGTCCGTGACAGGAGTGGCTCAGGCCAAAGAAGTCATCGTCAAGATTGGTCATGTGGCCCCGCTGTCGGGCCCTCAGGCGCACTACGGGAAAGACAACGAAGCGGGTGCGCGTTTGGCCATTGAAGACCTGAATGCGATGAAGATTCAATTGGACGGCGGCACCGCCAAGTTCGAGCTGGTGCCCGAAGACGATGCAGCCGATCCCAAGACCGGTGCAGTGGTTGCACAAAAGCTGTGCGATCAAAAGGTCAATGGCGTGGTGGGCCACTTGAACAGCGGCACCACCATTCCCGCATCCAAGATTTATTACGACTGTGGCATTCCTCAAATCACGCCCTCGGCCACCAACCCGAAAGTCACCAAGCAGGGGTTTGACTCGGTGTTCCGTGTGATTGCACACGACGGTGTGCTCGGTGTGGCCTTGGCCAAATACGCAACCAGCGATCTGAAGGCCAAGAAGTTTGTGGTGATTGATGACCGTACCGGTTACGGACAACCACTGGCCGACATTTTCGCCAAACAGGTTCAAGCCAGCGGTGGCCAAGTGCTTGAGCGGCAGTACACCAACGACAAAGCCACCGACTTTGCAGCCATTCTGACTTCCGTGAAAGCCAAAAACCCTGACGCGATTTTTTACGGCGGAATGGACGCGCAAGCGGGCCCAATGCTTCGCCAAATGAAGCAGTTGGGCATCAAGGCCAAGCTGATTGGTGGCGACGGCATTTGCACGGCAGAGCTGATGAAGCTGGGTGGTGATAACGTGGGCAGCAATGTGTACTGCGCTGAAGGTGGCATGGCCTTGTCGAAAATGCCGGGTGGACCCGCGTTTGAAAAGCGCTACAAAGACAAGTTCAAGTCAGACATTCAGGTGTATGCCCCTTTTGTGTATGACGCCACCATGACCATGGGCATGGCCATGAAAGAGGCCAAATCGGCAGACCCCAAGAAATACCTGCCCAAACTCAAAACCATCAGCTACAAAGGGGTCATTGGGCCGATCACATTTGACGAATCCGGCGATGTCAAAAATGCGCCGGTCACCGTCAACTCCTACAATGCGAAGGGCAAGACGCCCGTGACGACCATCCAGTAAGCCTTCTGGACCAAGCTGCGCCGGGTGGTCACCCCCGGCCCGCAATAAAAAAACCCGTGGAGCAAAGTGCTGCACGGGTTTTTTTGTGGGACGCAGGGCGCCCTGTGACTTACAGGGACAGAACCCAGTTGGCCAGTTTTTTGGCTTCGTCGTCAGTCACGTTTTGTGCGGGCATGGGAATTTGACCCCAGTTGCCTTTGCCGCCGCCTTTGATCTTTGTCGCCAACATGTCAGCGGCACCCTTGTCGCCTTTGTACTTGGCAGCCACGTCCTTGAATGCGGGGCCAACGACTTTCTTGTCGATCTGGTGGCAGGCCAGACAGGCTTTGCTCTTGGCCAGACCTTCGTCGGCGCTGGCGGTCATGGGCAGGGCAGCCATGGTGGCCAATACTGCCAAAGCACCTACTTGCTTGAACATACCAAACTCCTCTCTTTGTTGAAGTATGCGAATCAATAACGATCCGAAGCGGATTTTGGCAGACAAGCCCCTGTTTGTCATGGGAATTTCTCACTCCATTGGCTGAATTCACGTCTGTAAGGCCGGCGTAAGTGGGACATGGGGCGGGGGCAGACTTCTTATTCTCAGTGGGTGCCAGATTGTCGTCATGCCGCGCGGGGTAGAATGCCTGCTCTGACAGTTCTTGTGGACAGCCATGTTCGTTCATCCCGAATTCGACCCCATCGCCATTTCCATTGGGCCATTGGCCATTCGCTGGTATGGGCTGATGTACCTGCTGGGCTTCATCGCATTCATGGCCTTGGCCAAACGCCGCCTGCCGAATTTCCCGGCTATCCGGGAAGTGGATGTGGACAACCTCCTGACCTGGGCGGTGTTTGGCGTCATATTGGGTGGGCGGTTGGGCTATGTGTTTTTTTACAAACCCGAGTATTACCTGGCGAACCCGTCCGAGATTCTCGCGGTGTGGGAAGGCGGCATGTCGTTTCACGGTGGTTTTTTGGGCGTGCTGCTCACTTGCCTGATCTACAGCCGAGTCAAGGGCTGGAGTTTCTTTGACCTCATGGACTTTGTCGCGCCCGCCGTGCCGGTTGGCCTGGCCTTGGGGCGATTGGGCAACTTCATCAATGGGGAGCTGTGGGGGCGGCCCACTGACGGTTGGTGGGGTGTGGTCTTCCCGCAGGCTGGTGACGCACTGGCCCGTCATCCGTCCCAGTTGTATCAAATGAGCCTGGAAGGTTTGGCGCTGTTCGTTGGCTTGTGGTGGTTTTCAGCGAAACCCAGGCCGCGTGCCGCCATTTCCGCGTGGTTTTTGATCGGTTACGGTTCTGCCCGCTTCATTGTCGAATTTGCGCGAGAGCCAGACCGTTTCCTGGGGCCGTTGTCCTTGGGCTTGAGCATGGGCCAATGGCTGTCGTTGCCCATGATCGTTCTGGGTGGTGTGCTCTTGCTTTGGTCGCGTGGCAAGCCTGCCGCCATCCAGAGCATGGCGGCGCCTGAAACAGCACAATAATCAAAAACCGCTGACGGCTTTCTGAATCATCGACAACGCCACTGCCGTCAGCACCACCGCAAACACGCGCTTGAGTTTGGCCACAGGCAGACTGTGGGCCAACTTCGCGCCTTTGGGGGCAGTCAACACGCTCATTGCTGCCACACAGGCCACGGCGGGCCAGTAAATGTAACCGGTTGACCCTGCAGGCATGCCTTGCAGGGCCCAGCCGTTCACCACATAGCCCACGCTTGAAAACACCGCAATGGGAAAGCCCAAGGCCGCCGAGGTGGCCACTGCATTGCGCACAGGCACATTGCTCCACACCATGAAGGGCACCGAAAGGAACCCGCCGCCAGCCCCCACAATGCTGGACGCTGCGCCAATCACCGTGCCTGCGGCCCCCAAACCCACAGCGCCGGGCAGTTCACGGCTGGGCTTGGGTTTTTTGTCCGCGAACATTTGGTAAGCGGAAAACAGCACAAATGCACCAAAGACCAGCGCCAGTTCACGCGTGGGCAGATGGGTGACCACTTTGGAACCCAGAAAGCCGCCCAGCAAAAGCCCGGGTGCAATGAACTTGACAATTTCCCAGCGCACAGCCCCGGCTTTGTGGTGGGCCCGCATGCTTGAAATGCTGGTGAACATGATGATGGCCAAGGAGGTGGCGATAGAAGAGTGAACCACCAATTCGCCCGGTACGCCTTGCTGAAGCAGAAGAAAGGTGAGGAAGGGCACCAAAATCATGCCGCCGCCAATACCCAGCAGGCCAGCCAAAACACCGCTGATCATTCCCAAGAGCAACAGGGAGGCTACAAAAAGAGGGGGGAGGGAGATCATGGTGCTCCGGTAGAAGTGAATGGACAGGGAATCAAATTGTGCAATAAAAAAAGCGCCCCTTCGGATGACGAGGCGCTTTTGGGCATTAGGGTCTCTGCCGAGGCATGCTGGTCTGATCCCTGAACCTAAGGTTCAAGTGGGTCGCAGTATCAAGGCCATCAGGCTTCCCAGACAAAGTGGGATTCACACAGGCCCGTTTAAAGTCCGCAACCGGGATCGATGATATTGGTTCACGGAATGCTGACCAACACACACACGGCAGAGATTAAACCGGGTATCAGAACAAGCTGGCGTTTTTCGGGGCTTCGCTGCCTTGCAGTCCGGCTGTCACCACTTGTTCGATGGATTCAATTTTACGCTCAATTTCGGCAATGTCCAACCCCACGCCGGGTTGATCCTGGGTAGAGCCGGTGAGGGATTCGTGTGCAATTTGCAGGGCCGCCATCACGGCGATATTGTCCAGGCCAACGACCCGGCCTGCATTGCGAATGCCGCTCATTTTCGTTTCGACAATATTGACCGCTTGTTGCAATGCAGCGCGTTCTTCAGGTTTGCAGGCAATCTTGAATTCCCGGCCCATGAGTTTGACCAACAGCGCATCCATGCTTATTTCTCCGAATTCAGTTCAAGTTCCGGAAACCACTGGTTCAGCATCTGGTTGATTTGGCCTTGGGCGTGATCGACTTTTCTGCGCAACTGCTCATTCTCGCGGGCCAGCAACTGGGCCCGCTCATGGCTTTTGCGTTCGTCGAAGCGGCTTTGTTCCAGGGCTTTGGCCAGCATCGTGACCTTGTCCTGCAGTTCATCAAGTTTTGCGAGCAGAGATTGCGCCATGGGCCACACTCCAAACGGGAATAGGGTCAACACCATTTAACCCGAACTATACAACTCTACAGCGGCGGGGTAGGGGTAAAACGGGGGGTAAAGCCCGTTTCACAGCCTCAATTGTGACAAACCCAACACATCTTGCATGTCGAAGAGCCCGGTGGGCTTGTCCATCAAGAACTGAGCGGCCCGGATGGAGCCTTGGGCGTAAGTCATCCGGCTGGATGATTTGTGGGTGATTTCAATGCGCTCGCCAAGGCCGGCAAACAGCACCGTGTGGTCGCCCACAATGTCGCCACCACGGATGGTGGAGAAACCAATGGTGCCGGGCTGGCGTTCGCCGGTAATGCCTTCGCGGGCGAAAACACCCACGGTGTCCAAGTCAGTCCCCAAGGCTTTGGCAACAACTTCACCCATGCGCAGTGCGGTGCCCGATGGGGCATCCACTTTTTTGCTGTGATGGGCTTCGATCACTTCAATGTCGTAACCCTGGGAGAGAATTTTGGCGGCCACTTCCAGCAGTTTGAACGTGGCGTTGACACCCACAGCCATGTTGGGGGACCAAACCATGGCCACTTTCTTGGCCAATTCAGCCATGGCTGTTTTTTGGTCGGCTTCAAAGCCGGTTGTTCCAATCACGGCCTTCACACCCAACTGCTGGCATACGACCAAATGGGTTAGCGTGCCTTCGGGCCGGGTGAAGTCGATCAGCACTTGAGCGTTGCTCAGGGCTTGTTCCACGGAGTCGGTGATGGTGACCCCGGTGTTGGTGCCCATGAAGTCCCCTGCATCGCGGCCCAGTGTGGGTGAACCAGCCAGGTCGAATGCACCGGCCAAGGTGCAAGCGGGGTGATTGATCACCGCTTCAATCAAGGTTTTTCCCATGCGCCCGCTGGCGCCGGCGATTGCAATCCGGATCGGAGATGTCATTGTCAGTGTCGTATTCAGTTCAACACGGGCGCGCGTTCTGTGCCCGCTGGGGTTTCTTGGCCTGTTTTTGCTGGGGTGGCCGCTTTTTTGGTGGGTGCTGTGTTGGTGGCCGGGGCAATGGCGCGCCGGTCTCCACCAGGCCCAGTCAGGAATTCAGCCTGATTCTCAGGCAGGGATTCACCGCCGTGTTTCACCAACTTGTCCTGCTCAAATGTCACGGTGTAGCGGTACTGGACAACAGAGCCGTTGCCTTTGGTCAGTCGATAGGTGTAATCCCAACGGTCTGCATGAAAGGGGCTGTTCAACAAGGGGGTGCCCATGATGAACTTGACCTGTTCCTTGCTCATACCGATTTGCAGGCGGTCGACTTCGGCTTGAGTCACGAAGTTACCCTGTTGCACGTCGATGCGGTAAGGCTTGACCAGCGTGGGCACATAATCGCTCTTCAGATATGAGCAACCCGCGGCCAGTGGCAGCAAGGCTGCGATGCAGAAGAGGCGTTTAAGACGTAAAATAACCATGATGCTTCGCAATCTGGTTGACAAACAGGTGGCTGACCAAACCGTCAACCGGCCCCCGAAGCCGTTATCATAAGCTACTTGCGTGACGATTCAACCGACTGGATAACAACTCATGACAACTGCATCCGACCTAAAAAGCATCGGTTTGAAAGCGACACTGCCCCGGATGAAAATTCTGGAGCTTTTTCAAAGCGGCCAGCACCGCCACCTCAGTGCCGAAGATGTGTACAAATTGCTGTTGCAGGAAGACCTGGACATCGGCTTGGCCACGGTGTACCGGGTGTTGACCCAGTTTGAACAGGCTGGCCTTTTGGCTCGTCAGCATTTTGAAACCGGCAAGTCGGTGTTTGAGCTGAATGAAGGCGAGCATCACGACCACCTCGTGTGTGTGCAATGCGGCAAGGTGGTGGAATTTTTTGACGCTGAAATTGAAAAGCGTCAAAAAGCGATTGCCAAAGAGCAGGGCTTCGAGTTGCACGACCACGCGCTGTCGCTTTACGGCAGTTGCACCAAAAAAGACTGTGAAAACCGCCGCAAGGCCTAAGCTGTCAGCCTTCCGAGGCTGACGCGATCATTTCACTGGCCGCCTGTCGGGTAGCCTCTGAAATGGTTTGCCCGCCCAACATTCGGGCCACTTCGCTGATTCTCTCTTCGCCGTTTAATGGTTGCACGGTTGATTTGGTGGCCCCGGCGCTTACTTGCTTGCTAATCCGGAAGTGATGGTGGCCTTGCGCGGCCACTTGCGGCAGGTGCGTGACACAAAGCACCTGTTTGCCCGCGCCCAGTTCCCGAAGGTAACGCCCCACGGTTTCGGCCACTGCGCCGCCAATGCCGCTGTCCACTTCATCGAAAATCAAGGTGGGTACCGGTGTTGCGGTGACGGTATTCACGGTGATGGCCAGGCTGATGCGCGCCAATTCGCCGCCCGATGCCACTTTCTGAATGGGTTGAGGGGTAACGCCTGGGTGGCCCGCGACACGAAATTCGATATTGTCGCTGCCTTGGGCTGTGGCCTGACCGCTGGCTTGCACGTCGATCACCAATTGGCCACCTTGCATGTTCAGGTGCTGCATGGAATTGCTGACCTTGGTGGACAGCGCCTTGGCCGCTTTGGTTCTGGCGTGCGTCAATTCTTGAGCAGCGTCGGTGTATCGAACCAGACATTGGGCGTGTTTGGCCTTCAGCGCGTCAAGGTCCATGCCTTCCTGCAGGGCGGTCAATTCAGCCGTGACTTTGTCCAGTTCCTCGTGCAGCATTTCGGGCGCAAGCCGCAGTTTGCGCGCGGTGTCATGCCATTGTGACAAGCGCTGCTCGGCTTGGGCCAAGCTGTCCGGGTCGAGGTCCGCATGCTTCACGTAATGGGCCAACTCATAAGCCGCTTCGCGCAGCAGGATTTCGCCATCAGTCAGGTTTTTGACCATGCTTTCCAGCCGGGCGTCACGCGTAGCAAGCCCACTTAAGCGCTGCATCAGGTGGTTCAATTGGTCGAGTATCGACTGTTCACTCTCACTCAATGAGGCCAAGGCTGCCTGGCTGCCCTCCATCAGTTCAGCACCGTGGCTGAGGCGGTCGTGCTCTGCGGTCAGTTGCTCCCATTCACCGGCTTTGGGGGCAACTTTGTCCAGCAGTTCAAGTTTCCAGTTCAGGTTGTCCAAACGCGCAGCCCGTTCGGCCTGCGCCATCGAGGCCTGTTCAAGTTGCTGCTCAGCATGGCGCAGTTCTTTGTACGCACTTCGAACCGGTTCCAACAATGGGCTTAATTGCCCAAATTCGTCGAGAAGGCGCAATTGCTCGCTGGCTTTGCCCAAGGTCTGAAAGGCATGCTGACCGTGAATGTCGATCAATGTTTCCGAGAGTTGCTTCAGTACACTGGCTGGCACCGGTGTGCCGTTGACGTAGGCTTTGGAGCGGCCAGAGCTGTCGATTGAGCGACGCAGGTGCAATTCGCCATCCTGCGCATCCAGCGACTGTTCTGCCAATATGGCCATGGCTGCGGGGTTGGGGTCGAAGACGGCGGTGATGTTGGCACGCTCGCAACCTTCGCGGACTTGGCTTGCGTCGGCCCTGGCGCCCAGGCACAGCGAAAGCGCATCAATCAGGATGGATTTTCCAGCACCCGTCTCGCCGGAGAGTACAGACATGCCTTCGTGGAAATGAAGTTCAAGCCGGTCAACGATGACAAAATCCTGAATGGTGAGGCTACTTAGCATGTCCGCTGTCTCGCAGGCCACGTGGCCGATGGCCCACTTCAGTCAAGGATGCGCTCCAATGCAGTTTCTGGCGCAGCATGGCGAAGTAGTCGTATCGGTTGGGGTGTAAAAGTTGAATGGGTTTGGGGTTGACGACAATGCGAATGTGGTCGCCCACCACCGCGCGGTCGTTAATCTGCATGTCAAAGTGCACACCGGTCTGCTTGCCGCCGATCACGGTGACATCAATGCTGCAATTCTGAGGCAGCACGATGGGCCTGTTGGTCAGCGCATGCGGTGCCACAGGCACAATCAGAATGCCGCCCGTACTGGGGTGCAAAATTGGGCCATCGGCCGACAGGGCATAGGCGGTTGATCCAGTGGCCGTGGCGATGATCAAGCCATCGGCCCGAAGGTCGTACATGAAGGTACCGTTCACCTCAACGCGCAGTTCAACCATGCCGCCCACAATGCCTCGGCTGATCACCACATCGTTCAGGGCGATCTGGTCGGCCACTGTGACGCCGTCCCGCATGATCTGACCTTGCAGGAAATAACGGTCCTCGGAGGTGTATTCGCCTTTCAGGGTTGAGATCAGGGTTGGGTCGATGTCATCGAGCCGAATGTCAGTGAGGAAACCCAGTCGCCCTTGGTTGACCCCAATTAAGGGAATGTCCGCCTTGGCCAATTTCCGGGCGTTGCCCAGAAAGGTGCCGTCACCCCCAATGATGACCGCTTTGTGGGCCTTCTTTAGAATCGTGTCCAAACTGGCGAAGCTGTAGCCCACCGCTTGGGCCTCGGCTTTGTTGCGGGTGCGGGCTGTCAGAATGTCGTCGCAGACCAGCACGGTGTACCCGTGGGCAATCAGCAAGTCCACCACGGTGCGCCAACTAGCCTGCTTGTGGGAACTTCCGTGTTTTGCAAAGACTGCGATGCACTTGCCTGGGCGTTTGGCCATGCTGGACGTTCCGTTTTTGTCGTAAAGTGTTGAGTAGGCTTAATCGTAGCGCAACGTGTATTTGAAGTGGCACCGATGATTGACGAACGTGGTCGTTCACTCCTGAAAACCCTGGTTGAACGGTATATTGCCGAAGGCAGCCCCGTGGGGTCACGGGCTTTGTCCAAACATTCTGTGCTGGACCTAAGCCCGGCCACCATCCGCAATGTGATGGCTGACCTGGAAGAGATGCGCTTGGTTGCATCACCCCACACCTCGGCTGGCCGGGTACCCACCCCTCAGGGTTACCGCATGTTTGTGGATTCCCTGATTACTGTGCGCCCCTTGGAGACCAACCTGGAGCGCATGCTGTCCGGTTCGCTTCAGCGTGACGACCCCAATCGGGTTTTAAGCCGCGCTGCCGATTTGTTGTCCAGCTTGTCATCGTTCGCAGGGGTGATCACCTCGCCCAAACGTTCTTCCTTGTTCCGGCAGGTGGAGTTCCTGGGTTTGTCGGACCGAAAGGTGCTGTTGATCATTGTGACCCCCGAGGGGGACGTGCAGAACCGCATTCTGATCACCGATCAACCTTATAGCCAGTCAGCGTTGACTCAGGCCGCCAATTTTTTCAACCAGCATTTTTCAGGGCTCACCTTCGCCCAAGCGCGTCAGCGGTTGTCGGAGGAATTGCACCAGATCAGCCAGGACATCAGCGCATTGATGCAAGCGGCGGTCAACGCCGGTACGGAAGCCGAACAGAACACTCAAGAGCAAGTGTTGGTGGCTGGCGAGCACCAATTGTTGAACGTGCAGGACTTGTCCACCAATATGGACCGTCTGCGCAAGCTGTTCAATGTGTTTGAGCAACGCACCGACCTGCTGCGCTTGCTGGAAAGCTCCAACCAGGCCCAAGGCGTGCAGATTTTTATCGGTGGTGATTCAAGCCTGGTTCCGATGGAAGAGATGAGCGTGATTTCCGCCCCGTATTCGGTCAATGGTGAGGTGGTGGGCACGCTGGGCGTGATCGGGCCGACCCGCATGGCCTACGAACGCTTAATTCCGATGGTGGACATCACCGCCAAACTGGTCAGCTCGGCCCTGTCCGACCCAATCTGACCTCACCGACGCAGGCTTTTGCGTATACTCAGACCCAGTCTTTTTTCAGGGCGCAGGCCCTAAACCCAGCACCATGCGTACAGAAGCACCTTTTCGGCACGGCACCCCTCAGAAAACAGCGGTTTTGATGGTGAATCTTGGGACACCCGACGCCCCGGATGCGCCCTCGCTGCGGCGTTATCTCAAGCAGTTTTTGTCGGACACTCGGGTGGTCGAAATTCCCAAACTGGTGTGGTGGTTCATTTTGAACCTCATCATTCTTCAGATTCGTCCCAAAAAGTCGGCGGCCAAATACGCCACTGTGTGGACGGACGAAGGTTCGCCACTGATGGCCATCACCCGCAAGCAGGCTGCCCGGTTGGCCGAGGGTTTCAAAGCCCGCCGGTGGGATGTCAAGGTGGAAGTGGCCATGCGGTATGGCAACCCCTCGGTTGAATCTCGCATGGATGAGTTGCGGGCCCAAGGTTATGACCGTGTACTGGTGTTGCCCATGTACCCACAATACGCTGCCGCCACCACGGCCTCGGTGTATGACGCAGTGTTCGACTGGGCACGCCCGGTGCGCAACGTGCCGGAGTTGCGTTTCGTCAAACACTTTCATGACCATCCGGCCTACATTCACGCCCTGGCTGAAAGCGTGCGCCGCCATTGGCGCGACAAAGGGCAGCCCAATTTTGCCCAGGGCGACCAGATGGTGCTGAGCTTCCACGGTGTGCCCGAGTTCACTTTGCTCAAAGGCGACCCTTACCACTGTGAATGCCACAAAACAGCGCGCTTGCTGGCCGAAGAATTGGGCTTGGAGCGCAACCACTACAAGGTGACCTTCCAAAGCCGTTTTGGCAAGGCCAAGTGGCTGGAGCCCTACACCGATGTGACCCTGAAAGCGCTGGGCCAAGCCGGCGTCAAACGCGTGGATGTGATGTGCCCCGGGTTCCTCGCCGATTGCCTCGAAACACTGGAGGAAATCAATCAGGAAGGCCGAGAAGACTTCCAGCATGCTGGCGGTGGCGAGTTCCACTACGTGGCTTGTCTGAATGATTCGGAGTGGTCTGTGGCCATGCTCACTGAAATCAGTGGGCAGCACCTGCAAGGCTGGCCTTTGGATGCGGTTCACGACACCGCATTGGCCGATGAATTGGCCGCCAGCCGACGCCTGGCCTTGGCCATGGGGGCCACCGACAGTTCCGCGACTTAAGCTGAGCAGGTCGTATTCAAACCAGGGGGCTTAGTGCCCCCAAATTCTTTTGGATCAGCCTCTTGAAACTGGGCTGGGTGTCCCCATATCCCGCCAATGCACGGCGAGCCGCATCCACATGGCCTCGCCAAACCTTTGATTTGGAGGAAAAAACATGTCGGAACAGACTGGATCGCCCGCGCCGCAAGAGCCTGAGGCAACCAGCCAGCCAGAGGCTCAGCCCGCCGCCCCCGTGGATGAGCTTGAGGCCTTGCGTCAACAACTGGCCCAAAGCCAGGATGAAGCCGCCAAGGCCAAAGAAGTCTACTTGCGCTTGGCCGCTGACATGGAAAACCTGCGCCGCCGCACACAGGAAGACGTGGCCAAAGCCCACAAGTTTGCCATTGAGGGTTTTGCTGAAAGCCTGCTGCCCGTGCGCGACACCCTTGAAATGGCCTTGGCCGTTGAAAACCAGACCCTTGAAAGCATGAAAGAGGGCGTTTCTGCCACGCTGCGTCAACTGGAATCGGCCTTTGACCGTGCCAAGGTCAAGCTGATCAACCCGGCTGGTGAGAAATTCGACCCCAACCAGCACCAAGCTGTGTCCATGGTGCCTGGGAACTCGGTAGAGCCCGCGGTGCCTGCCAACCATGTGGTTGCGGTTCTGCAAAAGGGTTACAGCCTGAATGACCGGGTGCTGCGCCCGGCACTGGTGGCTGTGGCCCAGTAATTGATGCCGCTTGGGGGCCGACTTGAAATGTCTGGCTTGGCCCCCAACTACGGCTTGACTGAACATTATTGAGAGAATTCGGAGAAATCATGGGAAAAATCATCGGTATCGACTTGGGCACCACCAACTCCTGCGTGGCCGTGTTTGAAGCGGGCAGCTACAAAGTCATCGAAAACTCGGAAGGTGCACGCACCACGCCGTCCATCATTGCGTACATGGAAGACGGTGAAATCACCGTGGGTGCGCCCGCCAAGCGCCAAGCCGTCACCAACCCCCGCAACACTTTGTATGCGGTCAAGCGCCTGATTGGTCGCAAGTTCGGCGACGCCGAAGTGCAGAAAGACATCGGCCTGATGCCCTACAGCATCATCCAGGCCGACAATGGCGACGCTTGGGTTCAGGTGCGTGACCAGAAGCTCGCGCCCCCCCAGGTATCCGCCGAAGTGCTGCGCAAAATGAAAAAAACCGCCGAGGACTACCTGGGCGAGGAAGTGACTGAGGCCGTGATCACCGTGCCCGCGTACTTCAATGACAGCCAGCGCCAAGCAACCAAGGACGCTGGCCGCATTGCCGGTCTGGATGTGAAGCGCATCATCAACGAACCGACCGCCGCGGCCTTGGCCTTCGGTATGGACAAGAGCGAAAAGGGTGACCGCAAAATCGCCGTCTATGACTTGGGTGGCGGAACCTTCGACGTGTCCATCATCGAGATTGCCGACATCGATGGCGAGAAGCAGTTTGAAGTGCTGTCCACCAACGGCGACACTTTCCTGGGCGGTGAGGATTTCGACCAGCGCATCATTGACCACATCATCGACGAGTTCAAAAAGAACAACGGCGTTGACCTGTCCAAAGACCCGATCGCCTTGCAGCGTATCAAGGCGGCTGCGGAACGCGCCAAAATTGAATTGTCGTCTTCTCAGCAAACTGAGATTAACGAGCCCTACATCGCCATGGCCAACGGCGCGCCCGTTCACTTGACCACCAAGCTGACCCGTGCGAAGTTGGAGTCGCTGGTTGAGGACCTCATCGTCCGCACCATCGAGCCCTGCAAAACAGCCTTGAAAGACGCTGGTGTCTCGGCTTCCGACATTGACGACATTATTCTGGTGGGTGGCCAAAGCCGCATGCCCAAGGTTCAGGAAGCCGTGAAGAATTTCTTCGGCAAAGAACCTCGCAAAGACGTGAACCCCGACGAAGCCGTGGCTGCTGGTGCTGCCATTCAAGGTTCCGTGTTGAGCGGCGACCGCAAGGACGTGCTGTTGCTGGACGTGACTCCATTGTCTTTGGGCATTGAAACCATGGGCGGTGTGATGACTTCCATGATTGCCAAAAACACCACCATCCCAACCAAGTTCAGCCAGGTGTTTTCGACCGCTGACGACAATCAGCCCGCTGTCACCATCAAGGTGTATCAGGGTGAGCGCAAGATGGCCGCCGACAACAAGAGCCTGGGCGAATTCAACCTGGAAGGCATTCCACCCGCGCCCCGCGGTGTGCCGCAGATTGAAGTGACCTTTGACATTGATGCCAACGGCATTTTGCATGTGTCTGCCAAAGACAAAGGCACCGGCAAGGAAAACAAGATCACCATCAAGGCCAACTCGGGCTTGTCCGAGGATGAAATCCAGAAGATGGTCAAAGACGCCGAAGCCAACGCGGCCGACGACGCCAAACGCCGTGAATTGGCCGAAGCCAAGAACCAGGCCGATGCATTGGTGCACAGCACACGCAAGAGCTTGGGTGAGTATGGCGACAAGCTGGAAGCCGGTGAAAAAGAGAAGATTGAAGCGGCGTGCAAAGCCCTTGAGGAATCCGCTAAGGGTGACGACAAAGCCGACATCGACGCAAAGACCCAAGAGCTGGCCACAGCAGCCCAGAAGCTTGGCGAAAAGATGTACGCTGACATGCAGGCCGAGCAAGCAGCCGCTGGCGCCGCTGCCGGTGCGGGCGCAGCCGGTGGTGCAGGCGCAGAAGCCGGTGCAAAAGCCGATGCGGACGACATCGTCGATGCCGACTTCAAGGAAGTCAAAGACAAGTGATGGATGCATGCAGGCCGGTTCGCTGGCCTGCTGACTTCCCGGGGCGAATCATCGGTTGGTGGTTACGCCCCTTTTGGTTGATTGGGGCTCACGGATTGAGCCTGGGCAGATTTCGGGAACAACATGGCTAAACGGGACTTTTACGACATTCTGGGTGTGCAGAAAAACGCCACGGACGATGAGCTGAAAAAGGCTTATCGGAAGATGGCCATGAAGTATCACCCTGACCGAAACCCCGGCAATGCCGAAGCCGAGGCCAAATTCAAAGAGGCCAAAGAGGCCTATGAAATGTTGAGTGACCCGCAAAAGCGGGGTGCTTATGACCGTTATGGCCATGCAGGGGTTGACCCCAACATGGGCGGAGGCGGTGGTGGCGCTGGTGGTTTCTCCGATTTCTCCGAAGCCTTCGGCGATATTTTTGGTGATATTTTCGGCGGAGGCCGTTCTCGCCAATCCAATGTGTATCGGGGGGCTGACCTCAAGTACAACATGGAGATCACGCTGGAGCAGGCCGCACGTGGTTTTGACACCCAGATTCGTGTGCCCACTTGGGACAATTGCGGCACCTGCCACGGCAGTGGCGCCAAGCCCGGCACCAAGCCGGAAACCTGCTCCACCTGCGGTGGCGCGGGTGCTGTTCGGATGACACAGGGCTTCTTCAGTGTTCAGCAAACCTGCCCCAAGTGCCATGGTACGGGCAAAGTGATTCCGCACCCCTGTCACGACTGTGACGGCGTGGGCCGCAAGAAAACCACCAAGACGCTGGAAGTCAAAATTCCAGCGGGTATCGACGATGGCATGCGTGTGCGCTTGAGTGGCAAAGGCGAACCCGGTGTGAACGGCGGGCCAGCGGGTGATTTGTATGTGGAAGTGCACCTGAAAGAACACGCGGTGTTCCAACGCGAGGGCGATGACCTGCATTGTGAAATGCCGGTGTCGTTTGCCACCGCGGCCTTGGGTGGCACTATTGAGGTGCCCACCTTGGGTGGTAAGGCCTCGTTCGATATTCCTGAGGGCACACAAACCGGAAAAACATTCCGCTTGCGAAGCAAGGGCATCAAGGGTGTGCGTTCATCCATGCCCGGTGACTTGTTCTGCCACATTGTGGTGGAAACGCCCGTGCGTTTGTCCGACAAGCAAAAGGAGCTTTTGCGGGAGTTTCAGCGCAGTTGTGAAGCCGACGGTGACAAACACTCACCGCAGGCCAAAAGCTGGATGGACAAGGTGAAGGATTTCTTCGGCTGAACAGGCAGCTGACCAGCAAGGTGGAACTGGAGTTCCTCGAAAGTAACTTAGAGGTCCATCAACCTCTCAAGGACAACGAGGACTCCATGCACCCGTCAACACCTGTTAAATCAAACCCTGCTTTGGGCATCGAGCACGACTCTGCGGTCAAGGGTTTAATCAAAACCGTACAGTCTCCCAGTGTGGTCAAGGCTGCCGAGACTCTGATTGGCTTGAAAACTGCGGACCAAGGCGGTCGGGAGTTTTCGTTTCAGACAGTGCCCAGTTTGGGGCTTCTTGGCCCCAAGGAACGCCAAAAACTGATGGCGGAGGCTCGCCGGTACATTCGCGAACAATTGAAAAAGTCGTCTCCCTTTTTTCAGGCTCCGTCACGATTCTGATGGTTAGTCAGGGCGGCCAGCACCGTGCTGACCCTGACTGTGGTTAACGTTGCTTGGCCTTGGCAAACGCAGCGGCCAAAGCGTTGTTGGCTGGGCTGCTGCTGGTTCCAAAACTGCGCTGTGCACCCCGGTTGTCTCGGGAATCGCCCCGCCCGCCACCGCTGCTGCGGTTGGCGGCTTGAGGGCCACTGCTGTGTTTGCCTGGTTCGTCGCTTAGGCGCATCGTCAGTGCAATTCGTTTGCGCGGAATGTCCACTTCAAGCACCTTCACCTTCACAATCTGGCCCGCTTTCACCACGGTGTGGGGGTCTTTCACAAAGGTGTTTGACAAGGCGGACACATGCACCAAGCCGTCCTGATGCACACCAATGTCCACAAACGCGCCGAAGTTGGCCACGTTGGTGACCACGCCTTCCAGCAGCATGCCGGGTTTCAGGTCAGCCAGGGTGTGAACGCTGTCGTCGAACTTGGCGGTTTTGAAGCTGGGGCGCGGGTCGCGGCCTGGTTTGTCCAGTTCCACGAGAATGTCTTGCACGGTGGGCAAACCAAACCGATCGTCCACAAAGTCGCCCGCTTTCAGGCTTTTGAGTACATCGCTGTTGCCGATCAGGCTACCCACAGGTTTGCCTGTTTTTGTGGCCATTTTTTCGACCACACCGTAGGCTTCCGGGTGAACAGCAGAGGCGTCCAGCGGGTTGTCGGCACCGTGTACTCGCAAAAAACCTGCGGCTTGTTCGAAGGTTTTGTCGCCCAAGCGTGGCACTTTGCGCAGGTCTTCCCGGCTTTTGAATTGTCCGTGGCTATTCCTGTACTGCACCAAGGCTTTGGCCACCGAACTGTTCAAGCCTGACACCCGGGCCAACAGGCTTTCTGAGGCGGTGTTCACCTCAACGCCCACCGCGTTCACGCAATCCTCAACCACCGCGTCGAGCCGTCCGCTCAACTGGCGCTGGTCCACGTCATGCTGGTATTGGCCTACGCCGATCGATTTCGGGTCGATCTTCACCAATTCGGCCAAGGGGTCCTGAAGGCGTCGGGCAATCGATACTGCGCCCCGCAGGCTGACATCCAGCTCAGGCAACTCGGAAGACGCCAAGGCCGACGCTGAGTACACCGATGCCCCAGCTTCACTCACCATCACCTTGGTGGCTTTCAAGTCTTTGTGGCGGCTGAGCAGGTCAGCGGCCAATTGGTCGGTTTCCCGGCTGGCTGTGCCGTTGCCGATGGCGATCAACTCCACATTGTGTTTCATGCACAAAGCCGCCAGGATGGCGATGGACTCGTCCCATTGCCTGCGAGGCTCGTGTGGGTAAACGGTGGTGGTGTCCACCACTTGTCCGGTGGTGTCCACCACAGCCACTTTCACACCGGTACGAATACCGGGGTCCAGGCCCATGGTGGCTTTGGCGCCAGCGGGGGCGGCCAGCAGAAGGTCTTTCAGGTTCTTGCCAAACACGCTGATGGCTTCGGCTTGAGCGTCGTCACGCAGTTTGGCCACCATTTCGCTGTCCAGCGTGCTGGCCAGTTTGATGCGCCAAGTCCAGCGGCAAACCTCATTGAGGTAACGGCCACGCGGGCTCTCGTCGCGCACCAAGCCATGGTGGTTGGCAATGTCGGTTTCGAACGGGTGCGGTGCCCGGGGGTTTTCTTGGGCCCACACTTCGGGCAGGTCCACCTTCAGGGTCAGAAAGCCCTGCTCGCGGCCCCGAAGCATCGCCAGCATTCGGTGCGAGGCCACTTGCCGCAAGGGCTCTTCATGCTCGAAATAGTCTTGAAACTTGATGGCTTCGGCCTTTTTCTCCGGGTCTACGGTGGACCGAATGGAGGCCTCAGCCAGCAGGCGGGCGCGAAGCTTGGCGAGCAACTCGGCATTTTCAGCGTATTGTTCGGCAAGAATATCGCGGGCACCGTCCAAAGCCGCTTTGGTGTCGTTGATCTGGTGTTCAGCATTCAAGTACCCAGCGGCCAATTCTTCGGGCACACAGCCGGGGGTTTGTTCAATGGCATCGGCCAGGCCCTGAAGGCCAGCTTCACGCGCAATTTGGGCACGGGTGCGGCGTTTCGGCTTGTAAGGCAGGTACAGGTCTTCAAGGGTTTGCTTGTTGTCGGCCTGCTCAATGGCCGCTTGCAATTCGGGGGTCAGCTTGCCCTGGCTTTCAATGCTGGCCAGGATACTCGCCCGGCGTTCTTCGAGTTCTCGCAGGTAAACCAAGCGTTCTTCGAGGTCACGAAGCACAGCATCATCCAGCCCACCCGTCACTTCTTTGCGGTAACGGGCGATGAACGGCACGGTGGCTCCTTCGTCCATCAGGGTCACAGCAGCCATGATTTGCGTGTCACGGCAACCCAATTCACGGGCCAGCTGGGCGATAATTCGTTTCTCGGTAAGCGTCATGTGAGGTCAGTCATGCGGTTAAACAGAAGGCAGGGCATTGTGCCACAGGCCAAGGGGCACAAGGCCCAGGCGAGTGGTTCACGCGTCCAGCCCGGTCAAGGCTTGTTGGGTGTGGCTTTGGGGCTTGCGGTCTTGGCTTTGGTGGGCTGTGCCGGTGTGCGCTATGACACCCAACCCCCCCAGAAGCCCGCGACACTCAGCGAAGCCCGCGCCTACATGGCCGCAGTGGAACCCGCATTGGCGCGTTTGGACTACGAAATCAATCAAAAGACACGCGCCTGCTATGACCGCTTCTTTGTGTCCAGTTGCGTTGAGGATGTGCGCTATGAAGGGGCTAAATTGCGACGGTCGTACCTGGAAATCAAGGGTGAAGCCAGCGACATGATTCGCTTGGACGATTACAACCGTCGGCAAGCCTCGAAGGTGAAATAAAGCGGGGGCATCCTGTTTGGGGGATGCAAACGAAATCGCATTGCCCCCGGGCAGGCGCCCTGGGCTACAATGCAGGTCACACAGGTCATTCATCGATCAACCATGGTTCAAGACACAGACACCGAAGCCATCCAGCGCCGCATCGTCGAGTTGCAGGTAGAGCACAGGGACTTGGACCAGATCATCGACATGCTGACCGCTCAGCCAGGCTTTGACCAACTGCAAGTACGCCGTCTGAAGAAGCGGAAGCTGCAAATCAAAGACTCAATCACCCTGCTTCAGATTCAGCTTGAGCCGGACATTCCTGCGTGACTGACGCAAACCCATGAGTGATTTCATCAATTTGGTGGGCCACGCCTTTTCCGGCGCAGGCGCCTTGAAGCGGGCTTTCCCGGGCTTTACCGTGCGGCAGGCCCAAGTGGAGATGGCCAACGCCGTGGCGCAGGCCATTGATGCATCGAGTGCTGTGGTGGTGGAGGCGGGCACCGGTACCGGGAAAACCTTTGCCTATTTGGTGCCTGCATTGTTGTCGGGCCGACGGGTGTTGCTGTCCACAGCCACAAAAACATTGCAAGACCAGCTGTTTGCCAAGGACTTGCCCTTGGTGCGCCAGGCCCTTGGAGTGCCTGTGCATGTGGCCTTGCTCAAAGGCCGCCAGAATTACCTGTGCCATGTTCAACTGGAACGTGCCCTCCGAGAGGCTCGCCTGCCATCGTCCAAAGAGGTAGACCACCTTCAGCGCGTCAAGGTGTTCATGGGGCGTACCCAAACCGGTGACAAGGCTGAGTGTGCCGGGGTGCCTGAAGATTCGGCTGTATGGCCGTGGGTGACTTCCACCAAAGACAATTGCTTGGGCGGCGAATGCCCAAGTGCGTCCGAGTGCTTTGTGAACAAGGCCCGGCGCGAGGCTCTGGATGCCGATGTGGTGGTGATCAACCATCACCTTTTTTTGGCCGACTTGGCGCTGAAAGAAGAGGGCGTGGCTGAGTTGTTGCCCGCCAGTGATGTGGTGGTGTTTGACGAAGCGCATCAGTTGCCGGACATTGCCACCAACCTGTTGG
The DNA here is from genome assembly GCF_046297615.1 of Limnobacter sp. Classification (GTDB taxonomy): domain Bacteria; phylum Pseudomonadota; class Gammaproteobacteria; order Burkholderiales; family Burkholderiaceae_B; genus Limnobacter. The sequence goes on along the minus strand of NZ_JBKBHM010000007.1, from coordinate 151,973 downwards.
GGCAGGCGGTGTCCACCGCGCAGTGCATGGAACTGTTGCGGGACATTCTGATTGAGGGCAGGGTATCCAGCGCCGACGCGGGTGATTGGGATGCGGTCATCCGCCCCTTGGACCTGTTGCTCAAGGACATACGTCGCTGGGTGGGTGTTGAGCTTGAAGCCGCCCGTTTCACGCGCAGCCAGTTTCTGGCCTTGCCCAAGGTCAAACAGGCTTGTGACGACTTTGGCATTGGGTTGGAACGCCTTATCGACCAGATCAGCCCCTTGTCGGCCCGCTCAGAGGCGTGGGTGAAATTGATGGGCCGGGCCAGTGAACTGTGCCTGCGCTGGCAAAACTGGTTTTCCCAAGGGGCTGACATTCAAGCCGATAGCGTGCGTTGGGTCAGCGTCAGCAACCACGCCTTGCAGTTGTGTGATTCGCCGCTGGATGTGTCCAACGCCTTTGCCAAGTTGTACGACGCCAACAGCAAAGCATGGGTGTTCACCAGCGCAACACTGAGTGTGCGAGACGATTTGAGGCATTTCCGTCTTCAGGTGGGCTTGGACGAGTGCGAGGAAATGATTCTTCCCAGCCCATTTGACTACGAGGCCCAGGCCCTGTTGTGCGTGCCAGAGCAACTGCCCATGCCCAGCGAAAGTGGCTTTAACAATCGCTTGGTCGATGTGCTGTGGCCTTTGTTGAAAGCCAGTGATGGGGGGGTGTTCTTTTTGTGCACCAGCCACCGTGCCGTCAAAAACACGGCCCAAGCCCTGAAAGAGAGGGTGCTTGCCGAGGAGTTGGACTGGCAGTTGCTGGTTCAGGGGGAATGCTCACGCGCTGAGTTGCTGGAGCGTTACCGGCAACTGGACAAACCTGTCTTGGTAGGGGCGGCCAGTTTCTGGGAAGGCGTGGACATTCGCGGGGAAGGCTTGAGGCTGGTCGTCATCGACAAGTTACCCTTCGCCCCGCCTGACGACCCTGTTTATCAGGCCAAAAGTGAATTGATTGAGCGCCGCGGCGGCAATCCGTTTCAGGAGTTGTCGATTCCGGACGCGGCCATTGCCTTGAAGCAGGGCGCTGGCCGCCTGATTCGGGATGAGCAGGACTGGGGCGTGTTGTTGATCGGTGACCGCCGCCTGGTTGAAAAAGGTTACGGCAAGCAATTGTGGCGTAGCCTTCCACCCTTCAAGCGAACCCGAAACTTGCAAGCCGCAGTCGACTTCATGTTGGCGAAAAAAACAAAGCCAGCGGTTTAACGCTGGCTTTGATGGGCATTTACGCCGGGCTGCTTCAGTCTTTCCAGACTTGCCACCACTTGGCCACTTCCTGCTTGGTGTCGGGCAGGTCTTGCTTCCAGTAGGGGCTGTCTTTGAAGTTCAGGTTGATGACGCGCTTGGTGTCTTCGGCCAGTTGAGTCATGCCCAGTTTTTCATAGCAACGCAGGCTGATGAACAAGGCCTCTTCGATGGACGGGGTCTGTTCAAAGCGCTTGATCACTTCGTGAGCCCGGTTCACCGCTGCCAGATAGGCGCCACGGCGGTAGTAGTAGCGCGCCACGTGCAATTCATTCTGGGCCAAGGCATTGACCAGGAATTGCAGGCGTGAACGGCTGTCCTCGTAGTATTTGCTGTCGGGGAAGCGCGTCACGATTTCCTTGAAGGCGTCAAAGGCGGCGCGGGTGCCTTTCGGGTCCCGAGCACTTTGGTCTTCACCGGACATCAGTGAGAAAATGCCCTTGTCTTGGTTGAAACTCACCAAACCGCGCAGGTAGTACACGTAATCCAGGTTTTGGTGGGTTGGGTAGAGTTTGATGAAACGGTCGGTGGCCGCCAGTGCCTGAGCGTTGTCACCGCTTTTGTAATACGCGTAGGCCGTGTCAATTTGTGCTTGCTGGGCGTAGCGGCCATAGGGGTAACGGGCCTCCAGCTTTTCCAGCAATTGAATGCCGCGTTCGTAGTTGGCCACGTCCAGTTCAGCCTTGGCTTCTTCGTACAAACGGGCAGGGCTCCAGCCCTCTGTCTCGTCCACAGGCTTGTTGCTTCCGCAGGCGGCCAGCGCAAAAAGCAGGGCAGGCACCATCAATACCTGCGATAATGAGCGCCAAATTCCGCTGCGCTTGGCCTGGATAGACATTTTCATAAATTCAGCAAACCTGTGTAGTGTCAAGAGTTCCCTCATGTGCACGCCATTATATCGGGCAATACCCGGCTGCGTTGCACAGTGATCAAAAGTAATACAGTTCCACGCCCCAGCCATGACCTCATCGCCCGTTTCTTCCGACAATTTGCCCCAAGTGGACCACCCGGACACCCTGAAAGCCCGCGTGCCGATTGAATTGGGGGGCAGCCGTTTGGACAAAGTCGTGACGGAATTGTTTCCTGATTATTCCCGTTCGCGACTGCAGACCTGGTTGAAGCAGGGGCGAGTTTGGGTTAATGGTGTGGCCGCGCAGAAGGGCAACCAGAAGGTGCAGGGGCTGGATTGGGTGGTGTTGCACCCGGGTGTGCTTGAACACATGCAGGCCTTGGTGCCGCAAGACATGGGGCTGGACATTCTGGGCCAGACCGATGAATACACGGTGGTGAACAAACCTGCTGGCTTGGTGGTGCACCCCGCCCCCGGACACTGGAGCGGCACGCTGATGAATGGCCTGTTGCATCAGGATGCCGGCTTGGTTCACGTGCCCCGTGCGGGCATTGTTCACCGACTGGATGCGGACACCACTGGTTTGATGGTGGTGGCACGCACCTCCGAAACCCAGGTGAAATTGGTGCAGATGCTCCAAGCCCGAATTGTGAAGCGGGTTTATCTGGCCTTGGTGTGGGGGCGAATTTCACAGCCTGTGACCGTGAACCGCCCGCTGGGGCGCGACCCCAAAAACCGTTTGAGGATGGCCGTGGTGGACCATGGCAAACCCGCAGTCACCCACTTTCAGCCAGTGGCCCATGGCAGTTTGATGGACGTTCCTGTGACCTTGATGGTTTGCCGCCTGGAAACAGGCCGTACCCACCAAATTCGTGTGCACGCCCAGTTTGCTGGTTTTGCACTGGTTGCCGACCCGGTGTACAAAATCAAAGGTGCTGGCAGCCATTCGGCGCTGCGCATGCCGGAAATTCCCTTGCCCGACGGGGGCAGTTTCAGCCGTCAGGCCTTGCACGCCACCCACCTCAGCTTTCCCGACCCTGCCTGGTTCCGAATCCGCTCGGAGGGTGTGTCCATGGCGCAGTGGGAATCAGAATTGGAGTCGTCGCCCTGGCCCGAGTACATTGCCCCCGCGCCGGCCGACCTGTGTGCCCTTGGACAACTGGCCGGCATTGATTTTCTGTCGGATTCGTTGCACCAGTCTGTGCTTGAGCAAGCCCACCAGCACAAAGCCTCGGCCTTGGTCCGCTTCGAGCATGAACTTGAAGACGAGGAGTTCGATGAGGATGACGAGGGCGACTACGACGTTGAAGTTGTGGAGGAAGCCTGAGTGTATATCGGCCCGCATGGTCTCCGCTCATTGATGGTACAACCTGAATTGCCTGCCAACTGGGCCGCAGTTCGGGTGGCGGTGACTCAGTCTGGCTTGGGGGGGCGGCAAGATGATCACGCCCTTGTGTCCGCCGACCGAGGCTTTAACCTAGGTGACCATGTGGGCGATGAGCCCGCCGCCGTGTTTGCGCGGCGTCAGGTGCTTGAGCTGGAACTTGGTGCGCCCATTCTGTGGCTGAATCAGGTTCACGGATGTGAGGTGGCGCAGGCCGCTGCCGAGCGGTTGGGGCAAGCTGTTCAGGCGGACGCCAGCGTTTCCACTTCCCCTACTCGGGCCTTGGCCATCATGACCGCAGATTGTTTGCCGGTGGTTTTTACTGCCTTTGACCGGCAAGGCCAGGCCTTGGGTGTGGGGGCAGCCCACGCAGGTTGGCGCGGGTTGCATGCTGGGGTTTTGCAGGCGTGCTTGAGCCGCTTGGCGCAGTCGTGTTCGGTGCCACCCAGTCAAATACAGGCATGGATGGGCCCGGCCATTGGCCCACTGTCATTTGAGGTGGGGGCTGAGGTTCACGCGGCCTTTGTAGACCAGCACCCGGACAATCAAGTTTGTTTTACGGCCCAAAACGATGGCAGTGCCAAGTATCTCGCTGACATCTATGGTTTGGCCCGCCTAGCCTTACTGCAGGCCGGATGTAGCCAGGTGCTCGGTGGCGGGCAAGACACCTTTACGAACGCGAACTGGTATTCTCACCGTCGTTGGCAGAAGGGGCTGGGCCCGAATGGCCGCCAGGCAACGCTGATTCGGCTGCTTCCATAGCCCGTTTTCTGGCCCGCCGGCGTTTGGTGCCCAAAATGTACATCAGCACCGCGCAGGGCAGGGCACCATAAAATATGAATGTGGCAAGGCCAGCGGCCAAGTTTGTTTCGGTGGCGGCCATCAAAGTGACCACATACATCCAGCCAATCCCAATGATGTACATCGCTGTTCAGGGCGTTGCCCACAGTACTTCGAGGCGTCTATTGTGGCATCAAATGACGCGCCAGCCATGCACAAAACTGTTTGACAAACCGATATGTTGCGGTGCACAATGATAAAAATAGAGTTTTTCCTCGAAATTTACAGTGGGAAGGCTCAAACAAATGCGGTCGATGTGAACCGCAACTGCGGTGCGTACACACCATGCAGGCACTAGGAGAGGAAGGTGAACAACGGACTATTTGACTTCCAGGGGGTCCTGGGTCAATTCGCGCCCATGGCGGAGCAATTCCAGCAGTCTTGGCAAACACAGTGGCAGCAGGCCCTCAAGGGGTTTGGGGGCATGTCCGGCGCGGGTTTCACGCCCGGCTTGAACCCGGCGACATTGGGGGCCATTCAGCCCTTTGTGCAATCTGTGCTGCAATCCTGTCAGCAATCCTTGTCTCAGATTTCCGTGCAGTCCATGGGGCAGTTGCAGTCCGAATATGCGTCTGAACTCGCCACCCTGCTGTCCTCAGCGTTTGCGGGTTTGCCCAAGGTGGATGCGGCGCAAGCGGCCCCACCGGTTCCTTTAAGCACCTGGCTGGACGGTGACAAACGGTTTTCCTCACCGGATTGGCATGACAAAGGGGTGTATGAACTGACCGCTGCCTTGTACATGCTCAACGCCAAGTACACCAAACGCGTGGTTGAGTTGTTGCCCGAAGGCACCTCTGACAAGCGCCGCTTGGGTTATGCGGTGGAACAGTTGGTGGATGCACTCAGCCCCTCCAATTTTTTCGTCACCAACCCAGAGGCCCAGAAAAAGCTGCTTGAGACCAAGGGCGAAAGCCTGAAGCAGGCCATCGACAACCTGTTGGCCGACATGCAGAAGGGCCGCATTTCCCAAACCGATGAAAACGCGTTTGAAGTGGGGGTGAATGTAGCCACCACCCCGGGCGCCGTGGTGTTTGAGAATGAGTATTTTCAGTTGTTGCAGTACCAGGCCACCACACCGACTGTGGGCAGTGTGCCCATGTTGTTTGTGCCGCCTTGCATCAACAAGTATTACATCCTCGATTTGCAGCCCGACAATTCGCTGGTCAACTTCATGGTCAACCAAGGCCACACGCTTTACCTCGTGTCCTGGAAAAACCCCACCGAGGAGAACAGCCATTTCACCTGGGACGGCTATGTTCAAGACGGTGTGATCAAGGCCATCGACGTGGTGCGCACCGCCAGCAAGCAAGACAAAATCAATGTGCTGGGCTTCTGTGTTGGCGGCACCTTGCTGGGCACTGCGTTGTCCACGCTGGCCCAACGTGGCGAGGATTGCATCAACAGCGTGACCTTCCTGACGACCTTGCTGGACTTTTCCGACACCGGGGCCTTGGGCGTTTTTGTCAGTGAAGAGCAGGTTCGTGCCCGTGAAGAGAGCATCGGGCAAGGCGGGTTGATGCCCGGGAAAGACCTGTCCAGCGCATTTTCCTCCCTGCGCCCCAATGACCTGGTCTGGAATTACGTGGTCAACAATTACCTCAAAGGCGAAAAGCCGCCGGTGTTTGATTTGCTGTACTGGAACAGCGACAGCACCAACTTGGCTGGCCCCATGTTCGCTTGGTACCTGCGCAACACCTATTTGGAAAACCGCCTGTGCCAACCCGGCGCAACATCGGTGTGCGGCCTGCCAGTAGACCTCAGCTTGATTGATGCGCCAGTCTACATACTGGCCACCCGTGAAGACCACATCGTACCGTGGACCAGTGCCTACGCCACCGGTCATCTGGTGTCGGGTGAGGTTCGTTTTGTGCTGGGGGCCAGTGGCCACATTGCGGGGGTTATTAACCCCGCCTCCAAGAACAAGCGCAATTACTGGGTGCTTGAGGGGGACCTGCCTGAAAGCCCGGATGAGTGGATGGTTAAGGCCAAAACAGTGCCGGGCAGTTGGTGGAACGATTGGGCCAATTGGCTTGAGCCCTACAAAGGAAAAGCTGTGAAAGCGCCCGCCAAACCGGGCAATGCCAAGTTCAAACCGCTGGAGGCTGCCCCCGGGCGCTACGTGAAACAGCGGGTGTGACAACCCGATGATTTGAGACAGAATGCCTTTCCAGTTGCACTGGTTGGCCATCGAACACGCAAGGAGAATGTGATGACTGAAGTGGTGATTGTTGCTGCAGGCCGTACGGCCATTGGAAAGTTTGGCGGTACTTTGGCCAAGGTGTCGGCGCCCGATCTTGGGGCCCATGTCATCAAGGGACTGTTGGCCAAGACAGGCGTGAAGGGTGAGGACGTGTCCGAGGTGATTCTCGGCCAAGTCTTGACCGCTGGTTCGGGACAGAACCCTGCCCGCCAATCGGTCATCAAAGCCGGTTTGCCCGCCATAGTGCCTGCACTGACCATCAACAAAGTGTGTGGCTCTGGCCTGAAGGCCGTGATGTTGGGTGCGCAGGCCATTGCCTGTGGCGACGCTGAGATCGTGATTGCCGGTGGCCAGGAAAACATGAGTGCCGCCCCGCATGTGATGATGGGCAGCCGCGATGGTTTCCGCATGGGCGACGCCAAGTTGGTGGACACCATGATCGTTGATGGCCTGTGGGACGTGTACAACCAGTACCACATGGGCATTACCGCTGAAAACGTGGCTGAACAGTTTGGAATCAGCCGTGGTGTGCAAGACGAATTCGCTGTGGCCTCGCAAAACAAGGCGGAGGCCGCCATCAAGGCGGGCCGCTTCAAGGATGAGATTTTCCCCTTGAGCATTCCCCAGAAAAAAGGCGATGCGCTGGTGTTTGACACCGATGAATTTCCCCGCTTGGGTGCAACCCTTGACCAAATGAGCAGCCTCAAGCCCGCGTTCAAGAAAGATGGCAGCGTGACCGCAGCCAACGCATCGGGCATCAATGACGGTGCCGCCGCCGTCATGTTGATGAGTGCCGACAAAGCCAAGGCCTTGGGCTTGCCCGTGTTGGCCCGCATTCAGGCTTATGCCAGTGCCGGGCTGGACCCGACCATCATGGGCATGGGCCCTGTGCCTGCCTCACAGTTGTGTCTGAAGAAAGCGGGTTGGACCGCCGCTGAGCTTGACCTGATGGAAATCAACGAGGCTTTTGCTGCGCAGGCCTGCGCCGTGAACAAAGAAATGGGCTGGGACACCAGCAAGATCAACGTCAACGGTGGCGCCATTGCCCTGGGCCACCCCATTGGCGCCTCAGGTTGCCGGGTGCTGGTCAGCCTGATTCATGAAATGGTCAAGCGTGATGCCCGTAAAGGCTTGGCTTCGCTGTGTATCGGCGGGGGCATGGGCGTAGCCCTGGCAGTTTCTCGCTGATTGCCCCTCAGTGATTGCAACACAACATACAAACAAAACAGGAAGGATGTGAACATGAGTAATGCAAAAGTGGCGTATGTCACCGGCGGTATGGGCGGTATCGGAACCTCCATCTGCAAACGACTGTGCGAAGACGGCTTCAAGGTGATTGCCGGCTGCGGCCCCAATTCCCCACGCAAGGACAAATGGCTGGCCGAAATGCGCAGTGCGGGTTACGAAGTGTGGGCCAGCGAAGGCAATGTAGGCGATTGGGACAGCACCCAGGCCGCCTTCGAGAAGGTACGCGCTGAGCATGGCACGGTGAGCGTGTTGGTGAACAACGCCGGCATTACACGCGATGGCACCTTCTCAAAAATGAGCCGCGACGATTGGGCCGCAGTGATTGACACTAACCTGAACAGCCTGTTTAACGTCACCAAGCAGGTGATTGCCGGCATGGTTGAACAGGGTTGGGGCCGTATCATCAATATTTCTTCCGTGAACGGCCAGAAAGGACAGTTTGGGCAAACCAACTATTCCACGGCCAAAGCGGGGTTGCATGGTTTCACCATGGCTCTCGCCCAGGAAGTGGCTTCCAAAGGGGTGACCGTGAACACAGTGTCGCCCGGCTACATCGGAACCGACATGGTTCGCGCCATTCGCCCTGATGTGCTGGAAAAAATCGTCAGCACCATTCCGGTCAAGCGTTTGGGCACGCCCGAGGAAATCGCCTCCATGGTGGGCTGGTTGGCGTCCGACAATTCCGGTTTCGCGACAGGGGCCGATTTCTCCTTGAACGGCGGCCTGCACATGGGCTGATGACCGAAATTGCTGCACTGCTCGGAATTGGACAGGCTGCAGCATTTTTGGCACCTTTGACAGAAAAAGGCGGTATGATGTTGCACTGCACGGACGTTCGTCTTGCAGTGCAATGTTTTTTGTAAGTGCTTGTTTGTGTGCAGAACTTTGTCTGCACCCCGGTGAATAAACCACAAGCCGCTGCAACCCATTGTGCAGTGGTCATAATCCGAAGAAGAGAAGAGGCATGGCTGAGACAACACGTTTGATCAAGAAGTACCCCAACCGGCGTCTGTATGACACGCAGACCAGCAGCTACATCACCTTGGGTGACGTCAAACAGCTTGTTTTGGCCAACGAAGATTTTCAGGTGCTGGACGCCAAAAGCGGCGAGGACCTGACCCGCAGCATTTTGCTGCAAATTATTCTGGAAGAAGAAACAGCCGGTGCGCCGATCTTCACGTCACCCATGCTGGCGCAGATCATCCGTTTTTACGGCAATGCCATGCAGAGCATCATGGGTACCTTTCTTGAGAAAAACCTTCAGGCCTTCATGGACATTCAGTCCAGCTTTCAGGACCAGGGCAAAACAGTCAGCGAGGGCAGCCAGTTTGCCAACCCTGAGTTGTGGAGCCAGTTCATGAGCGTGCAGACGCCCGTGATTCAGTCGATGATGAGCAACTACATCGACCAAAGTAAAAACATGTTTGTCCAGATGCAGGACCAGTTCCAGAACCAAACCCGGAACCTGTTCAGCAATTTTGGATTTCCCAACCCGGCGGATTTGACTGCTGCAGCACGCAGCAAACCGGACCCCGACAAAGAATAAATATCGCCTATGTCCCAGAACACCAATTCTGCCAAGCGCCCACCCAGTGTGGGCTTTGTTTCGTTGGGTTGCCCCAAGGCGCTGGTGGATTCCGAACGCATTTTGACCCAGCTCAAAGTAGAGGGGTATGACGTGGCGCCCAATTACGAAGGCGCCGACCTGATTGTGGTCAACACCTGCGGTTTTATCGACAGTGCGGTGCAGGAAAGCCTGGATGCCATTGGTGAAGCCATTTCATCGAACGGCAAGGTCATTGTGACTGGTTGCCTGGGTGCCAAAAATGGCAATGAAGGCAAAGAACTGATTACTACCTTGCACCCCAAGGTGTTGGCGGTGACCGGCCCTCATGCCACGGAGGAAGTGATGCAGGCCGTGCACACCCACTTGCCCCGGCCCCATGACCCGTTCATTGATTTGGTGCCCGACCACGGCGTGAAGCTGACCCCGAAGCATTACGCGTACCTGAAAATTTCCGAGGGCTGTAACCATCGATGTACTTTCTGCATCATTCCCGACATGCGCGGCGACTTGGTGTCACGCCCAATCGGTGAGGTGATGCGCGAGGCGGAGAGCCTTAAGAAATCGGGTGTTAAGGAGTTGCTGGTGGTCAGCCAGGACACCTCCGCTTATGGCGTGGATTTGAAGTACCGAACTGACTTTGTGAATGGTCGGCCTGTTAAAACCCAGTTCCAGCAACTGGCGGAAGAACTGGGCCAGTTGGGCATTTGGGTGCGCATGCACTATGTGTATCCGTACCCCCATGTGGACAATGTGGTACCCCTGATGGCCGAAGGCAAAATACTGCCTTATCTGGATATTCCGTTCCAGCATTCTCACCCGGATGTGCTCAAGCGCATGAAGCGTCCGGCCAGCGGAGAGCGGAACATTGAACGAATCCGGGCGTGGCGCCAAGCGTGCCCGGACATTACCCTGCGCAGCACCTTTATCACAGGTTTTCCGGGCGAAACCGAGGCCGAGTTTGAGCATTTGCTGCAATTCATTAAGGAAGCCCAGCTTGACCGCGTTGGCGTGTTCGCTTACTCGCCCGTGGAAGGTGCCAAAGCGAATTTGCTGGACAACCCGGTGCCCGAGGAGGTTAAGGAAGAACGCCGCGCACGGCTGATGGCCTTGCAGGAAAGCATTTCCCTGCGCCGCAACCAAGCCAAGGTTGGCCGAGTCATGGATGTGATCATCGACGAAGTTGACGATGAAGGCATGGTGGCTCGCAGCAAGGCTGACGCGCCCGAGATTGACGGCAATGTGTTTGTGCCTTTGCCAACGGGCAATGGCCCAAAACCCAAGGTGGGTGACCTAATTGCTGTTGAGATTGACGACTGTGATGAACACGACTTGTGGGGTCAGGTTGTTCAGCCTTAATTGAAGTAACACGATCAAGCTCATGTCATGAGCCCTAATTTCAACAATGACAAACCAACTGGAGATTCAAGATGACACGTGAAGTGGTTGTAGTGGCCGGTGTACGAACCGCCGTCGGTGGTTTCGGTGGAAGCCTGAAAGATTTTTCCCCCACCCAGATGGGTGCGATGGTGGTTAAGGAAGTGGTGGCCCGCGCTGGCGTGTCAGCCGAGGAAGTGGGGCACGTGGTGTTTGGCCATGTGGTCAATTCCGAGCCCCGTGACATGTACCTGGCCCGTGTGGCTGCCATTGAAGGCGGATTGGACAAGGCCACCCCAGCGCTGACCTTGAACCGCCTGTGCGGCTCTGGCCTGCAAGCGATTGTGACCGCAGCGCAGTCCATCCTGTTGGGCGATGCTGATGTGGCCATCGGCGGTGGTGCAGAAAGCATGAGCCGTGCGCCTTACATTTTGCCTGCAGCGCGCTGGGGTGCCCGCATGGGCGACATGAAGGGCATCGACATGATGGTGGGTGCTCTGCACGACCCATTTCATGTGATCCACATGGGCGTGACTGCTGAAAACGTGGCCCGCCAGTTCAATATTTCCCGCGAAGAGCAGGATGCCTTGGCCGTTGAAAGCCACCGGCGTGCACACAATGCGATTGCCAATGGCTATTTCAAAGACCAAATCCTGCCGGTGGAAATCAAGTCCAAGAAGGGCCCAGTGTTGTTCGACACAGACGAGCATGTACGCGGCGACGCAACACTGGAAGGCATGGCCAAGTTGCGCGCCGTGTTTGAGAAAGAGGGCACGGTGACTGCAGGTAACGCGTCTGGCCTGAACGACGGCGCTGGTGCGGTGCTGTTGATGGAGCGTGGTGCTGCAGAGCGTGCTGGCAAGAAGCCTATGGCCCGCTTGGTGGCTTACGCCAACACCGGCGTTGAGCCCACCATCATGGGCATCGGCCCTGTGTCGGCCACCAAGAAAGCCCTGGCCAAAGCGGGCCTGAGCATGGCTGATATTGATGTGATTGAAGCCAACGAAGCGTTTGCTGCGCAGGCTTGCGCGGTCACCAAAGAGTTGGGTATGGACCCCGCCAAGGTCAACCCCAATGGTTCCGGTATTTCGATTGGTCATCCGATTGGCGCCACCGGCGCCATTATCACCGTTAAGGCCCTGTACGAGCTTCAACGTGTGGGCGGTCGTTACGCGCTGGTCACCATGTGTATTGGTGGTGGTCAAGGCATTGCCGCCATTTTCGAGCGCATCTGATTCGCTTGTTTGCAGTGCGTAAAAAAGCCCCCGTCAGGGGGCTTTTTTGTTGCAGGCGCGTTGGCGAAGGCCTAATCGTGAACATCACTCAACGAGGCTTGGGGTCAGCTTCAGCACCGCATGGTAGGGGTTGGTTTCAAGGGTGTGTATGCCTGCTTCTTTGCGCGCATTGAATGCGTCTTGCAGGTCCGCCACGAACTGTAGGTTTCGAAAGGGGGCGTTCAGTTTCGGATGTGGGCCTTCACGGGGTACTTCACCGAGAAAATCCAGCCTAAAGGTGTTGGTGCGGGGCACTCCGCCCCCACCGCAACTGCTGAGCAACCAGGTTTTGATGTAGAAGATGTGGCCCTGCCAATAAAACAGGAAGGCGCTGAAGCGCGGTGCTTCCTCACCGCCCTGTTTGATTTGGGTCAGGTACATGCCCCGTTCACAGTCGATGGTCCAATGTCGGGCGGGGATGTGACCAGCGGGGCCAGTGTGGCGTATCACCATGTTCTCGACCAGGTCATAATGCAGCCTGTCTTCTGGCTGTATGAACTCATTGACAAAGGGCATGGGCTTTCCTGTCCTGTATGGGGTGCCGCGCCTGCAGCAACTGGCGGTCTACCCCTCATGTTGCCGTGCAAGGCTTTAAGAGGTTTTACCGCCCTCGTGCCTTAATCTTTGAACAGGTGTGGCCCATTGTCCTCCCCTAGGTGTGGTTGTTAACCTGTGATTCAGAGGGGTTAGCTCAACCAGGCACACACGGTGTCAAGTCCGCCATGGTTGATGGCGCAATGGGTTTGGCTTTGAACCGCTGGCTTGGCCCGGTAGGCCACACTAAGGCCAGCCACGCCCATCATTTTCAGGTCATTGGCACCATCGCCCATGGCAATGGCTTGGTCTGGGCTGCACCCCAATTGTTTGCACAAGGCCAGCAGATGGTCCTGTTTGGCTTGGGCGTCCACAATCGCGCCCAGCACCCGGCCGGTCAATACGCCATCCACAATCTCCAGGGTGTTGGAATGCGCATGATCCAAACCCAAACGGGCTTTCATGGCTTCGGTGAAAAACGTGAAGCCACCGCTGACCAGCAAGGTGGTCCATCCGTGCCGCTTGGCAAATGCGATGAGTGATTCTGCACCCGGTGACAGGGCAAGGCGTTCTTGCAGCACCGCATTGAGGCTGCTGGCCGGTACGCCCTTGAGCAAGGCCACACGGCGGGTCAGGCTTTCGGAGAAGTCCTTGATTTCGCCCCGCATGGCCGCTTCGGTAATCTCAGACACTTCCTTTTTCTTGCCTGCGAAGTCGGCGATTTCATCGATGCATTCGATGGTAATCAGCGTGCTGTCCATGTCCATGGCCAGTACCTTGAAGTGTTGGGCATTACGGCTGCTGTCCAGCAGGGCAATGTCACAGCCCAACTGCCTGGCCACACCCAGCAGCTTGGGGCGCAAGGCTTCAGTATTCAGTTCTGGGGTAGGGGGCAGGGCGATGCGTGCATGGCCATTCTGAATATTGAATGGCAGGGTGGGCAAACCCAGCATGGCGAGGCTTTGCGCAACTTGCTGCGCATTCAGGGACGGGCTTGAAAAGTGAAGGTGGGGCATGGGTGAGGGTGCTCAGGGTTGGGACACCGGCGTGGCTTCGCCCGTGGTGTCGGATTGCACGGGCAATTCCACCACGTCGGAGGTGTCGATGGCTTGTTCTTGATTCTGGATCGGCAGGGTGGAGAGGTCTTGAGGCACTGGCGTTGCCTTTTGGCGGTTCAGGGCCTTGGCCAGCAGGTCGCTGGCTTGGGCGTTACCTCGGGCACTGGCCCTCTCCAGCCATTGAATCGCCAAGGCGCGGTTGACCGGGAAACGTTTGCCTTCGTACAGAAGACGGCCCAGCAACAGCATGGCTTCGGTTTCCCCGGCCTGCGCACTGGTGTTCAGCAACGCAAGAATGGAGGGATCTTCGGGCTGCAGGGGCGCTTGGCCCGACAGCGCCATGGTCGCCAGTTGCAGGCAAGCCTTGGCATTGCCCAAGCGGGCGGCACGACGCACCCAGTACATGGTGTCTTCACCGGGCTGGTTGGAGAGGCGAATCATGGCTTGGGTGTCGCCGGTTTGCGCCAAGGCGTACAGCAAGCGGTGACGGGTTTCGCAACGCTCGTCCCCGGGGCAGGTGCCCGGCTGCTTGGTGATCTCCCTGTCCAGCCGGCCCAAGGCGTAGTAGGTGCAGGGGCGGTAATCACTGGCGCATTGCAGAAGCATGGACTCCGCTTCAATTTTGCTGTGGCCGAATGGGCTGTCGTTTTGGCTGTCCAGCAGTGTTTGGGCGTACAGCAATTGGGCTGGGCGGTATTGTTCGCGGGATGCACGACGCAACCAGCCCAAACCTTCGGTCAGTTGCTTGTTCAAGTCTGGCCCTGTGGCACCCAGCACGTCCAGCATCAGCAATTGGCCCAGGTAAAACTGGGCAGGTGCATGGTTCTGCACCGCGGCTTTGCCCCACCAGATTCTGGCCAGTTTCAAGTCCACGGGCACCCCATCGCCTTCGAGCCGCATCAGGCCGACCTGGGTTTGCGCCGCAGGGTCGCCGCTGTCGGCTTTTTTCAAGGCCGCTTGGTAGCTCAGTTCACGGTTCACCGGCAGCTCGGCCGGCACGGGGTAACTGGGCAGGGTGACTTGGGCTGGCTCGGCCACAGCTTGGGTTTTGTCCAGAATACTGGCTGGCTTTGCCGCGCCCAGGCTTTGCTCAGCCGCCTGCGCCATCGAGGTGCTGTGCGCAGCGCAGAGGCCTGCAGCGAGTAAGGCCAGCCATGCGAATGGGTGTTGATGTTGTCTCATGCACTCAACTGTTTGATCAGCCCTTTGATGAACTGCACCCGGTCGCCCACTTTGGCCATGCTGCGGTTGATTCGCAAGCGGTCGGGTCCAGCCAGTTTCATGTCTTTTTCTTTTTGAATCATGAGGATGATTTTGCCAGCATCCACTTGCGGTTGGGCATCAAACTGAATCACGGACGCTTCAGACGAGCTGTCGATTTTGGCCACCCCCAGTGGTTTGGCCAACAGACGAAGGCGGTGGGTGTCCAGCAGCACCGTGGCGGCTTCCGGCAGTTTGCCGAAACGGTCTATCAGTTCTTCCTGAATCAAGGCGATGTCATCCATGTCCTCTGTACTGGCCAGGCGTTTGTACAGGGTCAGGCGTTCATGCACATCCGGGCAATAGTCCTCGGGCAATAGCGCGGGGGTGTGGAGGTTGATTTCTACAGTCACACTCAGGGGCGCAGTAAGGTCGGGTTCCTTGCCCGCTTTCAGGCTGCGAATGGCGTGGTTGAGCATGTCGGTGTACATCTGAAAGCCGACTTCATGCACATTGCCGCTTTGGTTGGCACCCAGTACTTCACCCGCACCGCGAATTTCAAGGTCGTGCATGGCAAGGTAAAAACCACTGCCCAGTTCTTCCATCATGGTGATGGCTTCCAGACGGCGTTCGGCGGTTTTGCTCAGGCCTTCCTCGTTGTTCACCATGAGGTAGGCATAGGCCTGGTGGTGTGACCGGCCCACACGCCCGCGCAGTTGGTGCAGTTGGGCCAAGCCGAATTTGTCCGCCCGGTGAATGATGATGGTGTTGGCGGTGGGCACGTCAATGCCCGTTTCAATAATGGTGGTGCACAACAGCAGGTTGAAGCGCTGTTGATAAAAGTCGCGCATCACCTTTTCCAGGTCGCGTTCATTCATCTGGCCATGGGCTATGCCGATGCGCGCTTCCGGCAGAATGCGTTCCAAGGCTTCGCGGCGGTTTTCGATGGTGTCCACCTCATTGTGCAGGTAGTACACCTGCCCGCCGCGCTTCAGTTCTCGAAGCACCGCTTCGCGAATGACGCTGTCGGTTTCGCGCCGCACGAAGGTTTTGATGGCCAGTCGCCGTTGTGGGGCGGTGGCAATCACCGAAAAGTCCCTTATGCCTTCCATGCTCATGGCCAGGGTGCGGGGAATGGGCGTGGCGGTCAGTGTCAGTACGTCCACCTCTGCCCGCAGGTTCTTCAGGGCTTCCTTCTGGCGCACACCAAACCGGTGTTCTTCGTCGATGATCACCAACCCAAGGCGTGAAAACTCAATTTCGGAACTGAGCACCTTGTGGGTGCCAATGATGATGTCGGCTTTCCCTGCATTAATGAGGTCGATGGCGTCGCGAATTTCCTTGGCTGATTTGAAGCGGGACAATTCAACCACCTTCACAGGCCAATCCGCGAAACGGTCCGAGAAGGTTTGGAAATGCTGCTCAGCCAGCAGTGTGGTGGGGGCCAGCAGCACCACCTGTTTACCGTCCATCACGCTGACAAAGGCGGCGCGCAGGGCCACTTCGGTTTTGCCAAAGCCCACGTCACCGCACACCAAGCGGTCCATGGGGCGTTGCGACGTCATGTCTTCCACCACAGCACGAATGGCGGCCGCTTGGTCCGCAGTTTCTTCAAAGCCGAATTTCTCGACAAAAGCCTCGTAATCGTCGGGGTTCAATTTGAACTGGTGACCTTGTCGCAGGGCTCGGCGGGCATAGAGGTTCAGCAATTCTGCTGCCGTGTCGCGGACCATTTTGGCGGCTTTGTTCCGGGCTTTTTCCCACTGACCGGAACCCAGCGCATGCAGGGGTGCACTGTCCGGGTCAGCACCGCTGTAACGGGCAATCACATGCAGTTGCGACACGGGTACAAACAGGTTGGTGCCGTTGGCGTATTCCAAATGCAGGAACTCGGAGGCGCCATCGCCCAAGTCCATGCTGGTCAAGCCCTTGTAGCGGCCAATGCCATGCTGTTGATGAACCACGGGGTCGTCGACTTTGAGTTCCGACAGGTCGCGGATCATCGACTCCACATTGCTCTGGCGTTCCTGAGAACGTCGGCCTCCGCGTTTTTTGGGGGCCAGCGAAAACAGTTCTGTCTCTGTGACCAGCGCCAATTGGCGTGTTTGGCCCAACACAATACCGAAGCCTTGGTCCATCACAGCGGTGCACAAGCCAAACGATGCATCACTGCTCAAGGCGGCTTGCAAATCATTCACCACGGCAGGTTTTAAGCCATGTTCCTGAAAGTATTGAAGCAGTGTTTCGCGTCGGCCATCACTGGGTGCAAGCACCATAACCCGCTGATAAGCCGCACCGCCTTCAATCAGTTGCCTGAGCTTGTGCAAAGGGTCTTCAGCGCGGCGCTCGACGCTGAGGTCGGGCAAAGCCACGCCCTGATATTCAGGCACCTGCGCCGACGCCGCCTGCGACAGGTTGACCCTTGCCGCTTGCGCAAAGTTGCTGAAGAACTGCTCGGCAGTCAGGTAAATTTCAGAGGGCCTGAGAATGGGGCGTTCAATGTCCTTGGACAAAAAGTTGAAGCGCTGGGTGGTTTCCGTCCAGAAGGTTTGCAACGCTTTGTCGACATCCCCATGCTGAATCAATACAACCGGTTGCTCGGGCAGGTACTGCGCCAAGCTTACTGTGTCTTCAAAAAACAGGGGCAGGTAGTATTCAATGCCCGCGCTTGCTACGCCGTTGCCCATGTCGCGGTAGATGGCCACTTTGCTGGGGTCCCCTTCAAAACGTTCACGCCACCGGCTGCGGAAAACGGCGCGGTTTTGCTCGTCCATCGGGTACTCGCGGCCAGGCAGCAGGCGCATTTCGCGCACTGGGTAAAGGCTGCGTTGGGTGTCGACATCGAAGGTCTTGATCGATTCAATTTCATTGTCGAACAGGTCAAGGCGGTAGGGCAGTGCCGTTCCGGTGGCAAACAGGTCGACGATGCCTCCCCGCACCGAGTACTCGCCCGGGCTCATCACCTGCGACACATGGTGATAGCCTGCAACCGTCAACTGGGTTTTCAGTTTGGCGACATCCAGCTTGTCACCGGTTTTGAAAAAGAAGGTGCTGCCCGCCAAAAACGAAGGTGGTGCAAGCCGTTGTACGGCGGTGGTGGCCGCCACAATCAACAGGTCCAACTGGCCTTGCAGCAGTTGATACAGGGTGGCCAGCCGCTCGGACACCAAGTCTTGATGCGCTGAAAGGCTATCATAGGGCAGGGTTTCCCAATCGGGCAGGTGATGGGCCCTCAGTGTGGGAGCAAATTGCAGAATTTCGTCCTTCAGCCGAGTGGCATCATGCGGGCTTGCGGTCACCAAGACCGACAGTTGCCCCTGCTCGCGCGCGGACAGGGCGACCTGCGCCAGCAAAAACGCATCGGCACTGCCCGGCGGATGGGCCAAGCTAAGCCTGTTCCCGCTGGCAAGCCTGAAAGACGAAGTAAAATACGACTGCATACTGAAACCCTGTGAACAACCCCACATTATAAAACGCGCGGTGGCGCGAAGGACTGTTGCTGCATGAGCAAAACACCCAGATACATCGGATTGATTCCCGCCGGTGGGGAGGGCAGCCGGTTTGGTGCGTCAAAGCCCAAGCAATACGCCAGCTTGGGCGGTAAGGCAGTGTTGCAGTGGAGTGTTCAGGCTTTGCTGGCCGAGCCTCGGGTTCACCATGTGTATGTGGTGGTCGCCCCTGGCGATGAAGAAGCGCAGGCCCACTTGGCCAATTGGGACCGTGTCACTGTGCTCAAGTGTGGTGGCCGGGAACGCGCGCGCACGGTGCAAAATGCGTTGGCACACCTGCTTGAGAATTTTCGCATCAGCGACACCGATTGGGTGTTGGTTCACGATGCAGCAAGGCCCGGTTTGAGCGCGAAGGCCTTGGCCCGCCTGATTGATGAATGCAGCACGCATGTGGCTGGTGGCCTGTTGGCCATGCCTGTGGCCGACACCCTGAAACGTTCGGCAATGGCTGAAAGTGGCGAAGTGATTGCCCAAACCACTGTGGCTCGTGATGGGCTGTGGGCGGCGCAAACGCCTCAGATGTTCAGGGCCCAGGCGCTGAACCTGGCCATCTCGGAATGCCTGTACAAAAACGTGGCCCTCACCGACGACGCCAGTGCAATTGAAACAATGGGTATCTCGCCTTTGCTGGTTCGTGGCCATCTGGAAAACCTGAAGATCACAGTGCAGGATGATTTGCAGGTGGTGGCGCGTTTGTTGGGTGTGGACTCGGAGGTGCCGCTGTGAGCATGGATGACCGCAGCCTGACCGCGGCCTTCAGACGCATGCGTGTGGGGCAGGGCTACGACGTGCACCGCTTGGTGCCGGGCCGCCCACTTGTTTTGGGCGGGCATCACATTGAATCGCCTGTTGGCCTGTTGGGCCATTCCGACGCTGACGCTTTGTTGCACGCAGTGACAGACGCCATTCTGGGTGCCTGCGCCTTGGGCGACATTGGCCGCCACTTCTCAGACACAGACCCCCAATATGCGGGCGCCGACAGCGCGGTGCTGTTGCAGCAGGCTTTGGCCAAAGCAAAGGCGGCTGGGTTTGAGCTGATCAACGTGGACACTACACTCATTTGCCAAACCCCCAAGCTGGCGCCTCACATGCCCGCCATGCATCAAAGCCTGGCCAAGGCCTGCGGTTTGCCGGTGAGTTCGGTCAACATCAAGGCCAAAACCAATGAAAAGCTGGGCTACTTGGGCCGTGGCGAAGCCATTGAAGCCCAAGCGGCGGTGCTGATGATCAAGGTGGGCGGGGCATGACAGCGTCTGTGGTACTGGCCTTGAGCACCAGTCTTGGTGTGGCGCATGTGTTGGCCTTGAGAATTCAAGGTCAATGGCCCGCTCAATGGGCCCAGGTTCATGGGCTTGGCGCTGCCCTGTGCTTTGAATTTCGCATTGAGGATTATCGGCAACAGTCACTGGAGTTGTTGCCCCGCTTGCAGCAAGCCATGGTTCAAGCCAACCTGACACCCGCTGATATTGCAGTGATCGGTGTGGACACAGGCCCCGGCGGTTTCACCAGTTTGCGCACAGCCTGCGGCGTGGCCCAAGGCCTGTCAGTGGCTTGGGCTAAGCCGGTGGTGCCGGTCTGCAGCCTGCACGCCATGGCAGTGCAGGCCTTGGTAACGGGCCAACATGCTGCACAGGGCGAATGTGTCTCAGCAATCGACGCCCGCCTGAACGAGGTGTATGTGGCACGAATCGATTGGGAGCGTGAAACGCCGTTTCTTTCCCCAGGGTTAATGGCCATCGACCAATGGCCAGCCTACGCCACAACCCGAGCGCAGGTGGTGTGTGATGCCGCGTTGCTTGAGTTGCTGGCTCGGGAAGCCCAGTCAACCACCGCGCAGCCCCAGTCGCTGGTTCAGGCCCATCGTCCAGCCCTTGGCGTGGCTTACCTTGCTTTTCAAGGGCTTTCTACGGGCCAGGTTCATGGCCCAGAGGCCTGTCAACCCATGTATGTGCGCGACAAGGTTGCTCAAACCACGCAGGAACGGATGGCTGAACGGCATGGGCACCTTTAGTATTCGCCCCATGACCGAGGCGGATATCGACGCGGTCATGGTGATTGAGAACAGCATTTACGTGTTTCCCTGGACAGCGCGCAATTTTCAGGATTCGCTGCGTGCGGGTTATGCCCTGCATTGCATGTGCCTGGATGAAGTGTTGGTCGGTTATGTGGTCACCATGAATGTGGTGGATGAAACCCATCTGCTGAACATTTCGATTCGGCAGGACCACCAAGGCAAAGGCCATGGCAAGCATCTGCTGCAATGGAGCCTGACCCAGGCCCGCCTGGCCGGTTCTCAAGGCATGTTGCTGGAGGTTCGCCCCAGCAATGTGAGCGCCCGGGCGTTGTATGATCAACAGGGCTTCAAACTGATTGGGGTTCGCAAAAACTATTACCCAGCCCCGGAGGGCCGCGAGGATGCGCTGGTCATGTTCAAACGTTTCAACTCGGTGCTGACATGAGTCAAACCCCATTGAGCCGAGCTGCCTTGTTTGAGGCCATGAAGTTGGGGCCTGTGTGGGAGTTGCGCAGCAATGCAGCAGCCCCGGCGGCACCTGTCGCCCCTGTAGTTTCAGCCGCACCCGCTGTGCGGCCCGAGGGTTTGGATGGCTTGGCCGAGCAGGTGGCCTCATGCACCGCCTGCGGTCTGTGTTCTACACGCCGGCAAACCGTATTTGCTGACGGTGTGCCGGGTGCGCGGCTGATGGTGGTGGGTGAAGCGCCGGGTGCCGATGAAGACGAGCAAGGGTTTCCCTTTGTGGGTCGTGCCGGCCAGTTGCTGGACAAAATGCTTCACGCTGTCGGCCACAACCGCAGCCAGAACGTGTACATCGGCAACGTGCTGAAATGCCGCCCGCCTGGCAACCGCAACCCCGAGCCCGAAGAAATCAGTGCCTGTTTGCCTTTTTTGCATCAGCAAATTCAGTTGGCTTCGCCTCAAGTGCTGCTGCTGGTCGGCCGTTTTGCCATTCAGTCTTTGCTTCAAACCGATGCAGCCGTTGGGCAATTGCGGGGGAAAATCCACGAAGCACGGGTTGGGGCGTTGAGCATTCCGGCGGTGGTCACTTACCACCCGGCCTACCTGCTCAGAAGGCCTGAGGAAAAGCAAAAGGCCTGGGATGACCTGTTGCTGTTGAAATCAGTGTTGAAATAGGGCGCGCCGGGGTGCTTGACCTTCACAGGTATGAGCCACCCTCAATGACAGGCAGTGTTTCCGTGGTTCACGCCCACGGGTTTGTCTTCGCCAATGCGGGCTTCCACGTCGTACAACGATTGGTTGCGCCGGTGCCAAAGAATCACAACCAACATGGTCACCATCACGAAGCCGCCGAAGGCCAGAATCACCGTGTTGACATGCACATCCAGACTGATCAGCAGGGCATAGACACCCAGCATGGTCAGCACGGAAATGTTTTCATTGAAGTTCTGGATGGCGATTGACCGGCCCGCACTCATCAGCACATGGCCCCGGTGCTGAAGCAAGGCGTTCATCGGTACGACGAAGAACCCGCTCAGGGCGCCAATCACCACAATCAACACCAGTGCCACGGGCAGGTTGTTGACCTGGGTCATCAACATGCAGGCTGCGCCCATGGCAATGCCAATTGGCAGCACTCGCATGGACTTCTTCAAGGGAATGGCTTTGGCGGCAATCACCGCACCGGCTGCCACGCCCACCGCACAGATGCCTTGCAACATCGCGCCTTTGTCCAGCGAAAAGCCCAGCGCAGCTTCGGCCCACTTCAACACAATGAACTGCAAAGTGGCACCCGCCCCCCAAAACAAAGTGGTGACTGCCAGTGAAATTTGCCCCAGTTTGTCCGCCCACAACTTGCGCACGCAACCGTAAAACTTGCGGGTCATGATGATGGGGTGGTTCAACTGTGGTTCGTACCGTGCCCCTGTGTCGGGGATGCGCAGGTTGACCACAGCAGCAATCAGGTAGCCAAAGGTGATCACGAAAATGGCTGCTTCAGCCGGGGTTTTCATGCCCTCGACAATACCGGGAATGTGCAGGGTCATCAGCACCTCGGCCGTGGCAGGGGCAATCAGAAAGCCGCCCAGCACGGTGCCAAGGATGATGGACATCACCGTCAATCCTTCGATCCAACCGTTGGCGGCCACCAACCTGTCGTGGGGCAACAGTTCAGTCAGAATGCCGTACTTGGCCGGTGAATAGGCGGCTGCGCCCAAGCCCACCACAGCGTAAGACACCAAGGGGTGTACGCCGCAGAACATCATGATGCAACCGGCAACCTTGATGGCATTGGTGATGAACATCACCTTACCCTTGGGCAGGGTGTCTGCAAAGCCACCCACGAAGGGCGCCAACAGCACGTAGGAGACCACAAACACCAGCTTGAGCAATGGCGTCATCCAGTCAGGCGACTGAATCTGAAACAGAAGCGCGATGGCTGCGATGAGCAGGGCATTGTCTGCCAGCGACGAAAAAAATTGCGCCGCCATGATGGTGTAAAAGCCTGGTTTCATGCAGAACGGTGAGGGCAGGGCAATTGGTGCAATATCTGGGCCGTGCCGTCTTGTAGCTCATAGAACAGTGTTGAGGCGTTATATCATATTCGGTCGGTAACGCGCATTACAGCGTGGACAATTTAACATCTTCTCACCTCTGACTGCCCCACCATGCCCCGGCCCATACGCGCTGCCATCCAACCCGAAGCACTGGCCCATAACCTCCGTGTCATCGCTGCCCGTTTGCCTGGCCGCACACTGATGCCTGTGGTCAAGGCCAACGCATATGGACACGGTTTGGCCCGGGTAATCGGGGGTTTGCAGGCTGCAGACCAATTGGCCATTCTGGAATTGGATGGCGCGCTTGAATTGCGCAGGCTGGGGTGGACCAAGCCCATCGTGTTGCTGGAAGGCTGTTTCGGTGAGGAAGACATGCAGGCCGCCCGCCACGCTGGGCTGGATTGGGTGATTCATGATCACGCCCAGCTTGAAGCCCTCCGTGTGGCGATGCCAAACTGGCCCAAAGAGGCGCACAAACCCCGGCTTTACCTGAAGTTGAACACAGGCATGAACCGCCTGGGGTTTGACGCCCAAGGCGCCGCTGCAGCCATTGAGCTGTTGGACAAGATCACCACCAGCGCGGGTTGGCCAGCCCCGGTCTTGATGACTCACTTTGCCAATGCAGATTCTCATGACCTGATGCGAGCGCATCCAGGGCCTGAGGGCCAGTTCAATGCCCTCATGGCCCTGAAACCGGCCCATTGGGCCAGCAGCCTGGCCAATTCCGCCGGGGTTTTCAACTGCCCGCAGTGGGCTGGTGATGTGGTTCGGCCTGGCATTGCTGTGTATGGCGCCACGCCCGGCCCCCACAGCGCTGCAGACTATGGCTTGTTGCCCGCCATGGCCCTGACCAGCCAGATTATTGCCGTACAGCAGGTCCCCGCTGGCCAGCGGGTGGGCTACGGCTCGCGTTGGTTGGCCCAGCGTGATTCACGCATTGCCGTCATTGCCTGCGGCTATGCCGATGGCTACCCACGCCACGCCCCGGATGGCACGCCGGTTTGGTTGCAAGGCACCATGGCCCCAGTGGCTGGCCGCGTGTCGATGGACATGATGTCCATCGACATCACGGAGATTCCCTCTGCCGGTGTTGGAACCGAGGTTGAGCTGTGGGGCAATAATTTGTCGGTGGATGTGGTGGCCCACCATTGCGGCACCATTGGTTATGAATTGTTGTGCGCTGTCACGCCCCGCGTGCCTTTTGTGGTGATGTGAGCCATGGCCAAAGCCAAGACCCAATACCAATGCACCGAATGCGGTGCCCAATTCGCCAAGTGGCAGGGCCAATGCAGCGACTGCACCAGCTGGAACACCTTGGTTGAGGTAATGGCCACCGCATCCCCGGCCAAGTCCAACCGCTTCACCGCCTTGGCTGCACAAAACAGCCAACTGGTGACCTTGTCCGCCATTCAGGCCGAAGATCACCCCCGGTTCACCAGCGGCATTTCGGAATTTGACCGGGTGCTGGGTGGTGGTTTGGTACCGGGTATGGTCGTGTTACTGGGTGGTGACCCTGGCATTGGCAAGTCCACACTCTTGCTTCAGGCGATGACCCAACTGGCAGGCCGCGTCAAGGCGCTGTACGTGAGTGGGGAAGAGTCTGCCGGCCAAATCGCCTTGCGGGCGCAGCGCCTGGGTTTGAATGAATCGGAATTGGCCGTGCTGACTGAAATTCAGCTCGACACCATCATTCAGCACGTGGACCAGCACAAGCCGGATGTGTTGGTCATCGATTCCATCCAAACGTTGTACACCGCTGAGTTGAGTGCCGCCCCAGGTTCGGTCAGCCAGGTGCGTGAATGCGCTAGCCAACTCACCCGCTTGGCCAAGTCTCGGGGCATTACCACGGTGCTGGTTGGGCATGTGACCAAGGAAGGCACCCTGGCCGGGCCCCGGGTGCTGGAACACATTGTCGACACTGTGCTGTATTTTGAGGGGGATTCCCAATCGTCCTTCCGTCTTGTTCGGGCGTTCAAAAACCGCTTCGGGGCCGTCAACGAATTGGGCGTGTTCGCCATGACAGACCGCGGTCTGAAAGGCGTCAACAACCCTTCGGCACTGTTCCTGTCCCAACAGGCGGAATGGGTGGCGGGCTCCTGCGTCATGGTCACTCAGGAAGGCGCAAGGCCCTTGTTGGTTGAAATTCAGGCACTGGTGGACACCTCGCATTCGCCAGCGCCCCGGCGCCTGTCCGTGGGCTTGGAGCAAAACCGGCTGGCCATGCTGCTGGCGGTTCTCCACCGGCACGCGGGTTTGCAGTTTTTTGATCAGGATATCTTCATCAACGCGGTGGGTGGGGTACGCATCTCTGAACCCGCTGCCGACCTGGCCATCGTGTTGGCCATGGTGTCCTCCCTGAAAAACAAGCGGCTGCCCCGGGAATTGGCTGTGTTTGGCGAAATTGGCCTGTCCGGAGAGCTTCGCCCGGCGCCACGCGGGCAAGAGCGGTTGCGTGAAGCGGCCAAATTGGGCTTCACCCACGCCATTGTGCCAGCCAGCAACGCACCGAAAACCCCCATTGAAGGGCTCACTGTCATAGGCGTGGAGCGGATCGAGAAGGCATTGGACGCCCTGCGCACCACCTTGGACTGTTTCTGAGCCCTTTTTGACTTGGCGGTCATTTAGCTGGACAATTCGGGCACGTTGTACCACCCAGAAGAGTTATCCATGCGTTCGCCCGCCTTGTGTTCATCCAGTCTCTTGCTGATCCTTGCGGCCAGTCTCCTCTCAGCTTGCTCACGGCCAGCCGTGGACACTACCGAAGTCGTTCGGCCCGTTCGGGTCATGGAAGTGGCTCTGGAGGGCACTGAGTCCACCGAGTCATTTGCGGCGCAGATTGAACCTCGCTTTTCCGCGCAACTGAGCTTCCAGGTCGGCGGCAAGCTGGTGGCGCGACTGGTGGATGTGGGTGACCGCGTCAAAAAAGGGCAAGTGTTGGCCCGAATTGACCCTCAAGACTTGAAGCTGGGTGTGCAAGCCGCGCAAGCCGGGCTGGACACCGCCACCAAGGAGTTCCAGCAGGCCCGTGTGGACTTGGACCGTTTCAAAGCCTTGTTTGAACAAAATTTCATCAGTCAGGCCGAGTTTGACCGGCGAACCCTGGCCTTCGAGGCCGCCCAAAGCCGCTACACACAGGCCAAAGCCCAGTTTTCTGCACAAAGCAACCAGAACCAATACAGCGAATTGCGTGCCCCCAACGACGGGGTGATTGCCCAGGTGTTGCTGGATGCTGGTCAGGTGGTTGCGCCCGGGCAGCCCGTACTGCAATGGGCTCAGGAAAGTGCAATTCAAGCCCGCATCGCTGTGCCCGAACGCAAAGTCTCGGGTTTGAGCATTGGCCAGCAGGCCAAGCTGGTGTTGTGGAGCGGCAAAGAGCCGCTGACTGCCAAAATTCGTGACATTGCCCCATTGGCTGACCCAGTGACTCGCACGTTTGCCGTGCTGCTGGATGTGAATGACCCAGCCCATCAAGTGCGCTTGGGCATGAGTGCCACCGTGCATTTCAACACCGAAGGGCAGGGGCAGGCTTTTAAGTTGCCAATCGCCTCCTTGGTGGCGTCGCACACCGGGGCCTACGTGTGGGTGTTTGATGAACAGGCGGGCACAGTGTCCAAGCGGGTGCTCACCCCCTATGATGTTTCCGACAGCACTTTCTTGGTCAAGGAAGGCCTCAAGCCCGGTGAGTTGGTTGTAACCGCCGGGACTCATGTACTCAATGAGGGCCAAAAGGTTCGCCGCTTTATCGAGACTCAAGACTTGGTCAAGCAGGCGGTCAAGCCATGAAAAAGCTAAATCTGTCGCGGTGGGCGCTGGAGAACCAGCCCCTCATCCGTTTCCTGTTGGCCGTGTTCATTTTTTCCGGTGCAGCTGCGTTTTTCTCGCTGGGGCAGGAAGAAGACCCTCCCTTTGTGTTTCGGGGCATGGTGGTGCGGGCCTATTGGCCAGGTGCAACGGCCATGCAGATGGCCCAGCAGGTGGCTGATCCGATTGAAAAAATCATGCAGGAAGTGCCGCATGCGGACAAAATCAAGTCCTATTCCAAACCGGGCGAGTCCGTCATTTTCCTGTTGCTGAAAGACAGTGCCCCGCCCAAGGAAGTGGCCAATGTTTGGTACACCACCCGAAAACGGGTCAACGATGCGAGAAGCCGTTTGCCCGAAGGGGTCATTGGCCCGTTTTTCAACGATGAGTTCGGTGACACCTTCGGCGTGATGCTGGCGTTCTCCGCAGACGGGTTTCGATATTCCGAGCTGAAAGATTTTGTCACCCAGGTCCGTCAGGACATGCTCAAAGTCCCGGATGTGGCCAAAGTGCAATTGTTCGGTGTGCAGGCTGAAAAAATATTCATTGATGTGTCCCATTACCAGTTGGCCAAACTGGGCATTACTGCACAGCAGGTGCTGAACCAGATCCATGGGCAAAACGCGGTGGCTTCCCAAGGTGTTCTCAGCCTGGAAGAGCAAAAGGTGTGGTCGCGCATTGAAGGGCAATTCACCTCGGTCGACGACATTGCCAACACCCCGATACGGGCTGGCGCAACCACGGTGGCCCTGAAAGACTTCGCCAAGGTCTACCGAGCGTATGAAGACCCACCCCTGTCCAAAATGCGGGTCAATGGCAAGGAAGTGATTGGCCTGGGTATTTCCATGGTCAATGGTGGCGACATCATTGCCTTGGGTAAAAACCTCGAAGAACAAGAAAAGCGAATTCTCAGCCAGTTGCCCGTGGGCATTGAGATGATACGTGTGGCTGACCAGCCCGACTCGGTGAAAACGTCAGTCAATGAGTTTGTGAAAGTGCTGATTGAAGCGATCGTCATCGTTTTGGCGGTCAGTTTTCTCAGCTTGGGTTTGCACACCAAACCCTTGCGCATCGACATACGTCCTGGCCTTGTGGTGGCGTTGACCATTCCATTGGTGCTGGCCATGACGTTTCTGGCCATGTCCTATTTCCACATCAACCTGCACAAAATTTCACTGGGCGCCTTGATCATTGCACTGGGCCTGTTGGTGGACGACGCCATCATTGCTGTGGAAATGATGGTGCGCAAGCTGGAAGAGGGCTATTCAAGGTTCGACGCCGCCACCTTCGCCTACGATTCCACGGCCATCCCGATGCTGACCGGCACACTGATTACCGCCGCGGGGTTTTTGCCGATTGCGCTGGCCAAATCCGCCGCAGGCGAGTACACCTATTCCATCTTCGCGGTCACGGCCATCGCCCTCATTCTCAGCTGGTTCGTGGCGGTCATCTTTGTGCCGTACATTGGTTTTCTGTTGCTTAAAAAGCCGCGCGCCGACGCACAACCCCATGAGGTGTTCGACACCCCGTTCTACACCCGTTTCCGCCATTTGGTGCAATGGTGCGTGGAACACCGCTGGCTGACCATCGCGGTCACCGTGTTGGCCTTCCTGGGCGGTGGTTTTTCGTTCCGTTTCATTGAGCAGCAGTTTTTCCCTGATTCCAACCGCCTTGAGATCATGGTCGACCTGTGGTTGCCTGAAGGCACCGCTTTTGCCGAAACAGAGAAGCAGGCCAAGAAACTGGAAGCCTGGTTGGCCGAACAGCCCGAAGTCAAAAACTACGCTGCCTTTGTGGGCGACGGCGCTCCCCGTTTTTATCTGTCGCTGGACCAGAAATTTGTCCAAAGCAACCTAGCCGAATTCATCGTGGTGCCGCACACCTTCAAGGACCGTGAAGCCCTGCGGGGGCGTTTGAAAGCCCATCTGGAGCAAGAGTTTCCTGACATCCGCCCGAGGGTTACCCTGTTGCCCAACGGGCCACCTGTTACTTACCCGGTGCAGTTCGTGGTGCAGGGGCCCGACCCAGTGGTGGTTCGTGCCGTGGCCGATCAGGTGAAAAAGGCCGTGGCCTCCAGCCAGTACACCCGTGGCACACACGACAACTGGAATGAAAACGTCAAAGTCATGAAGGTGAATGTGGATCAGGCCCGGGCCCGCGCCTTGGGCGTGTCCAGCGAAAGTATTGCGCAGGCGTCGCATGTCATTCTGTCGGGCGCACCGATTGGCCAGTACCGAGAAGGCAACCGCCTGATCGACATCGTGTTTCGCAACCCCCCCAGCGAGCGCGACACCTTGCATGAATTGTTGAATGCCAACTTGCCCACAGCCAGTGGGGCCTATGTCACCTTGTCACAAGTGGGCAAAGTGGATATTTCTTTTGAGCCGGGCGTGATTTGGCGCCAAAACGGCGATTTCGCCATCACCGTCCAAGCGGATGTGGTCAGCGGCATTCAGGGCACCACGGTGGCCTTGGCGATGAACAAGGCCATGGATGAATTGCGCAAGCAACTGCCCTTGGGGGTCAGTGTGAATCTGGATGGTTTGGCCGCTGACTCGGGCAAGGCTCAAAAGTCCATCATGGCCAATGTGCCCTTGATGCTGTTTTTGGTGTTGACCCTGCTGATGCTGCAGCTAAAAAGTTTTGGCCGTACCCTATTGGTGTACCTCACCGGCCCGCTGGGCATTATTGGCGCAGCACTGGCCCTCATCATCACCGGGCGGCCGTTTGGCTTCGTGGCGCAGTTGGGGGTGATTGCCCTGTTCGGCATGATCATCCGCAATTCGGTGATTTTGGTGGACCAAATCGAGCAGGACAAAGCCGCTGGAGTGGACCCTTTTGAAGCCATCATTGGTTCAACCATTCGCCGCTCCAGGCCCATCCTGTTGACTGCGGCGGCGGCTGTGCTGGCCATGATTCCGCTGATGCGTTCACAATTCTGGGGGCCAATGGCTGTGGCCATCATGGGTGGGCTGATTGTGGCCACCTTGTTGACCCTGTTTTTCCTGCCCGCGTTGTACGCGGCGGCCTACAGGGTCAAGAAACCCCGCTGACCCTGCCTGCTTGGGTGCTGCCTGCGACTGATTACCAGCGCAGCACCTGGGTGGTCCATGCCAGGGTGAATTTTTTCAGAGGGCTCAGCACCTTCTGCTCGCTCAGCCAGGTGGCGGTTTTGCCGTGTTTTCGAAACTCTGCCACCCGCATACGAAACAGTGTGCGCAGAGGCCTGCAAAACAGCCTCAGTTCCGCAGGCATGGCTTTCCACGCCCGGTTGGCTGAGCCCATGGTTTGACGCCCCACCTCATTGAACACCTGAAGCGTGCCTTCGTCATGCCGCCGTTGCTTGATTTGCTCGGCCGTCACATTGAATTGGCGCAAAATATCCAGCGGCACGGGCTGAAAGTTCACATCGAGGTATTTGGCGGTTCGCAGCAACTGGCACAGCTGTGTGCTGGCCGTCCAGAAGTCCCTCAGGGCGCTGTAGCCGGCTTGGCTGTGCAGGCCCACACGCTGGGCAATCAGAGGCAACCAAGGTGTGATGGCCGTGCCCAGGTGGTGGCTCCAATCGGCCATGCTGTTGTAGCGGCGGGGTTCGCAACTGCTCACCACTGATTCAATCAACACGGGCCAATTTTCCGGGTCCACGGCACCCACCAGCCTTGGATTCAAAGCTGCAATCACCGGGTGGGGGTTACTGTTGTCCAGCGCGCCAGCCAGTGCATTGCGCCACCAACCCAATTTCACCTGAACCAGGCCCATGTCCATCTGCTTGATTGAGGCCGCCCGCAACTCATGGTTCAGCGTAAACAGCCCCAGCCAAAAGGCTTTGTCGGTTTCAGGCTGAAACAGGGTGGCGTAGTGCAGGGATGACAGGTCGGGGCAGACCTTCTCGCGGCAATAGGCCAGCGGATTCTCTAAAGACAAGGGCAACATGGTGGCTGTACACACGGTATGCGGCGCCAATCGGCCGCCTAAACCCGCATTGTAGGTCATCAGTCGCCAATTTGGGGTGGCCCGAGCGGGCCCCCAGCGTGGGCATTGCGTGTAAAACCCGCTATACTGCCGCCGTGTCGCGGATGTGGCGAAATTGGTAGACGCACCAGATTTAGGTTCTGGCGTGGTGACACGTGAAGGTTCGAGTCCTTTCATCCGCACCAACAGCAGGCTGAACAGCCTGTTTCACCCCATAGGCAAGCCTTGGGGCTGCTTTACAGAGTTTGCCTTGCCAATCAGGCGGCTGCACCGCCCAAGCCCCCCAACCTTGTGTAAGATATAGCCCATCGAAAAACGGGGTGGAACCACGTTCGCCCGTACGTTCGCCACCGTTTCTTTTAACTTGCCCGGCCTTGGGTTCGGGTCAAAAATTCAAGAGTTCCAACATGACTGACACCACCACCACTGCCAGCTCCCTTGAGAAAACCATCTCCCTGAAGCTGTCGGTTGAAAAAATCAATGCGGAAGTCGAAAAGCGCCTGCAAAAAGTTGCCCGCACCGCCCGCATGCCTGGTTTCCGCCCCGGTAAAGTGCCCATGAAAATGGTTGTGCAGAACTACGGCCCCCAGGTGCATTCCGAAGTGCTGAACGATGAAATCGGCCGTACTTTCAACGAAGAAGTGCAAAAACAGGACCTGCGTGTGGCTGGCGCCCCCCGCATTGAGGCCGCTGACGGTGCGGCTGAAGAAGCCCTGGAATTCAAGGCCATCTTCGAAGTGTTTCCCGAAGTGAAATTCGGTGATTTCTCCGCACTGGAAATTGAAAAAACAGTGGTTGAAGTCAGCGACGCTGAAGTGGACAAAACCCTGGATATCCTGCGTAAGCAACGCGCCACCTACGCTGAAGTAGACCGCGCAGCCGCCACAGACGACAAAGTAACCCTTGATTTTGTGGGCAAGATCGACGGCGTGGCCTTTGCTGGCGGCACTGCCGAAGATTTCAGTTTCGTGCTGGGCCGTGGCCAAATGCTGCCCGAGTTCGAAGCTGCAGCCCAAGGCCTGAAGAAGGGCGAGTCCAAAACCTTCCCCTTGAGCTTCCCCGAGGACTACCACGGCAAAGACGTGGCCGGTAAAACCGCTGAGTTCGAAATCACCATCAAGCTGGTGGAAGGGCAGCAGTTGCCCGAGCTGAACGAAGATTTCGCCAAAGCCATGGGCATCGCCGAAGGCACCCTGGACAAGCTGCGCGAAGACGTGCGCGTAAACCTGAGCCGTGAAGTGGGTAACCGCACCAAGGCCCAAACCAAAGACGCCGTGATGAACGCCCTGTTGAAAGTGGCTGAGTTTGATGTGCCCAAGGCCCTGATTCAGTCCGAAACCACCGAGCTGGCCGCCCGTGCCCGCCAGGACCTGAAAGCCCGTGGCATGGCCGATGTGGAAAAAATTCAGTTGCCCGAAGATATTTTCGCTGCTCAAGCTGAGCGTCGCGTCCGTCTGGGCTTGATCGTGTCAGACTTGGTGAAAGTCAACAACCTGCAAGCCAAACCCGAACAGGTTCGTGCATTCATTGAAGAACAGGCTCAAAGTTACGAAAACCCTGCAGAAGTCATGCAGTGGTATTTCCAAGACCGCGCCCGTTTGGCGGATGTCGAAGCCGTGATTCTGGAAGACAATGTGGTTGAGTTCACGTTGTCCAAGTCCAAGGTGGTTGAGAAGAAATTGTCTTTCGATGAATTGATGGGAAATAAATAACGATGAAGTGGGACCCTCGCTCTATGACCGGAAATTTCAATAACTTCAATGCTTTTGAACCCCAGGGCAACTTGTATGTGCCCATGGTGATTGAACAGAGTGGTCGGGGCGAGCGTGCCTATGACATCTATTCCCGTCTGTTGAAAGAACGGGTGATTTTCCTTGTTGGCCCCATCAACGACCAGATGGCCAACATCATCGTGGCTCAAATGTTGTTCCTGGAATCTGAAAACCCCGACAAGGACATCGCCCTGTACATCAACAGCCCGGGCGGTTCCGTGTCGGCTGGCATGGCCATTTATGACACCATGCAGTTCATCAAGCCCGATGTGTCTACCCTGTGTACAGGTCTGGCCGCCAGCATGGGCGCCTTCCTGCTGTCTTCGGGCACCAAAGGCAAGCGTTTCTCCCTGCCCAACAGCCGCATCATGATTCACCAACCACTGGGTGGTGTTCAAGGTCAGGCTTCCGACATCGAGATCCACGCCAAGGAAATTCTGTATTTGCGTGAAAAACTCAACGGCATTCTGGCGGACAACACCGGAAAACCGATCGATCAGATCGCCCGCGACACCGACCGTGACAACTTCATGGGCGCCGATGACGCCAAGGCCTATGGTCTGATTGACGATGTGCTCAAGCACCGCGTACCGCCCACCGAAGGCAACAAGTAATTTCCAGTATCAAGGGGCTCAGTAGTCGCCCCAGGGGAAGACAGGATGTCAGAGAAAAAAGGTTCCAGTGAAAAACTGCTGTACTGTTCCTTTTGCGGCAAAAGCCAGCACGAGGTCAAGAAGCTGATTGCCGGCCCCTCCGTGTTCATCTGTGATGAGTGCATCGAGCTGTGCAACGACATCATTCGTGACGAGGCGGCTGAAGCCACCTCAACAGGTGGTGGTGACAAGCTGCCCACCCCGCGTGAAATTCGCGCCATTCTTGACCAATATGTGATTGGGCAAGACAAAGCCAAGCGGGTCTTGTCCGTGGCGGTGTACAACCACTACAAACGCCTTCGCCATGTCACTGGCAAGAAGGACGATGTCGAGCTGTCCAAATCAAACATCCTGTTGGTGGGCCCCACGGGTTCCGGCAAAACCTTGCTGGCCCAAACGCTGGCCCGTTTGCTGAATGTGCCTTTCGTGATTGCCGACGCCACCACCCTCACCGAAGCGGGTTATGTGGGTGAAGACGTTGAAAACATCATTCAAAAGCTGCTGCAAAATTGCAACTACGAAGTCGACAAAGCCCAGCGTGGCATTGTGTACATCGATGAAATCGACAAGATTTCCCGCAAGTCGGACAACCCCTCCATCACACGCGATGTGTCGGGTGAGGGTGTTCAGCAGGCCTTGCTGAAGTTGATCGAAGGCACCGTGGCGTCCGTTCCTCCGCAGGGCGGCCGCAAGCACCCCAATCAGGACTTCGTGCAAATTGACACCACCAATGTGTTGTTTATCGTGGGTGGTGCGTTTGAAGGCCTGGACAAGGTGATTCGTAACCGGTCCGAGCGTTCTGGCATTGGTTTTGGTGCCGAAGTCAAAAGCAAGAATGACGAGAATGTGGGCACCGTGTTGGCCGACGTCGAGCCTGAAGACCTCATCAAGTTCGGGATTATTCCTGAGTTGGTTGGTCGCTTGCCGGTCATCGCGACCTTGGACGAGCTCGACGAGCCCGCCCTCATCGACATTCTTACCACGCCCAAGAATGCGGTAGTCAAGCAGTTTGAAAAGCTGCTGGAGATGGACGGTGCCGAGTTGGAAATCCGGCCATCAGCGCTCAGCGCCATCGCCAAGAAGGCCATTCAGCGCAAAACCGGCGCGCGCGGCCTGCGAACCATTCTTGAGCAAGCCTTGCTGGGTGTGATGTACGACTTGCCCAACGAACACGACGTGAAGAAAGTGGTGGTGGACGAGTCAACCATCACGGGCGAAGGGCAGCCTCTGCTGATTTATGAAGAGCAGCCCAAAGTGGCCGGAAGCAAAGACAAGTCCTGATGCAGTTTCTTGTCGGTATCCCCCGCTAAATGTACAAAAACAGCCCAACTCGTGAGTTGGGCTTTTTTTTTCAGTGGTATTGTTTGAAACAGGCAATCAATATTTTGCTTGAATAAGCGCGTTTCGACCCCAAGTGCGGGGCATGCATTCAAAAGGTGAACATATGTCAGCATCCAACGTGCTTCCCGAACAACCCGTTGATCTCTCGCTGCTGCCGCTGCGTGACGTGGTTGTCTTTCCCCACATGGTCATTCCCCTGTTTGTTGGCCGTCCAAAGTCCATCAAGGCCTTGGAAATTGCCATGGAAACCGGGAAAAGCATCCTGCTGGTTGCCCAGAAGTCGGCCACCAAGGACGAGCCCAGCGACAAAGACATGTACAGCATTGGTTGTGTGGCCAACGTCCTTCAAATGCTGAAACTGCCCGACGGCACGGTCAAAGTGCTGGTAGAGGGTGTGCAGCGTGCCCGCCTGCTGAAAGTGGTGGATGAAGGTTCTCATTTCTCGGCCACGGCCATGCCTTTGCTGGCCGACCCTTCACAGAGCCCCGAAACCGAGGCCATGAAGCGCGCAGTGATGGCGCAGTTTGACTCTTACGTCAAACTCAACAAAAAAATTCCTCCAGAAATTCTGACTTCCCTGGCCAGCATTGATGACATTGGCCGCCTGGCGGACACCATCGTCAGCCACCTGCCGTTGAAACTGGAACAAAAGCAGTCCATTCTGGAAACCTTCAGCATTGCTCAGCGTCTGGAAGCCCTGTTGGCGCAACTGGAAACCGAGATCGACATTCTCCAGGTGGAGAAGCGCATTCGCGGACGCGTCAAGCGCCAAATGGAAAAAAGCCAGCGCGAGTACTACCTGAATGAGCAGGTCAAGGCCATTCAGAAAGAATTGGGCGAGGGTGAAGACGGCGCTGACATGGAAGAGCTTGAGAAACGCATCAAGCTGGCCAAGATGCCCAAGGAGGCCCTGAAGAAGGCCGAAACCGAGTTGAAGAAGCTGAAGTTGATGTCACCCATGTCGGCGGAAGCCACGGTGATTCGCAACTACATCGACACCTTGGTGAACTTGCCCTGGAAGAAAAAAACCAAGATCAACAACAAGCTGGACAACGCCGAGAAAGTGCTCGACGAAGACCACTACGGCTTGGAAAAAGTCAAAGAACGCATTGTGGAATACCTTGCTGTCCAGCAGCGTGTGGACAAGCTCAAGGCCCCAATCCTCTGCTTGGTGGGCCCTCCCGGTGTGGGTAAAACTTCCCTGGGCCAATCCGTGGCCAAAGCCACCAACCGCAAGTTTGTGCGCATGGCCTTGGGTGGGGTGCGTGATGAAGCTGAAATTCGCGGCCACCGCAAAACCTACATTGGTTCCATGCCGGGCAAAGTGCTGACCAGCATTACCAAGGTCGGTGTGCGTAACCCGCTGTTCCTGCTGGATGAAATCGACAAGATGGGCATGGATTTCCGTGGTGACCCCGCATCGGCCCTGCTCGAGGTGCTGGACCCGGAGCAGAACAGCACTTTCGTGGACCACTATGTGGAAGTGGAGTATGACCTGTCGGATGTGATGTTTGTCGCGACAGCGAACTCGCTGAACATTCCGCATGCCCTGCTGGACCGTATGGAAGTGATTCGTCTGTCGGGTTACACCGAGGATGAAAAGGTCAGCATCACGCAGAAGTATTTGCTGCCCAAGCAAATGAAAAACAATGGCGTCAAGAACGAGGAGTTGACCTTGTCCGAGGCGGCCATCCGCGACATGATTCGCTACTACACCCGCGAGGCTGGTGTGCGCGGGCTGGAGCGTGAAGTGTCCAAGATCTGCCGCAAGGTGGTTCGCCAAATGGTGTTGGGCAAGAACGAGAAGAAGGTTCAGGTCACACCGAAGAACCTGGACAAATTCTTGG
This sequence comes from Limnobacter sp., assembly GCF_046297615.1. GTDB lineage: Bacteria > Pseudomonadota > Gammaproteobacteria > Burkholderiales > Burkholderiaceae_B > Limnobacter. The sequence goes on along the minus strand of NZ_JBKBHM010000007.1, from coordinate 115,745 downwards.
GCGTTCGTCGCTTCAGCTACGGTTTGGCCGAGAAAGAAAACCAAATTGGTCAGGTGACTGGTTTGGCCTGGACAGAGGTGGGTGGCGACTTGCTGACCATCGAGACCGTGGCCATGCCGGGCAAGGGTGGCATCATTCGTACCGGTTCGCTGGGCGATGTGATGAAAGAATCGGTGGAGGCTGCACGCACCGTGGTGCGCGCGCGTTCCAAGCGCTTGGGCATCAAGGACGATGTGTTTGAGAAACAGGACATTCACGTGCACGTGCCCGAAGGCGCGACGCCCAAAGATGGCCCTTCTGCAGGCATCGCCATGACCACTGCCTTGGTGTCTACGCTCACAGGCATTCCCGTGAAATCATCGGTTGCTATGACCGGTGAAATCACCTTGCGCGGTGAGGTGCTGGCCATCGGGGGCCTCAAGGAAAAGTTGCTTGCGGCGCACCGTGGCGGCATCAAAACGGTGTTGATCCCCGAGGAAAACGTCAAGGACTTGGCCGAGATTCCGAGCAATGTGAAGAACAGTCTTGAAATCATTCCGGTGAAATGGATTGATCAAGTGTTGCAAAATGCCCTAGAGTCACAGCCAGAGCCACTCTCCGAGGAATCCGCAGTGTTGGCAACCCCAGCGGATGCGAAGCCTTCAGAGGCTGGTCTAAAGCACTGATTTTCCGGTAAAAAAATTGAAGGCCCCGCTTTGCACAAACCGGGGCCTTTTTTCATGGTGCCCGGAAAGCCTTGTCAGGCCTGATTAAAACCGACATACACCCCGCTAAATGAGTTGACACAAGGCTTTCGGGCATGTCTAAATAAGACGCTGAAGCATCGGAGTGCCAAATGGTTTGGCACTTTTTTTCTGTCACCAAGAGGGGGCTACTTACATGAATAAAACTGAACTGATCGACCAAATCGCTGAGTCTGCAGAAATTTCCAAAGCAGCTGCCGGTCGTGCACTGGACGCGCTGATTGCTGCAGTCAAAACCACCCTGAAAAAAGGTGGCACAGTGACTCTGGTTGGCTTCGGTACCTTCGCAGTTGGCAAGCGTGCTGCTCGCAGCGGCCGTAACCCACGCACTGGCGCAACCATCAAGATCAAGGCTGCCAAAGTGCCCAAGTTCCGTCCTGGCAAAGCACTGAAAGACGCAGTGAACTAATTGAAAAAAAGTTCGCAAAGGTGTTGCAAGACGAATTAATCTCTGTATATAATTGCGGTCTTGGCTGATTTGCAAAACGACAGCAAGCAAAAACAAAAAGTGACGTTTGTTTTTGAATAAGTCGGGTGCTTAGCTCAGTTGGTAGAGCGGAACCCTTACAAGGTTTAGGTCGGGAGTTCGAGCCTCTCAGCACCCACCAAATTGCAAATCAAGCACCACTGTTTTAGGAGTGGTAGTTCAGTTGGTTAGAATACCGGCCTGTCACGCCGGGGGTCGCGGGTTCGAGCCCCGTCCACTCCGCCAGCAAAAAAACCCCAGAGTGCGAAAGCCTCTGGGGTTTTTTCATTTCCCCTTCGCCTGTTCTCAGACAGGGCTTCTTCATCGGTTATCATGTGGCGTCCAAATTGATTCAAGCGCTTCGCCACCACCATGTTTGATTTCGTACGCAACAACCAGAAGTTGATGATGTTCATTCTGTTGCTGTTCATCACCCCGGCCTTCGTGCTGTTCGGTGTGGATGGCTTCACCTCGGTCAACGCCAACTCCAAGGCGTATGCCAAGGTGGGCGATCATCTGATCACTCCTGAAGAGTTCGATCAGATCAAACGTCAACGCATTGAGGAAGCCCGTGCGCAGTCTGGCCCCAACTTCGATCCGAAGTTGTTTGATTCGCCTGACATCAACCGACAGTTGCTGGATTCACTGGTGACGCAGTACTTGTTCCAGAAGTCCATGGAGAAGCAATACCTGACCGCTAGCGATCAGGCCCTGCAAGAAGAAATCATCAACACGCCGCTGTTTCAGAAGGACGGCAAGTTCGATGAAGAGTTGTATGTGTCTCAACTGGCCGCCCGTGGCCTGACGCCGCTGGCCCATCAGGCCAATATGCGTTTCAACCTGGCGCGCAATCAGGTGTTGGACCCTCTGCTGCGTGCGAATTTTTTCCCGGCAAGCTTGGTGAAGTCGTTGGACGATGTGCAACTTAGCGGCCGCGTGGTGCAGGTGAAAACGCTGGACTTGGGCCCTTACTTGGCCAAGGTGAGTTTGAGCAACGAACAGATTGAGTCGTTCTACAAAGAGAACCAAGCCCGTTTCACCAACCCACAGAAAGCGGACGTGGAATTTGTGACTTTGTCCGCGGAGGACATCAAGTCGCGCATCAGCGTGAGCGATGCCGATGTGGCCCAGTATTACGAGCAGAATAAGGCCCGTTTTTCATCCCCTGAGGAGCGCAAAGCCCGGCACATTCTGCTGCCAGCCGAGAAAGCCGGCAACACGGCGGATGAGCTGAAGGCCCAGGCCGACAAAGTGTTGGCTGAAGTCAAGGCCAGCCCCGCCAAGTTTGCTGAACTGGCCAAGAAGTATTCCGTCGACACGGGTTCGGCCCCACAGGGCGGTGACCTGGGTTTCTTTAGCAAAGGGGCCATGGTGCCTGCCTTTGACCAGGCTGTGTTTGCCATGAAAAAGGGTGATATCAGCGGTTTGGTGAAAAGTGAGTTTGGCTACCACATCATTGAACTGGTGGACACACGCGGTGGCGCAGTGAAGTCATTGGACAGTGTGAAGGCTCAAATTGCTGATGAGATCAAAACTCAAAAGGCCACTGCGCAAGTGGCCGATGCACAGGGGCGCTTCTCGGAGTTGGTTTATGAAGGTGGTCAAAGCTTCGACAACGTGGTCAAGGCCTTGGGCGTCAAAACCGTTGCCTTTTCCGGGCTGACTCAGGTGGCTTCCGGCAACGCACCCGCTGTGTTGAAAGATGCCAAGTTGTTGGCTGAAATTTTCTCGGAAGACTCCATTAAAAACCGCAATAACACCAAAGCAGTTCAGGTGGGTGATGTGTTGGTCTCTGCTCGAATCACGCGCTATGACGCAGCCACACCCAAGCCTTTGGCTGAGGTGCGTGGGCAGATCGAGGCCCGCCTGAAGCAGGATGAGGCCCAGAAGCTGGCGCTGGCCGATGCGCAGGCCACGGTGGCCCGGTTGAATGAGGCCAAACCCGCAGCAGGTGCTGCTGAGTTGGCTGGCTTTGGTGCTGCAAAAACCATTTCGGCCTTGGGTTCAGAGGGGCTTCTGGCCCCTGTGGCCCAGGCAGCGCTGAACACGGCAGTGTCTGAATTGCCTAAGGCCACCTTGGTGAATGTGGGTGCTGCCGGTGTGGCCGTGGCGTATGTGGTGTCCGGCGCGCCATCGTCTGAGATTCGGGCCAAAGCCGACCCCAAGGTAGTGGGCTATTATGAAAGCCTGACCAGCCAAGCCTATCAGGAAGCCTTGGTGCTGGCTTCCCGTGACGCACTCAAGAAGCGCGTTGACGTGGAAGTTCGCAAACAGTTTTAACACCATCAACTGGGCACGGGTTGATATTCATCAACCCGTTTCAATTCCTTTTCGGTGTTCTTGAGTATTAGCGAATCGCTGTTGACACCGTTGGCCACACCGCATCCAGCATTTTGGGTTGGGCTCCGGCATTCGGGTGGATGCTGTCCGCTTGAAATGCGCTGGCATCTGTGGCGAAACTCTCCAGAAAAAACGGCACAAAGGGCAGGCGCTGCTGCTTGGCCACATCGCTGAATGCCTGCGCGAAGCGTCGGCTGTAGGCTGGCCCGTAGTTGGCGGGAATTTGCATGCCCAGCAACACGGTGTTGCTGCCTGCGGCGCGTGCCAGGTTCACCATCTGGTTGAGGTTGTCTTGCATGGTTTGCACAGGCAGGCCCCGCAAGCCATCGTTGGCCCCAAGTTCGAGGATCATCAAGCTGGGTTTGTGTTGCTTGAGCAGGGCCGGCAAGCGGGTTTTTCCGCCCGCTGTGGTTTCCCCTGAAATTGAGGCGTTAGTCAGTTGGCACTGCGGGAACTTTTCTTTCAGCCTCCGATCCATCAAAGCAACCCAGCCTTGTTCAACAGGCAGTCCGTAGGCGGCTGACAGGCTGTCCCCCATCACCAGAATGTGGCAGTGGCCGGTTTTGGCATTCACGCCAACAGGTACACTGGCTACGCACAACGCGGCCAAGGTGGTTCGTGTCCATTTCAACAGAGCATGGCCTGACATGACGACTGACATCCTTCAAGTAGACGGTTTGAATCAAGTGGTGCGCGACGGCGACGCACAGTTGCCCATATTGTCCGACATTTCCTTCCGGATACGGCAGGGGGAGGCTGTGGCCATCACTGGGGCGTCAGGCTCGGGCAAATCCACCCTGCTGGGCATGCTTGCCGGGTTGGACCTGCCCAGTGCCGGCGCAGTTCATTTCATGGGCGAAAACCTGTGCGCCAGCAGCGAGGAGCAAAGGGCCGTGCTGCGCGCCAGGCATGTGGGTTTTGTGTTTCAGTCTTTTCAACTGCTGCCGCATCTGACTGCCCTTGAGAATGTGCTCATGGCCACCCAGTTGGTGAACATGCCCGATGCCAAGCGGGTGTGCGCGGCGATGCTGGAACGTGTGGGTTTGGGCGCGCGCTTGAACCACACGCCCAAAACCCTGTCGGGTGGTGAGCAGCAACGTGTCGCCGTTGCCCGTGCGTTTGTGCGGAACCCCTCGATTGTGTTTGCCGACGAACCCACGGGCAGCCTGGACTTTGCAACGGGCCAGCGCATCATCGACTTGATGTTCCAATTGCAACGTGAGCAGGGCACAACGCTGGTGCTGGTCACTCACGATTCCGCCTTGGCTGCCCGTTGCGACCGCACTTTGCACTTGTCAGCGGGTGTGCTGGCGGAGCAGGGCGTTTAACTGGGCCTGCATACGCTGGCTGATTTGGCTGGCGTGGCTGACCACCAGCGGCTCCATGCCTTCGAAGGGTTGGACGCTCAGGCCATGGAGCCACACGGCGCATTGGGCCGCCTCGTGGCTGTCCAGCCCCTGGGCGAGGAAGGAGGCCACCGCACCGGTGAGCACATCGCCACTGCCCCCTGTGGCCAAGGCCGGGCCGCCAGTCAGGTTGATGCTGACATCCTCACCCGAAGCCACCAAGGTGGCTGGCCCTTTCAATATCACGGTGGCTTGGAAACGCTTCGACAGTGCTTTGGTGGCTGCGTATCGGTTGGCTTGAATGTCTTGCACTGAACAAGCCAGAAGCCTTGCGGCCTCCAGTGGATGTGGGGTAAGGGTGGTGGAGGCATGGGCCCTGCTGCTTTGAAAGTGCAGCAGCGCTTGCTCAAGGCCTGTGTCTTTGGCCAGCAGGTTCAGGGCATCGGCATCCAGCACGAGGTGCTGGCCTGAATTGCGTGCGGCCTGAGTGTCCAACACTTGGTGCAGCAGTGCTTCAGAGGCGGCGCTGGTGCCCAAACCGGGCCCTACGGCCAGTACCTGTGCAAACGCCAGGTTGTCGTCGAGGGTTTTGTTCATCAGTTCGGGCCACAAAGGGTCCAGAAAACAGGATTGGCCCGGCACCTCAATGTCGGGCATCAGGGCCCACGGCCCGCTGCGCTGGGTGTGTTCGGCCAACAGGGTCATGGCCACTCGGCCCGCACCCATCGCCAGGGCTGCGCGTGCAGTCAGCAGCGCGGCGCCCACCATGCCGGTTTGGCCACCCACCACAGCCACGCTGCCATAGCTGCCTTTGTGATGGCGGTGCTGGCGGCGAGGCAATTGTCGGCGCATGTGGTGGTCGCTGTGTGCCCACAGGGCAGGGGCTGTATGGGCTTGCCCCAACAAGTCGTCGCAGTTCAGGCTGTCGATTTCAATGTCGCCACACAAATCTTTGCCGCTTTCGTCCAGCAGGCCGGTTTTACAGGCGATGTAGCTCAGCGTGAGGTCCGCCTGCATGGCCACACCCGGTGCTTGACCCGTGCTGCAGTTCAGGCCGCTGGGGCAGTCCAGGGCAACCACCCGCGTTCGCCCGGGCTGATGGTGCCCTTGCTGCATGTTGATCTGGGTGTTGACAGATTCGATGATGCGGGCGATAAGACCTTCGGGGGCGCGGGTGCAGCCTATCCCCAACAAGCCGTCGATCACCACGGTGTCTCTGGTCAGCGGAAGGCCTTCCTCTGGCCACTCGGTGGGTTCAAGCAGGCTGATGCACAGGCGTTCAGCCGCTTGCCGGTCGGCGCTGGGTTCGCTGTGGCCAGGGCAATTCACCCATTGGACATGCATGCCCAAGACCGCCAGTTGGTGGGCGACGATGCAGGCATCCCCACCATTGTTGCCAGGCCCGGCCAACACCAAAAAGTGCGCGATAGTGAGGCGTTGGGCGTGGACCCAGTCCAGAATTCGCTGGGCTGAGCGCAGGCCCGCTGCCTGCATCAACAGAAATGAGTCCACCTGTTTGAAGGCCGATTCCTCGACGCGCCGTATGGCCACCACATCCAACACGGGCAGGGTTTGGTCGCCGGGCTTCACCCAGTGGGCTTCACGGAGGGTGTCGGGCAAATCGGCCAGAGTTCGGTGGGCTTGAATGTTGCTCATTGGGTGTGTGTTTCAGTGTGGTCGGTGGGGCCGGCGCAGGCCAAGGCCGGGCAAGCAGGGGGGCGGTTCCGGTATAATTGAAGATTAACTCAACCCCACAGTTTGCTGTCATGTCTCTTGCCTTGTCCTCGGCCGATCAATTCGAAGTCACTGTGTTCAACGGTGTGTCTGCATTGTCGGCGTTCCGTGCCGAAGGTTTGCTCAAGCGCCTGCGTGCCATCGAGCCCAATGTCGAGGCGGTCAGCGCCCAGTTTGTGCACTTTGTGGCCAGCCATGGCGCTCTGGATGCCGAGGCCAACCGGGTCATGTCTGGCCTGCTGGATTACGGCCACCCCGCGGTGGCGCTGGACCGCGTTGACCTGACCGCCACGGTGGTGCCCCGCCTGGGCACCGTCAGCCCTTGGGCATCCAAAGCCACTGACATCGCCCACAATGCAGGCGTGGCCCAGGTGGTGCGTATGGAGCGGGGCGTTGAGTTTCAGTTGATGTTCAAAAAAGGCTGGCTGGGTGGTGTGAAGGCGCCAGCGGCCGACACGGTTCAGGCCCTGAAGGCCTGTCTGTATGACCGCATGACCGAGGCCGTGTTGCCCGATGGGTTTGCGGTGAAGTCTTTGTTCCTGCCCCTTCAAGGCAAGCAATTGCAAACGGTGGAGTTGACCGAAGGGCGTGGCTCTTTGGTGAAAGCCAACAGCGAGTTGGGCCTGGCACTGAGCGACGACGAGATCGATTACCTGCTAGACGCCTACACCCGCATGGGCCGCTCGCCCACGGACGTGGAACTGATGATGTTTGCCCAAGCCAACAGCGAGCATTGTCGACACAAGATTTTCAATGCCACCTGGACGATTGACGGACAGGTTCAAGACATTTCCCTGTTCGGCATGATTCGCAATACCCACAAAACCACGCCGCAGGGCACTGTGGTGGCGTATTCGGACAATGCGGCGGTGATTGAAGGCCACACGGTCGACCGTTTCTTTGCCGACAGCGACGGCATTTACCGCCCCCACACTGAATTGGCCCACTTTGTGGCCAAGGTGGAAACGCACAACCACCCCACGGCCATCTCCCCGTATGCGGGTGCTGCCACGGGTTCTGGCGGCGAAATTCGTGACGAAGGCGCCACAGGGCGCGGCGCAAAGCCCAAAGCCGGTCTGTGTGGTTTTACCACCTCCCACTTGCGTTTTGACGGGGACAAGGAAAGTTGGGAAACCGGGCGTGATGCCTTGGTGCCTGCTGATCAACAAGGCCAAACCCAGTCTGTAGGCCTGCCCAGCCGAATCGCCACGCCCTTGCAGATCATGATTGACGGGCCCATTGGTGCTGCGGCCTTCAACAACGAGTTTGGCCGACCCAACCTGGGTGGTTATTTCCGCACGTTCGAGCAACGCGTGGGCGACCGTGTGTACGGTTACCACAAGCCCATCATGATTGCCGGTGGCATTGGCAATATTCGCAGCACCCACACCCACAAACTGGACCTGCCTGCAGGCAGCTTGCTGATTCAACTGGGCGGCCCAGGCATGCGCATCGGCATGGGCGGCGGTGCTGCTTCATCGATGAATGCAGGCACCAACACCGAGTCGCTGGACTTTGATTCCGTGCAACGCAGCAACCCTGAAATGGAGCGCCGAGCCCAAGAGGTGCTGGACCGTTGCTGGACGCTGGGTGATGGCAACCCCATCCTGAGTATTCATGACGTGGGTGCAGGTGGTCTGTCCAATGCATTCCCTGAACTGGCCGATTCGTCCAGCAAAGGCGCGGTGTTTGAACTGCGCAAAGTCAATTTGGACGAAAGTGGTTTGAGCCCCGCCGAGATTTGGTGCAATGAATCTCAGGAACGCTATGTGATGGGCATTGCGCCCGAATCATTGGCCCTGTTCACCGAGTTGTGTGAACGCGAGCGCTGCCCGTTCTGCGTGGTGGGTGTGGTGACTGACGAGCGCCAACTGGTGGTGCTGGACCCAGAAAGCCCCAGCAACCCCGTGGACATGCCCATGGATGTCTTGCTGGGCAAGCCGCCGCGCATGGAGCGCAAGGACGTGCGCATTGACCCACCCAAAGCACCCATTGATTTGACCGCGCTGGAATTGGGCGATGTGGTGGAGCAGGTGCTGAAGTTTCCTGCCGTGGCGTCCAAGCGTTTCTTGATCACCATTGGTGACCGCACAGTGGGGGGCTTCACTGCCCGCGACCAAATGGTGGGGCCTTACCAAGTGCCTGTGGCTGACGTGGCCGTGACCACCAACGACTACACCGGATACACCGGCCAAGCCATGGCCATGGGTGAGCGTACGCCACTGGCGGTGTTGAACGCACCAGCCTCGGGCCGTATGGCGATTGCCGAGGCCCTGACCAACCTGTTGGCAGCCCCAGTGGGCAAACTGGAAGACGTGAAGCTGAGCGCCAACTGGATGGCTGCTTGCGGCACCCCCGGCCAAGACGCAGCGCTGTTTGACACCGTGAAGGCAGTGGGCATGGAATTGTGTCCGCAACTGGGCTTGGGCATTCCCGTGGGCAAAGACTCCCTGTCCATGCGCACGCGCTGGAACGAGGGCGATGTGCAGAAAGAAGTGATGTCGCCAGTCAGCTTGATTGTGTCGGCCTTTGCCAAGGTGGACGATGTGCGGGGCACACTGACCCCAGCGCTGGACACCTCTGAAGACTCGGTGCTGATTCTGGTGGACCTGGCCCGCGGCCAGACCCGCTTGGGTGCCAGTGTGTTGGCTCAGGTGACCAACCAGTTGGGGCAGGATACGCCCGACGTGAATTTCCCCGAGGACCTCAAAGCCTTCGTGGGAGCGATGCAAACCCTGCGTGCGCAAGGCTTGGTGAAGGCCTACCATGACCGCTCCGACGGTGGGTTGTTGGCGGCCTTGGCAGAAATGAGTTTTGCCAGCCGCTGCGGTTTGTCCATCAACCTGGACATGTTGACCATCGACCCGCATGCCGCCGACTGGGGCGACTTCAAGATTCGCCCCGAGCAGGTGGGTGTGCAGCGCAATGAAATCACCTTGAAAGCCCTGTTCAACGAAGAACTGGGTGTGGTGCTGCAAGTGCCCGCAGCCCGCAAAAGCGAGGCCATGGAAGTGCTGCGCAATGCTGGCTTGAGCAAGTACAGCAATGTGATCGGCAAACCCAATGACCGCGATGTGGTTGAGTTTTACCGCGATGCCAAGTGCATCTACAGCGCCCAGCGCAGCCAGTTGCAGGCGGTGTGGGACGACACCTCGCATCAGATTGCCCGCCGCCGCGACAACCCCGCCTGTGCGGACAGTGAACACGCGGTGCAGGCTGAATTGCCCAACGCCCTGGTGTACAAACCCGCATTTAACCCCCAAGAGAACATTGCAGCGCCGTTCATTGCCAGTGGTGCCAAGCCCCGTGTGGCTGTGCTGCGCGAGCAAGGTGTGAATGGTCAACTGGAAATGGCGGGTGCATTCACCCAAGCCGGTTTTGAGGCGGTGGACGTGCACATGAGTGACTTGCTCAGTGGCAAGCGCACCTTGGCTGAGTTCCAGGGCTTGGCCGCCTGCGGCGGTTTCAGCTATGGCGACGTGCTGGGTGCCGGTGAAGGCTGGGCCAAAACCATTCGCTACAACAGCCGTGTGTCTGACCAGTTCGCCGAGTTTTTCCAGCGCGGTGATGTGTTCGGTTTGGGCGTGTGTAATGGCTGTCAGATGATGGCCACCCTGAGCGACTTGATTCCCGGCGCGCAACACTGGCCCAAGCTGATGCGCAATGAAAGCGAACAGTACGAGGCCCGTTTGGTGAATGTGCGCATCAACAAATCCCCCTCCTTGTTGTTGCAAGGCATGGAAGGGTCGGTGGTTCCGGTGGTGGTGGCCCACGGTGAAGGCCGCGCGGATTTTTCGCGCCAAGGCAACCACGCTCAGTTGAGCGCCAGCGGTTTGGTGGCGGTGCAGTATGTGGGCTCAAACGGTGAGCCTACCCAGCAGTACCCGTACAACCCCAACGGCAGCCCTGAAGCGCTGGCCGGGTTTACCACACCGGATGGCCGCTTCACCATCATGATGCCGCATCCGGAGCGGGTGTTCCGCAGCGTGCAGATGAGTTGGGCGCCCAAAGGCGAAGGCGAGTTCTCGCCATGGATGCGCCTGTTCTGGAACGCCCGCAAGGTGTTGGGTTGACCAAGCGCATGAGCCAACCCTCGGGCAGTGGCGCCCTCGATTTTGGGGCCACTGCACAGTGGTCGCCCCGGCCCACTGACCAGCAATGGCCTGCCCAGGTGTTTGATGTGCATTGCACAGCCTGCCCACGCCTGCATGGTTTTCATGAGCAGAACCGGGTGAAGTTTCCCGAGCATTTCAATGGGCCTGTGCCGCCTTTTGGGCCTGACAATGCCGAGCTGTTGATTGTGGGTTTGGCCCCCGGCCTGCACGGCGCCAATCGAAGTGGCCGTCCATTCACGGGCGATTTCTGTGGTGATTTGCTGTACAGCAGCCTGCACAAATACGGCCTGGCGACACGGGCTCAGTCGGTGGCTGTGGGCGATGGCCTGCAACTGGTCAATGCCCGGGTCAGCAACGCGGTTAAATGTGTGCCACCCGAAAACAAACCCACGCCCGCAGAAATCAAAACCTGCAATGTGTTTTTGGCACATGAATTGAAGGTTCATCCGCCCCGCGCCATTCTCGCCTTGGGCACTGTGGCCCATCAGGCGGTGCTGAAGGCCACAGGCCACAAAGCCAGTGCGTTCAAGTTTGGGCACGCCGCTGTGCACGACTTGGGCACCATCCGCCTGTTCGACAGTTACCACGTCAGCCGTTACAACACCCAGACCGGCCGCCTGACCACGCCCATGTTCCAGGCTGTGCTTGAGGCCATTTCAGGCCATTTGCGGGCCTGAAAGGCGGCAGTATGGCGCAAACCCCAGAGGCCCCTGAAGCCCCGGAACCATTGGATAACCCCGAACCCGCGTTCGACATCAGCGCCTTCCTGCGTGAATTGACCACCCGGCCCGGTGTGTACCGCATGATCGATGCCCAGGGCGTGGTGATGTACGTGGGCAAAGCCAAAAACCTGAAAAAGCGGGTGTCCTCGTACTTCCAGAAAACCCACGCCAGCCCCCGAACATCGCACATGGTGGAGCGTATTGTGCGGGTGGATGTGACCCCCACTCGCACCGAAGCCGAAGCGCTGCTGCTGGAAAACAACCTCATCAAAAGCCTCAACCCGCGTTACAACATTCTGTTTCGCGATGACAAAAGCTACCCCTACCTGCGCCTGACCAACCATGCTTACCCGCGTGTGGCCTATTACCGGGGTGCGGTGGATAAGCGTTCCCAGTTTTTCGGGCCGTTCCCGAATGCCTGGGCCGTGAAAGAGAGCATTCAGGTGTTGCAACGTGTTTTTCTGCTGCGCACCTGTGAAGACACCGTGTTTGCCCACCGATCACGCCCCTGCCTGCAGGCGCAGATTCAGCGATGCAGCGCACCTTGTGTGGGGCATATTTCCGAAGCCGATTACGCCCGTGATGTGGCGGCAGCGTCCCGTTTTCTTCGGGGTGACCACAAAGCGGTACTGGCCGAACTGGAAGACAAGATGCTGGAGGCGTCTGGCCTGCTGGAATTTGAGAAGGCTGCGGTGTACCGCAACCAGATTGGCGCATTAAGCCGGGTGCTGCAAAAGCAGAATGTGGACACCACGGGTGGCAGCGACGATGCCGACATTGTTGCTGTCGTGATTGCCAGCGGCTGTGTGTGCGTGAATGTGGCCATGGTGCGTGGTGGTCGACATTTGGGGGACCGCCCCATGTTTCCGGCCGTCAGCCAGGTCAGCGAAGACTTGGGCCCCGAGGTGTTGGAGGCTTACCTCAGCCAAGCCTATGTGGACCGGCCCATTCCTGCGATGTTGATTGTGAATCAGGAACTGGATGCGCCTGAACTGCTGATGGCTTTGACCGAACAGGCAGGCCGCAAAATCACCGTGTTGCGCCAACCCCAAACCGAGCGGAAAGCCTGGCTGGACATGGCTGTTGAAAATGCCAAAGTGGCCATCGCACGACGTGTGGCCGAGCAGGGCAGTGCCCAGTTCCGAACCCGGGCGCTGGTTGAACTGCTGGGGCTGGAGGCTGTACTGGAAGAGGCCCAGCAAGGCCAAGTGCAGGAAGAGGGCAGTGCCCCAGTTGAACCGGGCGCAGGCTCAGCCGATGAGCCTGACCTGTTGGCCACTTTGCGGGTGGAGTGTTTCGACATTTCCCACACCGCAGGCGAGGCCACGCAGGCCTCGTGTGTGGTGTTTCACCACCACGACATGCAAAGCCGTGAGTACCGCCGGTACAACATCGAGGGCATTACCCCCGGGGACGATTATGCAGCCATGCGCCAGGCGGTTAGCCGCCGTTACCAGCGCGAAGGCAAGGCCCCCCTCGTGATGCCGCACATTGTCTTGATCGACGGGGGTAAGGGCCAAATCGAGGTGGTTCGACAGGTGTTTGTGGAACTCCGGCTGGACATTGGCCTGATTGTTGGCGTGAAGAAGGGCGAGAATCGTAAAGTGGGCCTTGAAACCTTGGTGTTTGCCGACGGCCGTCCCAGCCTTGAATTGGGCCCGGGCCACCCGGCGCTCATGTTGATTGCCCAGATTCGTGACGAAGCCCACCGATTTGCCATCACCGGCATGCGGGCCAAACGTGCCAAAGCCCGCCAAGCCTCGGCGCTGGATGAAATCGAGGGCATTGGGGCCAAGCGCAAACAGAAGTTGCTGACCCGCTTTGGCGGTTTGCGTGGGGTGAAAGCGGCCAGCATTGAAGACCTGATGTCTGTGGACGGCATTTCGTCCACGCTGGCCGAGGAAATCTATCGCCGCCTGCACTGAGTGCGAGCCAAGTTCGCGCAAGTCCGTTCTGCGCTGTTATAGTCAAGAAATATCGCGGTGGCGTCGTATCAGCCCCGCAGCCTAATGAACCAACAACTTCACCCAGCCATGCCATTGAACTTGCCCATGATACTGACCTGGATCCGGATCGTTCTGATTCCGCTGGTCGTTGGTGTCTACTTCGTGCCCGAGCAGGTCCTCAGTGTGGTTGAACAGAACTGGATTGGCGCCATCGTGTTTATTGTGGCTGCCATCACCGATGCCTTTGATGGTTACCTGGCCCGGCGCTGGAACCAAACCTCTGCCTTCGGGGCGTTTCTTGACCCTGTGGCGGACAAACTCATGGTGAGTGCAGCACTGATTGTGCTGGTTGATTTGGGCCGTATTGACCCTTTCATCGCCTTGATCATCATCGGGCGGGAGATCACCATCTCGGCCCTGAGGGAATGGATGGCCAGCATTGGCGCCCGCAACAGTGTGGCGGTCAATTCCTTGGGCAAGCTTAAAACCATTGCCCAAATGGTGGCCATTCCCCTGTTGTTGATTCACGAGCCCGTGTGGTTCATCAATATGCAGGCATTGGGTACAGTGTTGATTCTGTTGGCAGCGGTGTTGACGGTCTGGTCCATGTGCTATTACCTGATGAAAGCCTGGCCCGACATTCGCGACCGTACCTGATCTGCCCCTAATGCCATGAACATCGCCCAGTCCAACCCGGCGGCCTCCCGACTGTTGCCCCAAGCGCATCCGTTGCGCCACACCCTCAATGATGAGGTGCATTCCCGCCCCACCGAGGCCCTTTGGCCGCAGGAACGGGTGTTCCACATGGCCTTGTTGGTGCAAGGGCGCGTAGACGACACATTGGTGGGGTGCTTGCAGTCCCTGATCAGTTACTGCGGGTCAGCCGCCATGACGGATGCTGAGCTGCGCGCGCCACAAGTCAACATCACCTTGTGTCTGGGTGAGTCGGCCTTGCGTTTGCGGCTTGAAAAGCACAACGAATTCATCACGATGACCTTCTTTGAGCGGGCCGACCACGCCATTGTGTTTGACCGCCCGGTCACCCGCCGCCTTCCTCCGAGTTGGTTGTCCACCTTGCCCGGCGTGCTGTTGGTGGCCATTGAACTGTTTGTCCAAAAAACCGACAAACCCCGGGAGCCCAAGACCGTGGCGGGCTACTTCGAGGGCAACACCCTGATTGGCGGCATGATTGCCAATGGCGCCGGGCAGGCGTTTTCCGACCTGCGGATTGCTGACCGTGGCGCAACGCGCATCTTGATCTGTAATTTGAGTATGGGGTCTCGCCAGTTGGGCCGTGTGGTTCAACGCGCCATCGAGATGGAAACCTACCGCATGATGGCCTTGCTCAGTTTTCCGGTGGCCCGCGCCACATTGCCCAAGCTGGGCCAGTATGAAGACCAATTGGTGCGCTTGGCCAGCGAAATGGCCGCCACCAGCAAGGCAGAAAACCTGGAGTCGGTGACGGCCGAAGACCTGGAAATGGACCGCCAACTGCTGAGCCAGTTGACTGATCTGGCCGCCAAAGTAGAGCAGTTGAGCGCAGAAAACCGCGTTCGTTTTACAGCGGCTGAGGCGTACAGCGATTTGGTGAAAAAACGCATCAGCGAGCTTAAAGAAATTCCCATGGTCGGCATGCAGACCTTCGGTGAATTCATGGACCGTCGCTTGGGCCCGGCCATGAAGACCTGCACCTGGACTGCCCGGCGTCAGGACGAATTGGCCGCCCGAATTTCCCGCGTGACCCAGTTGCTGCGAACCCGCGTGGAAATTGAGCGGGAAAGCCAAAACCAGCGTTTGCTGACCTCTATGGACCAGCGCGCCAAAGTGCAACTGCGCTTGCAGGAGACCGTGGAAGGCCTGTCGATTGTGGCGATTTCTTACTACGGGTCCAGCCTGGTGACTTACCTCGTCAAAGGCATGAAAGCGTTGGACTGGGTTCATGTGTCGCCCGAGGTGGTGACGGCTGTGGCCATTCCCACCATCGCAGGTTTGTCCTACCTGTCCATGAAAGCCATGAAAAAACGCCTCGGGCTGGCCCACAAATAGGCGGGGTTAAGCCCTCGTGGTGTGCAAGCCCGGTTAAATTGCGTATAATCACGACCTTGGCTAAACGCCAGTCAACCCCGGAAGCTTGGCAGAGCGGTTGAATGCACCGGTCTTGAAAACCGGCGAGGGTGCGAGCCCTCCGTGAGTTCGAATCTCACAGCTTCCGCCAGAATCTTGAAAAAGCGCCCCTTTGCGGGCGCTTTTTTATTGTCCTTGACCTCCCAGTTCATTGTCGGTCCCATGGGGGGCGTATACCCTGCGCTTATTCTTGCTTTGCAATATGACTATGGCTTTTTTTCCATCCACACTCTGGGTACGTTGGCTGCAGTTGGCCTCAGTGGTTGTCGTTCTTTTTGGTTTGAGCTTAGTCGTGTTTCAGGCGCTAGGGCTTCGGTTTTTTTCGCTTCTTCTTTATCAGGATGCCCACCATTTGGTTTCGGCAACCGGTGGGTTGGTGCCTTATTTGAAGTTACTGCATGCGGTGTTGGGTGCAGTGCTCGTAGGCTGGGGGGGGGCCATGTGGATCTTCGCGTCAACCTTATTCGCCCAAGGGAAAACCGTCGGATGGGTAGCATTGGCGCTACCTTTGTTGGCCTGGTTTCTTCCCGATACACTGGTGTCTTTGCTCTCGGGCTTTTGGCAAAATGCTGTACTGAATGCGGGTTTTGCGTTTTTGTTCACCCCACCGCTGGCTGCCACTTGGCGGCTTTTCTTTCGGCAACGTGGTTGACACCACAGATGGACCAAATCCAAGCCCAAACCCCTGTAAAATTGCCTCAGGATTTCAACAGGAAAGCTTCTATGTCCACCTACCGTTCACACACCAGCACCCGTGGCCGCAACATGGCTGGCGCCCGTTCCCTGTGGCGCGCCACCGGCATGAAAGATGGCGATTTTGACAAGCCCATCATTGCGGTGGCCAACTCGTTTACCCAGTTCGTACCCGGCCATGTGCACCTGAAAGATTTGGGCCAGCTTGTGGCGCGTGAAATTGAGGCAGCCGGTGGCGTGGCCAAGGAATTCAACACCATTGCGGTGGACGACGGCATCGCCATGGGCCACGACGGCATGTTGTACAGCCTGCCCAGCCGCGACCTCATCGCCGACAGTGTGGAATACATGGTCAATGCCCACTGCGCCGATGCGCTGGTGTGCATTTCCAACTGCGACAAGATCACCCCCGGAATGTTGATGGCCGCCATGCGCTTGAACATCCCCGTGGTTTTTGTGTCGGGTGGCCCCATGGAAGCAGGCCGAGTGCGCCTGGCCAACCCGCAAACCAATATTGTGGAAATCAAGAAGCTGGACCTGATTGACGCCATGGTGATGGCGGCTGACAGCAAGGTGTCCGACGCTGACTTGGCTGAGGTGGAACGTTCGGCTTGCCCCACGTGCGGGTCTTGCTCCGGCATGTTCACTGCCAACTCCATGAACTGTTTGACTGAAGCGCTGGGCTTGTCTTTGCCGGGTAACGGTACGATTGTGGCCACCCATGCTGACCGTGAGCAACTGTTCAAGCAAGCTGGCCGCACCATTGTGGGCTTGGCCAAGCGGTATTACGAAGAGGGCGATGAGACTGTGTTGCCCCGCGCTGTTGGCTTCAAGGCGTTTGAAAACGCCATTGCGCTGGACATTGCCATGGGCGGGTCCACCAACACCATTTTGCACTTGCTGGCCATTGCGCAGGAGGCCAACATCAACTTCACCATGGAAGACATTGACCGCATGTCCCGCGTGGTGCCCCAGTTGTGCAAGGTGGCCCCCAACACCAACAAGTATCACATTGAAGACGTGCACCGCGCAGGCGGCATCATGGCCATTTTGGGCGAGCTGGACCGAGCCGGTAACCTGCACACCGATGTGCCCACCGTGCATGCCAAAACCCTGCGCGAAGCCATCGACCGTTGGGACATTGCTTTGAACCCCGATGAAGCGGTACAAACCTTTTACAAGGCGGGCCCAGCCGGCATTCCCACGCAGGTGGCTTTCAGCCAGAACACCCGTTGGCCGAGCCTGGACACGGACCGCAAGGAAGGGTGTATCCGCTCGGTTGAAAACGCCTTTAGCAAGGAAGGTGGTTTGGCTGTGCTTCGCGGCAACATCGCCCTGGACGGCTGTGTGGTGAAAACGGCCGGTGTGGACGACAGCCTGCTGGTGTTCGAAGGCCCTGCGCATGTGGTGGAATCGCAGGAAGACGCCGTAGAAAACATTCTGGCCGACCAAGTGAAGGCGGGCGACGTGGTGGTGGTTCGGTATGAAGGCCCCAAGGGCGGCCCCGGTATGCAGGAAATGCTGTACCCCACCAGTTACATCAAGTCCAAGGGCTTGGGCAAAGCCTGTGCGCTGTTGACCGATGGCCGTTTCTCGGGGGGTACCTCGGGCTTGTCGATTGGCCACTGTTCGCCTGAAGCCGCCGCCGGTGGTGCGATTGGTTTGGTGCGCAACGGGGACCGCATCCGCATCGACATTCCCAACCGAACCATTGACGTGTTGGTGAGCGATGAGGAATTGGCCCGCCGCCGTGCCGAGCAGGACAAACTGGGCTGGAAACCCGTCAAGCCGCGGCCCCGCAAGGTGTCGCTGGCGTTGAAGGCTTATGCCAAGTTTGCGATGTCGGCCGACAAGGGGGCGATTCGCGATGCATCGCTGATCGAAGGCGAGTAAGCCACTGGCCCAATCAGCCCTGGGTTTGAAGACGAAACACCGCCCTGAACCGGCGGTGTTTTTTTATGCGTACTGTTCAACCCAAGGCATGTAAGGCCAGGCCAAGCAGGGCGCTAGCGGCCATCAGTTCCAGAACACCGCGTTTGAACCGAATGAGGGCGGTTAGGGCAAGCAGAAGGATGGCCAAAGCCGTCCAGTCTATGCCGGTCATGAAGGTTGAGGCATTGAAGTCTGCAAGCCCGCTGGGCCACACCACGTGTCCGGTGAAGAACAGCGCCAAATTCAGGATCATGCCCACCAAGGCGCAGGACATGGCCGTTAGCGGTGCCGTCAAGTTGATCTGCTGACGTGCTCCCTCGATGACGGGCCCACCCAAAAATATGAACAGGAAAGAGGGGAGGAAGGTGAACCAGGTGGCTGTCACTGCGCCCAGCAGGGCCGCAAGAACCTGATGGTCGGCGCCCAGCGCTTGTTGCTGCCAAGCCCCTAAAAAGCCGACGAAGGTGACAATCATGATCAAGGGGCCTGGGGTGGATTCGCCCAAGGCCAGGCCATCGAGCATTTGCGTTGCATTCAGCCACTGAAATTGTTCAACTGCCGCGTGAAACACATAAGGCAGTACCGCATAGGCGCCCCCAAAAGTGAGCAGGGCCGCTTGGGTAAAAAACCTGGCCATGTGGGTTAGCGGGTTGGCCCAACCCAGCAGCACACCCAAAGCCACCAAGGGTGCTGCCCACAGCACAAGCCCAATGGCGGCCGTGCGAATGGTACGCGCCCAACTGAATTGGGCGTGAGGGGGTGTGGCGGTGTGGTCGTCGATGACTGCGGGTGCATGGTCGGCAGATTGGCGCTGGATGTGCGCAGGCCCCATGTTGAACCATGCAGGCCGTTGTCGCCCCAACACCCAGCCCAGCAGCGCTGTCACCAAGAGTATCCAGGGAAACGGCACTCCGAGCCCGCTGAAGGCCAGGAACGACAACAGGGCGATGCCCCACAGCAGCTTGGTTTTCAGCACCCGGCCGCCGATGCGTTGCACGGCATGAAGCACCACCGCACAGACGGCAGGTTTCAAGGCGTAAAACACGGCCGCCACCCATGGGCTTTGTATGTGGTTCAAGTACAGCCACGCAAGGCCGCTGATGATGAACAGAGAGGGCAGCACAAACAGGACACCCGCCGCGAACCCCCCCCAGCGCCCGTGAAGCAGCCAGCCAATGTAGGTGGCCAGTTGCTGGGCTTCCGGGCCCGGCAGGATGTTGCAGAAATTCAGGGCATGCAGGAAACGCGATTCGGAAATCCAGCGTCGGCGGTCCACCAGTTCCTGATGCATGATCGCAATTTGCCCGGCCGGCCCGCCAAAGCTGATGAAGCCCAGCTTCAACCAGAACAACAGTGCCTGTGTGAAGCTGATTTGTGTGGGGGCTTGGGTTGGCGCATGCATAGGCTGGCGGCAGCGTGAGAACCGCCCCAGTATAGCCCCGTGCCGCTGCGGTCAGGAAGCCTGCGTGACCCCGTCCAGGGCACTTGCCGGGGCCACTGAACCCAGAACCCGTTCAAGTACATCCACACCGCATTGCAAAGTGTGCAAGCCACTCA
Organism: Limnobacter sp.; assembly: GCF_046297615.1. Lineage (GTDB taxonomy): Bacteria > Pseudomonadota > Gammaproteobacteria > Burkholderiales > Burkholderiaceae_B > Limnobacter. The sequence goes on along the minus strand of NZ_JBKBHM010000007.1, from coordinate 96,027 downwards.
GGCCCATGAGGGCTTCCTGCGCAGGGGTCATGGGCAAGGCATCAATCAGTGTGACCAGTTCAGCCTTGTGCGCCACATCCAGCCGTTCATGCCGCTCGATGGTTCTGAAGCAGGGCGTGGGGTAGCCAGTGACTTGGCTAAGGTGCCTGGCAAAACCCTGGGGTGGGTGGTGAAATTCCAGCGCAGCGATGTGGCCCAACACAGCCACCGGGTGGTGGTGTTTCATCCAGTAATACTGCGCACCCACCAGATTGGCCACACAAGGGGGTGGCACTGCACTGAGCAGGTCAGCGACTTCATGGCCGGTGCACACATAGTCGGCAATCAGCCATTCGTCATGGCCTTTTTCCTCTTTCAAATGTTGTTGCAGGTAGGTGGCCAGTGGGGTGCTGATGGGGTCTCCCGGGTGGCGGGTGTGCAGCAGTTCTGCAGCCTCACGCATCAGGTTTACACTGCTGCGCACCACCATGTGCATGTGCTTCAAGTAGTGTGGGTACAGCGCGCGGGCTTGTGGGTGTGACCAAAGCGCTGTGGATGCAGCCAACATCACTGGGTAGGCCAGCGCGAATTTTTCAGCCAGGCGCTTGGATCGGCCTGCGGCGGGAAGGAGTTCAGTTGTCATGATTCAATCGCGGGTTCCAGTGAGTTAAGGGCGGTGACCAATCGGTCATTGCAGGGGACTTCAGGCCATTGGGCCATGACCTTCCAGCACACTTCGCAGGCATTGCTGCAGCGCTGGTTTTGAAGGGGCTCCAGTTGGGGATGCTCCAGCAGCAAACCGGGGCCAATGCGGGCGACTGCACCCAGCAGTGGGTCTTTGCGCCACTGTTTGAGCTGGGTGTGCAGGGTGGTGGGGGTGTGAAGTTGTTGTCGCAGGCGTTGAGGGCCTTTGCCCATGATCACGTCTTCATTGCAGCACGCAGTCAATTGCCCGTCGTAACGCACCACTGGGGTGACCGCCAGTGCACAGGGGCCGATGTCGCTGGCCCAGTGCTTCAGCGTGCGTTGAAACAGCAGCGCACCCCGGCCGTTGGGCAGTGGGCTCAGGCTTACCAGTTCGCCATGGTGTGGCCAGTCGTGACCAAAAGCCTGTTCCATCAATGTTTTGGCCATACCCGGGTGCAAGGTTTGTACAACCAGCCAAACACCTGCGTCAGCAATGGCTCGCGCTGCATGGATGACTGTCGCCGGGTCCACATGGGCTTGGTGGAATGCGTCAGTGCTCAGCACCACCGTGCTGGTTTTTTGAAGCACGTTCTGGATCCAGGCTGGTGCGCGCTCGGCCTGCCCCCACACGCCACTGGTGTAGATCACCAGTGATTTGCCCATGGCATGCAGGTTGTCCACGGCCATTTGTAGCCCCCGTTTTTCCACAAAGGGCTCGCCGCCTGAGATGCCAACCACCTGTACATCAGGCATGGCACCCATGGCATCAATCAGCAGGCCGAATTGCTGGAAGTCAGAAATGGTGGGGCTGTCGGGTTTGGAGTCAACAGAGCAGTGGGCGCATTCCACCGGGCAACGGTCTGTGATGAACAGCAGCAGGGATTGTCCGGGCGTTTGGCGAATCCGTTCAATGTGTTGATGGGTTAGACGGGTCATGGTCAGTACCCCAAGGTAACAAGGTCGGCAAAGTGTGGGTGGGCATGCCGCCGGGCAAATTCGGCGGAGCCCAAGGCTTGCTGGTGTGCAAGTACGGCAAGCTCCAGCGTTTGGGTGCCCGGTTTGTCGAAGTAGGCAGACAGTTCGTCTTGCGCGCTTGGGTTCAAACTCAACGAGGTACAGGCTCGACAAAACGCCGAATGGTCCTGCAATGGTGAGCCGATTGGGATGACACGCCGGGCGCTGTTGCCCAGGCGTTGCGACAGGTTCAGCGGGCCCAGCAGGCGCAATGCGCGAAGAGCAGCCCTTTCCCGGCAGGCCCGGGCGATGGCTGGCCACCCATCGTTGCGAATGTGGCCCAGTTTCAAATGGGGCGGGACCCGGCCAATAAGGTTGTCGTTTCCACAGGCGGCCACGGTGCCATCGAAGGTCACCACTGGCCAGGCCGCCATGGTGCAGGGGCTTGGGGTGTCTTCGGCCCTGGTGTCGCGTTGGTCAACTTCTGCGATTTCACCAAACCATTCTCTGGCCCGCCCGTAGGCGGACAGCGTGTTGACCAGCATCGGAATACGCTCGCCGTAGCGCTGGCGGATTGCTGGAATGACGCTGCCCAGATAGGCGTCGTTCAGCGTGTGACCCATGAGGTGGATGCTGACGTGGGGTTGAAGGTCCAGCACGGTGTCGAGGGTGCGAAAGACATCCCGGCGGGGCACTTCAGCCTCATGGTGTTGATCCATGCTGACCGAGAAGTGGTCGACTGCCTCAATGGCGTTTCGTATCTTCGGTGGAATCGATGTGCGCGTGGCGAAGAACAGCCCTGACAGCACACTGCTGCGTGTGCCGACTTGCCGTGCCTTCAGGGCCAAGTGTCGAACGAGGTCTGGCCGCATCATCGCTTCACCACCGGACATGGCCAACACTTGTGGGTGTTCCAGAGACGTGAATGAATCGACAAACTGCTCAAGCACTGCCGAAGGCAGTTCTTCACTTCGGGCTGTTGAGCTGGTGGAGCAATGAGGGCAATGCAGTGGGCAGCGGCGGGTGATGCCCACGGCCACGCCTGCGGCGGGGACTGCACGGAATGACAACAGGTCGGCCAAGTGCATGGTGGAATGGTCAGAAGGAGGGTGGAGGGGCAGCGCCAGGCTTCAGCGCTGCACGGGGTCAGCCGCGTTGGCTTACCAAACGAAGCCGCCAACCGTGTCGGCTGCGCGCTTCAGCTTTTCTTCCAGACCTTGATTCAGCTTGGCTTTGATGGCGGTGAGTACAGCCAGTTCGTCATCGTCCAGCAAAGCCACTTGGGCCTTGAGGTTGTCGTTCAGGGCATCCAGTTGCAGGCCGGCACCTGAAGAGCGCACGCGGATTGCACGGGCCGAAGTCAGTTTTTCGTCAGACATTGTTTTCTCCGTTTTTGAAAGTTCAATCAAATAAACGCCGTGGTGCTGCCAACACGGTGGTCAGCCAGCATCGCGGCCCAAGCAGTGTCGAACCGGAGAAAAAGGGGTGTCAAAGTGACAGTTCGTTCTGAAAATTGGATGCCATGTCGAAAAAAAAGCCCCAACCGGGGTTGGGGCCTTGTGTTTCCTGATAGTCAGGCAGCTTATTTGTACAGCACCTCCGGCAGCCACATGCCGATGGCCGGGAACATGTACAGGAGAATGATGGCCAGAATCTGGATACCCATGAACGGGATCATGCCTGCAAATATCTGGTTCAGTGTCACGTGGGGGGGCGATACACCTTTGAGATAGAAAGCGGCCATCGCAACCGGGGGTGACAGGAAGGCTGTTTGCAGGTTCAGGGCCACGAGCAGGCCAAAGAACAGGGGGTCGATCCCAAAGTGCTCCAGCAGGGGAATGAAGATGGGCATGAAGATCACGATGATCTCAGTCCACTCCAGCGGCCAGCCCAACACGAAGATGATGACTTGGGACAGGATCAGGAATTCAACCTTGGTCAACCCCAGCGACAGCACCCATTGTTCGATCAGCTCCTGGCCGCCCAGCAATGCGAAGGCAGCCGAGAAGATGGAGGAGCCGACGAACAACCAGCAGACCATGGCACTGGTTTTTGCGGTGAGGAATGAGGACTCACGAATGACGCCGACAGACAATTGCTTGTAGGCAGCAGCCAACAGCAAACCACCGAATGCACCCACAGCCGCAGCCTCGGTGGGGGTTGCCAAGCCGAACACGATACTGCCCAGCACGGCCAGAATCAAAATGGCCAGGGGGAAGAAGGACTGCAACAGTAACCGGAAAATCTCAAGGCGTTCAAAGTTGAGCTTGAAGTAGTAGAACACCAGAAATGCGGCGGTGAGCGCAAGCGCAATCCAGAAGCCCCTTGGGGCGTCGGGAATCACCACCTCGCCCGCAGGCTCATTCATTGAGCCTGAAGCCTCAGGGCTTGACGCGGCTTCGGGCAGGGCGTTGCTTTGGGCTGTGGCGGTGTCGCTCGCTTTGGGCTCTTCGTCCGCAGGCAAGGGGGTCAGCCCGGTGGTGCTGTCGTCTTGAGGAGGCTCTTGCAGGCCACCTTCTTCGCCGGGAACGGCTTGCAGATCACTGGGGCCACTTTCGTTGCTGGTGTCGTAGCTGGACGGGCCAGATTCAAAGCTGACGAGTCCGTCGGCTTCATCCACGGTGGATACCGGAGCCGTGAGTTTGGTATACACCAAGCCAAACATGAATGCAGCGACCAAAGCAGGAAGCAAAGCGATGAACAATTGCTTGGCAGCACCACCTTTGGAGACGGATGCCCCGTTGCCTTTCAACGCGCTTAGCAAAGCGATCACTGCACGCTGTGTGCTGCTTTGGGCTTTGATGTTGGCCAGGTCGGTACTGAGGTGAACTTTGCGGTCTTCTTCCGACAAGGGGGGCGCACTGGCCGGGTTCAACTTGGCGCGAACGATGACGTAGAGGATGTACAAACCCGCCAGCATCAAGCCCGGGAAAAATGCACCAGCGTACAGTTGAACCACAGACACGCCAGCTGTGGCGCCGTACACAATCAGCATCACGGAGGGGGGGATCAGAATGCCCAAGCATCCACCCGCGGTGATGGCACCAGCGGCCATTTTGGTGTCGTAACCGGCCTTCATCATGGCGGGCATAGCCAGCAAACCCATGAGTGTGACCACCGCACCCACGATACCTGTGGCGGTGGCGAAGATGGCGCAGGTGACCAAGGTGGCTACAGCCAAAGCACCCGGTACTCGGGCCATGGACAGGTGCAGGCTTTTGAAGAGTTTTTCAATCAGGTTAGCCCGCTCAACCAGATAACCCATGAACACAAAGAGCGGTATGGAAATCAACACGTCATTGGTCATGACTTTGTAGGTTGACTGCACCATCAGGTTCAGGGTTTTGTCGGCGTCGTGTTCATAGGCCAGGTAAGTGAATATCACCCCCATGCCCATGAGTGTGAAGGCGGTGGGAAAGCCCAGCATGATGGCAACCACCACCAGCGACAGCATCAACAGGCCGAGGTGGCCGTTGGTCATGTCAGACGGGGCCGGCATGAATATGCCCACCCCCGCCAGAATGAGGGCCATGATACCCAGCCCGAAATAGAGTTCCTTGCGAATCATGATGCTTTATTCCTTGCCGACCATGGCTTTGAGTTTGTCCACATCGACTTCTTCAACGTCTTCTTCGCGGCTGGGCCAGTCGCCGTTTTTCAGGCAGACAATGCAGCGCACGATCTCAACAAAGCCTTGGAAGATCAGCAGTGTGCCTGCGATCGGGATGATGGTTTTGAAGTGATAAATGGGGGGGCCATCGGCGGTCACGGACGAATGTTCTTTGATCGCCCATGCGTCGGCTGCAAAGGTGTAGCCCGCATAGCACAAGGCCACCACACCGGGAATGAAAAAGACGATGTACAGAATTAGGTCAAAGAAGGCCTGGGTTCGCGGGCTGAAAAAGCTGTAAAGCACATCACCGCGCACGTGGCCATTTTTTGAAAGTGTGTAGGCGCCCGCCATCATGAACAGCGTGCCGTACAGCATGTAGGTGACATCAAACACCCATGGGTTGGGGTGGTTGGCGATGTAACGCGAGCCGACCTCGAACACGATGATGCCGGTCAGTAAAACAATGAGCCAGGAGAAGGCCTGCCCCACTTTGGTCGACAGTTTGTCGATGAAAATCAGAAATGATTGCATGATGTCCAAACCCCATGAAGGGCTTTAAAAAAGGCCAACAACCGGTCGCCCAATTGTTGGCCTTTGCAGGGTTGCCGAAACTTACTTCTTCGCGCCGAAGAAATAGTTGTAGGCCATTTTGTAGTCCACTGTCGTGTCGTTTTCCCATTTCGCAGCACGCTTGGCGAAGGTGCGCATGGATTCAAACACTTTCTTGAACATGGGGTTTTCAGCCGATTTGGCTTGGGTGACTTCATCCCACGCCTGCAACTGGGCTTTCAGAATGCTGTCGGGCGTTTTGTAGAACTTCACGCCTTGCTTGCTTTGCATTTCCTGATAGTCGTTGGAGTAGCGGTCAATTGCTTTCCAGCTCATTTCAGCCGATGAGGCTTCAGCAGCGTATTTGATGATGGACTTCAATTCCGTTGGCAATGCGGCGTATTTCTTTTTGTTGAACAGAATTTCAAACTGTTCGGAAGGCTGGTGGAAGCTTTGCAGCATGCAGACCTTGGACACATCGGGGAAGCCCAGAATGCGGTCCGAAGAGGCGTTGTTGAACTCAGCGGCGTCCAGCAGGCCACGGTCCATCGCGGGGACGATTTCACCGCCGGGCAGCGCGTTCACGGCCACGCCCATTTTTGTGAATACGTCCACAGCCAAGCCCACCGTACGGTACTTCAGGCCTTTCAGGTCTTGAGGGCCTTTGACCGGTTTTTTGAACCAGCCCAACGGTTGGGTGGGCATGGGGCCGTACAGGAACGATTCCACGTCCATGTTCAAGCCTGCGTAAATTTCATCGAGCAGTTGCGCACCGCCGCCGTGGTTGTGCCAGGCCAGCACCATGTTGGCATCCATGCCGAAAGCAGGGCCTGAACCCCACAGGGCCACCGCTGGGTTTTTGCCGTACCAGTAAGCCACCACGCCGTGACCGCCATCCAACGTGCCTTTGCTGACTGCGTCCAGCAGGTCAAAGGCCTTGACCACTGAGCCAGCAGGCAGCACTTCAATTTTCAGTTTGCCGCCCGACATTTCATTGACTTTCTTGGCGAAGTCGTTGGCGTATTCATGGAAGATGTCTTTGGCGGGCCAGGTGCTTTGGAAACGAAGGGATGTGGTCTGTGCGGTGGCGATCATCGGGAATCCGACTGCCGTGGCGCCCACAGCAGCGGCGGTACCGCCTTTGATAAAGTCACGCCGTTTCTTGTTGTTGATGGAATCAGTCATCATGCCTCCTATGCATTGGATGGAAGTTTGGCTGTTGTTACAGCCTTGCTCTTTTTGTGTGTGACCATTGTGGTCAAGCACACTCATGAACTAAATCCATGGAAACCCTAGGGACCCTGACTCTGGCCATACAACCAGAATCAGGGCCCCTAGGGGTTAACCAGAATGCAGAGGAGTTTGAGGCGGATCAGCCGTTGGCAGCCAAGGCCGAAGCCCCGTCTTTTTTGCTGCGCTTGCTGCCGAGGTCTTCAACTTTGCGTTGCTTCTCGTACAGGAAGCTCAGCACTTCGTGGCGGTAGTGGTTGTAGAGTTTGTCGTCAGCCAGTGCGATACGGTCGCGTGGGCGGGCCAATTCAATGTCGAGAATTTGCCCGATGGTGGCGCTCGGCCCGTTGGTCATCATCACGATTCGGTCGGACAGCAGCACAGCCTCGTCCACATCATGCGTGATCATCACCACTGTGTTCTGCAGTTCATTCTGAATCCGCATCACTTCGTCCTGCAGTTTGGCGCGGGTCAGTGCGTCCAGCGCACCGAACGGCTCATCCAGCAGCAGTACTTTGGGTTCCATGGCCAAGGCACGTGCGATACCCACCCGTTGTTTCATGCCCCCGGAAATTTCAGAAGGCAGGCGCTCAAGGGCGTGGCCCATGTTGACCATCTCGAGGTTGTGCAGTATCCAGTCTTTGCGTTCAGCCGCAGTTTTTTTGTCTTTGAAAATTTTGTCCACCGCCAACTCGACGTTTTGGTAGACAGTGAGCCAAGGCAACAAGGAATGGTTTTGGAATACCAAGGCGCGGTCGGGCCCGGGGGCATTGACCTCTTTGTTGTCAACGATGACCACGCCATCGGTGGCACGCAGCAGGCCAGCGATGATGTTCAGCACGGTCGATTTGCCGCAGCCCGAATGGCCGATCAGGGAGATGTATTCGCCGCGTTTCACTTCAAGGTTGATGTCTTTCAGCACTTGGTTGCGCACACCGTTGCGCTCAAAGGCCATATTGACTTTGGAAATGCTCAGATAACGATCAGTCATGATGGTGACTCCTTAGCCTGCGGAGGTGCCGCGTGTGATTTTTTTACCGACAAAGCCCATCAGGCGGTCGAGCATGAAGCCGACGATGCCGACGTAGAGCAGTGCCAATACGATTTCGCTGATGCGTGAGGAGTTCCAGGCGTCCCAGATGAAGAAGCCAATTCCAACGCCACCAATCAGCATTTCTGCGGCCACAATGGCCAGCCAGCTAAGGCCAACGCCAATCTTCAGGCCCGAGAAGATGTAGGGGGCTGCGGCGGGCAGCATGATTTTCCAGAAGTACTCGATGCCGTTGAGTTGAATAACGCGGGCCACGTTGCGGTAGTCCTCGGGAATGTTTCGGATACCCACCGAGGTGTTGATGATGATGGGCCACACCGAGGTGATGAAAATCACGAAAATCGCGGAGGGGTGCCCATCCTGAAACCCAGCCAGGGACAGTGGCAGCCAGGCCAGTGGCGGCACGGTGCGCAGTACCTGAAAGATGGGGTCAAGGCCACGCATGGCCCAAGTGGATTGGCCCACCAACACACCCAACGCCACACCCACCAGTACGGCCAGTGAGTAACCATACGCCACGCGTTTCAGGCTGGCCAGAATCTGCCAACCCATGCCGACATCGGTACCGCCCCGGTTGAAGAATGGGTCGATGATCAGTTCCCAGGTTTCATTGATGACGCGGCTGGGGGCGGGAAGCCGTGCGCTGGCGCTGCTGCACAAGATTTCCCAGATCCCCAGAAGAAGCCCGATGATCACGATCGGCGGCACCAGTTTGGCCGCCGATTGACACAGGCTTTTGAAGAATGCGGTTTCCACGAGCGGGGTGTGTCGCTTGCCCGTCGGTGAACGCTGCAGGCTGTTCAGCGTGTCGGTGTTGATCATGTTGGACTCCTTCTGGTATCGGTGAACGGTGTTCAGGCCTTGATGGTTTTGATGGCCAAGCTGTCGAGGTAGGCTTTCGGTTTGGCTGGGTCAAAGACTTTGCCATCGAAAAACTTCTCAACGCCGCGTGACGTGGACTTGGGGATGTCCTTGGCCGCCACACCCAGTTCGGCAGCCGCCTTGCGCCAAATGTCTTCGCGGTTGACTTTCTTGATCACCGCAGCGGTGTCCAGCTTCATGGGCAGGTAACCCCAGCGCTGGTTCTCGGTCAGGAACCACAGGTCATGGCTTTGGAAGGGGTAGGAGGCAGCGTCTTTCCAGTACTTCATGATGTGGGGGCTGTTTTCAACCGTGCGGCCGTTGCCGAAGTTGATGTTGCCTTTGAGGCGGTCCACGATGTCAGTGACCGGGCAGTTGAACCACTTGCGTGATGAGCAGATCTTGGCCACTTCTTCTTTGTTGGCCATGTCGTCACAGAACATCTGCGCTTCCATGATGGCCTTGACCAAGGCCTTCGTGGCGTTGGGGTTGGCCGAGACATAGTCGCTGCGCATCGCGAACGATTTTTCCGGGTGGTCCTTCCAGATCTCGCCGGTGGTGACTGCGGTGTAACCGATGTTCTGGTTCACCAATTGCAGGTTCCAGGGCTCGCCCACGCAGAAGCAGTCCATGTTGCCTACTTTCATGTTGGCAACCATCTGGGGCGGGGGCACCACAATAGTAGAAATGTCGGAGACGGGGTTGATCGCGCCAGCGGCCATCCAGTAGCGAATCCACATGTCGTGTGTGCCGCCGGGGAAGGTCATCGCGGCGGTCACAGGTTTGCCACTGGCCTTTTTCTTCAGGATTTCACGCCCGAAATTGCGGGTGTCCAGCGTGACGTTGAGGTCTTTGTATTCGTTGGACACAGAGATGCCCTGGCCGTTGGTGTTCAACCGCATCAGGATGGACATGGGCGTGGGTACGTTGTTCGCCGTGATGGTGCCCAGGCTGAGCAAATAAGGCATGGGCGTCAGAATGTGCGCACCGTCAATCCCGCTGGCCTTGGAACCCAGCACCAGGTTGTCCCGTGTGGTGCCCCAAGAGGACTGTTTCAGCACTTCAACGTCGGTCATCCCGTGCTTGGCGAAGTAACCTTTTTCCAGGGCGACGATGAGGGGCGCTGCGTCGCTCAGGGCGATGAAACCCAGTTTTGCGACCTTGGTTTCAAGCGTGGTGCTTTCAGCTTTGACGATGCCGGGGGCACCCAAGGCGCCTGCCATGGCTGCACCGGTGAGTGCACCTGTGGTTCGGATGAACTGGCGGCGTGACCCGGAGGCTGGCTGCCCTTCGTGGTCGATGTCTGTGGCGTGGCGTGTCTGCTTGTCCATGGCATGTCCTCTGTGGTTTTCCAAAACGTAAAACAAAAACGGCGTGCACCCTGACCGACGCTAGCCGATGTCAGAATGGACGCCGTTGTCCTGTTGCTGCAAATTGGGCGACCTTGTCCACCGTTGGTTAAGGTCTCATGCTTATCTAAGCACGGAGCGTGCCAAGGTGATTTACGGGGCAAGAAGGGTCGTTGTGACCTTCTTTTGTGCGAAAGAGGGGGGTGGGTACAGCGTTCACTTCGCTGATTTGGTGCGGTGCGCCAAAACAAATTGGGGCGCCGCACCAGTCAGGGGCGATGGCCCCGGTTCAGTTTCAGGCTGTTGGTTCAGTGCTCGGTGACCATCATGGCCACGAACTCGCGCGCTTTCTCAAATCGCGGGCGAAGGTGGTGCAACTGGTCCAAGGTGGTTTCCAACAATTCACTCACGCCATTGTCGAGGTTGCTGGCCCACTGCGCTTCAGGAATGTCATCTGTCAGTGACATGGCCAAGGCCACACTGAGGTGCACCAGCGTGGACAGGTTGGGCGTGCCCGGATTGCCCGGGTGTGGGTAGGCGCGAATCGATTCGCCGATGTCCACCGGCAGTTTCCAGTGATTGGCTATTTCGGCGCTGACCTCGCCGTGGTGGAAACCCAGTACGGTGTTTTCCATGTCGGCCCGGTCAAAGGGGCAGACGTCTTTGCAGTGTTGGTCAATTTCATCGGCCAACTCGGGCATGGCCCTGTGAATCGCCAGCACGCCCAATCCGTGAATCAGGGCTGCCGTGTAGGCGCGGTTGCCATTCATGCCAGCGGTGTTGGCCAAGTCGCGTGCGATGTAGGCGGAAAGCAAGGAGAGTGTCCAGAACCGCTGGGTGTCGAAGCGGGCCATGTCCTTGAAGGTGTCCATCATGCCCGAGGCCAGAACCATGGTTCGTATCGAGTCCACACCGATCAGCAGTGCTGCACTTTCGACGGTGTCCACCTCCCGTTGCACGCCGAAGTAAGCCGAGTTGGCCAAGCGAAGTACTTTGGCGCTGAGCACAGGGTCGTGCGACACCGCATCGGCCAGTTCGCCAATGGTCACCTGCGGCTTGTCCAACAGGCCCAGCACCTCGTGCACAGCCCTGGGAATGGAGGGAATGGAAGACGCTGCTTGAAGGATGGTTTGGAGTTTTTGATTCATGGGTCGTTTCCTCGAAGTCGTACCAGACGAATTCAGCCTAGCAAGTTGGAAAACGGACTGCCATCCCTCAATAGTCAACTGATGTGAATGGGGGGTGAAAGGGGGGTAATTCGGGGTTTTGAGCGAGGAGGTATGGCGGAGAAGGAGGGATTCGAACCCTCGAAGGGGTTGCCCCCTTACTTGATTTCGAGTCAAGCCGATTCAGCCACTCTCGCACTTCTCCGCGTGGCAGCCGCGAATTATAACCGAGCCAACCGTGGCCAAGGCCGCTTGCTTGGCTCACCGCTCACATTTCTTCTGTTCGCTCAAGGCATTCGAAGTCTTCTTTTATTTGACAGCGCGTGTCGTCAGATATAAATTGTGGGTTCAATACAGACCAACAACAACGGAGACAGGCAAGGTCATGAAGAATTTCAACGGCAAAGTGGTGGTGGTCACTGGTGCGGGTTCGGGCATGGGCCGTTCCTACGCCACAATGTTTGGCCGCTTGGGCAGCAAGCTGGCCCTGTGCGACTACGATGACAAGGGCTTGCAGGAAACAGCCGCGTTGGTGCAATCACAAACCGGCAAAGCGCCATTGGCTGTGAAAGTGGATGTGTCGGACAAAGCCGCCGTGTATGCCTTTGCCCAGCAGGTGAAAGACACCTTGGGCAATGCCCACGTCATCATCAACAACGCCGGTGTGAGTGGGGATGGTGGCCCAGTGTGGGACAAAACCGACGCCACTTACGAGCGTGTGATGGCCATCAACTTCTGGGGGGTGGTGTACGGCACCCGGGCGTTTTTGGGCCAGCTGATGGACAACCGCGAGGGCGCCATCGTGAACGTGTCCAGCATTTTTGGCTTGGTGGGTACGCCGAACAACTCCGATTACTGCGCCAGCAAATTTGCTGTGCGGGGCTTCACAGAATCGTTGGCGGTTGAGTTGAGTTCATCCAACATTCAGGTGCACTTGGTTCACCCCGGTGGCATTAACACCAACATTGCTTCAAAAGCAGAACACAAAAAGTTTGCTGAAAAATTCCTGACCACGCCGCCCGATGAAATTGTTGAGGTGGTTCGCCAGTGCATCGAGAAAAACGAGCCTCGCATTGTGTACGGCAACAACGCAGCCCGTGTGTGGTTTGCAGCCCGTTACTTGCCGTTCAAGTGGTTCAAATCCATTCTCTGGAAGCAAATGGGCCCAACTTTGGACCCACGCCCTTACGATCGCCTGCGTTAAGGCACTCCGGCGTTGGCCAAGGGGGCTGCTTTCACGGCGATGCAGGCCCCCGTGGTGTACACCGATGCGTCTGATGCCAGGTAGAGCAGGGTGCCTGCCAAGGTGTTGATGCCGCCGCCGCGGGATCGGTTGTCTTCCTGTTCGCCAAAGGCGGTGGTGTTGTGCACCAAGGCGCTGGCAAAGCGCCCGTCGGTGAGGCCCGGCAACACCGCATTCACGCGAATGAGGTCAGGGGCGCACTCACTGGAAAACGTGTGGGTCATGGACACCAAGGTGTCCCGTGCAATCGGTGCCACACCCTGTTGAAAGCCCGGGCGCTTGCCGGTCATCGCAATCAGGTTCACGATGCTGCCACCCTGTTGGCGGCTCATCAACTTGGCGGCATGGCTGCTCATGTTCAGGCATGCCCGCACATGCACATTCATGCTGCGCTCATATTCTTCGTCACTGGTGTTGAACACCGCTTCAGCAGCCGGGCCAATGTGGGTGCAGTTGAGCAGAACATCGAGTCGCCCGAATTTGCTTTCAATTCGGCGCATGAAGTCCTCGACCTCAGCATTGTTCAAAGCGTCGCAGGGCAAGGCATGAATGGCCAAACCTTCTTGGGCCAGTTGCTGAGCCAGCAATTGGCTGTGGGCATGGTCTAGCCCTGCGAGAACAACCGTTGCCCCGCGTGCTGAATACAGGCGCGCGCAGTAGGCGCTGGCTGCGTGGTCAGACCTTGAAATCAGGGCGACCTTGCCGTGGAGGTCGAACTTGGACGCACTCGCTGTCATGCTGGTGATGGGGCTCTTCTTGCTGTGTTTGAAATGACTGTAATCCAAATTCTGCACCGAGAGGTAGAATCAAGGGCGTGAATTTGGCCGGAGTGGTGTTCATGCATGTGTTTGTATACGGGTCACTGATGTATGACCCGGTGTGGGGCAGTGTGGTACAGGGGGCTTACCAGAACCTGTCAGCCGTGGCGGCCAATCACCGGCGGCATGCGGTGATTGGTGAAACCTACCCCGCCATGGTGCCTGCTGCAGGCCATTCAGTGCATGGGCTGCTGTGGCTGGATGTGGCGTCGGAAGACATTCACCGGCTGGATGTCTTTGAAGGTGCCGAGTACACCCGCAGTGCAATTGAGGTGTTGGGGGCGGATGGCCAAACCTGGCAGGCCCACACTTACCTGTGGAACCGCCCTGACCAGTTGCCTGATGCGGACTGGAGCGTTGCCGAATTTGAACGCACCGGGCTGACGAAGTTTTTGGACCGCCACGTCCGTAACTGGCAGGCCACCGGCCAACGCAAGCAGTGAAGAATTATTAGAACGACAATCCACTGGAGTACGCATGTCACCAACAGCGCGCGGCCTTGCGCAAGACCGGTTCTTTCAGCACTTCCTTGCATACATGCAGGCACAGGGCCTGTCGGCTGAGCAGATGCATGCCCATGTGTGGAAGCCGCACCATCCCCACGATTTGAAGGTGCTCGGCGCTGACCGCGACCGTGATTTCAAAGCCATTGAATTGTCTGAGAGTGATGTACGGGCTCAATTGGCGAGCCTGAGCCCTGGCGGTTTTTGCATCAATGGTGACTTTTACCGCGATGACCGCACTGTGTACGTGCTGGTGCCCGGGTTTACACACGAGACCTTGCGCAACCTGTCTTTGCATGAAGTATTTGACGACAGGCAGTCTTCCCATGATGTGCTCATGCTGCGCCCCGGCATTGATGGCCAGCCCACCCAAGAGGAATGGCGGGCCAAGGGCGGTGGCTTAAAGCTGGTGTACGCCCAATACCCAAGGTCGAACGCAGATTCACTGGTGATCGGCCAACCCTTGTTTGAGTTGTTGCACAACAGTGCCACATTGCGCCGTTGGGTGGTGGTTGAGGGCTGTCGTATCGTATTTCTGGGCTATTCCTATGGCTGCCCATTGACGCTGGAGCTGTTGGCCAACCTGAACCGTGGCACTTTTGCGGACAACTTCATACTGAAGGCGACCAAGGCAGTGGTTGCCATGTGTGGGGCCATTGGTGGCTCGTATTTGGCCGATGACGTGCTCAAGCCTGATCCCCAATTGCTGTCCATCCCGAAGCTGGTGGCACGTTGCCAGAAACAACCTTGGTTGTCGGCCCTGGCTGGCATGCCCACCCAGCAGTTCAGGGACGACATGGTGGGTGGCGTCACTTCACTGACCCGTGAGGTTCGCCATGAAAGGGCAATGGACTACGCACCACACTTGCCTGCCCATGTGCATTACTTCACCCTCAGCGCGGTGATGCCCATGATGGACTACCGCCGCCACTGGTGGCAATTCAACCTTGATGACTACAGCATGTGGTTGCAGGCCAAAGTCAGCGAGGGTGTCTGCATCTACAATGATGGGCAAGTGGTGACGCTGGACAACCTGATGCCCAAAGAGTCTGCTGTGCCTGAAAACCATATTCACCACCTCGGCGCGGTGCGTGGCCACCACTGGGCGGTCAGCTACCGAACCTTCAATTTCGGGCGCAACCGTTTTCCGCGCAAGGCCCTGTACAAGGCCATGCTGCACACGCTTGTTGAACTGACCGACGCGTAAACTCACGCTCACCCAACCGGAGACCAACCATGTCGTATTTGCTTGCGCTGGACCAAGGGACCACCAGTTCACGCGCGATTGTCTTTGATGCACAGGCCCGTGTGGTGGCCAGTTCCCAGAAGGAGTTTGAGCAATTGTTCCCCAAGGCAGGTTGGGTTGAGCACCGCCCCGGTGACATCTGGACCACCCAGTTGACCTGCGCGCAGGCTGCTTTGGAACAGGCTGGCTTGAAAGCCTCTGACCTTGCGGGTATCGGCATCACCAATCAACGGGAAACCACCGTGTTGTGGGATCGTAAAACCGGTGAGCCTGTGTACAACGCCATCGTGTGGCAGGACCGCCGAACTGCAGCCCACTGCGACCGGCTTCGTGCTCAGGGCAAAGCGCCTTTGATCAAGCGGTTGACTGGGTTGGAGACGGATGCGTACTTCTCAGCCACCAAGCTGGCCTGGATACTGGACCATGTGGATGGGGCCCGTGCCCGCGCAGCCGCTGGCGAACTGGCGTTTGGTACGGTGGACTCTTGGTTGATCTGGAACCTCACCAGGGGCGCGGCCCATGTGACGGATGTCAGCAACGCATCACGCACCATGCTGCTGAACATTCAAACATTGGATTGGGACGAAGAATTGTTGAACCTCTTCAACATTCCGCGCAGTGTATTGCCGAAGGTGCTTGATTCCAGTGGTGTGATGGCCAACACAGCAGCCACCGTGCTGGGCGGTGAAGTGCCCATTGCCGCAGCGGCCGGGGACCAGCAAGCCGCCACGTTTGGCCAGACTGCCTTTGCTGCCGGTGAGGCCAAGAACACCTACGGCACTGGCTGCTTCATGTTGCTGAACACAGGCGCCAAGCTGGTTGAAAGCCACAACCGCTTGTTGACCACAGTGGGCTGGCGCATGAACGGGCAGACCGATTACATGCTGGAAGGCAGTGTGTTTATGGGCGGTGCGGTGGTGCAGTGGTTGCGCGATGGCCTTGGTTTAATTCAGAGTTCCGCAGAAGTGGAGGCCTTGGCCAGCAGCGTACCCAGCACCGATGGCGTGTGCCTGGTGCCCGCCTTTGCAGGGCTGGGTGCGCCGCACTGGGACCCTTACGCACGGGGCACCTTGCTGGGCATGACCCGGGGCACCACCCGGGCGCACATTGCCCGCGCGGCGCTTGAAAGCATTGCCTTGCAAACCGTCGATTTGGTGCAGGCCATGCAACGCGATGGCGCAGCGCCGCTGCTGGAATTGCGGGTGGACGGCGGGGCTTCCAACAATGGGCTGTTGATGCAGATACAGGCTGACTTGCTGGGTGTGCCCGTGGTTCGGCCCACAGTCACCGAGACAACTGCTTTGGGTGCCGCTTACCTCGCCGGTTTGGCTGTTGGTGTGTTTGCTTCCAAAGATGATTTGAAGAACAACTGGACCGTGGATGCGCGGTTTGAGCCGCAGATGGGCATTGACCAGCGCGGCGAATTGCTGGACCGCTGGCACCGTGCTGTTGAGCGGGCTAAGGGGTGGACCGATGCTTGATCGAAATTCAATTATCAAGAACATTGAACAGAAGGCCAGTGCTGGCCATGTGTGGGATTTGATTGTGATCGGCGGTGGCGCCACAGGCTTGGGCAGTGCGGTGGATGCTGCAAGCCGTGGTTTGGACGTGCTGTTGCTGGAGGCGCACGACTTCGCCAAGGGCACCAGTTCCCGCGCCACCAAGTTGGCCCATGGTGGCGTGCGCTATTTGGCCCAAGGCAACATCAGCTTGGTGCGTGAGGCACTGGAAGAAAGAGGGCGCATGTTGCGCAACGCGCCCAACCTGGTCAAACCTTTGGCCTTTGTCATTCCGGTTAAAAGCTGGTTTGAAAAAATGTTTTACTGGATTGGCCTGAAGGTGTACGACCTGCTGGCAGGCCGCTTGGGTATTGGGCCCACGAGGATGATGAACCTGGCCCAGGTGGTGGGTGCACTGCCCACCCTGAACCGCAGGCATTTGGCTGGCGGTGTGCGGTATTTTGATGCGCAGTTTGATGACGCCCGCTTGGCCATTGCCTTGATGAAAACCTTGTTTGCACAAGGTGGGCAAGCCTTGAACTACTGCGCAGTGACCGGCTTTGAAAAGCAAGACGAGCGCATTGCAGCCGTGAAGGTACAGGACCGATTCGGGGCTCATGCAATGAGCCTGAAAGCCAAGGCCTTCATCAATGCCACCGGCGTGTGGGTGGACGATCTTCGCCGTTTGGACAACCCAAGTACTCTGTCCATGTTGAGCCCCAGCCAGGGCGTGCACGTGGTGGTTGACCGCAGTTTCCACCCGGCCACCGACGCTTTGCTGGTGCCGAAAACCAGTGATGGCCGCGTGCTGTTTGTGGTGCCTTGGTTAGGCAAAACCTTGATTGGAACCACCGACACCCCACGGCGTGATGCGCCCACCGAACCCAAACCCTTGGACGGTGAAGTGGACTTCGTGCTGCAAACCGCCGCCCAGTACCTGAGCCCAGCGCCCAGCCGTAGCGATGTGCGCAGCGTGTTTGTGGGCCTGCGCCCGCTGGTGGGTGCCGCGCCCAATGGCAACACCAAAAGCATTTCCCGTGAACACACCATCGTGACCGACCCCAGCGGTTTGGTGACCATCACCGGTGGCAAATGGACCACCTACCGAAGCATGGCTGAAGAAGTGGTGGATTTGGTGTGCAAACAACGGGGCTGGCATGGCCGCCCCTGCCAGACTACAGAGTTGCGCCTGAAGGACAGCCTGCCTGCGCAGGCAGACGGCACGCGGCTTGACGCGGCTTTGGACTTGACTGAGCAAGACATTCAGTTGGCGGTGACCGAAGAATTGGCCGTGACCATTGAAGATGTGTTGGCCCGCAGGAACAGGGCCCTGTTTTTGGACAGTGCTGCCGCCCGCCGCTGCATTCCCGCTGTACGGCGGGTGCTTGCGCAGCGCCTTGGTTACTCAGAAGCGCAACTGGATGAGCAGGAACGTCATTTTCAGGCGCTGTGTGATCAGTACGCAGGGTAGTAGAGAGGGCGCTTGGGCTAATGTTTATGCAGGCAGACAGTACAGCCGAAAACCCAGCTTGGTGCCCTTGCTTTCGCGTGGTTCGGGGCCTAGGTCGAGGTCGCTGTCATGCAACTGAAGAATCTTCCGTACGATCATCAGCCCCAGTCCACTTGATGAAGCGCCGGTTAATCGCCACCCTGCGCGGGTCGATTGATGTTCTTGGAACACAGTTTGTTTCACATGCAGTGGCAGGCCGGGCCCGTCGTCTTCAACACTGACATACACGCCCTGGGCATCGGTTTCTGCGGATATTCTGATTTGACAGCCATCGTTGGTGTGTCTGATCGCATTGTCAATCAGGTTGGTCAATACGCGTTCGATCAACCCCAGGTCGGCTTGTACCACGGGCAGATCGGGTATCAGGCTGATTCGCAGAGTTTGTCGACGGGCCTCAGTGGCCAGCTCAAATTTTTGAACCACGTCTTGCAGCAGATCGACCAGTGAGCAATCTTCTTTGTGGGGTTTGACACCCCCGTGCTCCAGCCTGGCCAATTCAAACAGCGCCTGCGCCAGATTGCCCACTTTCTTGCTCTGACTCAATGCGATGTCCAGATAGCGGTCTTTGTCTTGGGCGGACAAGCTCCCGGCTTTGAACTTCAGGGTTTCCAGGTAACCGTGCAACGAAGTGAGGGGGGTGCGCAGATCATGCGAAATATTGGCCACCAATTCACGCCGTTGCTGATCAAACTCATTGAGCTGTTGCCATTGGCGCGTGATGCGCTCCGTCATGCTTTGAAACGCGGTTTGAAGTTGGGAAATCTCATCTGGAGGCGAAATGTCGCTTGTTCCTGTGGGGTGCAGGCTGTTCGATGGGATGTGATGTTGGGAATCCACTCGAAAGGTGCCAACCTGCTGAGTCAATCGACGCAGCGGTTTTGTAACCCAACGAAGCGCGAGCCAAGCTGAAATCATTCCCATGACCAACACGGTCAACATGCCCATCCAGGACAGTTTCCACAAATCAAGGTTGACCAGGTTTCGCGACACTTGGTCATATTCTTGCCCTGCCAGGATGATGTACAGGTAACCCCAGTCTTGACCGTTGTATTGGAGTGGGGTGACGCTGAATACCTTTTGTCGCGTTGGGTTGCGGGGGTCATCACCCAGCACCGGCAGGGACTTGCCAGACAAAAGCGTTCGGATGGGGTTTAAGTCGACCTTGCTCTTTTTCACCGAGTTTGGTGGTGCAGCGTCGGTGATGATTTGCCCATTGCGGTCCAACAGGTACACCTCAACACTGGGGTTGACCTCCATTAGCCGGTCAAAGAGGCGCTGAGTTGCCGCAGAGTTCAAGCCATCGGGCGTCAGCATGGCTTTGTTGGACTCAGCAATGTGACTGGCCAAGGTCAAGGAGATTCGCTGTAAAACCTCGTTGGCATGCCGTTCACTATTTTTGACTTGTACAAGCACCGAGGCAAGCCCAGTGACCAGCAGCAGACCTGCGGTCATTGCGCCAATTCGTCGCGTTAATGTCCACTGGGGCCACTTCATGCCGCTTCCTCGCCTGAAGAGCTGGTGAATTTATAGCCTCGTCCCCAAACGGTCAGTATCAGGTTGGGTTGGGCTGGATTTTTTTCAATTTTCAGTCGCAAGCGATTAATGTGCGTGTTCACCGTGTGTTCATATCCATCGTGGTGATAACCCCACACCATGTTCAACAAGTCGATGCGTGAGTACACCTTGCCGGGGTGTCGCAGGAAGAAATGCAGAAGGTCAAATTCCCTGGGTGTGAGGTCAATCAAATGGCCGTCCACCCGAACCTCTCGAGCCACAGGGTCGAGCCGTAGGCCATTCATGTCCAGCATGCCTGAATCAAGCCTTGCGTTGCGCGCAATCGCTTCGGTACGACGCACCAAAGCCCTTACTCGCGCCACCAACTCGAGGACTGAAAACGGTTTGGCCAAATAATCGTCAGCGCCCAGTTCAAGCCCAAGAATACGATGTACCTCGCTGGACCTGGCGCTGGTGATGATGATGGGTGTGTAACTGGTCATTTGGCGTGCCCGTCTGCAGATCTCCAAACCATCTACACCAGGCAGCATCAAGTCCAGAACCAGCGCATCCCACTGACCTTGTTCCAGCAAAGCAACACCCTGAGTGCCATCGCTGGCGCAATGGACCTCGAAGGCTTCGTCGCGCAGGTGCAGGGCCAAAAGGTCTGCAATGTGCGCGTCGTCTTCAACAATCAGGATTCTTTTGGGTGCGGTCATCCACCGATTATCCCGGATAAGTGTCAGGGCATTTGTCACATTTTATTGAAGTTTTCGAGAGGACTTCGACAAGGCTGACTGGTTAACCTGCTCGCATCGAACCAGGGATACCAGACATGATGGAACCAGAAGACAGCCCCGTTATTCATGCGATCTGGATCAGGGCGTATCACTGGGTCAATGCCATCGCCATTCTCATCATGACCTTCAGTGGCTGGAGAATCTACAACGCATCGCCGCTGTGGGATTTCAGATTCCCCTCCGATTGGACACTGGGCGGTTGGTTGGGTGGTGCGCTGCAATGGCACTTTGCCTTCATGTGGGTGCTGGTGGCCAATACCGCTTTATACCTGCTGGTGAACGTGTTTTCAGGCCGCCTGTGGTCGCGATTCTTCCCAATTTCCCCTGTTGAGTTCATCGACAACGTGAAGGCGGTCTTGACCGGGCGTTTGGCCCACAACGACCTTTCCCGGTACAACGCTGTACAGCGCTTTGCTTACGTGTTTGTGATCGTTGACTTGATTTTGATCGTTCTGTCCGGCTTGGTGATGTGGAAATCGGTGCAGTTCCCTGTGCTTCGGGAGTTGTTGGGTGGCTATGAAGCCGCACGCCGGATTCACTTCATCTGCATGGCGGGATTGGTCGCTTTTTTTGTGGTGCACGTGAGTATGGCACTGATGGTCCCCAAAACCATCGTGGCCATGGTCCGTGGTCGATGAGCCGGAGCCGTTGATGACTGTTTTCAAAAATCGAATTGAACGGCTGGATGGCGCTGATGAGATTGTTCGGGATGCTTTGAGTCTCATCCTGCCCAAAGTGGCCGATGCTGGCCGAAGGAACTTTCTTCGACAATCGCTGACATTGGGTGGTGTGGCCTTGCTGTCGGGCTGCAGCCTGACTGACAACACCCGCGTAGAGGCGGCTCTGCAAGCCATTTCAAGATTCAATGATGACATGCAGGCCCGCTTGTTCAACCCGAATCTGCTTGCGCCAACCTATCCAGATTCGATGATTACCCGGCCATTTCCATTCAACGCCTACTACGGTGAAGACGAAGTGCGTGTGTTGGATGGCACGGCATGGCGCCTGCAGATGTCCGGTTTGGTGGGTAAGGTGGGTCAGCACCGCTGGTCACTGGATGACTTAAGGGCGCTTCCTCAGTCGGTTCAAACCACTCGTCACATTTGCGTAGAAGGCTGGAGTGCCATAGGCCGTTGGGGTGGCGTGCAATTGTCTGAGGTGCTTAAACGCAGCCAGGCGGACCTTCGTGCCCGTTATGTGGACTTTCGATGCGCAGACGGGTACCACACGAGCATTGACATGGCCACAGCTCTCCATCCCCAAACCATCGTTGCCCTGGATTGGGATGGCGAGCCATTGCCGCCCAAATATGGCTATCCGGTCAAAGTCCGTATCCCAACGAAGCTCGGCTACAAAAACCCCAAACACATTGAAACGGTCATCGTCACCAATGAACACCCCGGTGGCTACTGGGAAGACCAGGGTTACAACTGGTTCGGTGGCTGTTGATCGCTTTGATTCTGATTTTTACCAACCGCCCAATATTGGGTATTTTTCTGAAAGAGGAAGCTTCATGAAAACCATCTCTACATTGTTGATTACTGCATGTATGGCCGCTGGCACGCTGATCGCAACGCCCGCTTTTTCCCAAGACGCCATGAAGAAAGATGCCATGGGCAAAGACGCCATGGCCAAGGACGCCATGGGCAAAGATGCCATGAAAAAGGACGCTATGAAGAAAGATGCAATGGGCAAAGATACCATGGGCAAAGATGCCATGGGCAAAGATGCCATGGGCAAAGATGCCATGGGCAAAGACGCGATGGGCAAAGACGCGATGAAGAAGTAAGGTTGTACCGAGGAGCATGCCGTGATTTTGCTGATGATTTCTTTTTTGGCTGGCGTTGTAACCATTGCTTCGCCATGCATCCTGCCCGTACTGCCTTTTGTATTTGCGAGGAAGGGCGGCTTGGGAATGTTTGGTGGACTCGCGGCAGGCTTCTCATTGGTGTTGGTCTTGGCCACAGTCAGTGGTCAGTGGGCCGCTGAACTGCATGAAACCGGTCGTAGCGTTGCGCTGGTGCTGATGGCCTTGTTTGGCCTGTCCATGCTTTTTCCGGCGTTGGGCGAGCGGCTATTCAAGCCGGCTCAAACCCTCGCTCAATTGATAAGCCCCAATGGCCAAACCACTGGCCGCTGGTCAGAATGGATGTTGGGTGTTTCAACCGGGTTGTTGTGGGCCCCCTGTGCGGGCCCGGTGCTGGGAGCCCTGTTGGCTGGGGCCAATGTGGCCGGTGGGTCAACACCCCAGACCACCGCAGCTTTGATGGCGTTTGCAGTCGGTTCGGCCACTGCGTTTATCGCAGCACGTGTCGCTTTTGGAAAGATCGGCCATGGATTGTCCAGCCGTTTCGGTTCAGTCGTGGCCTTGGGTATGAACTTGCGGCGCACCACAGGGGCGCTGATGTTGATTGGCGTGGCCTTGATCGCTTCTGGCCTGGGCAACCAGTTGGCCGTGCGTCTGCCGGGTGCCCCCACCGAAGGTCTTGAAAAAACCCTGTTAGAGCAGTCTAAATTCAACCCGTTTACCAAGGTGGCCGATGCGCCAGCACTTGCCTTGCCGGTTTTGGGCACCATGCCTTCCCTGCAAGGGGGGACAGGTTGGCTTCGTGGAAACCCGGTTAAGGACGCCGATCTGCGGGGTAAGGTGGTTCTGGTTGAGTTCTGGACCTTCGGTTGCATCAACTGTCAAAGGGCAATTCCTTACGTACAGGCGTGGCACAAAAAATTCGCCAATGACGGCTTGGTCGTGATCGGTGTTCACACGCCTGAGTTTGCGTTTGAACGCAACCGCGACAACGTGCAAAAAGCCATGGACAAAATGGGACTTGATTTTTTGGTCACCATGGACAACAACTTCACTGTGTGGAATCAGTGGAGTAACCAGTACTGGCCTACGCTGTATTTGGTGGATGGCTCTGGAAAAATCCGCTGGAAGCACATTGGCGAAGGGTCTTACAAACAGACCGAAGAGGCCATTCGTCAATTAATTCGAGAAAATAAGGCCCAAGGCACCTAAGCCGCATCCAAGCCTATGGGCGAAGTGTTTAACTAGCAACACTTCGCTTTACGCCACTGTTGCTTTGTCACCCATGAATTCACCCTTTAGCGAAACTTGCAGCCGTTTTCCTCGCACGCCCACGCTTGACGGCATAGATGTGGACTCCAAACGTGCTGAGATATTGCGTTACTTTCACGCCTCGTTTGACCGGTACGAGTCTTTGTTCACGGTGTTGTCCTGTGATGAGGCGTTTTACAAAAAGCCGATCTCGCTGCGCCATCCGCTGATTTTTTATTTCGGCCACACCGCCACGTTTTTCATCAACAAATTCATGCTGGCGGGTTTGATCAAGACTCGCATCGACCCGAGGCTGGAGTCCATGTTCGCGGTTGGGGTGGACGAGATGAGCTGGGACGACCTGTCCGAGGCCCATTACGATTGGCCAACAGTGGAAGAGGTTCGTGCGTACCGCCAGAAAGTGCGTAGTGTGGTTGATCAGGTGATTCGTCAAACACCGTTGACCTTGCCAATCGGCTGGAATGACCCCTTCTGGATTGTGTTGATGGGCATTGAACACGAGCTGATTCATCTGGAAACATCATCAGTTCTGATGCGCCAACATGACTTGAAGTATGTGAACCCGAAACCGGACTGGCGGCCATGCCGATCACACGGCAAGGCACCAACCAATACCCTGGTTGAGATTCCCAGTGATGTGGTGGTGCTGGGCCGCCTGCACAGTGACCCGGTGTACGGCTGGGACAATGAATATGGTCAGCACCGCGCAACAGTGGCCAGCTTTCAAGCGTCACAGTGTTTGGTCAGCAATGCTGAGTACCTGACATTCGTGGAGGAGGGGGGCTATCAACAGGATGACTACTGGGATGAAGAAGGCTTGGCCTGGCGTGAATTCGCCAAAGCCACGCATCCCACTTTCTGGGTCAGAGGCACTTCCGGGGCGGGCGACTGGCAGTTGCGTTTGCTTGCAGAGCACGTGCCGATGCCTTGGAATTGGCCGGTCGAAACAAATTGCCATGAAGCCCGCGCCTTTTGTCGGTGGAAAAGTGAACAACTGGGCGCCCCGGTGCGTTTGCCCACCGAGGATGAATGGAACCGGATCTATGACTACGCCAAGCTTGCGGATGTGCCTGCTCAAGGCCCAGCAGCTGCTAACCTGCATCTGGACCATTGGGCATCCAGTTGCCCGGTTGACCAGTTCGGCCATGCAGGCTTGTTCGATGTTGTGGGCAATGTGTGGCAGTGGTGCGAGACACCCACTTACCCCTTCGATGGTTTTACGGTACATCCTGTGTACGATGATTTCACAAGCCCCACGTTTGATCAGCGCCACAACATCATCAAAGGTGGCAGTTGGATATCGTGCGGTAATCAGTCCCGTCACGTGTCCCGTTACGCGTTTCGTCGCCACTTCTTCCAACATGCAGGTTTTCGTTATATCGTGACTTCAACACCAGCCGTCAATCCGTTGTCCACCTATGAGTCCGACGCATTGGTGTCTCAGTATGCGGAGTTTCATTACGGAGACCCCGCTTTTGGCGTCCCCAATTTCGCCAAAGCCATGGCGCAATTGTGCATCGCTGCACACAAGGCGCATGGAAACGGTTCTGATGCCCGTGCGCTGGATTTGGGCTGTGCCACTGGTCGCTCAAGCTTTGAATTGGCCCGCACGTTCCACAAGGTGGTTGGTGTGGACTTTTCGGCCATGCTTATCCAAGTGGGGGCCAAGTTGCTGGACGCTGGTACCATCCGCTACACCATGCCCGATGAAGGCGAGTTGGTAACGTATTACGAGCGCCGTCTGGACAGTCTGGGGTTGGATCAATTCAGCGATCGTGTTGAGTTTTGGCAGGGTGACGCCTGCAATCTGAAGCCGAGCCTCACCGGTTTTGACCTGATTCTAGCGGCCAATCTAATTGACCGTTTGTACTCACCGCGCCTGTTTTTGAACCAGGTGGCTGAACGTTTGAATCCGGGAGGTTTGTTGGTAGTCGCATCGCCATACACTTGGCTTGAGGATTACACCAAGCGCAGTGAATGGGTAGGCGGATACAAAAAGGACGGTGAGTCCTACACAACTCTCGATGGGCTGAAGGATTGCCTGAGCCCTAAGTTCGTCTTGGTGCAGGGGCCACAGGATGTGCCTTTTGTTATACGAGAAACCAAGCGCAAATTTCAGCACACCCTCAGCGAAGCCACCGTTTGGAAAAAGTGCACTGAGTAGGCTGATGTCTGATAACGACAGACAAGAAAAAAGGGCTAACCCTTGTGAGGTAAGCCCTTGTTTCTTTTGCTCAATTCTGGCGCGGCTGGCAGGATTCGAACCCACGACCCCTTGGTTCGTAGCCAAGTACTCTATCCAACTGAGCTACAGCCGCTGTGAAGAAGCGAGATTATGCATGAACTTCGGGTGTTGTGCAAGGGTGGTAGCGGAAAACACGACAAATTCCTTGGCTTTCACTTGATCGGAATTGTCTCTACACTGTGTAAAAGGCGTAAACCGCCCAATAAAAATTACAACGGAGACAATTTTTCATGAGTGAACCTGTCCTGCGCAAGGTCGCGTTGTGCTGCCTGCTGCCTGCTGCCTTTGCTGCCTATCGTGTCCGCATGCATGGGCGATTCAGATACCCCGACTTCGGCCAGTGGCGTTCAGCCCGCCGTGAGCGCCAATGAAGTGCAGCAGGCCAATGACGGGATCAACCTGACGCCCACGCCACAAGGGCAATGTGGTCCGGGCTCACGTCCGGAAACCGGCATGCAGGGGCAGATTACCCAAGAGGACTACGACAGTGGCCGTGCAGCGGCAGGCTTTACCTGCAACACGGAAATGGTGGGGTCTTTTGCAACGGGCGCACGGTTTGGACAGGTTGGGGGCTTTAAGGTTGAGCGTTATGTGGACAGTAAGGGCCAAGAGTGCGCCTACTACGACACCTCACTGGTGTACCCGCTGAACCTGCCCGAGCGGCAAGCGGGTGTGAATGTAATGGACATGAGCGACCCGACCAAACCGCGCCGCGTACGTAGTTTGGTCACGCCAGCGATGTTGTCGCCGCATGAGTCCTTGGTGGTCAACCAACGCCGTGGTGTGCTGGCAGCGGTGATGGGCAACCCGATCACCGCCCCCGGTATTGTTGACCTCTACGACATCAAAGATGATTGCCTGAACCCGGTGCTGAAGTCGTCAACGCCGTTGGGTATTTTGGGCCACGAAAGCGGTATGTCTGTGGATGGGAATACCTTCTACGTGGCGTCGCCTGGCACGACCAGCGTGATTGCATTGGACATTTCCAACTTGTCGCTGCCCAAGATCGTCTGGTTCGGTGCATATTCCTCGCATGGGATGACGCTGAGCGACGACGGCAACCGCGCTTACATGGCCACACTCGGCGGCCCGGGTGGTTTGGTGATTGTGGACACCAGTGAAATTCAAGCGCGCAAAACTGCCCCACGCGACCGCAAGGTGGCCGCATTAACCTGGGACACCTCGTCGATTCCGCAAAACACCATACCGGTGACGATTGCAGGCAAGCCCTACATCATTGAATTCGATGAGTTCCGATCCGGTGGTTCCGGGTTAGATGTGGTGAAAACAGACCCGCTGGCCCCGGCGCTGAAGGTGCTGGATTTGGTGGCCTCGCCCAATGGCCCTCTCGTGGGTGCAGGGCGCATCATTGACATTTCCAATGAAACGCAACCCAAGATCGTGTCCAACCTTCGGCTGGCGGTGCATGAGGCGCGTAACCGCGACCGTGTGGCTTCCGACCCGGGGGCGATGAATTTTGCGGGGGGGTATGGTGCGCACTATTGCGATGTGCCAACTCGGGTTGACCCACCGATAGTGGCTTGCAGCATGATGTTGTCTGGCCTGCGGGTGTTTGACATTCGCGACCCCGCCAACCCCAAGGAAGTGGCCTACTTCGTGGCGCCCGTGGTGCCCTGGGTGTTCAATACTTTGGCTCCACCCAGCAATTGGGCCATGTCCAAACCCACTTTTGTGCCAGAGCGCAAAGAGATCTGGTACAGCGACATCTACCAAGGGTTGTTTGCGGTCAAAGTGACCAATGGAGTGTGGTGACCCACAAGGTTGGGTTCAACGGATACGCAATTCTTGAATCCAGCGGTCACTCGCTTTCATGTCATGTCTGTTGGCTGGCTTCAACGGCGGGTCGGTGAGGTCAGTGGGTGGGGCTGAAATGTCGTTCAGGTCAATGGCGCGCGGCCGTCCAACCAACATGCCATTCTCGTCTTTAAATTCGTAGTACACGCCATTCCATAGTTTTGCGCCAAACTCTCCAGGTGACTTGGTGAGAAAAAGCAACTGGTGTTCCAGCCACGTGTAATTGCCGGGACCGACGGTGGAAGGATTTTTGTACGGGTAAGGGACATGACACGCCACTTCATTGGGACCTGTCAGGCATTTGAATTCGCGCATCGATAGAAAGTAATCGGTGAAGGCATGAATGTCCAGATTGAGTTTGAATTCACTGCGACCCTTCGCAACTGGCTTGAAATCGACGGTGCCCAAAGGAATTTCATGACCGTCGCGTGTGAGTGCATTTACGGCGCGGCTGCCGGTCAGCTCCCGCTGGGCCCCGGCGGGTGAGGTCAGCAACAGACTCAACAAGAGTGTGATCGATAGGTTCGTGGTATTGGTCATTGTTGCCTCCCGTTGCTTGAATCACTTAGGGTTGTGGATTGAGTGGTTTGAGCACCGTCAGTTCCTGACGTTGTTCGGCCAGCATGGACGCCGCGAGTTCGCGCACCTCAGCAGTGTGCGCCCATTGCGCGGCGTATTCCAGCATTGGGATGGCACTGAGGTGGTGGGCGCGCATGAGCTGCGCAAACAACGCATCCGCTTCTGCCCCTTGGGCTCCGAGTAAGTGGTTGATTTGGTCCATGCTTGCCAGTCCCGTCATGCCAGTGCCACTCGCTTTGCATTGGTTGATGAACATCAACTGGTCTTCCGTGGCATGTGGAGTCATCCAGTCCATATTCAGTTGGCGGGGCAGGGGCTCGGCTTGCCAGCTTTGCAACCATGCTTTGAACATGCCCATCTGCAAGCGCTGTGACACTTCTATTTGTCGGGCCAAAGCCGACCACTGGGTGTTTTGCTTGCTGCCCATCGCTTCGCTCAAGGTCAACGCTTGGCTATGGTGCACGGTCATGTGCTGCAAAAAGGGAATGTCTACCGCGGCTGTGGCCTGCTTTTGGGCTTGCTGCATTGCTCGGTAGTGCTGGTGCGCAGCCATCCACCCCACGCCTGCGGCCAGTGTGCACCCTAGCACAAGCGCAGCCAGCCAAGAAGATTTGGACATGTTGAGCACCTTGGCCACGGCTTATTCGGTTTTGAATGGGTAAACACCGGGGGCAAACTCGAGCACCATGAAGCCGTTGTCTTGGCAACTCACCCACAACTGGTCATTGACGAACCGTGGGGGGGATGAACACCAGTCCGTGCTCATGTCGCCACTGAGATTGGCGGAAGTGGGTATTCCAAAGCCCAATTTCTGAAGGTCACTCAGTGACGGCCCAAACCCAGCCGGGCTGGCGGCGTGCTCAGAGCCTGTGAGTATCGCTTTATTGGCCCGTTGAGCGGGTGGGTTGTAGTAGGCAATTTCCCGGGGTTTCAGCGGGTCGCGAATGTCAAACACCCGCACACCTGACTGGAAGTATCCGCAGGCCAAGGCTTGTGGGTCTGCCGTGCGGTCCACTTCGCAATAGTGGGCTTCGTAGCCGAATAGTCCGTTGTTACCCAAGTCTTCGCGACGCTTGTCGGCGTTCGCTGCTTGCTGAATTTCCAGCCGCAGACGCGATACGATGAAAGGCTTGCCTTCGTCGGCGATGTTCAGAATGCGGGTGGCACCCGTACCGAATTCGTCAACCACAATCAAATGCGGCACACCTTTAAAACTGATGGGTATGGTGTGTTGGGAAATTGATCCGTCAGTCCACAGCAATTGCCCCACTGGCCTGACGATGGGCACCGGCTTGCGGGCTTGCACGTCACTCACATCCAAAATCAGTACACCACCGGGCGCAGCCAAGGTCAGGTACATCCGGGTGCCTGCCTCATTAAATGAGAACCCGTGGTTGGGCAGAATGCTGTTGCCGATGTAGGCCAAGCGGGGTTTGCTGGGGTCGTCCAGATTGATGGCGGTGATGCTGCCGCCTGCTGAACTGGTGGCCCAGTAGGTTTTGCCGTCTGGGCTGAAGTTGCCCTCATGACCAAGGAAGTTGGCCGGCACGGTGAGCGGGCCAGCCAGCCCGTTGAGTAGCTTGGGTTGGGTGCAGTCGCCACTGATGTCGTAGATGTCCACAAACAAGCCGATGACAATTGGGCCAACGGCCACACCGGCCAGCAGTTGCCGTGGCTCATTGATTTTCAGGGATTCCCAGGTCCCGATGGTGAAGGCTGCGCTGTCGAGGCTTTTGACAAAACGCGGATTGGTGGGGGTAGTGACATCCACCACCTGCACACCGGGCAATTTTTTGCGTCCAATTCCGGAGAAGGCTGTGGCCATGTAGGCGCAATGCGAGGTGGAGGGGTTGACCCAAGTGGTGCCTTCGCCTTGAAACTGGCCGATGCGCTTCAGGTTGCACTGATAGCCTTGCTGACTGCGGCCGCTTTGCCGGTCGGCAAGGGGCACTCGGCCCTGAATGTCGGGTTCTGGTGAGTCGCCCGGTGCGCAGCCATTGATGGTGAGAAGGTCGCTGTCCAGGTTGGCTTGGCTTCCTGTCACCCGGCCAGCGTTCGTTGCTGTGGCAGGATCATTCGAGGACAGGCATCCGCCCAAGCAGAGGGAGAACAGCACAACCATCAAGGCCAGATGACTGAGGCTTCGAATTGAAAAGGCGAGCAGTTGTGGCATGACGGGGGTTGACTCGTTGTCAGGGTTATGGTGTTGATACATTGCAGCCAACCTGAGTGGATTCGCCGCCGGATGTGCTTGCTTTATTGGCTGTGCCATACTGTTTCTTGGGGCTGAAAACCGGCCCTGTGTATCCATCAAAGGAGTAGACAACATGCTGGGATATGTGACCCTGGGCACCAACAATTTGGCCAAAAGTGCCGAGTTTTTCGACAAGCTGTTCGCCCCCTTGGGCGCCAAACGCTTATTGGATTTGCCACGTGGGGTATTTTGGGGCACCGATTTTTCTCGGGGTTTTATGGGGGTAATGACCCCTTATGATGGCGAGGGTGCGGCCTGTGGCAACGGTACGATGGTGGCTTTGGCGGCCAGCAGCCGCGAACAGGTCGACCAGATGTACCAGCACGCGCTGAGCCTGGGGTGCACCTGCGAGGGCGGGCCCGGTGAGCGTATGCCCGGGTTTTACGCCGCGTACTTCCGCACCCCTGACGGTTACAAAATGAATTTCTTCAAGTTAGGCTGAACACGGCCGTAAGGCTATTAAGGGGCGGGCGCCTTGGATATGGTGCCTTCCCTGTACAGATAGTAAAATTCAATACAATTTTTTGAGTAATCAGGTTTCGCCATGCATCGCCTATTCCATTCACTCGCAGCCCTGTTGGTTGTGTTCAGTCTGACTGTGACAACGACAGCCGGGGCCAACACGGTTGAGCCCCCGGTTTATCGCTTTTCACCGGTGAATCAGTGGGACATTTCAAAGACGGCCGCGTACTGGAACCCGATCATCCAATACGTCAGTGAAAAAAGTGGCGTAAAGCTTGAACTGAAAATTGGACGAACCTCCGCAGACACCACGGCCTATGTGCTGGCTCAGGAGGTGGAGTTCGTATTCTCGAACCACCTGTTCAGCCCAGACCGGGAGAAGTTGGGTTGGCGTGTGTTTGGCCGCCGGATGGGGCCTGCCTTGTATGCCCAAATTGCGGTGCCTGTTGAATCGCCTATTCGCAAGCTTGAGGAGTTGAACGGCACCGATGTGGTTTACGCAGGGCCAGAGGCTTTCATCGGTTACCGGGTTGTTCACGGCCATCTGCTGTCCTCCGGCGTGCAGGTGAACCCGATTTTTGCAGGCAACCAGAATGCGGCATTTTCCCAATTGTTCGCTGGCCGGGCCAAAGCGGTGGGCAGCAACTCGGCCTTGATTGACGGCTATGAAGAACGCGCGGGCAAGAAGATGTTCCGGGTATTGTGGACTTCTGAGCCCTATCTGGATCTGGCTTTGATGGCCTCATCCAAAGTCAGTGACAAAGTGCAAAAAGCGGTGGCCTCGGCTTTTCTGGGTATGCATAAGGACCCAGTTGGACTGAAAATTCTCAAGAATGCCTCCGAGGTGGTGGGCTTGAGTGAAGATCAGTATTTCGTAGCCGCCAAAGATGCTGACTATGCGGCTTACCGGCGCTTTTATCAAAGTGCGCCAGTGGCTGTGAGGTAATCCTCCTTGCCTGATCAACAAAAGCGCTGGTGGCGGCGTTGGCTGCCCGAGCACTTGGTGACGCGTGTGTATGTGTTGTACACGGCCACCTTGATGTTTTTTGTCGCGCTCACCTTCGGATTGTTTTACACCTATCAATACCATTCCCTGATTGATGAGGCGCAGGACAGCGCCAACATGTTGATTGAGGTAATGGCCTCAACGGTGACGGACAGTGCGGTGATTGGCGATTACGACACCATTCAGCGTACGCTGAACCAGGCCATCGTGGGCTCCAGGTTTGCTGGCGCCAAGTTCATCGACTTGAGTGGTGCGGTGGTTCAAAGTGCCAATTCCAACATCACCAAAACTGATGGGCCCAACTGGCTGAAGCGGCAGGTCCAAAATCAGTTGTATGAGGTGAACCGAACCATCTCAGCCGGGGGCGTGGACTATGGTGTCCTCAGGCTGGCCTTTGATGTGGAGGTAATCACTCAAGGATTTTGGGAGTTGATTCAAGCCTCCGTGGGCCTGGCCCTGATGGCGGCTTTGGGTGGTTTTTTCATCATTCGCTTCCCCTTGAAGCGCTGGCTGACCAGCTTGCAGGATGTGACCCAGTTCGATGAAACCAACCGTGTGCCCAATGACCGGGAGATGGCTCGAAAAATTGCCAGAGTGCCCGTGGAGTTCAGGCCTGCATTTGAAATTCTCAGGCGCACAACTCACGAATTGCGGGACGAGTTGAACGCGCGGGACGAAGCACTGGCCTTGCTCAGGCAGGTGGTGGCCAGCCTCTTGCCCAAAGACGGTGTCGCTTTTGACAATCGGTCAAACGACTTGGCTATTGTGGCTTCAGTGGTGGCCAACTTGGTGGCCGAGCGTGAGGCTGATCGACTGGCGCTTCAGAAAGCCAAAGAAGAGGCTGAATCAGCCAACAAAGCCAAGAGTGAGTTTTTGGCCAACATGAGCCATGAAATCCGCACGCCCTTGAACGGCGTGATTGGCATGAGTGAGTTGTTGCTGGAGTCGGGTTTGAATGCCGAGCAACGGGACTTCATGAATGTGGTTCAAGAGTCGGCTGAACATCTGTTGGGGATCGTGAATGAGATTCTCGATTTCTCCAAAATCGAAGCGGGCATGGTGCAGCTTGAGGAGAAACCGGTCAACCTGCGGCAATTGCTGGATTTGTCCATGCGGCCTTTTGCGCCGAAAGCCGAGGCCAAAGCCTTGAAGTTAAGCTGGGCGGTTGACGCTGAGTTGCCCCAGCATGTGTTGGGCGATTCATTGCGCCTGGTTCAGATTCTGAACAACCTTGTAGGCAATGCCATTAAATTCACGCAACAAGGTGGCGTGTCGGTGCATGCGACTGTTCTGGCTGGCCCCAACCCCATGGTTCGCCTGGAGGTTGAAGACACTGGCGTGGGGATTCCATCGGAGTTGCAGGAGAAGATTTTTGCGCCGTTTGAGCAAGCCGATACGTCAACCACGCGGACTTACGGAGGCACGGGCTTGGGCTTAAGCATTACCCGAAAACTGGCCCGCTTGATGGGGGGGACGGTGAGCGTGCGCAGTATTCCGGATGTGGGCAGTTGCTTTGTTGTCGACTTGCCATTGAGGCCCGCTTTGGACTACGTGCAACTGTCGCCGACAGTGGCGAGTTCGCATGATCAGGTCGACCTGACCGGGCGCCGTGTTCTGGTGGTTGAAGACAATTTGGTGAACCAGACACTGGCTGCTCGGCTACTTGCCCGGTGGGAATGTGAAGTGACCTTGGCCGCCAACGGCCGCCTTGCGCTGGAGCTGGTGAAGGGCAAGCAGTTTGATGTGGTGTTGATGGACATGCAAATGCCGGTGATGAGTGGCCTTGAAGCCACGGCAGCCATTCGTGAGTGGGAACGGGAGCACAGCGGTCCACCTGTGCCTATTGTGGCCATGACCGCAAATGTGTTGCCCGAAGACCGTGACCGATGCTTGGCTGCGGGAATGAACGACTTTATTGGCAAGCCCATACGCGCTGAGCAATTGCGCGAATGTCTGCAACGCATGTTGGTGGTTTGACCGATTCAATCAATCTTCTTGTCCCCTCAGGAATTCCATATTCCGGTCGCCTGACCTATTCTTGAGTCATAGACCAAACAAGAACGGGGGACGCATGAACACAGAATTCGATTACATCATCATTGGTGGCGGAAGCGGCGGCAGTGTCATGGCTGCACGCCTGTCTGAAGACCCCAATGTCACGGTCTGTTTGCTTGAGGCGGGGGGCGAAGGCAACAGTGCCTTGGTGAACACCCCCTTGGGTATCGTTGGCATGGTGCCTACAAAAATCAACAACTGGGCTTTTGAAACAGTGCCTCAGAAAGGGTTGAATGGCCGGGTGGGGTATCAGCCGCGCGGAAAGGCTTTGGGTGGCTCATCGGCGATCAATGCGATGGTGTACATCCGTGGGCACCAAACTGACTACGACCGCTGGGCCAGGGAAGAGGGCTGTCAGGGTTGGTCGTTCAATGATGTGTTGCCTTATTTCAGGTTGTCTGAGGGCAATGAGGTGTTCAACAATGAATACCACGGGCAGGATGGTCCACTCAAAGTCAGCCAGTTGCGGTCGGACAACCCTTTTCAAAACATCTACCTGCAAGCCGCCAAGGAAGCCGGTTTCAAGCTGACCACCGATTTCAACGGGGCAGACCAAGAAGGCGTGGGCATTTATCAGGTGACCCAAACCAATGGCGAGCGGTGTAGTGTGGCCCGTGCGTATCTGTTCCCGGTGCTCAAACGCCCCAACCTGAGTGTGTACACCCAAGCCATGGTTGAGCGCATTCTCTTCGAGGGGAAAAGGGCTACAGGTGTGCAGGCCACGGTGCAAGGCACAGCCACCCGCTTGACCGCCAAGCGTGAAGTTTTGCTGGCTGCGGGTGCGTTTCAATCGCCCCAGTTGTTGATGGTGTCAGGCGTGGGCGATGCCCAAGAGTTACAGCAACATGGGATTCCCGTGGTGCACCATTTGCCCGGTGTGGGCAAGAACTTGCAGGACCACCCTGATTTCGTATTTGGCTTTAACACCCGGCACACGGCCACCCTGGGAATTTCGCTCAAAGGGGCGTGGCATCTGTTGACCCAGTTCTTGCGCTACCGCAAGGAGCGACGCGGCCTGATCAGCAGCAACTTTGCCGAGGGTGGTGGCTTTCTGAAAATTCGACCCGATTCCACTGCACCCGATGTTCAACTGCATTTTGTGATTGCCATGGTGGATGACCATGCGCGCAAGCCCAGTTTGGGACATGGTCTGTCTTGCCATGTGTGTTTGTTGCGGCCCAGGAGCCGAGGCACAGTCAAACTCGCAGGTCCTGGTATGGACAAGGCACCTGTCATTGACCCGGCATTTCTTGAGCACCCGGACGACGTGAAAGATTTGGTCGAAGGCTTCAAGCTGACCCGGAAAATCATGCAAGCCCCAGCCTTGGCACGCCACATCAGCGGCGACCCATTCACTGCGAATGTGAACACGGATGAGGAGATTGTGCAGAGCTTGCGCAACCGTGTGGATACGGTGTACCACCCCATTGGCACGTGCAAGATGGGTGTAGACAGTATGGCGGTGGTGGACACCGAACTGCGGGTTCACGGCCTTGAAGGCTTGCGGGTGATTGATGCGTCGGTGATGCCCAGTCTGATTGGCGGCAACACCAATGCACCTGTCGTGATGATGGCTGAAAAGCTGGTGGACTTGATGCGTGGACAGTCGCGCGTCGCGCCAGTGTCCACTACTGCACAGAGCCAGATTGTGGCCAGCCCCAGCCTGGAAGTTGTTTGATTGGTTGGCTTGAAGTGGATAGAAAACCACCCGACAGGCGAACCCGCCTGCCGGGTGTTTTTTTAGACAGGCAGTGGGACTGGCAAGTCGGGTGCAGCCGGCAGGCCCGAAGAACCGATGGGCAGTGCCGACAAACCAGCCATCAGCGAGTCCGCTGGGCTGCCACCGCCGGATGCGCCGGGAATGTCGAAGGGCAGTGCGCTGGCGTCCGTGGGAACTGGCAGTGAATCAAGGGGAGAGCCTCCACCCGAGGGCAGACCTGAGGGCAGGCCAGAGGGTGCACCACCCGCCAATGCATCGCTCAACTGCGTTGCAGGCCCTTCCAAAGGCGTTCCAGCCGCTTGTGCGGTCAACGTGGCCACGCCACTGTCAATTCCCGAGGTCACCATGTCTAAGGGGCCACCCAGCGGAGAATCCGCAATTGGGCCTGTCACCTCAGCCGGCAGTTGGTCTGTGAGGGCCGACACGGCGCCGCCCGATGCGGCCGGTGGGGCATCACCATCGTCTTTGTTCTGGTTGGCGATGAAAGCGACACCGGCGCTGCCAGCAATGGTGGCCACCAGAGGATCCATGCCCAGCGCGGCCAGATAGCCGCCAAACAGGCCCGAACTGGAGCCTTCTTTGGGTTCTTCTTCCACAGTTGCAACTGCGTCGGGGGCCACGACCGCATCGGTCACTTGGTCTGCCGGGGGCAGCTCAGTACTTGCCGGGGCATTTTCAGCCAAGGGTGCTGTTTCGGTTGCAGGCATCGCACTGTCGGCTGCGGGTGCAGCGGCCTCGACTGTGGTGGGCGCATCGGCGGGTTGGGCCAGCAATTCAGCAGCGGTGGCGTTGGTGTTGTTGTCCATGCTTCGGTCGGTTCCTGTCAGGGGAGTGTACTGTTGCTTATACGGCGAACCCGATCGACTGGATTCGGCAAATGGGGGCTGTGCGCCCCCTTGTTCATTGCCAGCGGCGGCCGGTCTTCAGGCCTGTATCGCCGGGCAGCAGGCTGTAAAAGTCGCCGTCCTCACCAATCGTCATTGGGCCGTTGTAGGCCTGTGATGTGCCCTTCATGAATATCTCGCGCATCGGTGGCAATGGCAGGGGGGGCACGATGTGGTTCAACACCACCGCCTTCACGCCAGCCTTCTGGGCTTCTTGGGCCACCTCCAGGGGAGTGGTGTGGTAGTTGGGAATGTCCTGAAAAATTTTGGCCAGTTTCAGCCGCTTGGATTCAAACGCAATGCTTTGCAGCCGCCCCACCAGTTCCGGGTGCAAAGCTTCGTGCAGCAGCAGGTCTGCGCCTTTGGACACTTCCACCAGGTTGTCGCTGGGCTGCGTGTCGCCGCTGATGACCACGGTGCGGCCTTTGTAAGACACCCGATAACCCACCGCGGGGTCAATCGGTGGGTGCTTCACCGCGAAAGCTTCAACTTTCACCCCGGCCTCTTCAAACACCGTGGACAGCGCCGTGGGTTCAAAAAACACACCTTTGGCTCCGGACATTTCCGGGTTCATGGTGTCCACACCGTGGTGGGCTGTGCGGTAGCGGGTGTCGTTTCGATACGCTTCAATGAACCCGGCCAACACCGATTCACCGCCCTTCGGGGCAATGAGCAGCATGGGTTTGTTGCTGCTTTGCTGGGCCCAGCGGGTCATCATCAATTCACCCAGCCCGTCAATGTGGTCTGAGTGAAAGTGGGTGAGGAAGGTGGCCTGAATGGGCCCTGTGCTCAAGCCCATGCGGTTGATTTGTCGGGGCGCAGATGAGCCTGCATCAAATTGCAGCACAGTTTTTCCAGCGATGACCATGGTGCACGGTGCAGCACGCTGTGGGTCCGGAAAAGGTGAACCGGTGCCGCACAGCGCCACATGCAAGCCGTCTGGCAGGCTGGCCAGTGGGTCCTGCATCCGCTCGCGAATGATTTTTTCCACCACCTTCAGTGTGATGGCCTCACGTTTGACCCAAGCCACACCGCCGCCCAACACCAGTGCGCCAAGCGCAGCGAACAGCACTTTTTTTGTGATTGTCATCGTTATTGTTCCACCCAGATTGGCGAGCTCCACGCCCGCTCTTGTTGCGTAATGAATCGGAAGTCACCCCGGAAGCTGCCGGGCTCACCTTCAATGCGACAGCAGCCTTCGTAACCAGAAA
The DNA here is from genome assembly GCF_046297615.1 of Limnobacter sp. Classification (GTDB taxonomy): domain Bacteria; phylum Pseudomonadota; class Gammaproteobacteria; order Burkholderiales; family Burkholderiaceae_B; genus Limnobacter. The sequence continues at coordinate 58,165 of NZ_JBKBHM010000007.1, read as the reverse complement.
AGCCACTGCTGGCCGGGAACAGGCCGTTGGACTTGTCCAGCAAATCGCAGCGCACGCCTTTGGCCACACACTTTTGGGTGGTCCAGCGGCAGGAATGGTTTTCAAGCGCGCGGGCGTAATATGACGCGCCGAGTTTGGGGTCGTATTGCTTGTCTTGGAACACCGCGCACAACTGCTCCGGGCCTGACAATGGCGTTTGGCACTGGTTGGTCGGCATCGGGGCGGATTTGTTTTCAAGCAGGGTGATGATCTTCTGTTCCGTCACGTGGTTGGCGTTGGCCCAGGTTTTGATCAGTTCCAGTTTCTGCAAAGGAATGCCGGGCTCGTCGCCACCGGGGTCCTGTACGGCATAGGCCACGATGTAGGGCCCACCCGACGTGGCTTTCAGCGATCCACCCATGGGCACACCCTGCACCAAGCCTTCTTCAATGGGGCTTTCACCGCGTGCCAGTCGGTCACAGATGTCGGCAGGAAACGGACTGGTTGAAGCCAGGGTGCGAATACGCATCCGCGAGCCCGAGGTTGCGAATGTTTCGCGCCGTTTCAGGGCTGCAAAAATTTCTTTACGGGTGTTTTCGCGGGCCCACACCCCGGCCAAACCGCCGGGTGTGAAGTTGGAGGCCACGGGGTTGAAATAGCGGTCCTGGCAATTGGCCGGGTTGGCCGGGTCACCTTTACCCACGGGTGGCTTGATGCCCAGAATCGGGTCGGTAGGCAGTGCAGGTGGCCTGCATTCCCAACGCCCCAGGGCTTCGGGAGGCTCATCGTCAAGCACACCGCCGTGTCCAGTGTTGACTGCAAACTTCTTCTTGTCGGTGTTGCCGGCGATGCCGTTGTGGGTGTCACTTGAGCCGATGAAACCGTACTGATAGGGGTTCACACCCAATTTGCGTTTCAAGGCCATGCCTTCGGGCAGTACGTTACGCGCGTAGTCCAGTGGCGCGGAGCAGTCGTCAGGGCTGGATACGCCGGGCGACACACTGGTACAGGGCTGCACAGCGTGAATGGACGATTTCGAACCGCTGTAACGATTGACCTGGCAGAACAGTGGGTCGGTCGCCTTGCCTTTGCACACCAGTTTGCATTCGGCGGGGTCGTCTGCCTTGCCTCGGCACAGTGTTTTCCATTCTTCGAAGGAGCAGTTGCCGGCTTCTTCACCGCTGAGGTTATTGAACCCGGTTATGCACTCACTGGACCCTTTGTGCTGGATGATTTCCATGATGCGGTCCAACGAGTTGCGCAGCATGGCATCGCCTTGGGTCAACGTGGCGTTGTTGCGCGCCAGTGGCAGACCAGTATTCACTTCCCGCACACGGGCAAAACGCCCATCGCTTTGGTTCATGCTGTGCGGAATGGTGACCACGTCACACCCGGCGACACCAAGGCACTCTGTTTTCAAACGGTCGAACAAACCCCATTCGTCGTTGGTGTTGTCGTTGGTCGGCAGGAAGGGTACCGAGCTGACCACGTCGGTAGGCACGGTTTCATTGGCAAAAATCACGTTTCGGTGAAGCACCTGCCCGCCTTTGTTCGACGAAAATTCATAGCCATTGAAGGTGGTGAACTTGCAGGGTTCGTTCTCGGAATTGGCGATGGCTTGAATGTCCTGCCAGGTGCGTGTGCTGGGCACGTTACGGCCCGCGCTGGTCACCACTTGCAGATAGAGCGGCACTTGGCCCGTGATGAATGCGGAAATATTGTCGCGAATAAAGCCGCCGAACACATCGCATGCGGGGTTGGTGCCCGCTGGAATATTACCCTGCACTTGGCAGATGTTAAAGAAGGTCCCCAATTGTTCAGCGTGTTCAGTAACGGCTGCAAAATCAAGAGGGCGGCCAATGTTGATTTGCCGAACAGGGGTGTCTGGGTCGCCGCCGGAGGGCAAAAAGGCAGGGTCGCCTTTGGCAAAGCGATACGCTTCGCGTGGCCCGTTGATGGAGTTGAAAAAGTAAGCGTCGAACGACAGCTTGGTGTGGATGTGCAAGTCGCCGAAGTAAGCCTGTTTGCGCACTGTGGTGTTGGTACATTCCTTGTCCGTTGGCACTTCTGCGGGTTGCAGGGTAGAGCCGCCCGTGGTTTGAGTGGGGCTGTCGGACGAGCCCAAACACCCGGTCAATGAAAGGGCCAGCAAGGCTGCTGACAGGCTGATGCCCAATGACAGGCCTCTTCGGGCCAAGGTGGTGTGATTCAGGTGTTCAGACATAGACCATCATCCTTTCAACAGTCCAAAACAGCGCGAACCCACCGGTCAACATCACCAGTGCATGTTCAGCCCAATCGCGCAAGGGCGGCAGCCCCATGGCAGACACGCGCCGAAGGGCGAGAAAACCCAACCCGAGAGCGCCAACAATCAAAATCTGACCCGCTTCAATGCCCACGTTGAACGCCAACAGGGTGGGAAGAAGTTGATCAGCGGGAAATCCTTTGTCTTGCATCGACAGGGCAAAGCCCGAGCCATGCAACAGGCCAAACAGAAGCACCACGGGTGCGCTGGTGGTGTGGTGTCGGTTCATGGCCAATTGAAAGGCCAGCCACAACACACTCAGTGCAATCCAGGCTTCAATGGCCCGTGTAGGAACGACCAACACATCCATGGCCACAAGGGCCAAGGTCAGGCTGTGCCCAACAGTGAACAGGGTGAATAGGGCCACCAAACGGCGCACGGCCTCACCGCTGCGCCACCACAGAATGAACAGGCCGATCACAAACAGCACATGGTCCAGGCCAAACACAATGTGCTCCACGCCTGTGATGAAATAGCTTTGCAGGCTGAGGTCGGGTGCCTCGCCCGGGGCCAGCGACATGTCCGGGCGCTGCGGGGTCAGTACACCTTGAATCAGGGGTTGGTCTGCGGTTTGCACCTGAACAATCAGGTCAGGGGACAGCCGGGTAAAACCGCTTGCTTTCAGTCGGTGGTGTTGCAAGGCCGTGCTGCAATTCAACAGCGCATGCTGCACCACCTCATTGTCGCCTTCCCATTCGTTGCGCACATCATGCAGTTCGCAGGCGGGTTCAAACTGGAAGTCAATGGGTGGCAAACGCCCGTCTGCGGATTGGCTGCGCTTGAAAATCAACACAGCCTGCCCAGCCCCAAATTCTCGAATGGATAGGGCAGATGTGCCCATTTCATGGGCCACAGCCGGCCCCACTATGGCCCAGCCCAGCGCCGCAATCAGAATGCGATGCCACAGGCCCTTCACGGTTGCTCCACCACACGGTATTGCGACATCAGTGCTTGCACCGAAGCCCGGTTGACTTCCTCGCGTTGGGCCGCTTCCAGGTCGCGTTGAACCAGCAGACGTGCTTCATTCAAAGTCAGGGTGCGCCCCGCAGACACCGATTGCACTTTCACGATGTGAACACCCAAACCCGATTGAATCGGGTCGGACCAGACACCCGGCTGCAGGGCCAGAATCTGTTCAGTGGGGCGGCTTCCCAATTCGCGCCTAAGCCGGTCTTCATCCCATGATGACAAGCCCGATGGCAAGGGGAAAGGGTCGCTTTGCGCCGCCGCTTGGCCCGCCCGAAGCTGGGTGGCCAGTGTGCGGGCTTCTTCAATCACACCATCGCCGCGCTTGGCCCGGCTCAGGAAAACATGTTCCATCGCCACTTCCCGGCCGGTGCGATAACGTTCGGCGTGGGTGCCCAGCCATTGCGCCAGTTGTGCATCATCAGGCTTTTGCAGGGGCGTCATGTCTTCCATCAGGAAGCGCATTTTCTGAACCACCCGGCGTTTGACAATCAAGTCGTCCTGGTGAAGGCCCAGTTTCATGCCTTCCCGGTACAGCACTTCCTCTTCAAGGAATTTCTGCAAGGCTTCATCGAAGTCCATCTGCACAGCGAGGCTTCCACTGGGCTGGCTCAATTGTTCACGAATGAAATTGCGGTAGTTCTCATCGACCACGATGGTTTTGTGATCAGTGTCCTCTGGCGATCGCCATTCAGCCACTGCAATGGCGGCGGCCACAGCAACAAATCCAATCAAGGTCCAATGAGGTTTCATCGTGTGTTTAAACCTTCAACATTTTCCAGATGCCGCGCGGCATCTTGCCCATGAAGGGCTTGATGAAGCGCCAGGGGTAGCCGGGTACGACGCCGACCGCCTTCTTGTGTTCAATGTGGTTGGCCATTTCGCGGGCGGCCTGCTCGGCAGACACCAGAAATGGAAACTGCTCCATGTTGTCCACGATCTCTGTTTTGACGAAGCCGGGTAGAATCTGCGTGAACACTATGTTGTGACGGGCCAATTCGATGGCCGCACATTCCATATACATGGAAAACGCCGCTTTGGTTGCACAATAGGCGGCTTGTTTGGGAATCGGGTTCAGCGAAGCCAGCGAGGAGATGCCCACCACATGGCCACCGCCCTGGGCCCGGAAGTATTTGGTGGCGGCGTGCACTGTGGCAATTGCCCCATTGATGTTGGTTTGAATGATGCCCAGTTCCGCTTCGAGTTCGTCTTTGCCCACCTTGGTCAAAGAGTTGATGCCTGCGTTGACAACGACAATGTCAACCTTCGTAAAACTGCCCATGAGTTGCGAAAGCACAGGGTCCACCGACGCCGTGTCGTTCACGTCCAGGCGTGCTGTTTCAACCCGAAGGGCCGGGTTGGCTTCATGAATCTGCTGCTTTAGCTCATTCAGTTTGTCTTCGCGACGTGCGGTCAGCGCCAGGTTGTAGCCTCGCTTGGCCATCTCAAGGGCCAGCGCTTTGCCGATGCCAGACGATGCGCCGGTGATCAGTGCGGTTTTGTTCATGCTGCGTTCTCCAAAGTCCGTGGCAATGATTCGATGGCCACGGAAAGTGCCACGCGTTTGACGCGCGGCAGGTTCATGTCAAGTAAGTGCTCGGCTTTGTGCTGGGCCAACCATTGGGCAATGGCCGCTTTGTCCTGGGGTGTGGCAGCGTGATACTCGTCCATGGCGCGCTGAACCATCCAGATCATGTAGGGCAGGGCGCCACGGCGGAACGGACGGCCAGCCATTTCAGTGGTGGCCATGCCAATTCGGCGCGGCAGTGTTTTTTCTATGCCGTGTTTTTCCGCGTAAGCAGTGGCCTGCTGGCCAATCATCTCCACCAGGGGAATGAATTCGTGAAACACGGAATGAAATACATGGTTCAGGCTGACCGGTATGCCGTCATTGTCTGCCAGTGGTTGGTTGGCAAACCCAGCCGGGTTTTTCATGCGTTCCAGCCAGGCACTTAAATGCTTGCGTGGGTCAATCAGTTCCCGTTTGGGCCAGGGGTCGCGGCCCAAATGCCCATACATGGTGCCGACCAGGCCGAAATCACCCAGCGAGGGGCGCTGGCCCAACAGGAAGGGGTGCTGGGCGAAATGGGCATCCAGACTGTCCAGCATCAGATCAGTCCATCGGTCCATGGTGTCGTATTGCTCGGGGATGATGCCCACATACGGCAACATGCTGCGCAGAAACTTGGCCGGTTTGGCAGCGGCCTTCTTCTGAAGGAACCAAGGCATGCCGGGCAGCAGGGCTTTGCCCGCATCGTGCTCAAATAGGGTGTAGTTTTCGGGGTGGTTCCAGCGTGTGTGCATGGCAATGGGCACCCACCATTCATCACCCCAAGCCTCGAGTAGCCGTGAGGCGAAGCGCTGCACCGGTGTGCCCGGCAGCACGGGGTTATTCGGGTACTCCGCCTCTATGCGGTCAATGATGATGCTGGTGTCTTGAATCCATTCGCCCGACTGGCTGCGCAGCACTGGCATGACAGCAGCCCCGGTGGCTTTCTTGATGGTGCGCATCAAGGTGTGTATGTTCACGGGTTTCAAGGTGTAGCTGACCTGTTTGTAGTTCAGGTAGCACAAAGCCTTGCCTGTGAAATAGGACAGATGCCAGCCAAAAAGGGTGTAATGTTGACTCATTGTCGACCTTCTTCGAGGTTTGTGCGTTAGAACTTGTCTCCGAGTGAGATTCATTAGACAATACGATTTACAGCATGTCAATTTCTAATTGCATGCCCCGGTGCTATGCCGGGTCGAAACATGAGGACATAAACCCATGGAGATCGAAGCAGTGAGGGAAAAAAGACCATATCTGGGTCGTGAAGACCGCCGTCGCGTATTGCTGGACAAAGCAGCCGAAATGGTGGAAACACAGGGCTGGTCCATCCTGACCATGAGCGCGCTGGCCGAGCAGGCTGGCGTCAGCCGACAACTGGTGTATCAGCATTTCCCCAACCTATCCAGCTTGTTGGCTGCCACAGCCATGACCGTGTTCATGAACACGGCCCAAGGCACGGAAAAGGCCATTGCCGACAACCGGAACAACCTGAGGCAAGCCATTCGTGCGGCCGCCATTGTGTCGCTTGATTTACCCCGCGGCCGCGGTGATGCGTTGTGGCAGTTGTTGTCCGGCACTGGCTTGGGTTCGCCTGAACTGGAGTTCATTCGGCAGGGCATTCGGGACACAGTGCTGACCCTTTGGGAGCCCATGTTCAGCAAGTTGACGAACGTTGAAGACGCCACCTCGGCCCGCGCCATGGCCTGGATGCTCATCATGGCCTTCTGGGGCATGCGTCAAATGGTGCGTGACTCCCTGATCACGCGTGATCAGGGTTTGGACGAGCTTGACCGCCTCTTGGGCCGAGTGCTGCCCGATTCCTTCTGACCGACACTACCCACCAAAGCCAGCACCGTGCGTAACATCACGGCTTTGGCTTTGGTGACGCTGAGGTTCTGGTCCCGTCGCAGCCTCATCCAGGTTTCAACACTCAAGGCTAGGTCCAAGGCTTCAAACAGGGTTTCATCCCGAACCATCTCTTTTGGTAAAAACTGCTCCAGCAGCATGCGTTGCAGTGCCACTGTGGTGGCGTGTTGTTCCCGAAGAAATGGCGATTCGTGTTGGTGTGCCCGGTTGGACACAAACACCGGCATCAGTTGTTCAAACACGCCTGTGCGTCGCTCAATGGCGTGTTTCAACTTGTCCTGAACGGTATCGCCTTGTACTGGTTTGGCCAACACGGGGGCTGCCACCAATTGCGCCTGAAGGCTGACTTCGCGGTACAGGGTTTCCATGTCTTCGAAGTGCCGAAACACCGTGCGCAAGCCCACGCCTGCGCGTTCGGAAACCATTTCGGCTGTCGGTGAAATCACGCCTTCGTGGGTCAACTGCATCAGGGCTTCTACAATCAGCCTGCGGTTTTCCTGCCCACGGGCTTTGCGGCCATCGGTGTGCGGTTGGTTTACCATGTGCGCCCCACAAAACGCCCTTTGCGCTGCGCAGCAATCGGCAGTTGGCCCAAGGCGTTGTCCACCGGGGCATTCACGGGTGCTTTCAGTGCGTCGTTCAGTTCTGGGTATTCCAGCGCCAGCATGGCCCGTTGTTGGGCAGGCAGCGCCTGAAAGCGCAACCGCAAACGTTGGTAGCGCCAGGCCCTGTAGCGGTGGGTTGGAATCTTGATGCGTGTGCCTTGGCTGTTGAACACAAACCGCCATTGGCCATTCAACACCCCTTCCTCATTGGCCTGCATGTAAGGAATGAATTCAGCAATCAGAATGCGCAGCAGAGGGGCCAGCGTCTGGTGGCTCACCGCTGTAAAAGGCACTTTCTCAAACCGGTCCAGTTTCACATTCCACAACCGTGCAACCCATTCCATCACGTTCGGTGCATCTCTCCGCATGATGCCTGCCGGGGTGGGGTCGCTGAAAAAATGACGGAACATGGAGCCAAAAAAACCATAGTCCGCCAATGTAGGGCGCTCGCCCAGCACATAAGCCTGTTGAGCAAGCACCTTCTCAAGCGCTGAAAGGCACTCGGTGTAATGGGCTTCGATGCGCTTGCGGGTGCCGCGGGTAAAGCCATCTAGAAACAGAAAATGCAGGCGTTGGCGGGCCGTGATCAACATTCGCCGCAGGAAGGTGGGCAGTGGAACATCGCGCATCATGCCCTCGGCCAAGCGCTGGCCCATCAAGCGGGCGTCTTTGGCATTGGCCCACCGGTAAACCAGGGCAGGGCGCCAAAGCCATTCATCGGCGAAGTCTTCCAGCAACTGCGCCATGAACACCGTCATCGGGTCGCTTGGGGTGATGGTGCTGCGTTTGTCTTTGTCTTCAAGAAAAGGAATGATCAGGGTGGTGTCCGACAACCATTGGCCTGCGTGCCACTCCACTTGCGGCATTTGGGCCACGCCTGTGGCTTTGCCGCAGCGTTTGAAGTCGCCCGTGTCCATCTCGATCAGCTCGTAGGCGATGCCCTTGCCCCGCAGGTAACCTTCCAGTTTGCCTGTGAAATAGGACAGGTCCAGGCCGTGGACTCGCAGTGGTTTGGGGATCGACATTCGGGGTCCTTGTGTAATTCTTGGAGTTTGAATATAGTGACACAAAGAGTGCCACTAGTTAAGTGGTCCCAACGATAAAAACATCAGGAGACAGCATGACACAGGGCGGAAATCCAAAACAGATGAAGCGGCGGGCCTTTCTCACCGGCATGGCTGCCGGTGCGGCGGGCGCGGGTGTGGTGGGCAGCGGTGCTTATGTGGCGGTCAGCAAAGCCAAAACATTGATCACGCCATCGTCCTTGCCGCCAGGTGAAGCGGCCCAAGTGGCCCTGTCGTTTGCTGATTCCCGCCCGGCCAACACTGAAAAAGCCAAAGCCCCCGCTGGTTCTCCCAATGTGGTGGTCATTCTGCTCGACGATTGCGGCTTTGCCGACTTGGGCTGTTACGGCAGTGAAATTCGCACACCGAATGTGGACAAGATTGCCGAAGCTGGTCTGCGTTACAACAATTTCCGAACCTGCTCCATGTGTTCGCCCACCCGCGCATCGTTCCTCACCGGGTTGAACCACCACAGCGCAGGCATGGGTTGGTTGGCTGACATCGATGCGGGCTACCCGGGTTATCGGGGGGACCTGACCCACGAGGCAGCCACCCTGGCTGAAGTGTTGCGGGATTCAGGTTGGTCAACTTTCTTGGTGGGCAAATGGCATGTGAACAACGCCCACAGCACCGGGGCCAATGGCCCTTACGACAACTGGCCAACGCAGCGCGGCTTTGACAGGGCATACTGGTTTCAAGGGCACTCCACCGACTACTTCAAACCCTCGGAGTTGTTTGAGGGCACGGCCCCGGTTGAGCCACCCGATCAGCCTGATTATTTCGTCACCGACGACCTCACCGAAAAAGCCATCACCTACCTGCGCACCCAGCAGGCGCTGGAACCCGGCAAGCCGTTTTACTTGCACCTGGCCTACCCTGGCCCACATTCACCCTTGCAAGCCCCAGCCGCTGACCGCGATGCCTACAAAGGCCAGTACGACCAAGGTTGGGATGCAGTGCGTGCGCAACGCCTTGAGCGCCAGAAGAAGTTGGGTTTGATGCCCGAGACGGTCGAGCTGCCACCCCTGTCTTTTGGTTCTGAGAGCTGGGACAAAGTGCCTGCGGCGCACCGCAAAGTGATGTCCCGTTACATGGAGGTGTTTGCAGGGCTGATGAGTCGCATGGACCGCAACATCGGCCGCCTCATGAGCACCTTGGACGAGTTGGGTGTGCGTGAGAACACCATTGTGTTGCTGTTCTCGGACAACGGTGGTTCAGCCGAAGGCACCCCCACAGGCACTCCCAACGTGTTTGCGCCTGCATTTGGCCGCCCCATCCCCGTGGAAGAGGCTGCACAACTGTACGACCAGATGGGCGAGGAGGGCACCTTCCCCCATTACCCCATGGGCTGGGCCGCCTGTTCCAACACACCATTCAAGATGTACAAACAATATGCGCACCTCGGCGGTGTGTCAGACCCATTGATTGTCAGTTGGCCCAAAGGGATTGCTGCCAAAGGTGAAGTGCGCAGCAACTTTGTTCATGTGGTGGACCTGTTTCCCACGCTGCTGGAGGCCACCGGTGCCAAGCGTGCACCCACCTACAAAGGCCAGCCACAGAAGGCGATTGAAGGCCAGAGTGTGCTGCCTACCTTTGCCAACCCACAGGCCCCCACGCGCAACGAACAGTATTTCGAACTGAGTGGCCACCGCGCGTACATGGAGGGCAACTGGCGGCTGGTGGTGCGCCACGAACGCGGCACGCCTTTTGAAAATGATGTGTGGGAGCTGTACGACCTGTCCAAAGACCCCAATGAGTTGAACAACAAAGCCAAGGAACACCCGGAAATTGTCAAACGCCTGATGGACAAATGGCTGCAGGCCGCCCAGAAATACAATGTGCTGCCGCTGGATGACCGTAACCTCGTGATTCGCCTTGCGCAGGACAGGCAGGACAAAAGCCTGCGTTCCAAGTGGGATTTGCGCCCGCCGATTGAACGACTGGCCCGAGATGTGGCCCCCATCGTGTGTGGCTTGTCGCACCGAATTCGCATTGAATGCGAGCGCCCGGCCGGCAAAGGGGAAGGGGTGCTGGTGGCCCAAGGCGCCAAGTATGCAGGTTGGGTACTGTACGTTCAGGACGGCCTGTTGTGTTACGAACAAAGCCTTGTGCCTTATGTGGAGCGCATCGTATCCAAAACCCCGTTGCCCGAAGGCAAGCTGGTTGTTGAGTATGTGCAGAACATGACCGCGCGGCCTTTTGATGGCGAAGGAACCTTGTTGGTCAATGGCAAGGAAGTGGCCAAGCACACCTTCAAGCGTGTCTTGTTCTCGACCAGTTACGATGGCTTTACAGTGGGCGAAGACTTGGGCAACCAGGTGTCCACCCGCTACAAAGGCCCGAACCGGTTCCAGGGCACCATTCAGCGCATTACCATCGACGTGGACACACGCAAAACCAACCCGGTTGAAATGCTGCGGTTCATCAACCAGATGGGCATTCGGGTTTGAGCATTTGTGACGTTCCCGGTGGGCGTTTCCTTATGGGGTCCAATGACCATTACCCCGAGGAACGCCCAGCCCGCTGGGTCGAGGTTCCACCCTTCCGGATGGACCTCACACCGGTGACTGTGTCCCGGTTCAACGCCTTTGTTCAGGAGACTGGGTATGTGACTGTGGCCGAGCAGCGTGGTCATTCCCATGTGTTTGTGATGACCCAAGGCCCTGTGCCACTGAATGACCCCTCGGCGTGGTGGCGCGCTGCGGCCGGCGCCTCATGGCGATGCCCCAGCGGGCAAGGTTCTGAAGCGCTGGCGGACCACCCGGTGGTGCACATCGCCCTCGCTGATGCCAAAGCCTACGCCGCTTGGGCTGGGGGCAGCTTGCCCACCGAGGCGCAGTGGGAATATGCAGCCCGTGGTGGTTTGCAGGGCCAGCCCTACGCCTGGGGTGCTGAGTTTGCACCCGACGGCCAGCGCATGGCCCATGTGTGGCGGGGGGCATTTCCTTGGTACGTTCCTGAAGGCCATGTGGCCGGCACCGTTCCCGTAGGCCAGTTTCCGGCCAACGGGTTCGGCTTGCTGGACATGATTGGCAACACTTGGGAATGGACTTTGACCCAATTCATTGCAGGCTCATCCAGTGAGCCTGTGAAATCCTGTTGTTCCAAGTCGGCTGATGAAGGCATGGCGTGGGCCGTGAAAGGGGGCTCGCACCTGTGCGCTGCCGAGTATTGCCTTCGCTATCGGCCTGCAGCCCGCACTGCGATGCAGGGCAACCACACCACCTCACACCTTGGGTTTCGTTGTGTGTATTCTGCACAGCCATGAAAAAAGGGCCTACCGAGGTAGGCCCTAAAGACACGACTGCTAAGTTGTAATCAGAATCAGAACCGCTCGATCACGCCCACTGAGAAGAAGTGCAGGTTCAAGTCGGTGGTACCGTTGAAGTTAGCACCTGATACCTCAACTGGCGTGATGGACTTGTTGTTGCCCACAGCGCCAGCCTTGATATCCAGCAATTGATAACCCACGGAAAGGGTGGTGTCGCGGCTCAAGTCATAGCTGGCCCCGATGCCGTAAAACTGACGGTCGTTGTCCGGCAGAATCGGCACGCGCAAATCGTCCTTCACCACACCGTTTTCACGGGCATAGCCCGCATGCAGCGTCAAGCGTTTGTAGAGGCGGTAGTTCAGACCGAATCGATACGAATGGGCCACCTGGAAATTCTGGGGAATGTCCTCGAGTACACGATTGTTCGATTCGCGTACGAAACGGATCTGACTGACCGTGTAGTCCTGCCGCGTGTAAGTGGCCATCAGGTCCAGCTTGGGGGTGGCGTGGTGAAACACCGTCAAGCGAAGTTCATCCGGAAAATCGATGTCCTGCTTGATGCGTTGGAACGGCGCCAAATCCCCGGCAGCCTGTGGGCCGTTGGCACCCAGTACTGGGCCTAACAGGGCAATTTCAGGGCCTTGGAGGAATTCCCGAAAAGCAGCTGTGTTTTCGTTCTCATTCACCTCAAGTTTGCCCGTGTTGCCGCGGAAACGGGTTTTGGGGCGATAGGATGCGCCAATTCGCGTACGTTCGGTGGGCTCCCACAGCAGACCGGCCTGGCCGTTGAAGGCCCAACCGAACATTCTCAGCGATGCGTCGGTTTCGCCGGGAATCGTGGCCGCTGGGTTGATGGCTGAGTAAGCGTCCAGCACGGGTGCAGAACCCGGGGCCAGCTTGTTGATCGCATCGCGGAAATTCAGACGCAGTTTAATCGACTGAAAGTAACGCTCATAAGACCCGTTGAAACCCACGGACAGGGTAGGGCTCATTTTGTAGCCAAAGCCCAAGTTCAAGCGTGTCACCTTGAAGTCGATTTCACGGCCTTGCCCACGCCCCGGGAAGTTTTGGTCATAACGCGCCATCAAACCATGTGAGCCCGAGGCACTGAAGCCCATCACCAGCTTTTCGTTCACGGGAATGGCAATGAACAATGCTGGAATCAGCAAGGCAGCGTCGTACCCATCGCGGCGGTTGAAGGTCTGCCCCGCAGAGCCTTGAGTGCCTTGCGCGGTGGGCGCACCGTCGTTGTTGATGTTGGAACGGTAGCTGTTCTCGAACGCTGCAAAAGCAGCGGTGTTCACCAGCTCGGCGCGCTTCAAACGGGTCAGGGCGGCCGGGTTGAAGAAGATGACTGAAGCGTCACCCCCTTCAGCGGCCTGGCCCGCGCCAGCCGTGGCTGCACCTTGGGTGTACTGGTTGTCGTTGGCTGTGCCCCCTGCAAATAGGGGGGTCGACCACAGGGATGCGATGGCCATTGCAAGGCTGGTTTGAACCAGCCTTGCGCCAAGGCGGTGTTGCAACACTTTCATGGGCTTGTCTCCTGCCTCTCTTCTCTGAATTAGCTGGGAACCGTGGTCTTTGCCCGGTTTCCCGATTTATTGTGTTCAGGTGCTGCTGAAAATAATTGACTGATGAGTTATTAACCTTACTGTCAGCCCTCTCTAAGGAAATTCGAGTAATGTTTCTAAACGTGATACTTGTCGAAATGTGAACTGGATGCAAGTCAGCGAAGGGGGGCAGCGCTGTATCAGGGCCAAGAATGTCCGGAAAGGTCAATCAATCGTTCGGTGGAAAACACGACTGGCCAGAACGCCGTTGGCGATGCCTTAGTAAGGCGCTTCACCGTCTTTCAGGATGCGAATTTGAATGTCATGCCAGATCTGCTGGCCCAGTGCGTTGAACTGTTCCACTTGGGCGAAAAACTCATCGCGCAATGCCCGGTCAATCCACGCATCAGGCAGCAAAGGGTCGTGGCGCACTTGGTAAATCGCTTCGCTGCCCACCAGATACGCTTCACGAGCCGCCCGCTCCAAAGCCATTTTTTGGTAGCCCTTCAACCAGTTCTGCATTTTCTGAAGGTGGCTTTTGTACAGCCGCTCCAGCTTTCGCGCGTCCCAGAGCGCCTGTATTTCTTGCGCTTGGTTCTGGTTGCGTGGCGTCATCCAGTTCAGGGCCAAATCAGGCTCAACGCCTTTGTCCAGCAGGCGGGTGTGAAGGCCATCAATGCCCCAGGCCAGGTTGTCTGGCCGTACAAACACACCGGGCAGCCAGACTTTGAAGCCATGCATACCCAACGCCCGTTCGCGGGCCTGAACCTGTTGCCTGTCTTTACGCCCGAGGTTGGTGGTGATGGCCACGATGAACTGGCCGTTCCAGGCCTGAGCAATGCCCAGCCGCTGCGACCAATCGCGAACATCGTCACCGGTGGGGGCAGCCCGGGTGCCCAAGGCATACACCCCACGCGACACCGATTTCAAATGTCCCTCGGCGCTTAACCGTGTCAGCGCAACGCGCACATGGTTTTCTGACACACCAAACAGTTGGCACGCCACCACCATGTGGGCCGCCTTCACCGGCTTGCCCTTGGCTGCAAGCATGAGGCCAAGAATCAGTTGTTTGGGTGAGGCTTTGGATTGCACAGACAATGCGGAGAAAAGAGGTCAAACAAGGCAAGCATAACCTGCCTTGTCTGTTGCAGGTGGATTACCAGCTGGTCTCGCGCTCAGGCGTTGCGCTTACTTTGTGAATCGTCAAGTCTGCACCGTTGAATTCCTGCTCTTCATCCAGACGAATGCCGACCGCAGTTTTCAATACGCCGTACACCACGAAACCGCCAACGCCAGCGAACACCACACCGCCTGCGGTGCCAATCAGTTGGCTGATCAGGCTGACGCCGCCCATACCGCCCAAGGCCTCCTGACCGAACACGCCTGCTGCAATGCCGCCCAGTGCACCGCACAGGCCATGCAAAGGCCACACGCCCAGCACATCATCAATTTTCAAGCGGTTTTGGGTCAGCGTGAACATGTAAACGAACAGCACACCCGCAATACCACCGGTGGCCAATGCACCCAGGGGGTGCATGATGTCGCTGCCTGCGCACACGGCCACCAAGCCCGCCAGTGGGCCGTTGTAGGTGAAGCCGGGGTCGTTGCGGCCCATGAGCATCGCCGTCAAGGTGCCGCCCACCATGGCCATCAGGCTGTTGACAGCCACCAAGCCCGAGATCCCCGCAATTTTCTGCGCGCTCATCACGTTGAAGCCGAACCAGCCCACTGCCAGAACCCAACTGCCCAAGGCCAGGAAAGGAATCGAGGAGGGAGGGTGGCTGACCACGCGCCCGTCCTTGCTGTACCGGCCACGGCGTGCACCCAGCATGATGACTGCGCCCAAGGCCAGCCAGCCGCCCACCGCGTGAACAACGATGCTGCCTGCGAAGTCGCGGAACGGGGCCCCAAAACTGGCCTGCAGCCATTCTTGAATGCCAAAGTTACCGTTCCACACCATGCCTTCGAAGAAGGGGTATACCACGCCAACAATGATGGCGGTGGCTGCCAGTTGCGGCCCAAACTTGGCCCGTTCGGCGATGCCGCCGGAAATGATGGCGGGAATGGCTGCTGCAAAAGTCAGCAGGAAGAAGAATTTAACCAAGCCATAGCCGTTGTCGACATTCAGGGTGGCGGCTGGCGAATAGAACGACACACCGTAGGCCACCAAGTAGCCCAGAAAGAAATACGCAATCGTGCTGACTGCAAAATCGGACAAAATTTTAACCAGCGCGTTGACCTGGTTTTTGTTTCGAACCGTACCGACTTCCAGAAAGGCGAAGCCCGCGTGCATCGCAAGCACCATGATGGCGCCTAAAAGCACAAAAAGAGTGTCTAAAGCAAGCTGTAGTTGTTCCATTTTGGTGAATTTTTGGAGTTTGACAGGATGTGCACCCCATTGGAGCAAACATGATGCCAAGTGTTTTGCACCGAAGTGGTGCTTTGTCGGCTGTAAGGCAATTGGAATGTTTCTTTCTGGACGACAAGGCCGGCTTGCGCGACACTGAGGGCCGTTGACATTGTGTCAACCTGTTGAAACTCACCGCATCCATGGAGTACGCCCGTGAGCAAAGCCGCCCCCAAATTCAAAACCATCGACATCGATGGCAAACAACGCTATTACGAACCCGCCCCAAGCGGCATCAGCGCCAAGAATTTCAAGAAGGTGGTTGAAAGCCGCCGTTCGGTGCGCAAATTCACTGACAAGCCCATTCCCAAGGAAGTGCTCGACGATTGCCTGGACATGGCGTTGCTGGCCCCTTGTTCATCAGGTTTGCAGCCGTGGGAGTTTTATGTGGTCAAATCGCCGGACAAAAAGCGCCAATTGGTCAAAGCTTGCCTGGGGCAACTGGCCGCCAAAACAGCGCAGGAATTGATTGTCTGCGTGGCCCGGGTTGACCGCGTCAGCGATTTTTCCAAGAAGATGATTCAGGAATGGCCAATGCCTGAAGTGCCGCCTCTGGTTCGTCGCTATTACCAATTGATTCCCTACAACTATGCTCCGGGCCCTTTGAACAGCTTCGCGCTGGTCAAAAAAGCCGCATCAAATGTGGGCGGTTTGATTGCCCCTTTGCCCCGTGGCCCGTACACCCGTGCCGAAGTGGAGCTTTGGGCAGCCAAGAGTGCCGCCTTGGCTTGTGAAAACCTGGTGCTGGCGTTCCGCGCCCACGGGTTCGACACCTGCATGATGGAAGGTTACGATGAGGCCCGTGTGCGCAGCCTGTTGAAACTGGACGATGGTGCTTTCCCGATCATGGTGATTGGTGCGGGTGAGCGTGCTGACGATGGGGTGTTCTGGCCACAGGTTCGCTTCGAGCGCGAGCTGTTTGTTCACGAAATCTGAACCCAATCGTTCGCTGTTCAGTGGCCTTGGCCCATGGGCATTACGCCAGTTCAGCCAAGGCCAGCCTGCTCCAGTACAGGGCTTGCGCGTTGCCCAATTGAAGGGCCACCGCACGTTGTTGCAGCGCAAGGGCTTTTTTCGCCAAGGCGTCTTCCCGGGCCTTCAATGCGTCGATGGAAGTCAACCGGAGCTCGGTGAAACTGTCCATGACCACTTGGTGCCAGTGCCCTAGCGTCTCTTCATTCATGAACGACCATTGAATGTTACCCAACCTTAGAATGCCCAAGGCATCGGGTTGGTGGCCCACTGAACTGATCTTCACCTGTTCTTGGTGGACGGCCCGGCAGTCGGTGGTGTCCAGCGGCACAGTCAAACCCCAAGCCCGCAATTCAAAACGCTCTGGCACATAGTGCAGCGCCAGTGATGGGCTGAGGTGCAACACCCCTTGAAACACATGCTTGATGCACCACCCAGCCCATTGCGGGGGCATGGCGTCGGGCAAACCTTGGGCGGCCACCCCCATCACCTGGAAGGCGGGCCAAGTCAGTCCGCTGATCATGCTTTTTTGCGCGAGGCTGCAGTGTCACCACCGAGGGCCGCGTTGCGGGCCTTGCTCTCCAGCATTTCAACAGTCACCAGGGTGCTGACTGCAATGGAAAGGGTGGAGCCCGAGGGGTGCTCGGTGGCGTCCAACACCCAGTTTTGGCGGGTTTGCACCAGCCGTTGGGGGGACACTTCCCGCGTCACCAAGGCCTTGTTGCCTTTCTCCTTCAATTGAAGGCGGAGCCTTTGGCGGCGCACCGTGGCCAAGGCAATGGTGTCCAGCAGCGGTACATCGTCTGTGGGCGCGTGGGCCACATCCACCACGATGCGCTTTTGAACCTCAGAGGCGCGGTGGCCTTCACCTTCCAGCAATGCTGCGATTCGGCTTTCAATGCTTTGCACGCTGGCGGCAAGCAGGCTTTTTGGGGGCAGCGCCCCAAGGTGCTGCCACGCGGCGAGCAGGGCATGCAGTTCAGGGGTGGGTAGCCAGGCGCGTGCGGCTTTGTAGCGGGTGCCTTTGCTGGTTTTTGGGGCCGGGTCTGCCGCGAATCGGTAACCCCCTGCTTTTCGGTCGAACACGATGGGTGCGTGCAAGCGGTCGCGCAGATGTGTCAGGTCGCGTTTCAGAGTGGCCCAAGACACGCCCAAGCGCTTGAGCAGCGCCTCCTTGGTCATCAAGCCATTAGCGTGCAGTGCTTGGTCTATTTGTAAAAACCGGTCGTTAATGCTCATGGTCAGGCCTCCCAAAGCGCGTTTCCAAGTGCATGAACCTTAACACAGGCTCACGGTTTGAGCTTGACCAAACGGGGCAAAAGCAGCCCCCCAATCAGGCGGGGCTTCGTTCTGTCAGGCCAGATTGGTCAGCCCGCGGGGTTGGCCTCACATTTTTTCATGAATGAGTTTTTGGCAGCGCCGGCCAGCTTTTTGCCATCTTTGCTGACGGCGCGCTCTTCACAACTGGCTTTGTTGGCTTCACCCACACATTTCTTCATGAAGGAATTTTTGGCAGCACCGGCCAGTGGTTTGCCGTCTTTGCTGACCGCCTTGGCTTCACAGGCTTGCTGGGCCGGTTCGGCATGGGCCACCGGGGACAAAAGTGCTGCTGCAATCAGGGTAGTCAAGGCCAATCGATTCATGGTCACACCTTATTGTGGGTTGGAAGGGCTTGCAGTACAGTCGCATCGCAAGGCCGCAAATGGCTGTACCTTGCTGATGTTAACCCTCTCACTCTGGCCTGTACAGGCACTCCTTCTCGGAACCCAATGATGATGAACAGCGCCGTGTTACACCAACTCGATAGGCCTTTGGTTCAGGCGCCCATGGCTGGTTCTCAAGACCATCGCCTTGCCATTGCGGTGGGTTTGTCTGGCGGGCTGGGTTCCTTGCCTTGCGCCATGCTCACGCCCGAACAAATGGTGTCTGAACTGCGCCTGTTGCGTACTCAGTGGAGCGGGCCCATCAACGTCAACTTTTTTGCACACACACCACCTCAGCCTGATGAAGCCGTTAACCAGGCCTGGCTGCGTATTCTCAAGCCCTTGTACGACGAGTTTGGCGTTGGCTTGGACGAGGTGGTGCCCGGCCCTGGCCGTCAGCCCTTCAACTCCACTTACCTGGATGCGCTGGCCCCCTTCAAACCGGAGGTGGTTAGCTTTCATTTTGGTTTGCCCTACAGCGCCATGCTTGAACCCATCAAGGGATGGGGCGGTGAAGTGTGGAGTTCAGCCACCACGGTGGATGAAGCACGGTGGCTGCAGGCCCACGGGGCCGACGTCATCATTGCTCAAGGGCTGGAGGCGGGCGGTCATCGCGGGCATTTTCTGAGCCCTGATTTGTCTGTTCAGTGCGGCACTTTTGCCTTGTTGCCCCAAGTGGTGGCCGCTGTGCAGTGCCCTGTGGTGGCGGCGGGTGGTGTGGCGACATCCCAAGGGGTGCAGGCCGCCTTGGCCTTGGGGGCCAGTGCCGTTCAGGTGGGCAGCGCGTTTCTGTTGGCCCATGAATCAACCACCACACAGGTACACCGGGCTGCACTGAAAGCCTCGCCTTTAACCCCGACGGCTTTGACCAACCTGTTCAGTGGCCGGCCAGCCCGTGGCTTGGTGAATCGCCTGATGAAAGACCTCGGTGCCCTGCATCCCGGCGCACCAGCATTCCCCTTGGCCACACCGCTGTTGGCACCGCTGCGTGCTGCGGTTGAGCGTCAAGGTTTGGGCGATTGTTCGCCCCTGTGGTGTGGCCAGCACCTCGCTGTTCAGCACGAGGAGCCTGCCGAAATGATCGTTGCCCGCTTGTGCGCCGGGCTCAAACCGAGATCTTGAATGGCGTGAAGTTGGTGTTGGTGTCGAAGTGGTCAACTTGCTCCGCCGCTTTCAAGCGCTTAACCACCCAGTAAGTCAGGGGTGTGGCCACCACCTCCCAACTGGTTTTGAGCACATACTGCGTCAGCATCACTGTCAGTAACTGCTCAGTCGTCATCACGCCCCAAAACGCGATGGAATAGAACAGGGCCGAATCAATCAATTCGCCCACCAGTGTGGAACCAATGGTGCGGGTCCACAGCCAACGGCCTTGGGTCCACACCTTCATTTTGGCCAGCACGTAACTGTTGGCAAAACTGCCTGCCCAAAATGCAATCAAGGACGCCAACACAATTCTCCAGGTGTTGCCAAACACGGTTTCTATGGCGGGTTGTCGGTCGGCCCAAAACGGTGCTGCCGGCAAATTGACCACCACAAAAGCCATGAACGAGGCAAAGCCCAATGCGGCAAAACCGGCCCACACGGCGCGACGGTCACGGCCATAGCCATACACCTCGGTGAGAATGTCACCGAACAAATAGGACACCGGGAAAAACAGCACCCCAGCCCCGAAGGTGACCAATCCAACCACGGGCAAGTCTAACTGAGCGATTTTGGCCGGACCAATCAAGTTGGAGCACAACAGGGCGACCACAAAGGCCGTCAAAATAAGGTCGTAGTACTTGAACTGGCGAGGGCCTTGCTGTGGGTGCATCTGGCATGCGTCCGGTGTGGGGTAATTGTTGATTGTACCCAGCGTTAATGCATTCCTGCCAACACTTGGTATCCTTGTGCCAGAACGCAATCAATAACAACAACACACCGCAGGAGACACGCCCCGCAAGGGCGGACACTGGCATGAAAGATCCACTGAAAGCCGTAGAGCTGATATCTGAAACCTTGGTGCGCGCTGCCTTGCGTGTGGCGTTTAAGCCTGCCGCCAAATTGCCATTGAGCCTGCCGGCCTTGCGCAGGGGTCTGGATGTCAGCTCCAAGCTGTTTCCAGTGCGGGGTGATGCACAGGTTGAGATGACCGAGATTGCGGGTTGCCCTGTGGCTATCATCAAACCGAAATCCGCCACCCCACAGGCCACCATCGTTCACTTGCATGGCGGCGCCTTTTTTGCGGGTTCCATCAAAACCCATTTGGGTATGGCAGCAGAAATGGCGGTGCGTGCCGAGGCCACCGTGGTGCTGCCGGAATACCGGCTTGCGCCGGAGCACCCGTTTCCTGCGGCGATTGATGATTGCCAAGCCGTGTACGACGCGTTGATGGACCAGTATGTGGACCCTGCAAATACATTCATCAGCGGCGATTCGGCAGGCGGCAGTCTGGCACTGAGCCTGGCCCAGCGGCTGCGCGACGATGGTGGGGAGTTGCCCGCAGGCATCGTTCTGATCTCCCCCTACCTGGACTTGAGCCTCAGCGGCCAAACCATCCAGAGCAAGGCCAAACTGGACCCGATGCTCAGCATCGATTTCCTCAAGCGCGGCGGGGATGCTTACCGTGGGGAAGTGGCCTGTGCAGACCCCTTGGTGTCGCCTTTGTTCGGAGACTTGGGTGGTTTGCCACCGATGCTGATTCAGTGCGGCACCGATGAGGTACTGCTGGATGACACGGAGCGTTTGGTGGACGCGCTGGCCCAGGCCGGGGGGGTGAGCACTTGCACCATTTACCCCCGCATGTGGCACGATTTTCAGATGTTCAACCTGCTGATTGGCACGGCCGACAAAGCGCTGTACGAAATCGCTGACTTTGTCCGCCGTTGACCCATCACCGGGCCATCACATGTGTTTTCTGACAAACACCTTGATGGCCTGGGCACACATGAACGGGGTTTCGATCATCGGCAAGTGACCGACATGGTCGAACAGACACAGTTCAGACCGCTTGATGATTCGGGCGAACGTCAGCGCGCAGCTGGGGTGTAGTACCCGGTCTTCTTTGCCCCACATCACCAGGGTTGGCGTGGAAATGTTCTCGAAATTGGCTTTGGTGTAATCGGGCCGCCGACCGCACATTTCCCGAAACAGAAAGGTGTTCACGTCCTTGCGGTGCAGCAGCTCCGAGGCTGAAAAGAACGCCGCCGATGCAGCCAGGGCCTTGTTGTGAAACACGAGGTCGGTCAGCTTCATCACATCAATCGGGTCGCGGGGAATCAAGCGGTTTTTGCCGCGCAGCAACTCGTCCACAAACTCAGTGTGTTCTTCGCCGGGCAGGCCCAAGGCATCCATCAACACCGAGGTGGTCACGAGTTTCGGATAGCGCGCAGTCAACAGGCCCGCCAGTGCTCCCCCCATCGAATTGCCCACGACGTTGACCTTGTGCACACCGATGTCGGCCAGCCAATCATGCAAGCGCTCGGTCTGTTCCTCAAGGCCGTAATGGCGGTCCGGGTTAAAACCGCTTTCACCCCAGCCGGGCAGGTCGGGCATCAACACCCGGAAACTGCCCGCAAAAAATGGCAGCAGCGGCAGCCAATGCTCTTTGGCGGCCGAGAAACCGTGAAGCAACAGCAGAACGGGAAGGTGTTCACTGCCTGATTCAAGCCAAACCAGCTTGTCTTTGCCCACACCAATGCGTTTGCGGTGCACGCCTACAAAGCCCCCGTAGATGGGGTTAAGGCGGTTCAGGCTGAACAGTTTGGGGCGCCAGTCGTCCAGAATATGCTGGTCCGGCGCATCGCTGTGCTTCAGAAAATTCACGCCCACGGTATCAAAGTACTGCTCGACCAGTTGGGCCCCTTCAGACATGGGCGGAGGTGTCGGCTTGGTACGCCGTGTGGTGGCTTTCAGCAAAATGGTGCCTCTGACAGGAACGTTGTAATTGATTAGGCATACATATCACCCAAAAAGGTGGCATGAGTTTGAAGCCCGGTCAATAACAAATATCGACAACATGTTGCATTTCTGTAATGTTTTTTGAGCAAAATTCAGCCGAAACGCAGTGCAGCATTGTCACAAGTCATTCAACGCTCAAAGGAAAGTTCTGTGCAGGGCCTGTGGGCTTTTGCATGACCGCATTGCCGCCCTCGGGTGTGTTTTGTCCGCTCTTGAGGGTGCATGTACTCAATCTGAAATGCCACTCTGCCCGGTAACACCTCTCAACCCCTGCCTCACTGGAAGCGATTTGCCATGCCCATCAACCGCCGTGATTTGCTCAAAGCCATTGCCGCCACCTCATTGACAGCCTGCGGCAACGACTCCACTTTGTTGAGTAATCCCGGTACAGGCCCCGGCACGCCCACCGGCCCGAACGAAAACACCGGGGTTGCAGAATTCACGGACAGCCTGCCCGCACCTGGCAGCGAACCTGCGTCGTTTGATTTCCCAATGGTGTTGGCCTTGCCGTTTGCGCATGGTGTGGCCAGCGGCGACCCTTTGGCGGACCGCGTCATGCTGTGGACCCGCTTGACCTTCCTCGCTCCGCCTGCCGATGGGGTGAAAGTGCGTTGGGCCATCAGCACCAACCCCGACCTGAGCAACCCGGTCAAAACTGGCAGCCAGGTGGTGCTTGCTGCGCGCGACTGGACCCTGAAAGTGGATGTGTCGGGTTTGAATGCTGCCACCACCTATTACTACCAGTTTTATACTGGGCCCCACCGTAGCGTGATAGGCCGAACCCGCACCGCACCTGCGTCAACTGTGGATGCCATCAGCCTCGCGGTGGTGTCTTGCGCCAGTTACTGGTCCAGCACCTGGAGTGGCTATGGGGCCATTGCCCGCCGTGATGACCTGGACCTCGTGATTCACTGCGGTGACTATATCTACGATTTCGTTGATGAGGATGAACGCATCCGCGCACGCAAGGACAAAGCCACCACTGACTATGTGGACTACCGCGACTGGCTGAACCTGGACGAGTGCCGCAGGCGGTATGCCTTGTTCCGGTCCGACCCCAACCTGATGGAGGCCCATCGGCAGCATCCGTGGTTCATCACTTGGGACAACCACGACATCGACCCCGGTTTTGGCAATGAACTGCCCACCACCTTGCCGGACGGCGTGAAATCCACCTGCACCTTGGCCGACACCACGCAGGCATTTTGGGAATGGACGCCCTCGCGCCCCGTTAAGGCTGATGGCAGCGGTGAATTCCTGTTGTATCCCGACACGGAATACCCGGAGCCTGAAGACGCCCTGAAGGTATACCGAACCTTGCCTTACGGCCCATTGGCCAGCATACGGGCACTGGACACCCAACTGGCCTTGCCACGCTACGGTCAGACTGTGGATGCCAGCCATCTGGAGGATTCGGCGCCCAGCCTCATGGGCAAACGTCAGTTTGACTGGTTGGTGACGGGCCTTAGACAAGACCAGGCCCGGGGTGTGGTGTGGAAGATTCTCAACAACCAAACCTGGATTGCCCCTTGGGTGGTGCCCAACCTCAGTGGTTCGCCCGTGGCCCGTTTGCCGGTGCGCTGGAGCGATTACTCCGAGGAGCGAACAGCCTTGGTACAACAGCTTCGTGGGCAGGTTTCAGGCACCTCTGCTGCCCAAGCCCCCATTCAAGGCTGTGTGTTTGTGTCTGGCGACATGCACGGCAACTGGGCCGCCGACGTGGTGGAGGACAATGCCACGGCGTACCTTGCTCAAGGGCCCGTAGGGGTTCCTGTGCTGTCCACCCGCCCGGGTACGTCTTCGGAAAACCGGGCAGCCGGGGTGCAGCGTTTGAACTCCGGCAACCTGCCAGGTGTGAACCTGCGCGCTGCATCTGCTGCGGTGGAGTTCGCCCCGTCGTCCATGGGGCGGGGTGGGGCGGACGAGCTGGTGGCCAACGCAGCCCCCGTTACCCCGTTTGCCCTTCAAGTGGCCGCCAGCCGCGCAGTCGAGACAGCCACTTTGCTGGCCAACCGCCACGTGCAATTCATGGAGTGGGTGGAGCACGGCTACGGGGTGGTGGTTCTCACCGCTGAAAAAGCGGTGTTTGAATGTTGGTGGCAGGACAAAACCCGCGTGGACGCACCGGATGTACTGGGGGCTCAATTGGTGAGCTTTGCAAACGATGCACCCTCTGCCTTGCCCGTGCCCCGCTTTGCCAATCAAATTGACACGGTTCAGGTGCACGGCATGACAGTCAACCCGGTTCGCAGCCCGCGTACTTCCGTGTTGGCCCCGTCAACCGCTTCGGTTCTGCCGCGTTAAGCCAGGTGGACGCTTGGCCAAGGGCACTGTCTGCTTGACCGGGTGGCAGGAATGCAGGAGCATTCCGTCAGACATGTTGTAGAGGTTGCAGGTCATGAAGCAGTTTGAAAAAGTGGTCAGAACGTGTGGGCGGTTGGGTTTGGCATTGGCGGCCACAGCCGTGATTGCAGGGTGCGCAACGGTCTATGAAGTGCGTCCACAGGCCCAGCAAGGCCAGGTGCAGGTGTTCAACCAAGGCGTTGAATCCTTGCGCTCCGAGAAAAAGCATGTGGTAGAGGCCGGCACCATGCAGGCCATGAGCCGGTTTGATGAACCCCGTTATATGGTGGTGTTCACCAACCGGGGCAAAAACCCGGTCGAGTTCTCGCCTGACAATGTCTCAGCCGATGTTCAAGGGCAAATCATTCGTGCCCTCAGCTATGAGGCCCAACTCCAGTCCATTGAAAACCGCCTTCGCTACTACGGCTATTCTGTCGGTGTGGGGCGTGGCCCCGGTGTGTTCTACCCCGGCGTGTTTTATACCCCAGGGTTTGGTGTGCGGGGGCACTACGGGGTAGGGTACGGGTACTCCGTGTTCAACCCTGCATTCAATGACCGTCTTGATGTGGACCAAGCCTACCGTAATTTGGACCGCCTGCGTCAATCCGGGCTGAAGCACAGGGTGGTGCAACCCGGTGAAACCGTTCGGGGCGAGGTCACCTTGGCGGGCCGTTTACCCGAAGGGCAGGTGCAGTTTCTCAACCTGTTGGTTGATGTTGATGGCGAGCGCCACAGCTTCGAATTTGGCTACCGCGGCCGCCGTTAAGCAGCCCTGTGGTTTTCAGGCGGGAAGGGTTGATGACGAGCGCAGTTGCTGGAGCTTGAATTCCAGCAGCTGGTTGCGCTGAGCACCTTGCCGCACGTCCTCCGCCAACTGGCTGACCAAGGCATTCAGTCGGCGGATTTCCTCTTCTTTGGCAACCAACAGGTCATCAACCCGCTTCTGGGCTTGGGCCAGGTGGCGGCAAAGCACCACATGTTCCTGTTCTAATTTGCCGGGCTTGCAATTCATCATGGCCATTCTCCCTGTGTATGAATCATGGGAGAAGTCATCTTATATGAGAATAATTCTCATTACAAGCCCGGTGTTCTCGACTGCTGTCAGCCTTAAATCACTTGGACAACAATTCAAAGCCCAGGCCTGCGTGTTGTTGCAAGCGGCTCAGCAACGCATCGCCCATCAATGAAGAGGGTGTCCAAAAACCACCTTGGGTGGATGAGGGGATGTCCTTGGCCAGGCAAGCGGCTGCTTCAGCAAGCATTTTGGCGGTCGACCCGTAACCGGGGTCTTTGTCGCCAGTGACCTTGGCCACCAGGGTTTGGCCGCGCAGGGTTGTGCCGTAGAAACGCAGGTCGTAGCTGCCTTTGTTTTGGGCTTCTTCACTGGGGCCCTCGCCCGGCTTGGGCACCACGAAGCGCTCAAGCACCCAGCGGGTCGGGGGCAGCGCTGCACCGACAAAAAATGCGCCCAAGGTGGATGCCACGGTGCTGGCTGTCATGCGGCCTTTGAAGCCTGTGCCCGTCATCATGGCCTCGTCGTATTGAAAGTCTTTGCCATAGGCATGGCCTTTCACACCGTTGCTGCGGTGAACCACCCGGGTGTTGATCGCGGCCATGATGAACGGTGCCAGCCAACTGCCTGACACGGGGTCGAACTCTGCAAACTTCACGTTGGGTTGGCGCGCAGCCAGCTTCTCGGGCGCAATCAAAAACGGGTTGGCCAGTTTCTTGGCCAGTGAACGGTCCTTGGTCAATTCTTTGGCCAAGTTAATGATACTGGCCACTGTGCCGCCGGACATGCCACCCTTCAAGCGCCGCACACGCATGCGCACCTGTTGGCAGGGGGCGCCGAATTGGGCCATTGCAGCCTGTTGAAGGAAATGCACACCGAGGTCGGAAGGAATGGAATCGAAACCGCAGCAATGCACAATGCGCGCACCAGTGCGTTTGGCCGTGGCTTCATGTTCATTGATCATCCGCTCGATCCACTGCACCTCGCCGGTCAAGTCGCAGTAATCCACGCCCGCTTCCACACAGGCTTTCACCAAACCAGAACCGTACAAGGCGTATGGGCCAACAGTGGACACCACCACGCGTGCGCCAGCCACCAGTGCTTGCAGGTCAGCTTCGGATGACGCATTGGCCAGAATCACCGGCAATTGGGAAGCCTCAGGGCCCAGCGAGTTTTTCAGTGCGGCCAGTTTGGCCTCATCGCGCCCGGCGATACCCCAGCGAATTTCGCCATTCAGGCCATGTCGTTGCCAAAGGGTCTTGGTCAGAATTTGACCCACAAAGCTGGTGGCACCAAAGACCACCACGTCCAGTCGTTCTTGTGTCAAGTCAGTCTCCCGCTGCCTGAAGGGCAGTCGATGATTTTTATTCGGTGTGTTCACCGGCTGCGAGTGATACTAAACCATAAGATGGGTGATATCTATCGGAGGATACTGGCCGCAATGTGAAATAGTGACGCTGTGGTCACCCGAACCAAGGGCCACTCACTGTCAACCGCGACCCACCGCTCGCGTTGAGAACGATTCCCCAAACCGGCAAGGAATTCGACGTGAACCCATTTGAATTGCACGAAGCTGCTGTTGATTATCAGCATCTGCAAGCGGCAGAGTGCTGGCACGGCCACCGGCTCGGCCTGTTCTGGCAGCCTGTGCTGTGCCGAAGCGCGCCTTACGAGGGCTACCATGTCGAGGCTTTGCTGCGTCTGCAACCGAATGCCGCGCCCACGATGCTGGACACCACCGAGTTGATTCACCGGTTGGAAGCCCGGGGCAGCACCAGCGGCTTGGACAATTGGGTCATCAGCTCCAGCCTTGATTTCCTCGCCCGGCACGGCGACGCCTTGAACGGCCTGCGAACTTTGAGTGTCAATGTGTCACCGTGTTCCTTGAACAACGATGATTTTCTGGACGACACCTTGGCCCTGTTTAGGGCCTACCCTGAGCAGTCTGCCAAGCTGTGTCTGGAAATCACCGAGGTCAGTCGGCTGTCCAATTTCAGAAGCATTCAGCGTTTTCTCGCGCAAAGCCGCACCTTGGGGGTGAAAGTGGCCTTGGATGATTTTGGTTCCGGCTACAGCAACTTCAGGTATGTCATCGACTTGCAGTTCGACATCATCAAGATCGATGGGTCCATTGTGCGCACTATCTGCCACAACCGTGCAAGCCGGGCCGTGGTGTCGTCCATTGCGAAACTGGCCCGAGACCTGAATTGCACCTCAGTGGCCGAATGGGTGGAAGACACAGACACCCTGCAGGCCCTTTTGGCACTGGACATTCACGGCTTTCAGGGCAAGCTGGTAGCCATGGCCATGGAACCGGCCCGTTTTTTGAATGCGCGAAACCTCAATTGTGTGTTGCCCAAAGGGCATTTGGACGGGCTTCTACTTAACCCGGACTCACGATTGTGGGCTTGACGTCCGCCGCACCGGCAGCGGCTCCCAAGGGTGGATGCTGCGCAAGGTATTCCACCCAGAAGTGCCGCACGATGGATTTCTCAAGTTGCCCACGCCGGTCCAGTGCGCAGGCCAAGCGCAGTGTCATGCGTAGGCATTTTTCATCCATACTCGTCCAGAACACTTCCGGCTTGGCTTTGGGCAGGTCCACGAAATAGTCTTTCTCAAGTTGTGAGAAATGTTTTTCAGCGTCCTGTATCCAGGCATGGCCTGCCTCATTGGCCAGCGTCAACACCAATTCCTCGGCCAGGGGAATATTCACATGTCGGTCAAAGTGGAAGTCGATCAGGTGAATGCCGTAGGCCCCATAGGCGGACAACACCTTCAGCGGTGTGGAGAAAATCAGGCTGTTGGGAATCTGAAGAATTCGCCCGGTCTGCTTTTTGGAGGGCCCAATTTCAGCCAGCTCAAAACTGACAAACCCGGTGTTGACCAGTTGCCCGGTGTAGGCCCCAAACTCCAGGGTGCTGCCGATGCGCAGGCTTTTGTTCAGCGAGATGGTCAGTGCCCCCCACAGGCACAAAATAAATTCCTTGCTCACAATCAGCAAGGCACCACCGATGGCCGCCAGTGACAGCAAAAAGCCAGTGATCTGGTTCGACCACAAGGCCAGCACCAACAACACAGCGCCCACCCACACCATGTTTCGGCGGCGCACCCAGGTGGCCCGAACATTGTTGCCGGGCAGGGTGTCTTTCTGAACCGCCAGGCGCCAATGCATCAGCCGGTTCACCAAGGTGGCCAGCATGAGTATCGTGATGGTCAGCACAAGCCGACCCAAGCGGCTTTCCAGAAAATCAAACACCGCTTCGATCAGTGGCTTGGCTTCTTTGTACAGAATCAACAGTTCATTCATCGTCAGTGTGCTGCAAATTGCGTTTTTGGGCGTTGCTGGGGCCCAAGCTCAAGTCTTGCCTGAAAATACTTTCCAGTTCCTGTCGGCCCTGAATGCCCAGGGCAATGATGCTGGCCTCGTCGCCTTTGGTTTTGGCCTGTTTGTCCAGCAGGTCGGTGTCGTGCCTTTTGAACACCTCGGCGGTTTGCAAGGCCTGCACCTCGCTGTATCCCAAGGCACTCAGGGTATCCACAGCAGCTTCCAGTGCGCCAGAAAACACCTCGCGAATCACGTGGTGCGCACCGGCGGCTTTCAGGGCCAGATAGTCGTTCCGGTTGTGGGCGCGGGCAATCACTGTCACTTTGGGGTGATTCTCCAGAATGTAATGAACCACGTCACGGCAGTGCTTGGGGTCGTCCAAGGCCACCACAGCCGCACGCACTTTGGAAATGCCTGCCGCCTCAAGAACTTCGCGTCGTGAGGCATCCCCGAAGTACACACGATTGCCGAATTTTTTCACGAATTCAATGTGATCGATGTCCCTGTCCAGTGCCGTGAAGTGAATCTGGTTGGCCGCCAGAATACGGCCTGTGACCTGTCCGAATCGCCCGAAACCGAGAATCAAGGCCTGCGGTTCCTGCGAGTCGAACTGTTCCTGTCGTTCCGGGGCTTTGGCAATCTGTTTGTCGGTGAACCGGTCAAACCAGATGACAGCGGGGGCTGTCAGCGCCATGGACAGGCCCACCATCAGGTTCACCATATTTGCGGTGGCCTCGGGAAGCAGGCGTTGATCGACAGCTTCGGACATGATCACGAAACCGAATTCACCGCCTTGGCACAGCATCAAGCCCAGCATCAAGGCCCGTGGAAACGGGACACGGGCCAACACAATCAGCCCGATGATGACCGCTGTTTTCAAGCCCATCAAACCCAGTGTGCCGAACACCACGGTCAGCGGGTTGGCGAGCAGCAGTTTGAGGTCCAGCGTCATGCCGATGGAAATAAAGAAAAGCCCGAGGCTTAGGCCTTTGAAAGGCTCCACATCAGCTTCCAGTTGATGCCGGAATGAGGAGTTGGCCAGCATCATGCCCGCCATGAAAGCCCCCAGGCCCATGGACAGGTTCACCTTGTCCATCAACACCGCCGAACCCAGGCCGATCAGCAGCGCTACCACGGTCATGATTTCACGGCCACCGTAGCGGGACATCCATTGCAGAATCGGGTTCACCAAAAAACGCGCAGAAGCAACCAGTGTGAGCACCGCAGCAGGGGCAATCCACCAGGCCAGGTCGGCCTCTTGGGTTTCGATGGGCGAGATGGCCTGAAGAATCAGCAGGATGGGCACGACGGCTAAGTCCTGGAACAGCAGGATGGAAAACCCGCGTCGGCCATCTTCGTTACCCAGTATCCCTTTGTCGGCCATCAGTTGCACCGCAAATGCGGTGGATGACAAGGACACCGCCAGAGCAATCACCAAGGCGCCGTTGCTTTTCATTTCAAACAGCCAATGCAGCACGGCATACACCAAGGTGGCCGTCAGCGCCATTTGCCCAAACCCAAAGGCCAGCACTTGTCCGCGCATGTTCCACAGTTTGGCCGGTTCCAGTTCAAGGCCGATGACGAACAGCAGCAGCACCACGCCTATTTCAGCAAAGTGCAGCACCTTTTCTGGGTCGCCAAACAGGTTCAGCCCTTCCGGGCCAATGGCCACGCCGGCCACCAAGTAACCCAGAATGGCCCCAAGGCCCAGCCACTTGAACAGTGGCACGGCCAGTGCTGCGGCAATCAGGAAGTAAAGTGCGTTAACCATCAGTGGGGCAGCAGGCGCAAAGCCAGTGCAGTTGCCTCGCCGCCACCGATGCACAGGCTGGCCACGCCTGTGGTGCCGCCTGTGCGCTTCAATGCGCCGATGAGAGTACACACAATGCGTGCGCCGCTGGCCCCAATGGGGTGACCCAAGGCGCAGGCACCGCCGTGAATATTGACTTTGCTGGCGGGCAGGTTGAGTTCAACCATTGCCGCCATGGTGACGACAGCAAACGCCTCGTTGATCTCAAACAGGTCCACCTCTTGCGCACTCAGCCCGGTTTTCGCGAACAGCTTTTGCATGGCACCCACTGGGGCTGTTGTGAACAGACTGGGTTTTTGGGCGTGGCTGCTGTGGCCCAGAATTTCCGCCAGCGGGGCCAAGCCCAGGCTTTTGGCGGTGCTCGCGCGGGTCAGCACCAAGGCGGCTGCACCATCGGAGATGGACGAGCTGTTGGCCGCGGTCACCGTGCCGCTGTCTTTGCGAAAGGCTGGTTTCAGCGTGGGAATTTTGGAGGGGTCGGCTTTCAAGGCTTGTTCGTCTTGCTGAACCAGTGTGCTGCCTTGGCGCGATGGCACTTCCACTGCTTGAATTTCCCAGTTGAAATGCCCAGCCTCGGTGGCTTCACGCGCCCGTTGGAGGGAACGGATGGCGAATTCATCTTGCGCAGCACGCGTGAAGGTGTAATGGTCGGCACATTCCTCTGCAAAGGTGCCCATCAAGCGGCCTTTGTCGTAGGCGTCTTCCAGGCCATCCAGAAACATGTGGTCCATCACCTGGCCATGGCCCATGCGCAGGCCGCCGCGGGCTTTGGGCAGCAGGTAGGGTGCGTTGCTCATGCTTTCCATGCCACCGGCTACGGCCACCCGGCTGCTGCCAGCCATCAAACTGTCGTGCGCCAGCATGATGGCCTTCATGCCTGATCCACACATTTTGTTGATGGTGGTGCAAGGGGATTCCAAAGGAAGCCCAGCACCCAGTGCCGCTTGGCGGGCGGGGGCCTGGCCTTGGCCTGCAGGCAACACGCAGCCCATGACCACCTCGTCCACCAGTTCGGACAAGGTGGCGTGCCCAGACCGTTTGACGGCGCCTGATATGGCTTGTGCACCCAGTTCAGCAGCGGTCAGGCCAGACAAGCTGCCCTGAAAACCGCCCATGGGTGTACGGGCCAATGAGACAACAACAACCGGGTCCTGGGTCATGACTGCGCTTCCTTTCTGAATGATCGTCCAGCCCTATTGTCGCTGGAAAATCATTCAGAACGCGCAGGCCAGTCAATTTGCTGACGTGGCGTGTTCCGACAAAAGTTGTTCGCGGGCCTTGAAGGTGGCTTGCATCATCACCTTCAATGCTTCTTCCGACTCGTGCCATTGCCGGGTTTTCAAACCACAGTCCGGGTTGATCCACAATCGCTCTGCCGGAATAACTTGCAAGGCTTTGTGGATCAAGCGTTCCAGTTCACCCACCTTGGGTATGCGGGGTGAATGAATGTCGTAAACGCCGGGGCCAATCTCGTTGGGGTATTTGAAGTCACCAAAGGCCCGCAGCAGTTCCATGTCGGATCGGCTGGTTTCAATCGTGATGACGTCGGCATCCAATGCAGCAATGTGGTCCAGAATGTCGTTGAACTCGCTGTAACACATGTGGGTGTGAATCTGGGTGTCGTTGAAGGCGCTGCCTGCGGCAATCCGGAACGCCCTTGCAGCCCACGACAGGTAATGGGTCTGCGCTGCTTTGCGCAGGGGCAAGCCTTCGCGGAACGCTGGTTCATCCAGTTGAATGATTTGAATGCCCGCACCCTGCAAGTCGGCCACTTCATCACGCACCGCCAAAGCCAGTTGCAGGGCGGTGGCTTCACGCGGTTGATCGTCCCGTACAAAGCTCCATTGCAGCAACGTGACCGGGCCGGTCAACATGCCTTTCACGGGTTTGTCCGTCAGGCTTTGGGCGTAGGCACTGACTTCAACGGTCATGGGTTTGGGCCGCTCCACATCGCCAAACAGAATAGGGGGTTTGACACACCGTGAGCCGTAGGACTGCACCCAGCCGTTGCGCGAGAAGGTATAGCCCTCCAGTTGCTCGCCGAAGTATTCCACCATGTCGTTGCGTTCGGCTTCACCATGCACCAACACATCCAGCCCCAAGCGGTTTTGAAACTCGATGGCTGTGCGAATTTCCTGCGCCATGTGCGCATCGTAATCTGCCTGCGTCAGTTCGCCTTTGCGCAAGGCGGCGCGTGCTGCCCGAATTTGAGGCGTTTGCGGGAATGAACCGATGGTGGTGGTCGGCAACAGGGGAAGGTTCAAGGCCTTGGCCTGCAGTTCCCGGCGTTCTTCGTAAGGGGCTTGCCTGCGGTCGGCGTCGGCCGCAAGGTTGGCCAGCCTGGCCTGCACTTGGGGTTTGTGCACCAAAGCGCTGCGGTGGCGCTCTTGGACCCACTGTTGGTGTTCCGCCCAGGCCTTGCCCTGTGCGCTGTCTGTACTTTTGCCCTGCAACAGGGTTTTGGCGTGTGCCTTGAGCAGGGCCAGTTCAATCAGTTTTTCCTGCACCCCGGCCAGCCAGGGGCGTACACGGGCATCGACTCCTTCGTCGGTGGACAGTTGATAGGGCACATGAAGCAGCGAGCAACTCGGGGCAATCCACAGTTCGTTTTTGCCGGAATTCAGGGCTTGCTGAATCAGCTCACCTGCGGGGTTCAAATCGGTGCGCCAAATATTGCGGCCGTCGATCAGGCCCAGTGACAACACCTTGTAATTGGGCAACCAGTCCAGCACGGCAGCCAATTCTTCGGGGGCACGCACACAGTCCACATGCAGGCCATCCACAGGCCATTTGCACACTTGGCTGATGTGCCCGTTCAAACCCGAGAAATAGGTGGCCAGCAGCAGTTTGGGGCCGCTTTGCTTCAGGCGTTGCAGCGCCGATTCCATGGCCAGCAGCCAGGTGGAATCAAGGTCCAGGCCGAGAATCGGCTCTTCCAGTTGCACCCAGGTCACGCCGGCCTGTTTCAACTGCGCCAACAGCTTTTCATATTCAGGCAGCAGCAGGGTAAGCAGGTTCAGTGGCTGCAGGCTCTCGGTTTTGCTTTTGCCCAGGTACAGGAAAGACAAAGGCCCCAGCAACGCCACCTTGATGGGGTGGTTCAGGGTTTGTGCTTGGGCCACTTGTTCCAGAAGTTCTTGCGCGTCCAGCTTGAATGCAGTGGTGGCGCTGAATTCAGGGACCATGTAGTGGTAATTGGTGTCGAACCATTTGGTCATTTCAAGCGCAAAGGTGTCAACACCCGGTGCTTGCCCACGCACCATGCCAAACAGGCGTTGCAGTGGGGTGTGCTGTTCCGTGAATCCGAAGCGCGCTGGTTCACAGCCAAAACGCTGGATGTGGCTGGCCACATGGTCATACAGCGCAAAGTCGCCGACTGTGATGAAGTCCAGCCCGGCGTCTATCTGCTGTTGCCAACTGGCCTTGCGCAGTGTGCTTGCCACATTGTTCAACCCCTGTTCGTCCAGTTGGCCTTTCCAGTGGGCCTCCAGCGCGGTTTTCAGTTCGCGGTTTGGGCCGATGCGGGGAAAGCCCAGGCTGTGGGTTCGAATCATGGTGTTGCTCCGTGGGTTATGCAAAGGTGCCCATGGTGTTCGCAATCTTGATATTATTCAAACGACATTTTTTCAATAAAAGTATGAATATATTTCATGGAGTGATTGGTGCCACCTTCTGTGCTTGATTTACGCCACCTGCGAACACTGTGCGCCGTGGAGGACACGGGAAGCCTGTCCCGTGCGGCTGACCTGTTGTGCCTGACACAATCGGCGCTGTCACACCAATTGCGCGCCCTGGAAAGCCATTACGGGGAGGCCTTGATGTACAGGCAGGGTGGCCAAGTGCGTTTCACGCCCACCGGCACCGAACTCTTGAAACTGGCCCGTGCAGTGCTGCCCATGGTTGATCAAACCGAGTTGACCTTGAGCAAACTGAATTCCGGGGCAAGTGGCCCGTTGCGGGTGGTGGTGGAATGCCACACCTGTTTCGATTGGTTGATGCCCGCCATGGATGTGTACCGGCAGCGCTGGCCCGACGCCGAGCTGGACATTGTGTCGGGCTTTCACGCAGACCCGGTCGGTTTGCTGCATGACGGCCAGGCCGAGTTGGCCATCGTGTCCGAGTCGGTGGACGAGCCCGGTGTGTCTGTTCACCCCCTGTTCAGTTTCGAGATGATGGCGGTGGTGCCTTCGGGTTCCAAGCTGGCCAGCCGTGCATGGCTGAAGCCCTCGGATTTTCAGGAACAGACCTTGATCACTTACCCTGTGCCCGACGACATGCTGGATGTGGTGCGTCATTTTCTCAAGCCTGCGGGTGTGCAGCCCACCCGCAGAACTGCGCAGTTGACTGTGGCGCTGTTGCAATTGGTGGCCAGCAACCGTGGGCTGAGTGTGTTGCCTGTGTGGGCCATCGATTCCCATGTCCGCAAAGGCTATGTCGCCCAAGTGCGTTTGGGCAAGCGGGGCCTGCATTCCACGCTGTATGCAGCAACACCATTGTCGGTGGGCAAGAGGGCCGATGTTCAGGACTTTTTATCCCTGATGCGCGACCACAGCTTGCGCAACTTGCCCGGCGTCAGTCCTGCTTAGCGTTGTCCATTTCAAGCTTCAAATTCGAACGCTTGTTTGAAAACACAGGCGCCTCGCAGCCCTTTTTCTGCGGTAGTCTTTCAGCATTCCATCTAAAGCAATTTGCAGGAGACACCCATGAACTTGAACAACGCTGTAGCCATCGTCACCGGAGGCGCATCAGGCCTGGGCCTGGCCACTGTTGAAGAATTCCTGGCCCGAGGGGCCAAAGTGGCCATTTTCGACATGAACGAGGCCGCTGGCCAAGCCGTGGTGGACGCAAACCCCGGGCGTGTGATTTTCGCCAAGGTCAATGTGGCCGATGAGCAGTCCACTCAAGCCGGTGTTGAGGCCACACTGGCCGCGTTTGGTGCGGTGCATGTGGCTGTGAACTGCGCGGGCATTGGCACTGCCGGCAAAACCCTGGACCGCGACAGCAAAGCCCTGCCGCTGGATTCCTTCGCCAAGGTGATTCAGGTCAACCTGATTGGAACATTCAACGTGGCCCGCCTGGCCGCTCAGGCCATGGCCAACAATACCCCCGACGCTGATGGCCAACGCGGCGTCATCATCAACACGGCTTCTGTGGCGGCGTTTGATGGCCAAACCGGGCAAGCCGCGTACTCGGCCAGCAAGGGCGGGGTGGTCGGCATGACCTTGCCCATGGCCCGTGATTTGTCCCGCTACGGCGTTCGCGTTAACACCATTGCGCCGGGTATTTTCGACACGCCCATGATGAAAGGGGTGTCCGAAGAATATCGTCAGCCGCTGATCGCCATGGTTCAGAACCCCAAGCGCTTTGGTGACCCCGCTGAGTATGGCCGCCTGTGTGTCACCATTGTCGAAAACAATTATTTGAATGCCGAGACCATTCGTTTGGATGGCGGCATTCGCATGCAGGCCAAGTAATACGATTCAAGCAGGACGACACCATGGGACATTCCACACCGGCTTTGGCCGACGCATCCGAGGACATCACCCTGTTTCGCGACATGCTGCTGCGCTGCCTCGACAAGGAAGTGCTGCCGCATTACGACCAGTGGGAGAAAGACGGCTGGATGCCCAAATCAGCCTGGCTGACCTTGGGGGCAGCTGGCCTGCTGGCCCCCGACATGCCCGAGGAATACGGCGCCGCTGGTGCGCCGTTTGAAGTCAGCCAGATGATTCTGGAAGAAACCTGCCGTGTGGGCGTGCACAGCCTGAGTACCGCACTCAGCGTGCACTCCAACATTGTCGCCCCTTATGTGAATAACCTGGGCACACCGGAACAGAAGGCCATGTGGTTGCCCAAGATGATCACCGGCGAAGTCATCGGCTCCATCGGCATGACCGAACCCGGCGCAGGCAGTGATTTGGCGGGCATGCGCACCACGGCTGTTCGGCAGGGCGACGATTACATCATCAACGGCTCCAAAACCTTCATCACCAATGGCTTGCACTGTGGCCTTTTGGTGTTGGCTGCAAAAACCGACCCAACCCTGGGTGCCAAGGGCATTACCCTGTTTTTGGTGGACAGCAGCTTGCCCGGCTTCACCAAAGGCAAGGGCATCAAAAAGATGGGCCAGCATTCCAACGACACGGCGGAGTTGTTCTTTGACAACCTGCGCGTGCCTGCGTCAGCGGTGTTGGGTGAAGTGAACCAAGGGTTTGTGTACCTGATGCAGGAACTGCCCCGCGAGCGCATCGGCATTGGCTCTCAGGCCATTGGTGCTTGTGAAGGGGCCATGGCGATGACGGCGGACTACGTGCGCCAGCGCAAGGCGTTTGGTCAGCCTGTGGCCCAGTTCCAGAACACGCGGTTTACTTTGGCCGAGTTGCGGGCTCAGCTTGAGTTGACCAAGGCGTATTGGGCCCATTGCGTGACCCGTTTCAAGGCCGGGTTGATGACGACTCAGGAAGCGTCAATCCTGAAGCTGACGTCCACCGAGTTGCAGGTGAAGTTGACCCATGAATGCCTGCAACTGTTTGGGGGTTATGGCTACACCGAGGAGTACCCCATCTCCCGCTTCTTCACTGATGCACGGGTGCAAACCATTTATGCAGGCACTTCGGAAATCATGAAGGAAATTATTGCACGCGGCGAGCTGGGCCGCTGATGGGGGCAGCAGTGTCACGGGACTGACCATTTCGTGACACATGAGCGCAATGTGCCGCTGGCATAAAGGGAAGTTGAACCTGAGTGTTGCTGATTCAGCGACGCTCGGGTGACGGTTCACAAACCGGTTTTTTCACTCCTTTTTTGCGCCATAGCCCATGAAAAAAATCTTCGAAACGCTCCACGAGCAACGTTGGGACGACCATCGCTACTACCACCACAGTCGCATCAACCAGAGCCTGCATCTGCTCAGTGCACTGTCATTCCTGTTCGGTTACGTGCTGCTGTTTGTGGACCCAGTCTCCGCAGCCCTGGTGGCGTGGCTGGTGGCCATGACCAGCCGCCAGATCGGCCATTTCTTTTTCGAGCCGAAAACTTACGACATGGTCAACGAGGCCACTCACGACTACAAAGAAGAAATCAAGGTGGGCTACAACCTGCGACGCAAAGTGATTTTGCTGAGCATTTGGGGCGCCTTGCCGGTGTTGATCTGGTTCACGCCCAGCACCTTCGGCTTGCCCCCAACCGGTGCAGACACCACCAGCTTTGTGCGCAGCGTCGGCGAAAGCTGGCTGTACCTCGGGTTCGCCGGTCTGGTGTTCCGCACGGTGCATCTGTTCTTCATTCGTGACTTGGAAACAGGCTTGGTGTGGGCCCTGAAAATCATCACGGACCCATTCCACGACGTCAAGCTGTACTACAAGTCGCCGTGGTACCTGCTCAAAGGTCAGCTTCTTGACCCGATGGACGATGTCAAGGCCCGCCAGGTTTCCTTGAGCACGCGCCGCTGAATCTTCTTGTTGCTGTCGCAGGCCGGGCCGGTGTGCCACCACCCGTCGGCCTGCATGGCCCGGGCTGCCTGAATGAACCGGGTGGAGAACAACTCAAAGTCGTCATCCGTCCAGTTGTGACTGAATATCATGCGGCCTGAGCCCACCCAGCTCAACAGCAGGCCTTGGTCCAGCAGGTAGAACTGAAACATCCAGTTGAACCGCGAAGGCTGGTTATACAGAATCGTCCAGACCGACACCATGTTCTCCAATTGAACCGGTACGCCAGCTTGCTTCAAACGCTTGTTCAAGGCGTCTTTCCGGGCATTCCAGCGCTCGTCCAAGCCTTTGTAAAGTTCATCGCCCCTGTCATCCAGCTCATCCAGAAAGGCGCTCATGCTGTGCATCACCGCCGGGTGTGAATTAAAGGTGCCTCGGGCAAAGCAGATGTCCGCCGGTTTGCCCGGGCGGTAACGCCGCATCAACTCAGCCCGTCCGCACAGCACGCCCACCGGCAGGCCGCCACCCAGTGTTTTTCCATAGGTCACCAAATCGGCCCGCACACCGAAGTAATCCTGAGCGCCCCCCTTGGCCAGGCGGAAGCCCAAGAACACTTCATCCAGAATCAGCACGATGCCTTTGTCGGTGCACACCCGGCGCAATTGCTGTAGCCATTCAGTGTATGCAGCACGGTCGTATTTCGCTGAGCGCAGGCTGCTCAGCAAGGATGAGTCTCCCGGTGCGTTGCTGTTCGGATGCAAGGCTTGCAGGGGGTTCACCAACACGCAGGCAATGTCTTTTCGGCTGGCCAGGACCTTCAGGGTGCGGGCACTCATTTCCTGAAGGGTCAGGGTGCGGTCGGCACTCACCGGGTTGCCGACCCCGGGTTGAACATCGCCCCACCAACCGTGGTAGGCACCGGCGAATCGCACAATGCGTTCCTTGCCCGTGTGGTATTGCGCCAACCGTACCGCCTGCATCACCGCCTCGGTGCCGCTCATGTGAAATGAAATTTCATCTTGCCCGGCAATGTCCAGCACGCGGCGTGCATTGCCCAGCACCACTGGGTCGTAGGGGCCCAGCACCTGACCAAGGGGCCGGTTACGCTCGCCAGCCTGTACCATGAACCGTTTGTACGCGTCGTGGCCCAGCAGGTTACAGCCGTAGGCGCCCGTGAGGTCGAGGTACCAGTGGCCATCCACATCACGAATTTCAACGCCTGCGGTTTCTTCCACGAAGCTCACCGTGCTCAGGTGTTGGTTCACCCAGTTGCGAAACTGAAAGGGCACCCTGTACAGGCTGGTGAATTGCGCGTCCGAAATGCACTGCCGTGCTTCCTGAGACAGGGCGCGGCCTTTGGGCAGCCGCTCTGCCAGCCTTTGTGCCAAGTGTTCAAAGCCCGATTTGCGCAACTGCACCACCTCGGGTGGGGCGTCGTCGCAGGCATAAAATGCGTCGCCTTCCAGCGCGTAGTAGGGCAGCAAGCCACTGACCCTTTTCGCCATGCGCACATGGCCAGACAGGCCGGGGTGTTTGGCGCGGGACAATTGCAAACGACGGTACACGGCCAGGCTGCCCCAGGTCAGGGCAGTGCTGGCCAAAATCAGTTCCAGGCTGTTCATGTGGCTTCACGGAATTGTCAAACTTGGGGCCTACAGTGTGCGTCCAGGTCAATGACAGGGTGATGAACCCCCATGCTCGATACATTGAATTTCGTACTCACCAACCGCTTACCCAGGCTGGCCGCCAGCCGCTTGGCCGGAAAGCTGTCGGGCATTGAGCACCCCTTGTGGGCCAAACCAGCGTTGTGGCTGTGGGCCCGGTTCGGCGGGCTGGATTTTTCGGCCACACCGCACACGGGTTTCAAAAGCATCAAGGACTGTTTCACCCGCCCCCTTTTGCCGGGCGCAAGGCCCGTGGCCAGCCATGCATTGGGCGTGTCGCCCTGCGATGGCATTGTGGGTGCGCATGGCCGGGTGGATCAAGGCCGGATGTTTCAGGTCAAAGGCCTGGATTACGCCTTGAACGATTTGGTCATCGATCCTGCCTTGGCCCAAGGGTTGGCGGGTCATCAGTACATGACAATCCGCATCACTGCCAGCATGTACCACCGGCTTCATGCCCCATGCGCGGGGATGGTCAACACCGTGCATTACATTCACGGCGACACATGGAATGTGAATCCGCCCGCCTTGGCCAGGGTGCCCGGCTTGTTTTGCCGCAATGAACGGGCAGTGATGGACTGCACCTCTGCCCATGGCGAGCAAGTGGTGATGGTGCCGGTTGCCGCCATTTTGGTGGCTGGCATACGCCTGCATTGCACGGGCTTGTTGTTCGAACAAGGGTACCGTGGGCCAGCCCGCTGGTCTGTGAATACCCCGATGCAATGCGGTGAAGAACTGGGCTGGTTCGAGCATGGGTCCACCGTGGTGCTTTTGGTGCCCGGGCACTGGCGTTTGCATGAGTCGATTGCAGTCGGCAGTCGGCTGCACATGGGGCAGGCACTCTGGGTGTGATGCGGTATCCTTCCCCTGTTTTAAAACAGGCCGCGCGGAATGGATATTGTGATCAGCGAAGAGCAGGGCGTTCGAAACCTGCATTTTGGAAGCCCATGGATTCAGGGGGCCATGCGCATTGCACGCCCTTATGCCTTGGAGCTGGAATACACCCGGGAAATGATGGCCAGCCTGCTGTTCACTGGCATGGATGCCCCACCGCGCAGGGCGTTGATGGTGGGTTTGGGGGTGGGGGCGTTGCCCAAGTTTGTCTGGAAGCATTGCCCGGCTTGCACCATTGATGTGGTTGAAATTGAACCCGCTGTGCATGCTGCAGCCATTCAGCATTTCAAGTGGCCCCGAAACGACCCTCGCCTTCAAGTGCACCTGGGCTGCGGTGCTGAATTCATGGCACATTCTCAAGAAACCTATGACCTTGTTTTGATCGATGGCTTTGACCACCGCGCCCGGGTTGGCCCCTTGAACACGGTTGAGTTTTACAGCGATTGCGCAAAGCGGCTGGGGCCTCAGGGGTATTTGGCGGTCAACCTGTTGTCCAATCAAAAAGATTTCAAACCCGGGCAAGCCCGCTTGAATGCTGCTTTTGAGGGGCGTAGCGTGTTTTTGCCCCCCTGCGACAGCGGCAATGTGATTGCCTTGGCCCACAACGGCGCAGGCTTTGAGGTTGACGCTGCTGAATTGAATGCGCGTGTTGACCAGATTAAGGCCACCACCGGTTTGAACCTGAAGTCGGTTTCCACCAAACTCAAGGCGACTCTCGGGCTGTGAATTTCAGTTACAGTGATGCGATAACTCCAACACACAGAGACAACGTCATGAGCAGTTCCACCAAACCCATCTGGTTTTCCACGCCTGACCTTCAAACCATGAATGCGGGGAGCAAGAACACAGCCTTGCAGGCCATGGGCATCGAAATCACTGAAATCGGCCCTGACTATGTTCGGGGCACCATGCCGGCCGACCATCGCACCTTTCAACCTTTTGGCCTTGTTCACGGCGGTGCCAACGTGGTGCTGGCTGAAACACTGGGCAGCGTGGGTGCCAACCTGTTGGTGGACAACAGCAAGTTTTATTGCGTGGGGCAGGAAGTGAACGCCAACCATTTGCGGGGCGTGCGCAGCGGCTTGGTGACTGGCACGGCGCGCCTTGTCCACGCGGGCCGCACTTCTCAGGTGTGGAGTATTGAATTGCATGACGACCAAGGCAAGCTCACGTGTATTTCTCGCCTGACCATGGCAGTGGTGCCCATTCCCGGGGCCAAATCGTGAGTGGCGAGGGCATCTCCGAAGACCGGAACGTACTGGGTGGGCCGTTGATGGCCTGCTCCTATTCCCCATTGACTGGTTTTTATCGGGATGGGTGCTGCAGCACCGGGCCCGATGACCATGGCCGCCATGTGGTGTGTGCCCGGGTCACCGCTGAGTTTCTGGAGTTCTCCCTCAGCGTGGGTAACGACCTAAGCACCCCAAGGCCTGAGTACCGTTTCCCCGGCTTGAAACCCGGCGACCGCTGGTGTGTCTGCGCGCTTCGCTGGAAACAGGCCTATGAGGCCGGTGTGGCCCCGCCTGTGGTGCTTGAAGCCACCCACGAGAATGCCTTGCGCTTAGTCCCGTTGGAGAGCTTGAAGGAGTGCGCACTGTGATTTTCAAAGGTTTTGCTGACCAATTGCTCACTGCTGCCCGAATCAGCCCGACTGCCCTGTACACCGGTCACGTGTGGCAAGCCCATGAGCGGTCCGTGCCCGAACTGGAGTCATGGCCTGCCCGTTGCCTGCACACAGGTTTGGCGCCTGCCATGGCCATGTCCCGCAAGTTGGGTGGGCCAACGCTGGAGGATTTTCTGCTGGCCCGCCATGATTTGATCGACCTGCACCTGACCAAGGCCATTGAATCAGGCGCAGCCACCCAAGTGCTGGAGATTGCCGCAGGGCTGTCCCCCCGTGGGTGCCGTTTTGTTCAGAAGTACGGCGATGACATCACCTACATCGAAGCAGACCTGCCGGGCATGGTGGCCCAAAAGCGTAAACGCCTTCAACAAAGGTTGGGCGTGTGCCCCAATCACCGTGTTGAAATCATTGATGCCTTCGCCCACGAAGGGCCGCACAGCCTTCAGGCATTGGCTGGCTCGCTGGACCCTGACCGTGGCTTGGTGGTCATCACCGAAGGCCTGTTGAATTACTTCGACAAGCAAGCCGTACTGGGCCTGTGGCAGCGGCTGGGCCAGGTGTTGTCTGGGTTCTCGCACGGCATGTACCTGAGCGACCTTCACCTGTCCGCCCACAACAATGACCCCGTGGCCCGCGCTTTCGCTGCAGCGTTGGGCGTGTTTGTTCGGGGCAGGGTGCACCTGCATTTCGAGCAGCCCGGTGAAGTGGTGACAGCCATGCAGGCGCGCGGTTTGGCCTGTGAAGTGCAAAATCCCCATGCATTTGCGGATGAATTGCCCAGTTGTGCAGCCACAGGTGCCTCCTTGGTGCGCATCCTCCATGCCAGCGCCATGCATTATTGACCTGAGGTTACATGCGTATGCCCAGACCGCAGCAGCTTCCTGTTTTTTCAGCAATCAAACTGCCGAGCCCATGGGCCCGCATTGGCGCTGTGCTGCTCAGTGCGCTGTGCGGTTTGGGTTTTGGAGTTGGTTCACAGGCTCAAACCATGAGCCCAAGCAAGCCGGCTGGCCCACTGACTGTGTTGGGCGCCGAACAACGGGGCAATGCTGCTGGCACCATTCCTGACTGGACGGGCGGCCTGTCGGCGCCACCCGCAGGGTTTGATCCGCGCAAGGGTTACGTCGACCCGTATGCTGCCGACAAACCGTTGATGCTCATCAACCAGTCGAACCTGGCCCAACACCAGCAATTCCTCAGCGCCGGGCAAGTGGCGCTGGTGAAACGTTACCCGTCGTATTCAATTCCGGTGTACCCAAGCCGCCGCAGTGCCACCTTTTCGGCCGACATGCTCAAGGCCATCGAGCTGGAAGCAGGCAAAGCCAAAGTCATTCCCGGT
Organism: Limnobacter sp.; assembly: GCF_046297615.1. GTDB lineage: Bacteria > Pseudomonadota > Gammaproteobacteria > Burkholderiales > Burkholderiaceae_B > Limnobacter. The sequence goes on along the minus strand of NZ_JBKBHM010000007.1, from coordinate 14,545 downwards.
GGGGCAGGTGTGGAGGGCGTACAGTCCAGCAGCGTGCCGTTCCCGCAACCCAAGAATGGTTTGGAAGCCATCTGGAACACCTTATTGCGTCGCCCCGCCAACTCCTTGCGGGTCTTCAATGCCAGTTTCGTGTCTGGGGCGGGGGTTAAACCCAACCCAGTGTCCACCGGGGCCACCATTGGTTTTGCCCCTGCGGTGGGCAAAGCAGGCAGCACCTTGCTCTTCGCCCTGATTGGTGAAACCACCCGCCCAGCGTCACAGGCCGGGGAAGCCGCCTTGGTGTTGGACACCCTGAACTTCAAAGACGACACCCGAAATGCCTGGGTGGTTAATTCAGGCCAGCGCCGAATCATCCGTGCCCCAGAGTTGTCTCACGCCGCCCCAGCAGCCAATTCCGACGGCCTGCGCACTGTTGACGACATTTATGGCTTCAATGGCTCGCCCGAGCGGTTCGATTGGACGTTACAGGGCAAGCGCGAGATGTACATTCCCTACAACAACTACAGGTTGAGCAACAAGGCGCTGAAGTACGCCGACTTGGTCGACGACGCCTTTGTGAAGCCCGATATCACCCGCTTTGAACTGCACAGGGTTTGGGTGCTGGAAGGCAACCTCAAGCCTGGGGCGGACCATGTATACCAGAAGCGGGTGCTGTACATTGATGAGGACAGTTGGACCATTGCCCTCATGGACCAGTACGACACCAAACGGCAGTTGTGGCGTGTCAAAATGCTTTACCTGATGCAGGCCTATGACGCGCCCGGCATGTATTCCGCCGGAGAAGTGCAACACGACCTGATCGCCCGGAAGTCTGTCTTTTCCGGTTTTCAGAATGAAGAACCCCCCACTGAATTCAATGTGCCGGTGAAGTTTGGTGATTTCACCCCCGGTGCTTTACGCAAGCTCATGCGATGAGCCCAAGACCATGACCCACAAAGACGACAAGCCTGACGACGATCAGGCCATGGACCGAATCAAAACTGGTGCTTTCGAACGCAACGTGGCGCTGACGCGCATGGGTGTTGGCGCCGGTGCAAAAATTGCCACCCACACCGTGCGAAACCTGTTCCGCCGTGGTCAGGCCAAGGAAGACGCCAATCGCGACTTCTACCGGGCACAAGCCAGGGAGCTGGCCGATCAGCTTGGGCAGCTCAAAGGCAGTGTGATGAAAGCCGGGCAGATGCTGTCCCTGTACGGTCAGTACTTCCTGCCGGAAGAGGCTGTTGAGGTGTTGGCTTCCCTGCAGGACAACACACCGCCTGTGGCTTGGTCTTTCGTAGAGCCTCAACTGTTGGATGCTTTGGGCGCTGCCCGGGTGGCTGAACTGGACATCCAGCGCAAGCCAATCGCTGCTGCCTCTTTGGGCCAGGCCCACTTGGCCACCGTGAAAGCCACAGGCGAGCAGGTGGTCGTCAAAATTCAATACCCCGGTGTGGCCCAAGCCATCGACACCGACATCAAAACCCTGTCCCGGCTGATTGCGGCCACCCGCATGGCGCCCAAAGCCCTGGACTTGACAGGTGTGTTCAATGAGCTGCGCGACATGCTGGTGCGCGAGTGCGACTATGTTCAGGAAAAAGCCTTCACACTTCAGTTTCAGGAGCGTTTGGCAGCCGACTCGCGCTTTGTCGTACCCAAGGTGTACCCCCAGTTCTGTGCAGCCCGTGTGTTAACCACCCGCTATGAACCCGGGTATTCCGTGGCCTCGCCCGAGGTGCAGGCTCTGTCCCAAGCGCGCCGCAACAAGCTGGCCTTGGCTTTTGTTGACCTGTTCATTCAGGAGTTTTTTGTCTGGAACATGGTTCAGACCGACCCGCATTTCGGCAATTACCGCATCCGGATTGACCCCGCAGGCGAGAACGACCAAATTGTTACGCTGGACTTTGGGGCCACCCGTCGGTTCGAGCCGAGTTTCGTGAATGAATACGCACGCATGGTTAGGGGGTCTTTACTGGCTGATCGCCAGCAGATTGCCCAAGCTGTCCTGAACATTGGGCTGATGAACCACGGAACACCCCGCAGCGTTCTGGAAGGGTTCGGCGACCTGACGGAAATGATTGTCGAACCGTTCCGCAAACCCTTTGACCCCAGGGTGCCCGAGCGGCTTTACACACCCGGCGGTGCCTATTGTTTTGGCCCGTCAGACTTGCCTGCCCGTGTAGGGCAGACTGCCGCACTGAAAATGATGTCCACCCACTTCAAAATTCCACCCCAGGAAATCATTTTTCTGCATCGGCGGATTGGTGGCGTGTTGGTCACTCTGCGTACGCTGCGGGCCGAGTTGCGCCTGCATGAAGTCCTGAAGCCCCACCTGGGCTTGAATGACTAAAATCACAGTCTTTGGCAATTAGAGGCCATCCATTAATTAATTGACCGAAATGGTCAATTATTCCGCCTTTTGAATTGAACCTTGCAGGCTATGCTTGGTCACATTGGTGCTTGCATGCGCATTCGATTGATTTGCTTAATCGACTGCATTGCCGAATTCAAGTTGCCCGGCCATCAAGACTGTGTTCAAATGCAGTTTAATTGTCCTAGACAAAAGGCGAAATCATGGCTACAGCCCACGATTCAATCGGAGTGGTGGTATTCGAACCCAATGCGCAACTTTTGAGCAAACTGTGCAGTGTTGCACGGGGTATTTGGGGCATGCAGGAAGTGCTTCCCCGCAAAACAGGCCGTGAGCTTCAAAATGCCGCAGACTTCCTGGCCGTTGGCCTTGTGATTGTGCGCGCCAGCCAGCAACGCGCCAGCGAAGCCATTTCCGCCACGCTCGCCGACCTCTACGCCCGTGGCACTCAACTGTTGATCATTCAGGATGGTGCCACCCGCTTTGACCGTCAAAAGCCGATGTCACTGGCCGGGCTGCATTTCCTGTCGGACGATGCGGAAGATTGGCAGCTGGAGGCCGTGTTGACGCGCTGTTTGGTGGGCTATGTGATGCCCGACCTTAACCGTCCCGAGGCTTGAGCCCGGCAAAGCGGGCATGACCTAGACAAACTACGGCAGGCGCATGGTTTGACCATGCTCCAGCAGCCGAAACTTCTCACCCGCAATGCCTTGTTCGGCCAAGGCTTTGCGCATGTCGACGATGGGTTGGTCCAGCGCCTCATCCGTCAACTCAAATGTTCCCCAATGCACGCCCAGGCTCTGTTTCGAGCCCACATCCTGATGAATTTTTACCGCTTCATCGGGGTTGATGTGTTGCTCTTTCATGAACCAGCGGGGTTCGTAGGCCCCCACCGCAATGGCACTCAAGTCAAACGGGCCGAAACGACGGCCAATCTCCTTGAAATCGCTGCCGTAACCAGTGTCCCCGGTGAAGTAGAACTTCAATGCCGGGTGTTCCATCACCCAGCCACCCCACAGGCTCTCGTTGCGGTCGATGTAGATGCGGGTTGACCAATGATAGGCGGGCACAAAGCTGAACTTTGCGCCCTTGACGTCAATGGATTGCCACCAGTCCAGCGCCTGTACATTGTTGATGTCCCAGGATTTCAACAGCCGCTCCACACCCAGTGGCACCAGAAACAGCGTGTCCGGGTTTCGTGCAGCCAAAGCCCGAACCGTGTCTTCGTCCAAATGGTCGTAGTGGTTGTGGCTGATCACCACCACATTCACAGGCGGCAGGTCGGCCACTTGGGCGGGCGAGGGCACCTTGCGTTTGAATGGGCCAAAGGCCTGAATGGGGAACGCGCGGGGCGAAAAGTGAGGGTCTGTCAGTACCGTCAACCCATCCACATTAAGCAGCACAGTGGCATGCCCCAACCAAGTGGCGGAGCGGGGGCCATGGCTTTTCAGGGCGTCAGCCTTGAACGGATGGACCGGGAAGGCCTCGTAGCCGGCGTAAACCTGGCTGGGTGGTGGCGGCAGTGTTTTGCCGAAACGCTCCCGATACCAGCGAAACACGTCCTCGCGCGACTTGGCCACGATGGATCCGTCCGTGTTGACGAACCCATTGGGCCGATGGTGGGGTTTACTGGGGTCGTAGTAGGGGTTGTTGTTGCTGGCACAGGCCGACAGCCACACTGAGGCGGCCAGCACGGCCGCGCGGTTCAAACCGAATTTCATACACCCCCACTGACGTGAATCACAAGGATTTCAGGTGCGTCCCCAGATACAAGGCCAAGGGCACCCCGAAATACATCAGGCACAACACCCGAAAATGATCCATGGATTCTACTGCAGCCCCCTGACTCGGAGACAGCCCTGTTGTCAGTGCATCACTGTGCACTCCGTTGAGTGCCAGTTCCAGCAAACCTTGGCCCGAGAAGGCCGGTGTGACCCAGTGTGGTTCAATAACCAAGGCACAGGCCAGAGCCCAAAATAAGCAAAATAGCGCAAACCGTTTTACACTCATGACAGTGACCCTCACTCGATATTGTTCACTTGTTAGGTACTGTATAAGAAAGGCTGTGTGTTTGTACAGTATTTTTAACCCTATTTTTTTGGGTGTTGTATTTTGATTTCAGGCAAATTGTCCGGGTCGGTGTCGCAAGGCGGGGCGTTTGGCGTATTCGCTCGCCTCATGCCTGTGGTCCGAGCCCAATTTGAACAGTCTCCATTGACGGTACTTGGACTACTCATCAGTAGCCTCGGCTGTCTGTTGTTCTGGACGCAACTGGGCAGCCTGGCGTGGTTGGGGCAGGTGGTGTTGGGTGGGGTGACCGCGGGGTTGTTCTTTGCCTTGGGGGTGTGGTTTCAGCGGTTGTGGACTTTGGCACTGCTTGATGGTGCGCGCGACAGCTTGACCGTTGACACCTTCTCAGTGCCCGCGGGGGCGAACCCCGATCAGGCCTTGTTGCACGTGTTGCGCAGGCTGGCTGAGCTGGATCATGAATCCCGCCTGCTTGAAGAAGCCTATGTGTCCGAGCGTGCCCGTTTGGTCGGGCTGGGGCATGCGATTCATGGCTTCGTGTTGGCCTTGCGTGTGGGGCAGGGGGGGGAGGTCACTGTTGAACAGGTGGATGAGTCTGTAGAACGACTAACCCGGCTAACCGCCCAAGCCATCAAGCAGGATTGGACTCGACTGCTCGAGGCTTTTAACACCCAGCATGCGCCTGAACTGCGCCGCATGATCATCCACCCTGACCCCTTTCCGGCCCGGGAATCGCTGGTGTTGGCATTGGCCAGCCCTCAGAGCCAGCCCTTGGTGTGGATGCAAGTCACGGTGGTGCGCCAAGCGATTGCAGCCGGGGTCAGACTGCACTTGGTGGCTGTGGATGTAACGGATCTGGTTCAGGCCCGCCAAATGGCTGAATCGGCCGACAAAGCGAAGTCGGAGTTTCTGGCCACCATGAGTCACGAATTGCGCACACCGCTCAACGCAATCGTTGGTTTCTCACGCCTGTTGCAAGACCAAGCCAGCACTGATCAACAACGCGACGACGCGCGGCAGATCGGCAATGCGGCCTCAAGCTTGAATGCCATTCTCACCGACATTCTGGATTTCTCCCGCATCCAGGCGCAGGGTCTGCGTCTGGATATTCGGCCGTTCGACCTGCGTGACCTGCTCAAAGGCTTGATCGCCTTGAATGGGACTGTAGCCCAGCAAAAGCACCTTGAGTTTGGTCTGACCTGCGAGCCCGAAAGACCAGTCTGGGTTCGAGGCGACGAGCTACGGCTGCGGCAAGTGGTTCAAAACCTTTTGTCCAATGCCCTCAAATTCACAAGCACAGGGTACGTGAGGGTTCGTTTGTCCACAGTGAAGGCGGAGCCCGGCCGGGTGTCGGTGTCCATCGAGGTGGCTGACAGCGGCATCGGTATTTCTCGGGTCAACCTCAAGAAGCTGTTCAATCGGTTCACCCAGGCCGACCGTGGGATCAACCGCCGTTTCGGGGGCACAGGCTTGGGCCTGGCGATTTCCAAAGGGCTGGTCGAGTTGATGGACGGGCGAATAGACGCCACCTCCGAGCCCGGCGTGGGCTCTGTGTTTTCAGTCCTCTTGAATCTGCAGGAAACAGAGGCGCCTTTAAGGCAAATGCCGGGCGACGGATTGACGGCCACCTCTGATGGCCTACAACTGTTGGTGGTTGATGACCACCCCATCAACGTGAAGCTGCTGGAACGTTACCTGTCACGACGCGGGCACCGTATTGAGACGGCGCTGTCGGGGCATGACGCAGTGTTGGCCTGTGAGAAAACCCGTTTCGAGGGCATTCTGATGGACTTGGACATGCCCGACATGGATGGCTTTGAAACCACTCGGGCTATTCGGAGGCTGGAGGGCAGTTTGAATGCTGACACGTGGATCTGTGCGGTATCGGGCCTGTCCGACCAGGCCACCCTGGACCAATGCACCTTGGTGGGCATTCAAGCCCATCTCACCAAACCCATCGCCTTTGATCGGCTGGATGCGCACCTTCAGCGCCTGATTGATGAGAAGGTAGCCCAGTTGGGCAAAGTGGTGTAAACATGAACCAGGTGCAGGGGCCTTGGTTTTTTCAGTGCTGAATGCCCAGTTGTTTTTCCAGATAAGAGCGGGCTTTGTCCAGCCAAACACTGAGGGCTGCCAGCATGTCGCTGTGGCTGAATGAACAGCTTTCGCCCGAAAACATGGCGCTGCTCTCAAGCCGTTCCAGAATGGTTTCCAAGGCGGCCTCAAACACCGAGGGCAGTTCGGCCAGCAAGGCCTTTTCCTGACGGAATGCGTGCACCAGGCTACTGATGGTTTCGAAGCGTTCTTCGTCCAGTGCCGCAGCCAGGTTCTTAATTCTGAGTAGAGGGTCTACAGGTATGTTACTCATGAGTATAATTGGGCGATGAATTCATTCAATCAGGCCTGACAGTGTACCGCAGGGTGCCATCACAGGCCGACCACTTGAGGAGAACACCATGGACAGCAAGTTGAATCTGGACAAGAAATCAGTCGTGAAAGCCAACTACGACGCCATTGTGGCCGACCTGACGGCCATCGAGCCCCTGATTTCCATTTTCCCCAAACTGGAAAGCCTCACCAAACTGGGCCCCAACGCCTACGAATGGAAGCTCAAGCCGATTGGTGCCATGGGCGTGTCGCATGCGGTGCATTACGCAGCCAGCTACGAAGTGGACGCCGCCAAAGGCCTGCTGACTTTCAAAGGCAAGGACGGTGTGGGCAACGCCACTTTGTCGGGCCGTTTCCAGTTCGCAAAGAAAGGCAATGAAGTGGAAGTGGAGATCAAAATCGAAGGGCAGCTGCGTGAAATCAAAGTGCCCATGCTGCTCAAGGCGGCCACGCCCGGCTTCATCAAAACCATGTTTGAAGGTATCGTAGACCGCTTCATGGAAAAAATTGGTGAGAAATATGCCGCATGACAAACCGGTCAACTACGACCTGGGCAAAACCGTTCGCACTGAAACCCTTGGTGAAGCGTATGTGTCCCGGGCCGTGGCTGACCCCAACGACTTTGCCGCACCGCTTCAGGACATGGTGACCGCCCATGCCTGGGGCACCGTCTGGTCAAGGCCTGGCCTTGAGCGCAAATTGCGCAGCGTGGCCACCGTCAGCATGCTGATGGCCTTGAACCGGCCCACGGAATTGAAGCTGCACATGCGGGGCGCCTTGAACAATGGCGTAACGCCTGAAGAGCTTCGGGAGTTGGTCATCCACGCCAGTGTGTACTGCGGTTTCCCCGCAGCCATGGACAGCATGCGACAGGCGAAAGCGGTGTTGGAGGAGTTGGCTCAGGAACAAAGCCAACAGCAGTGATTCGTGCCGCCCATTGAACGGGTTTGCGCAATAAAAAACCGGCCACAAGGGCCGGTTTTTTTATTGGCTTGAACCGCTGGGTTTACTTCTCAACGAACGCCCGTTCGAAGACGTAATCGCCAGGTTCACCGATGCCGGGTGACACTGCAAAACCTTTCGCATCCAGAATGGCGCGAATGTCGGCCAGCATGCTGGGGCTGCCGCAGATCATGGCGCGGTCAGTCTCCGGGTTCAAGGGGGGCAGGCCCACATCCTTGCACAGCTCACCGTTTTCAAGCAGGGTCGTGATACGGCCCACATTCTTGAACTCTTCACGGGTCACCGTGGGGTAGTAAATCAACTTGGCCTTGATCTCTTCGCCCAAGAACTCGTTCTCGGGCAGCTCTTCGCTGATGTAATCGCTGTAAGCCAGCTCGCTCACATAACGCACGCCGTGCACCAGAATCACTTTCTCGAAGCGCTCGTACACGTCGGGGTCTTTGATCAGGGACATGAATGGGGCCAAGCCGGTGCCGGTGCCAAACATGAACAGGTTTTTGCCGGGCTTGAGGTCATCGATCACCAGCGTGCCTGTGGGCTTCTTGCTCACCAGTACGGGGTCGCCAACCTGCAAGTGCTGAAGGCGCGAGGTCAGTTTGCCGTCGGGCACCTTGATGCTCAGGAATTCCAGATGCTCTTCATAATTGGCGCTGGCAATGCTGTAGGCGCGCACCAGTGGTTTGCCTTCCACCTGCAGGCCGATCATCACGAAATGGCCGTTGTGAAAGCGCAAGCCGGGGCTGCGGGTGGTTTTGAAGCTGAACAGCGTGTCGTTCCAGTGATGGACCTCGGTGACGCGTTCTTCGACGAAATTGGACATAGTTACCTGCGTGGACAGACTGAACCCGTGGCCGGGTAGGGTGCTTTTATCGGTGCCCATGATATCGCATGGCCGAATAATTGCCTGCTAAGTCATTCTATTTTTTAGTTATTTGCTTATTTTGAGTTGCGCCTCTAAATGCGGGTGTCAATGGCCGTGGGTTTGGCGGTTATAAATGTGAAATCAACCACCTACACAACAACCACAAGAAGAGACAAATTCATGAACGAGGCTTCCATCGCCCGCGTGGCGGGCAGTACACAGGTGGTTCATTCCGGCGACGTTGACCTGGCCGTCACCGCCTATGGCGACCCGCAAAACCCCACCATCATTCTGGTCCACGGTTACCCGGACAACAGTCAAGTGTGGGACGGTGTGGTGGATGTGCTTCACCATCACTTCCATGTGGTCACCTACGATGTCAGGGGGTGTGGTCAATCCACAGCCCCGGGCTGGATGTGGGACTATTCCCTGGCCCGCCTGTCCGAAGACTTGCAGGCCGTGATGCGGGCGGTGTGCCCAACCCAGCCAGTGCATTTGGTGGCGCATGATTGGGGTTCAATCCAGACTTGGGAAAGCGTGACAGACCATCGTCTGAAAGCCCGAATTGCCAGTTACACCAGTATTTCCGGGCCCTGTCTGGACCACATCGGCATGTGGTTCCGCAGCAATTTGGGTTCGGGCAAGCCAGCCGCGGTCAAACAGGTGTTGGGGCAGGCGATGCATTCCTGGTATGTGGCGGCATTCCAGTTGCCATTGCTGGCACCCTCCGTGTGGAAGTTAGGGCTGGACAAGGCTTGGCCCGGCGTGTTGCGCCGGATGGAAGGCGAGGAATTGCCCGCCAACCCCAGCCAGCGTAAAGATGGAGTCAATGGCATCAACCTCTACCGCGCGAACATGGTGCCGCGTCTGAGCAACCCTCGGGTGCGGCACACTTCGGTGCCAGTGCAGTTGCTGGTGCCCACCAAAGACAAATTCGTGACCCCGCCCATGGTGGAGAGTTGCTACCCCTACACCGAGTCCGTGTGGCGTCGCGACATAGAGGCCAACCATTGGATGGTTGAGACCCACGCGGAGTGGGTGGCCAATTGTGTGGCCGAGTTTGTGGAATACGCCGAGACTGACCGTGAAACCCCCAGTTTGGCCAAGGTTCGAGTGAAGTAAGGGCGTGGGCCTGCTGGCCTGAACACTTCGGTTTTTTTGAACAGCTTGTTCTGTCTACTTGTGCGAACTGTGCGGTGGCTGGGGTTACACTCAAGCTTCCGCCAGTTTTTTGGCTTATGGATGTGAGCAGATCAAGATGAAGAAAACTAGCAAGTTCGTGGCAGCTTCATTGCTGTGCCTAGCAGGGGTGTCGACAGCGGCGCTGGCCAACGAATACACAATTGACCCTTCACACACCTACCCATCATTTGAGGCAGACCACATGGGTGGCCTGTCCAAGTGGCGCGGCAAGATCAACAAGTCTGAAGGCACAGTCACTTATGACAAGGTCAACAAAAAAGGCAAGGTGGATGTCACCATGCAGATGGCCAGCATCGACTTCGGCTTCGACAAAATGAATGAACACGCCGTTGGCGAGGACATTTTCAACGTCGCCAAATACCCCACAGCCCGTTTTGTCAGCGATTCGTTCGTGTTTGAGGGCGACAAACTGGTGTCCATTCCCGGCCAACTGACTTTGAAAGGCGTGACCAAGCCTGTGACCCTGAAAGTCAATGAATTCCTGTGCAAACCCCACCCGTTTGCCAAGCGTGAAGCTTGTGGTGCTGATGCGGAAGCCACCATCAACCGGGGTGACTTTGGCGTGGATTACGGCCTGAATCGCGGCTTTAAGCCCGAGGTGAAGTTGTTGATCTCCATTGAGGCGATCAAGAACCCTTGAATATGGTGGCCTGCAGCTTGATGCTGCTGACAGCCAACAAAAAGCCCGCATTGCGCGGGCTTTTTTGTGTGTAGACGAATCCCCATTAAGGCGGGGTTAGATCACGCCCAGCTTCATCATCGCAATCAATTGGCCTTCACCCACCAGAAAACCGAGAATCGCGCCGACAATAATCAGAATCCATTCTTCCTGTTTAAACACCGGGCGCAGCAGGCCTTCAAATTCCAAAGGCGTCATGGCCTGCATTTTTGTGCCGACCACGTTTTCAATGTCCAGCGATGTCTGCACATAGCTTTCCGCATGCATGATCACATCGGCCAAACGTGCCATCAGCATTTCCGAGGTGTCCTGTTTCATGCGCTGGAAGGTTTCAGCGCCCACAGCCATCACCACGAAAGGCTTCACGATGCTGGCCTTGCTGTCCACCATTTCACGCACACGTTCATCCACCATCTTCTGAACACGTTCGGACAGTGGACCTGCCACCATTTCGCTGATGATGGTTTGCGGCGTGAGAATGTCGGTGGCAATGATGCGAGCGTAGTCAGCCGCGACTTTCTGCTGACGTTTCAGGAACAAGCCCTGAATGGTGTACGAACCAAACGGAATCGGCTTTTTGGGCTCAAACAGAATGTTCAAGGCCACCCAGTCTGAGATAAAACCCACCAGAAAACCGAAGGTGGGCAAAATCCAGGGTTCTTTCAAAAACACCCAAAGGGTCATTTGCACAAGGCCAATCATGAACCCGAAGTACAGGCCTGACACCCCAAAGAATTTGAATTCCTCGCGGCCCACTTCCTGAAAAATCCGGTTCAGCAGGTGTTTATCCTTCATCAGGATGCGAATCACCAGCGCCTTCAGGTCAAGGATTTCGTCAATATTGCCCTTGATATCTTCCATCACGCTGGCAATGACGTTGGGTACGTCCTTTTTAACCCGGTCAATCAGTTTCTTCTGCGCAAAATTGGGCAGGCTTTCCCACAGCCGTGGCTGATGTTTGGACATCACTTCACGGATGATGGACTCAATCACCTCCATCGCAGGGGCTTCCAGCTCGCGCCCCAGTCGCTCGGAATCCAGCTTGGACACCACTTCCTGAACTGATACCAGTTTGGTGGTGATGGTGTCCACGGCAATCGACGCCATACGCAACGCATTGCGCGGCACGATGCCTTGCCAACCTAGAAACGGTGGAATACCGACAAACTTCATCGGGTAAAACATCATTTTGACCGCGGCAATTTTGGTGATGTAACCCAATATGGCCGCAATGATGGGAATTGAACCGTAGACGAGATAGTTCGCCTGCACATCGGCCCAGATGTTTGCCCAGTTCATTGAAGGCGTCCCCTAAGAGTTTTTAGTTTTTATTGATACAGTATGAGTGTACTGGCGCGTGCAGCAGTATTTCGGGGTTCACAGATTCAAAACCGAAGCGCCTCGGAGACAGTATAACGTTCAAAGCAGGACATATACGTGTAATCCGCAAGCTCTACACCACTATTACAACAAACTCCGGGACTTTCGATTTTGGATCCTTTCGCTTTTTTCTCTAACCTGGATATCAGCAAATTGCTGTCGCTTGTTCATCTGGGGCTGCCACTGTGGGCGCTCATCCTTTCAGGTGCTGTGGCAGGCCTTGTCCTGGCGTTTGCGACTCAGGCCGGCGCATTCTGGTTGATGTTCAACCCTCAGGAGTTCAAAGGGGTTCGTATTCCCTTGTTTCGCAAGCTGGGTTTGCACCAATTGGGCCTGGAGGGCCTGGGTTGGCAGGGCTTGGTGCCACATCAAAAGGCCATCATGGCTGAAATTGCAGTGCGCTTGATGACCCACAAGTTGCTGCCTCTGGATGAAATGATTCGTCGTATTCCCGCCCAGGGGCTTGCCGACAGGCTGACACCCCCCATGCAGGAAACCGCTGACCTGGCTTGCCGTGAGGTGATGCTCAGGCACAAACCCACCTTGTGGGAAAGCCTGCCCAGTTTTATTCAGAACTCCATCATCACCCGCATCCGTGGTGTGGTGCCTGCGTCAGCCAAACAGATCATTCTTGACCTTCAGAAAAAGCCTGCGTACTACCTGAGCCTGAAAACCTTGGTGCTGGACGTCATCAACACCAAGCCCTTTCTGGTGGTTGATTTGTTCAAAAGTGCAGGCAAAGACCCGATGAATTACGTCAGGCGTTTTGCTGCTGTAGCGGGTTTGCTGGTGGGCTTGGTGTTGGCAGGTTTGAGTGTGCTTGAGTTGCAGTGGTATTGGACCCTGATCTTGGGCATTGTTCTGGGTGGTTTGGCCAGTGCGCTGGCCCTTGAAAGCCTGTTTTTCCACCCTGAGCATGGTCGGGTGCGTTTGGGGAAGTTCACGGGCTTTTTCTTCAGAAATCAACGCCACATTGCTGAAATGTTTGCCCAGACGGCGGCCCGGGAGGTGTTGACCACCGAGAACATTGTGTTGGCCCTGTGCCGTGGGCCCAACTCGGTCAATCTGTCGGCGCTCATCGAGCACCATGTGCAAAAAGCCATGGATTTGGAATCAGCCGGCGTCAAGCCCATCTTGGTGACCTTTCTCGGGGCCGAGCAGTGGGTCGCCATCAAACGCGATGCCTCCTCGGTGTTTGCCACCAAGCTCGAATCTCACTTGATGGCCGCCCGGGTGTATTTGAATGACGCCTTGCGGATCGAAGACGTGATTGTGGAACGCCTGGCCGCCTTACCCCCACTGGAATTTGAGCGGGCTTTGCGCCCAGTGTTCAGCCGCTATGAATGGTTGATGCCGCTGGTGGGTGCTTTCTGGGGGTTCATGGTGGCCTTGGTCATGGTGCTAGTGGCTTGATTGAACTGCGAACTTTGCTGAATGAATCCACCCAAGACGGTACCCAGTATCACTAGGGTATTTTGATCATAACGTCATAGAACGATTTGGAGGCAACATGTCCACTCAGGTGATTGGCACCGTAACCGACGCTGAAGGCGGCGTCACCGTGATGCGAAACGGTGAAACAGTCAATTTGAAATCAGGCGATACCATTGCCGCAGGCGATGTTGTGTCTGCCAGTGCGAACGGGCGCGCTTCAATCACCGTAGCCGACGCGTACGGCCAGCCGATTGGTAATTTGCTGGTTGCCCCCAACGGCAGCGTCATCATGGACACGGCCCAAAAAGGCGACAAAGTAGGGTACGTCTTCGAAGCCTTGTCTGAAGACGGTGTCACGATCACCAACCTTGACCCGGATTTTGCGGATTTGGTTGAACTGCAGGGTGTTCAAGGCGGCGCAGCAGCCAGCAGCGGCGGCATGTTCGGCCTGTTCGGCGGCAGTTGGTTGACCGGTGCTTTGGCAGGTAACACTGTGGCTGCGGTTGGTGCCGGTGCAATCGGTATTGGCCTGTTGGCATCGGGCAGCGATGAAGGCCAAAGCCCAGTCGCCAGCAACAATTCCGGCACCCCCACCGACAATGGAAACCCCACACCCAACGATGGTGCCGTTACCGGAACCCCCCTGGATGCTGTGCTTACGCCAGTAATCGACGCAACAGCAGGTACTCCGCTGGAAGCTGTGACTGGTCCATTGGCTGACGCGTTGGCCTCGGCCGCCGGTGGTGCGGGCGGCGGTGACGGTGGTAGCGATGGCCCCACAGGTACGCCTCTGGATGCAGTGCTTGGCCCCTTGGCCGATGCGGCTGGTGGCGCAGGCGGTGGTGGTGGTAGTGATGGCCCCACAGGCACCCCGTTGGATATGGTTCTTGGCCCCTTGGCCGATGCGGCTGGTGGTGCAGGCGGTGGCGGTGGTAGTGATGGCCCAACAGGCACGCCTCTGGATGCAGTGCTTGGCCCCTTGGCCGATGCGGCTGGTGGTGCAGGCGGTGGCGGCAGCAGCGATGGCCCCACAGGTACGCCTTTGGATGCGGTACTTGGCCCCTTGGCTGATGCGGCTGGTGGTGCAGGCGGTGGCGGTGGCAGCGACGGCCCCACAGGTACGCCTTTGGATGCGGTACTTGGCCCCTTGGCCGATGCAGCCGGTGGCGCAGGCGGTGGCGGTGGCAGCGATGGCCCCACAGGCACGCCTCTGGATGCGGTGCTTGGCCCCTTGGCTGATGCAGCCGGTGGCGCAGGC
>NZ_JBKBHM010000006.1:0-271787 GCF_046297615.1 Limnobacter sp. | reverse complement strand
TTGCCGGTGACGGTGGCCTCCAGCAGGTCCAATTCGCCATTGACTCGGGTGATCTCCGCTTCCAGCTCCCGCTGTTTGTCTGCGGCGTCCTTGACCGATTTGGCCAGTTCGGCCTTCAGTGTGGTGATCTCGTTGTCCTTGGTCTGAACCGTAGCTTTGAGGCTGTCCACTTCGCCCGTGAGCTTGGCAATCTCGGCTTCCAGTTCCCGTTGTTTGTCCGAGGCGTCTTTGATCGCTTGGGCCAGTTGCGCTTTCAAGCTGGCAATCTCGTTGTCCTTGGCGGTGCCCGAGGCTTCCAGGGCGGCGATCTGCGCCTCCAACTCCAGTTGCTTGTCCGCTGCGTCTTTGACCGCTTTGTCAAACTTGGCCTGCAAGCCAGCCAGTTGGGCTTTGAGGGCGGTGATTTCGTTGTCTTTGCCGGTGACGGTGGCCTCCAGCAGGTCCAATTCGCCATTGACTCGGGTGATCTCCGCTTCCAGCTCCCGCTGTTTGTCCGAGGCGTCCTTGACCGATTTGGCCAGTTCGGCCTTCAGTGCGGTGATCTCGTTGTCCTTGGTCTGAACCGTGACTTTGAGGCTGTCCACTTCGCCAGTCAGGCGGGTGATCTCTTCATTGAGCAATTTCTGCTGGGCGGCAGCCTCGCTCTTGGCCTTGTCAAGGCTGTCAGTCAGCGACTTAATTTCAGTGTCTTTGGCCTGACCAGATGCCTTGAGCGTAGCTATCTCAGCAGACAACTTGGATTGCTGTTCCAATGCGGCTTTGGCAGCTGCATCTGCTTTTGCTTGAAGGTCGCCCAACTTGGCATTCAAAGCGGCTATCTCGGTGTCCTTGGATGTGCCACTGGCTTTGAGGCTTGCGATATCACTTTTAAGATTCTCAACTTCCAGAGCCAACGCTTTTTGTTGAGCCGTGGCGTCTAGCTTGGTAGCAGCCAACTCGATCTGCAAGTTTGAAACCAAAGTGTCCTTCAGGCCCAAATCGGTTTTCAAACCCGAAATCTGAGTTTCGAATTGCTTGATCAACGCTTCAAAAGTAGCCTTCTGCTGAGCAGAGACTGCTTTTTCTGCGCTCAGCAAACCTTGCAAGCTGGCCACAGTATTTTGAAGTTGTGCAATCTGGGCCAACAGCGCATCTTGATTCGGCTCAGTCTCCAACACATCAGACACCTGAATGGTCAAGGGCTGAAGAGAACTTGCACCCTTTGGGTCAGTCGCAATCACGGACACTTGATAAATGCGCCCCAACTCAGTTTCAAAATTGGGGGATTTCTTAAACGTCAGTGCGCCGGTAGACGCATCTACATTGAAGTAATCTGCATCTGGACCCGCGATTGAATAGGACACCGTGTCGCCGATGTCCGAATCCACGGCCAGGAACACGCCCACAAAATTCAGGTTCTCTTCGACAACCAAAGACTTCGCGCCAGCCGCCACCGGAGCCTTATTGCTAACCACAGCAACCTGCTGAGCAGCAATATCCCCAATAGAAGTCGCCACATCAATGTCTTTTACCTGGGACTGGGCAGACTTAACCGCGGCAGCCTTAGCGGTATCAAGGTCAACGTCTTTGATGATGTCTGCCAAATTGGTATTCGACTTGGTCAGGGTAATTGCATCCTCAATCACCTGAGCAAGCGTATTCTCGTTCAATACAGACGCCAGGGACTGACCATCCGAGAAACTGCCGGGTTCAGCAGCAAGCATTTGCAGCACAACTTTTTGCGACAATGAATCAGCAACCGCGCCATCAACCATTTCACGCGTCTTGGCATCGCCATCAGCCAACGCTGAGGCCACAGAATTGACGAGCGCAACGACTTGAGCGGCCACTTTGTTCAAGGCCAACGCTTTGTCACGGATTTCCTGAGTCTTGCCGTTCAGCTCGGCATCAATCGAATCAAAAGTGAGCAAGTTGACGTCTGGCATGCCCAAGACTGCCGCCAGTTTGGCTGCAGCCTGCTCAATCCCAAGCCCGTCTTGAGCATGCGACAACGCAACAACCAATGAGGTGATGGGGGTAACGTTCAAGTTAATCGAGTTAGTCCCATTGACCACCAAAGGAGCAGTCAGAACCGCCGTGTTCGGGGCACCATCGGTTCCATCTGGGTTGATGTTCACGCCGCCCACAACACGAACAACACCAGTGGCTTTGGAATCAACGATCAGTTCGTATTTGCCAGCTTTGTCTGTGTAGGTGAAAGCCTCACCTTGATCGTGGATTCCATCACGGTCTTCGTCCAAAAAAACCTTGCCATCTCGAATGTATCCGTCGATGACAACACCATTGATCGATTTGGTTGTCGGCCCGGCCGCAGCAGCTGAAGAACCTCCTCCACCACCGCCCGCCGCAGCGGCGGCTGCACCCAAGCCCAAGGCACCCCACACGGCACTGAACCCTGAAGGCGCCACCGCGCCAACTATTCCATTCACTTCCTGCCCGGAACTGGCTGGCAAGGCATCCGAAGATACTTTAACCTCGGCCAGTTCGGCCACCTGAGTGGGCAAAGACTTGTCATGCCCATTGGCGCGACTCAGATCGGCACCTTTTGTGGCTGCTGAGTCGTCAAGTTCATCCATCAACTTCTTTTTGCTAACGTTTTTGGCCTTGGATTCAGCGCCCACCTTACGTTGCGCAACAGCCTCCAGCACATCCTGTGGCGACATATGAGCCACCTTGGACTTTTCAGCTTTGAACAAAGAAACCAATTTGCGGGAAACTTGAGACATCGAAAACTCCGAACAGCACAATTAGAGAGCGGTGAAAACACTGCGCAGGAAAAAAAAGCAATAAATTCGATAACTTAAAGACGTAGAAACCTAGCCACACATCAGCTAGGTTTTACTGACAGAGTGTAAGAATTGGTTTCAGACGAGAATGTAAAATAATGAAAAATTCAGGTGCACTGTGGCTGTGCTTGGTTTGGATATTGGTGGGAAAAGTGACAAAAGTCACACCCCTGTCTGGCACGCAGAACTGAGCCTAAAAAGAGGTGGACAAGGCCACCTCATGCATCAAAACTCTGCATCCAACTCATCAATCTCATCGGGCTCGGCCTTGGCGTCCTGCACCCATTGAAGCATCCAGGGCAAATCCAGCATGCGCTGGCAATAGCGGTTCAACAAATCGGGCAATTCGACATCGTAGGTTCGAAACCGTGTCACCACCGGGGCAAACATCGCATCAGCCATGCAAGGGCTTGCACCAAACAGGAATGGGCCGCCATAGCGGGTCAAGCAATCCTCCCAAATGTCGCAAATGCGCTGAATGTCTTCCCTCGCTTTGGACCATACCTTGTAGCCGGGAAAGTAAGCCTTGATATTGACCGGCAGCGCATTGCGCAGCGTGGTAAACCCGGAATGCATTTCCCCGCAGACCGAGCGGCAATGCGCACGTGCAATCGCGTCGGCAGGCAATAAACCACGCTCGGGCATCAGTTCATGCAGGTACTCGCCAATCGCCAATGTGTCCCACACATCCACCGCACCATGGGTCAAGCGTGGCACTCGGATTGAAGACGACATCAGCAGAATGTCCGCGCGCATGGTTGGGTCGTCGGGTGGGATGACTTTTTCCTCAAACTCAAGCCCAGACATCTTGACCATCAACCAACCGCGCAAGGACCATGCGCCATAGTTTTTGCTGCTCAGAGTCAACTGCGCTTTACCCATCATCATTTCCTCCTTGGCCATGCCTCACGCTGGTGCGCTGCATTGATGTTTGAACCTGAAGCAGCAATTTGCATACCCATCACCAACCACTTAATGGATGCACTTCGCTTGTGCACATTCCAGCCAATCGGCTGGCTTGCTCCTTGCTTAACTTCAAACCATAGCCATAGCCCGACAGAGGGATGTCATGCTGTACACCGCCTATTCTGCATTCGCCAACACCCTGGCTCCCTGGCAAGCTTTGGCGAGCAGCATGGCTGGGCCAATCCTCAATAAACAGGTTGAACACCCCTGGTTGCGACATTTCGGTGCAACACTGGAAACTTGGTCACACCTGCAACTGAGCCATCGCCGCCCTGCCTACGGGGTGCATTCGGTCAACATCGGTGGCGAAGAGGTGCCTGTACAGGAAGAGGTCAGCCTGTCCCGTCCATTTGGCGACCTGCTACATTTCAAGAAGGCCCAACCGGACCCATCGTCCCCCAAAGTCTTGTTGGTTGCCCCGCTGTCGGGGCATTTCGCAACCCTGTTGCGGGACACAGTCAAAACCTTGTTACAAGACCACGACGTCTACATCACTGACTGGAAGAACGCGCGCGACATTCCGGTGACCGAGGGTGAGTTTGGGCTGGACGATTACATCGAATACATGATCGACTTCATCGCATGGATGGGACCGGGTGTGCATGTGGTCGCGGTGTGCCAGCCCTGCGTTGCTGCTTTGGCCAGCGTGTCCATCATGGCTGAAGACGACCACATCGCCCAACCCAGAAGCCTGACCTTGATGGCTGGCCCAGTGGATTGCAGGATCAACCCCACCGAGGTGAACAAACTGGCCACCACCCGGCCAATCAGTTGGTTTGAACAAAACCTCATCAGCCATGTGCCCTGGAACTACAGCGGCGCAACCCGGCGGGTGTACCCAGGCTTTCTGCAGTTGCTGGCCTTCATGAGCATGAACCCGGAACGCCACAAAGAGCAATTCATCAGCCTGAGAGACCACCTCGCAGAGGGCCGGATGAATGAAGCCGCCACCATTGAACAGTTCTATCTGGAATACTTCGCCGTCAACGACCTTCCGGCGGACTTCTACCTTCAAACTGTGTCCAAGGTGTTTCAAACCTACGATCTGCCAAAAGGAGAACTGCGTTACCGCGACAGAACGGTGAACCCTGCCGCCATACGCCGCACCGCCCTCATGACGGTTGAAGGCGAGCGGGATGATGTGTGTGCTGTCGGCCAGACCGTGGCCGCTCAGGACCTGTGCACCAGCATACGGCCTGCATTTCGTGACCACCTCGTGCAAACAGGGGTTGGGCATTACGGCGTCTTCAGCGGACGCAAATGGAACCAGCAGATTTATCCGCGCGTACGCCAACTCATTTACAGCCGAGCAGCTTAAACGCCCCCTCCCTCTACCGTGCTCATCACCAACAGCAGAAGGAACCAAGAAGTTCTCACCCTGGGTTAACGACTGCTAGCCTCGACGGGGTAGTAAACACCCGCGACGCTGTTTCATGTCGCTGAACGCACGATGAGCCCTTCCCATCAGCCTAGCGCCGACTGGCCAGCGCTTCATGGCGCACGCGCCCTGAGCATAGTGGCTGTGCTCGCCTGTCACCTGCTTCCGCTGGGCCCCAAAACCTGGGTTGACCTGAACATCACCGTCGGGCAATTCGGCATGTCCATTTTCTTTGGGCTTTCTGCATTCCTGATTGCCCACAAATTAACCACCGAACCCTCCATCACCGCGTTCTTGGTCAACCGGTTCTTCAGGATTTTCCCGCTCTTGTGGCTGGTGCTTGGTATCGACTTCGCCTACAGAACATGGGTTTCTCTTGACTTGGGCTTGCCTGCCAGCACCATGCTTCTTCACGCCAGCACCCTCATCAACAACTGGCCTAACCAGTTGTTGAAGGAAACCGGGCACCTGTGGAGCGTGTGCGTTGAAGTGCACTTTTACCTCATTGCCGCGCTGGCCTTCGGCCTGGCAGCGCGCAAAGGCCTCATCGGCCTTATATTTACGGGCCTTGCGTTGGCAATCTATCGTGCCAGCACTGGCGATCTGTTCAACACCACCACCCTCTACAGGCTTGATGAACTGCTGATCCCGTTGGCCGTGGTGCCCCTTCTATCGCGCGCCCAAGGTTCACAGCAACCCTCAGCAGCATGGCGACTGCTGCTGAACCCCACACTCACCCTGCCCGCCTTGGCCGTGTGTTGCCTGGCCCCACCACACCCGGTGCTGTTTCCTTTGCGCCCAGTGCTGGCCACCTTGCTGATCGCAGGCCTGCTCAACAACACCAAGTCTGCAATCACCCGGCTGCTCTCATCCCGAGCGCTGCGCTGGTTGTCCGAACACGCTTACGCGCTTTACCTCATTCACCCATTTTTGGTGGTGACCTGGCTGGGTACCGGCGACACCAAACTCATCATCTACATGAAGCGACCGCTGCTGATTGCAGTTCTTTTGCTTCTGGCTTACCTGTCGACCCGCTACTACGAACGGGCATTCATCGACCTGGGCAAACGCCTGATTGGCCGACACCCCAAGCAACCGCTTTCACCCCATTCAAGGAACCCCTCTCATGAACATTCCGAAACACGTGCTGTTTGACGTGGCGTTTTCGGCGGTCACCCAAAGGCAGGCCGTCCACCACATTGTGTCATGGCTGAAAGCGCCGGCCGACGTTCCCCACTTGGTCGTCACGCCCAACGTCCATTTTGCAGTCATGCAACGCAAGAACCCCGATTTTCGAAGGCTACTCAATTCTGCAAGCCTATGCGTAGTCGACGGTCGGCCCATCCTTTGGGCCTCGCGCTGGCTGGGGGTCCCCTTGCCTGAAGTGGTCACAGGCAGCGACTTGGTACCCGCCATTTTGGCAGCCTGTGCCAACAAGCCTGACAACGCACCCCTGAAGGTGTTCCTGCTGGGTGCAGCACCGGGTGTTGCCGCCAAGGCCGCAGAGCGGATCGAACAACAATACCCAGGCGTGGAAGTGTCAGGGCATTACAGCCCCCCCTTCGGCTTCGAGTTAAACGAGGCTGAATGCACTGACATTTGCCGCAGAGTGCGAGACAGCGGCGCAGAGCTGCTGGTGTTGGGCTTGGGCGCCCCCAAACAGGAATTCTGGGCACAGCGCCACCTGCTGGCCACCGGCGTCAAGGTGGCTGTGTGCGCAGGTGCAACCATCGACTTCATGGCTGGCGTCAAACCCCGCGCGCCCCAATGGATGCAACAGGCTGGCCTGGAGTGGCTGTTCCGGGTCTTCAGCGAACCAAGACGACTCGCCAAACGCTACATCAATGACGGCTTGGCCCTGCCGCGCCTGCTGTGGGCCGAGTACTGGAAGTTGCGACGCATACGCCAGCAATAAGGCCATCACCCATGGGCCAGCTGACTCAACTCAAGTTTGATTGTCGAATAATTCTGGCGGGGTTACCCACAACCGTGGCGCCCGCCGGAACATCTTTCACCACCACGGCCATGGCGCCAATTACAGCCTGATCGCCCACACTCACTGGCCCGATGACTTGGGCATAAGCACCAAGATCAACCCCGCTGCCCAGCACAGGCGCGCCCGATCCATCTCCCTTGTCGCCAATCGTGACGCCCTGGCGCAAAGTACACCCCTCACCCAGAACCGCGAGGGGATGCACAAAAACGCCCCCGAAATGCCAAATGCGTAAACCACCGCCGATTTGTGCCTGCTTGGGCAAACCTATCCCAGTGACAGTTTCGACACACCGGTGCAAAGCCCAGTACACCATCAACAGGAATCGTTTAGCCACACCGGGATCGCGAGCATCGACCCGACGCCCGAAGCGATACACCCAAATTGCCCATATCGACTGCTCACGCAGAAACGCCCGGTAACTGCCACCCACACGCGCCAGATCAGCCAGCCACGCTTTGTCCATATCCAGCCCCTAAAAAGGGGCAAGGGTAGACAACCCTGCACCCAAATACCCACATGCGGTTAACTCCAAAATGCAGAACGGAACCCCTTCTTTGGCGGGAGACTAACCACCACTAACCTAGAGTGTTAGTTGACATTCTCTGCCCCTTCCAGGGCACCCATCCCATGCAAACAAACGGCACCCTGCCCCTGCGGCAAGCCTTGCCCGATCAGGCTTGCCTACGCTCGGCTGTTGCAGCGTCAGCTCTTGCCCTTGGGCTGGGCCCCTCTCTGGGGCACACCGCCCTGGCTGACCGTGGACATGGGTTTGCACCCGCGGCATCGGCGTCAATCACCTGGGATTCCAACCTGTTGAACCGACCCGATACAGGGCCTGGCCCCCGCCCACAATCAGACATGGTTACCCGCTTGCAAGCAGGCGCGGATTTTGACCTGTTAATGGGCCCCCACCAGCTCACAGGTCAGGTGTCTGCCATTCAAAACCGCCACGACAACTTTCGCGAAAGAAACACCGATGGCTACATCGCGCAGATCAAATGGGCCGTACCTTTGTCTGAAACACTCAAAAGCGAAGTTGAACTAGGACAGTTGTCCGATCAAGCCCCCATTCAGACGGGGCAATCCACTGCAGTCAAACGGGACAGGGACAACCAGGGCATTGCACTGAATTGGGTATTCCACCCGGAGTATGCGCTGGGCTTTTTGCACCAACAAAGCCAAACCCGTTTTGCTGGCGTGAACGGCACGCAAGACCCGGCCTTGGCGGGCTTGAACCGGGATGACACACTGAATGCAGTCAGCTTCGCCTATCAGCCGTCCACAGGCAGCCAATTGGGTATTGCCTTCAAACACTCCGAAGGTGACTTCCCAATCCGCCAGGTGATTGCCCCCGGCGTCAGCGTCTCCAACAACTTCCGGCAAGACGAAACAGAACTCTTCCTGCGCTGGAATGCCAGCGACCTGAACACGGTGGGTGCGGCTGTGTCCAACGTTGAGCGCCGGCATGATGAATTTACAGGGCGCAATTACAGCGGCATCAATTACCGGCTGGAGTGGCAGTACCGTCCCGCATCGCAACTGCAATTCAATGTTTCCACTGCACGGCAAATCATTGGCATTTCCGACGTCACCAACTCTGACGCACTGGCCAGACAGTTCAGCCTCGAAGCAGCCTGGGCTCTGAGCGCCGCCACCACGCTGAGGCTCTCTCACCGACCGCAACGGCTTGAATTCAACGGCACCGACGGCTTGGGCCTTACCGCCCGGAACGATCGCCTCACCGACAACAGCCTGAGCCTTGACTGGCGGGTCTCCACCCGCCTGTTGCTCACCGCCCTGCTGCGCCAACGCGAGCGTGAATCCAGCTTGCCCAACTCCGATTACTCCGCCGACTCATTCAGCCTATTTTTGAAGTATGCCTACTGAACCCATCATCTCCCAAAACCGCCATTGGACTTACTCACTCATTGGCCTTGCCCTGTCAGGTGCGCTGGCGGCGTGTGGCCAAGGCAAAGAACCCAACACTGCAAGCAATCAACCCAGTCAGGTACTTGCGCGGGTTCAAGGGCAGGAGATCACTGAATCCCAGTTCAATTTCGAAATACAGCGCATGGGCCCTTTGGCAAGCGCAGACGCATCGTTTCGTTCCAGAACACTGGAACAACTGGTGGCCAGAAGTGTGCTGGCCAAGGCAGCTACTGAACAAGGCATTGAACGAGACGCCAACTTCATTTTGGCAATCGACGCCTACCGACAGCAGTTGTTGGCTGAAAGCTATTTGGGCAAAAAGCCAGATTTGCTTCAAAACACCGTCGGCCCATCCGAGCTTAGCGCCCATTACGAAGCAAACCCCCAACTGTATTCGAAACGACGCTTGTTCGACCTTCGCTTGCTTCACTGTCCCGTGGCCCCCTTGCCTGAACCGCTGAAGGTGGACCTGGACAAAGTCAACAACTGGACAGCGTTGCAAAGCGCCGTCGACAAAGCAGGCCTGAAGTGCGTGACAGGAACCCCAATCGCTGATGCGAACGCGTTGCCTGCCCATGCACAAACAAAGATGGAACAAGTGAAAGCCGGGGATGTACTTACAGTGCAGACCGGCCAGCAGACCACCCTACTTTACGTGGCTCAAGTGATGAACGCACCGATGACCCTTCAGGAGGCGGAACCCCTGATTCGCACAGCTTTATCGCAAGAGAAAACCCGTAAATCAGTCGAGGCCGAGGTGCAACGTCTGAGCAAAACATCTCCACCCGAATACCTGGCGAAGTTTTACGCCAAACCCACTGATTCAAACTGAGCGATTTTTGAGGACACCATGTTGAAACAAGGCCTGATATCCGTCCTGCTGTGGACACTGACACTGGGACATGCGCATGCCGCAGACACCCTTCAGGACTACCGCTTGGGTGGTGGCGATTTGATCCACCTGACTGTCTTCCAAAACCCGGATTTCACGGGAGACCGCCGAGTGTCTGAGAGCGGCGATATCACCGTTCCCTTGGTTGGTGCTGTTCGTGTCGGCAACCTGACAGTTCAAGAGGCTGAAGAAAAAGTTGCGGAAAAACTCAGTGAAGGCAAATTCGTGGTCAAGCCCCAGGTCTCGATAGTGCCCATTCAAATGAAAAGCGCTCAAATCTCAGTGATGGGCTTGGTCGGCAAACCAGGACGCTATCAATTGGATGCGCGTTTCACTCGCCTGACAGACGCCATCAGTATGGCCGGCGGCGTGGTGCAAACAGCTCCAACTGTTGGCCTCAACGGGGGGGACCGCGTCATTCTCAAGGGGACTCGAGACGGTCAGCCTTTTACCAAAGTGGTCGACCTCTCGGATATTTTTGTTCGAGGGCTGGATGAACTGGATTTACCCGTGACAGGTGGTGACACGCTGTACGTGGCCCGGGCACCACAATACTACGTGTATGGGGAAGTTCAACGGCCAGGCGTGTACAAAATCGAAAGGGACATGACCGTAAGGCAAGCCCTCGCCCAAGCCGGAGGGCTGACGCCCCGCGGATCGCAGAATGGCGCCCGAATCTTCCGCAAAGCCAACAACGGTGTTGAATCCGAACTGCAACCCGGCCTGGACGAACCCCTTCAGGACAACGACACCCTCTACTTCAAACAGAGCGTGTTCTGACACCAAACCACCCTGCCCCATCACCGTTGAATTCTTGAATCGGGACGCCTTATGACTCTGAACCAACTCATGCTGATTGTGCGGGCACGCCTGCACTTGGTACTACTGACCCTATTGACTGTGGTGGTGATGGCGATGCTGACAGCCTCGCTGATGCCCAAGTCATACCTAGCTCAGTCCAAGCTGATTGTCGATATGCGATCAGCCGACTCTGTACTGGGCAGCACCGGGGTTCCTTTGACCTCACCCTCCTACATGAACACACAGGGTGAATTGGTGTCCTCGTCGCGAGTCATCCACCAAGCCATCGAGCAACTGAAACTGGAAGACAACGACGACCTGAAGGCGTTGTGGGCGGATTCAGGCGAAACAGAACAAACGTTCAAGACCTGGTTGACCAATTTCATCCGGGCGCACCTACAGGTGATACCGGGCAAAGAAAGCAACACAGTGGCCATCCAAGTGTCAACCGATTCCCCCGAGTTCTCCGCTGTGCTGGCCAATGGGCTTGCTCGCGCCTACATCAAAACGGCGATTGAACTGAATGTCGAACCGGCCCGCGAATACGCACAAATCTTTGACCGTCAATTGCGGGAAGCAAGGGATGACCTGATTCATGCCCAATCCCGCCTGTCCGAATTCCAGCGTGAGCGCGGCTTGGTGGTGGTCAGTGACGAAAGGATGGATGTTGAGAGCTCCCGTTTGAACGAGCTGTCCAGCGCACTCACGCAGTTTCAGGCACAGCGTGCCGACCAGGCTAGCCGTGCGGCCAGCTCGGGCGACGAGGCCCTGCTTCAAGATCCGTCGAACGTGATGGTGCTAAACAGCCTGCGCACCCAACTGAAGCAGAAGGAATCTCAACTTGCTGAAGCCAGCGCACGCATCGGAGAAAATCACCCGGAATACAACCGCCTCAAGGCGGAGGTGGTGGCCCTACAGGCCGCGGTGAAGGAAGAAGCAACCCGAAGCAATGCCTCGCTGAACGCAAGCACACGCGCTTCGTACGGACGCGAAGCAACCATTCGTAAAGCGGTTGAGGAACAACGAAACAAAATCCTTAAGCTGAAAGAAAACCGCGATGCCGCCATGGCCTTGCAACGGGATGTGGATGTCGCCCAAAAGCAGTTTGAGTTGGTGTCCACACGAACCAGCATGTCTGAAATTTCAAGCCGCCAAACCACGGCCCATGCCCATTTGGTCAGCGAAGCAATTCCTCCGGCACACCCCAGCTCACCACGGTGGACCTTGGTGGCCCTGGGTTCACTGGTGTTCGGATTGGTGTTGGGCTTGACTGTGGCCTGCGTCACCGAGCTGCTTGATCGACGCGTACGAAGCACTGATGACTTAGCTTTGACCGAGCTACCCCTCCTGGGCTTGGTCAGCGCATTGCCACCGCCAGCCCTGTCTGCCAATGGACTGGGCTTCGGTCAAATCAATCCCTTAAACCGCGTACGTCAGGTTCAGTAACGCTCAACGGAGATATTCATGGAACACCTGCACACCCACCACGGTGACATCAAAAGATCCATTGGCGCGATTCTGATCAGCGAAGGCCGATTGACGCCTGAAGCCGCTGAACGCATAGTCCGCAAGCAACACGAACGAGACGCACTCTTTGGAGAGGTCGGCATCGAGCTGGGGCTCATTACCCGCCAAGACGTTGAATTCGCCATCGCACGACAATACGACTACTCGGTACTAACACCAGGACAAAGCCCAATTTCCACGCAAGTGGTCGCCGCTTACGAACCTCACGGTTTTCAGGCGGAAGGTTTACGTGCTTTACGCACCCAACTGCTTTGGCGCTGGCTGGAAACCCAGCCCATATCGAAAACACTGGCCATTGTCAGTGCCTCCAGCGGCGAAGGACGAAGCCACCTTGCTGCGAATCTCGCTGTGGTCTTTTCTCAGTTGGGACACAGAACAGTGTTGGTTGATGCGGATCTGCGCAAACCTGGCCTTCACGACCTCTTCGGTTTTTCAAACCGCAGCGGGTTATCCACCATTCTGCAAGGGCGCACAGAGTCTGAATTGATCAAACCCGTGGATCAATTGAGTAATCTGCATTTACTCCCTTCTGGCCCCACACCACCCAACCCCCAAGAGCTTTTGTCCAGTGAGCGGTTTGCAAAGTTACTGAGCGACTTGGGGCAACAGTTCGACATGGTCATACTGGACACCCCGGCCAGCAGTGAATATGCCGACGCATCGGCAGTGTCCGCCAGGGCTGGTGCGGCGTTGGCTGTGGCCAGAAAAGGCCACACCTCGGTTGCTGAGTTGAAGTCCGTGAAAGAATCGTTCCAGCGTCTGGGAGCCAACTTGCTTGGTTCCGTCCTGGTGGAGTTCTGAACTCGTGGCGCCCAACCCACATCGGGCCAAACTGCCTTTGTGGACACAGCTCAGCGTGTTGGGTCTGGTGGTCTGGTTCACACCCACCATTGTCAACTTGGCTCGAGGGCCTTGGGGGGACCCTCGCAACGCCCACGGGCCTTTGATCTTTCTGCTGGCCCTAGGCCTGCTTGGCCAAGGATTGAAGCGGGAATGGTCTTCAATCACTGACGGTGTTTCATTCAATACAACCACTGCTGGCCGATCAGGGTTCATCGCACTGCTAACCCTCGGGGTGTGCATGTTTGCCATCGGACGATCACAAACCATGCCGGCCCTGGAACTGGGCGCTTTGTCACCGATTCTGGCCGCCTGGTTACTGACGACACATGGATGGGTGGTACTCAGGCGCCAATGGTTTGCTCTCGTGCTGATTATCCTCTCGGCCCCGCTACCCGCTGTATTGGTGGACAGCGTGACACAACCCATGAAACTGGGCGCATCTGTCGCGGCAGACCATCTGCTCCATGCCCTCAATTACCCAGTGGCCCGTGAAGGGGTCACCTTGACCGTAGGCCCATATCGCTTGCTGGTGGCCGATGCCTGTGCGGGCCTGAAATCACTCTTTGTTCTTGAAACACTGGGGTTGATCTACGTGCGGTTGATGGCACACCCAAGCCACTGGCGCAACATTATTCTGATGCTGGCCTGTGCTCCACTGGCCTTCATTGCCAACACCCTGCGCATCGTGTTGCTGGCCTTGCTGACGTACCACGGTGGCGATGAGCTGGCCCAAGGATGGCTGCACAGCTTCTCAGGCCTGTTCTTGTTCATGGTTGCACTCGGTGGGCTGTTTGCGCTGGACACGGCGCTGGGTCAGTTTAAGGCCCTGAACAAGAAAAAGTCGGGTGCCGCAAGCGTCAAGCACGCTCCAATCCGTTGGCCCCATATGGCACCAACCCCTGCAGTTCTGCTGCTGGCTGCCGCGTTAACGGGCGCCATGTTGGCGCGTTCAATGGCACCGACTGACCTTCACACCACGGCGAACTTTTCACTGACCACGCTCTTTCCCGATTCGATTGGAGAATGGACACAGGTTCAAGCACCACTGGTTCAAATGAGCTTGAGTAATGGCCCATCAACCGACAGCCCCTACGACCAACAATGGACAGGCACCTATCGCAACCCGCAAGGCAAAACTTTGATGGTAGCCCTGGCCTACGTTGAACGCCAGACCCAAGACATCAAAGTCCACAAACCGGAAACCTGTTACACGGCTCAAGGCCTGAGCGTTGCTTCACTGCCAGAACAAAGTTTTAACCTGCCCAGTATTTGGCAAACACCCGTCAACGTGCCTTTACGGCGTTTTGAGGCGACAAACCCTAACCGGCACGAGATTGTGAGTTATTGGATGAAGACAGGACGACAGTACCTGCACGATGGGTTGGATATGCGAAAGGCAATCTTCTTGAGTGGTTTGAAAGGCCACCGTGTCGAAGGCGTGTTGGTGCGAGTGTCCAACCTTGACTGGGGTGAACCCGACGCCGCAGTGGCCCTGCAACTGCATCAATCTTTCCTCAAAGCCTGGCTGGAATCGCTAGAGCCCGAGCAACGCCGCCACCTGATTGTTGAGTCCTGACATGCACGCTCACAGCCCAAGAAGTTTCCCCACAGCCCTGCTGATCGTTGCGATGGGCCTTGCGGGCTGCCTGATTGGAATATACGCCACATTATTCTCCAGCCAACCACTGCTGCTGGTGGGGCCACCGTTATTGATCCCCCTTCTGGTGATGCTGTGGATCAGGCCCGTCTGGCTGTTTATGGGTTTGCTACTCTTCAGATGCGCACTGGATCCTGCTCTGGAATCAGCACGTTTCAGCAACAGCGTGGGCATGGGTGCCGCCTTGAACGTGTTGATCGTTGCCTGCGCCTTGGTTTGGTTGATTCAATCCACTGGTCGACTTGCGGGGCCAATTGTGCGCCTTTGGGCAGCACCTCTGGCCGTCATGACCCTCGGGGTATTTTTGGCGCCGGACACAACCCCGGCCCTGAAGAAACTCATGGCCTTCGTCAGTTACGGAGCGGTGTTCGCGATGGGCTACTGGTGCTTTCTCGAAAAGCGCTTGAGCACCTTGCTGAAAGTGTTGGTGTGCTCCGCAATCATACCGGTGCTTGCCGGGTTGCTGCAGATGCTTACGGGAAGCCTCGGGACAGAGGGCAGGATGTCGGGTACGTTCACACACCCGAATATTTTTGCGTTCTATTGCCTGCTGATTCTGATTGTGATCACGGCACGCCCATGGTTGTCGGTTGACCCATCAACACAACAGTCAGGTCAAGATGGATGGCGCAAAGTGGAATTGTGGGGCTTGGTGCCTGCGCTAGTGCTTTGCGTGTTGATGACCCAAACCCGCTCGGCATGGTTGGCCTTGGTGTTGGCGGCATTGATCTATGGGCTTACGGTATCCCGCTGGGTTCTGAGCGGTCTGGCAGTTGCCGTGCTGATTGCAGCGTTCACGCCTGCAGTTCAGGACCGGGTGATGGACCTCTTCTCGGGCAACGAAGTAGTCCAATACGCCAAACTGAACTCATTTGCTTGGCGTCAATACATCTGGGAGAGTGGATTGAACTGGATGAGCCCGGCCCGGCAATGGCTTGGGTACGGCCTTGGCGGGTTCATGTTCTACTCACCCGACTTTTTCCCCTTGTCCGGGGGGCGACAGTTTGGTGCGCACAATGTGTTTGTAGAACGCTACTTTGACGGGGGGGTATTGGCCGTTGCCGTCTTCGGCCTGTTTGTTGGAGCTCAACTTTTGGCCGCTTGCCGGCTGTGGCAGCACGCACCGCGCTTGGGTATGGTGTACCTGGCCTTGCTGTTGTCTTATCTCACACTAAACACCTCCGACAACGTGGTGGACTACCTGGCCTACAACTGGTACTTCTGGGCCTTGGCCGGTGCATTCTATGCGCTGGCCCAGCAGGCCAAGGCCGATCTGGTCCGGCCACAATGAACTCTCGGCAGTCTTTGAAGGGCGCTTACCTTCTGGTCGGCGCCAAGGGCCTGGCGGCCTCCATCGGCTTGATCAGCACCTTGGTGCTGGCACGCCTACTGCACCCGGAAGATTACGGATTGGTCGTTTTGGTCGATGCGGTGGTCACACTGTTGGCCGCAATGACCGAATTGCAGATGGCCTCGGTACTGACGCATCTACCGAAAGTCACGGATGCACACCTTTGTACAGCCTGGACGTTAAATGCCCTGCGGGCCACAGCTCTGGCGGCTCTGGTGTGGGCCAGCGCCCCACTGCTCGCGTGGTTTTACGGCAAACCGGAACTGGAATCCATCGCTTGGGCCATGAGCCTGTCGGTGTTCCTGGGCAGCCTGCAAAGCCCCCGAATGGCCATGTTGGCTCGGGAACTCAATTTCAAAAGCGAATTCATCCTGACCTTAAGCCAAAAACTGGTGGGCTTTGCCGTCACTTTGGTTGCAGCGCTGTATTGGCGCAACTACTGGGCCTTGGTCGCAGGTACAGTGGCCACACAGGCCTGTGCGTTAGTGATGTCGTATTGGTGCGCGCCATTTCGACCGCGCATCACTCTGGTCAAACTGAAAGACCTCTGGGGCTACTCCATGTGGTTAACGGCATCCATGTTCGTCAAAACTCTGAACGCCCGAATGGATCAGTTCACCGTGGGCAAACTGTTCAGCACCCACACCACTGGTGTGTATTCTCTGGCGGGACGCTTGTCTTCGGTCTTGTTCACCGAAACCTTGGCTGCTGCGCTGAAAGTCATCTCGCCAAGCTTGGTGCCTCTCCAAAACCAGCGAACGGCCTTGGCCAAAGCCTACTTGAATAGCCTTGCCTTGGTCTGCTGCCTTTTTTTGCCCATGGCCACCATAGCCAGTGCGCTTTCCGAGCCGGTAATTGCCATCGCCCTTGGCCCGAAATGGAACGATGTCACCGATGTATTTCGTGTGCTGGTGATGGTGGCCTGCCTTGAATCGTTGGGCACGGTGGGCTTGTCGGTGGTGCTGGCCACCCTGAACACGCGCTTGGCTTTCCATCGCGACCTGCTTTCACTGTGCGCAAGGCTGTTGAGCATGTCCGCCGGGTACGCCCTGGGCGGGTTCACTGGCCTATTGTGGGGGCGTGCCGCCTGTGCATTGGTTGACTGCCTGCTCTATTTCCGAATTGCCGGACAGGTCACAGGCTTGTCACTGAGCCAACAAACCTTGTCCACCTGGCGAACGCTGACCGCCTGCGTGTTGACTTACGCAACGGTTGCTGGAGGACAGTTGAGCCCTTTAGCCGTTCCCCCAGGTGGCGCCATGTCCTCGGTGCTGGGTTTAGTGGCGTGGGGCGTTGCAGGGCTGATTCTTCATGGCGCGGTCCAATGGCTGATCTGGGTTTTCGCTGGGCGCCCGGATGGCCCCGAGCGCGCAATTGCCCATTACCTGCGGGCATTGATCAATCGTTCCTCGTCAGGCCAATCGGCCTGATCCTACTGGAGTATTCACGGCAATGACGAGACCTAAAATCGCCTATTTGGTGAACCAATATCCAAAAGTCAGCCATACCTTCATCCGCCGGGAAATTCTGGCCCTTGAACAAAAGGGCTTTGAGGTCTTTCGCTTGTCGGTTCGCGGTTGGGATAATCCGCTGGCCGACCCAGTTGACCATGCCGAACGGCTCAAGACGCACTACCTACTTCAGCGTGGCGTGTTGAAGCTGATACGCAGCGCTGTGGCTGTGGCTTGGCAGACACCGGGACGATTTCTTGAAGCACTGGCAACCGCACTTCACTTGGGCCGCCGGGCAGACAGGCCCTTGCTGATCCACTTGGTGTACTTGATGGAGGCCTGCCTTGCTTTGGAATGGCTTAGAAGCGCAAAGGTACAACACGTGCATGCACACTTTGGTGCAAACTCCACCGAGGTGGCCACACTGATCCATGCACTGGGTGGCCCGGGTTACAGCTTTACGGTGCATGGCCCCGAAGAGTTCGACAAACCCGAGTTCATTCACCTGGGCGACAAAATCGCTCAAAGCCGCTTTGTCGTGGCGATCACGTCGTTCTGCAAGAGCCAGTTGTATCGCTGGATTCCTCATGAGCAATGGCAGAAGGTCCAAGTAGTTCATTGTGGTATCGAGCCTCAATTTCACCGTCCACCACTTGCCGAACCTGAGCATCCGGCCCGGCTGGTCTGTGTAGGCAGACTGTGCGAACAAAAAGGCCAACTGTTGTTGCTTCAAGCGTGCAGCGTGCTGAAGTCGCGCGGTGTGAAGTTTGAACTGGTGCTGGCTGGCGACGGGGAAATGCGCGACATCATTGAGCGGACCATCACGTCGGAGAACCTGCAGGATTCAGTACGAATTACGGGCTGGATCAGCAGTGAGCAAGTGCGCGACGAGTTGCTGAAAGCTCGCGCACTGGTACTACCCAGTTTTGCCGAAGGCCTCCCGATTGTGCTGATGGAGGCCATGGCTTTGAAACGGCCGGTGATCAGTACTTTGGTGGCGGGCATTCCGGAATTGGTGGAACACGGGGTGCATGGCTTTCTGGCCCCCGCCGGTGACACCCTGAAACTGGCCGACCTGATTGAGATCTGCCTGTCCATGCCGGAAGAAGATTGGAGGGTGATGGGGCAACGGGCACAAGACCGCGTGCTGAAACGTCACAGCTTGGCGACCGAAACCGACAAACTCGCTGCCCTCTTCCAAAGTGCCACTCATTCACAGGAGCGAACATGAGCGTTTTTCTGCTGAGCGCGCTGGCGCTGGGGAGCCTGTTGGTGGGGATCCCCGTAATGTGGTTTACAGCCCAAGTACTGGCGGGGCTTAAGCCAACCAACAAGGACCGTCGTCTTGCCATAGGGACTCAGCCCCCTAACGTGGCTGTCCTTATTCCCGCACACAACGAATCCTTCCACCTGATTCCAACCCTGGACAGCTTGAAACCGCTGCAAGGTGACACTTGCCGCATTCTGGTGGTTGCGGACAATTGCACTGACGATACCGCAGAGCAGGCACGGGCCCAGGGCGTTGAAGTGATTGAACGGACAGACGCCACCAAGCGGGGAAAAGGGTATGCACTGGACTTTGGTTTGGCCCAACTGACGCGCAGCGGTGCACCGGACGTGGTGATTGTTCTTGATGCAGACTGCATTCCTGAACCTGGTGCTATCAGCAGGCTGGCCCGCCACGCTGTGCTGACGGGCAGGCCAGTTCAGTCCCTTTACCTGATGGACGATGCGCCTGATGGCCTGAACGGGCAGATTGCACAATTTGCCTGGCGTGTTAAAAACTGGACGCGACCCCGTGGCTTGAAACGGATGGGGCTGGGTTGTCAGCTGACGGGCACCGGGATGGCATTTCCTTGGGCCTGCATCGAAAAGGTCAGTTTCGCGACCGGGCATTTGGTCGAAGACATGCAACTTGGGCTTGCCTTGACCGAGGCAGGCCATGCGCCGGTGTTTGACGAACATGCGAGAGTTTTCAGCCAATTTGCCCCAACTCCCCAGGCTCAGGATAGCCAACGCACCCGCTGGGAACATGGCCACCTCTCCTTGATACTCAACACGGGTTTACCTGTCGCACTGCGTGGGCTGAAAACCGGTCAGCGCCAACTATTGGCGTTAGGGCTGGATGTATGCATTCCCCCTCTGGCCTTGCTGGTTCTGGCCGCGTCCGGACTGGTCTTGATCAGCAGTGTGCTAATACCATGTATCGACGTGTCGGCGTTTTTGAAGGGACAAGCGCCCAAAACTCATTACTTGTTGCTGCTGGTGAATTGGGCTTGGCTCGGCCTGCTCACCCTGTCGGTGGTCATGGCGTGGCGCAGCGTAGGGCGAGAGGTATTGCAGGCCAGAGCGCTGTGGAGCGTCCCTAGGTATGTGTTGAACAAGGTACCGATGTATCTTCGATACCTAACTAAAAAACAATCTGAATGGGTGCGTTCATCCCGGGATTCGAAGGAGTCGTGAGCGCGTGACCCAGCGGGCGAATCAGCGGGACAATGTCGCAGAATTGTTATTCAAGAGGGGCGGAGTGAGTGACTCGTCCAACGCGGTTAAGGTGGCACGCACCGCCCCTTCACTGGCGAAGCTTTGTACCGAATCGCCAGGTTTGACCCTGACAAAAAGCTGCACGCGGCCCTTGCCTTCAGGCCATCGATAATCGAACTGCTCACCCGAGACCATCCAAGGCGTGTCTGTATTGTCCTTCCCCGTTGGGCCCGCCTGCACACGCAACCTGAATTGCAGGCCTGGCGACGCCTGAACTTTGACACGATAAACCCCGCCGGGCTTGACTGAGCCCCATTTTACAGAGTTGATACCACGGCCATTTCGCTGGATATACACCGCATCTGCAGAACCTGGCTTGACCCAGACAGACTGACTGTGTGTGTCATACCGTACATCGCCCTCACCTTGAGTCAACTGCCAAGGTCCACGCATGGACAGCAGATTCAGTGTTTCTGCCGTGTCCATGGCTTTGCCCTGTCCATCAAGCCAACCGGATACCGCCACCACAGGCCTCAACGCGCGTTGCACCAAACGCAACTCCTTGGCCACTTGGTTGTTCCACTTAGGCCCGTGAAGATTGAAACCTGCCCCATTCTCAACATAGATGTAGAACGGAGTACCCACATTGCGGTCGACGACGTAGGCTCCGCGGCGCTTGAGCGTGTTGACTACCTTGCGCAGCCCTGGGGTTGTAATTTGCTGAACATCAAAATCCGCTGGCAACATGAGGAGGCTGCCCTCGGGAATCTGACCGGTATTTTTCCGCCACTCCCGGTCTGCAGATGTGGCTGGGTAAACATAATCGGTTTCGGAGGACAGGCCGTTGTAGGTCAAAGACATCGACAAGGCATGATCGTATTCATCCTGACCATCATTCACCTCATGTTTACGGATCAGCCCCGCCAAAGGTGGAACGGCAGTGGCCCTTGCTCCCTGGTAATAGTGGGCTGGGTCGCCCCAACCGCGGCCTTTGATCGAAGACCACGCGTACATGCCAGCGACCCATCGCCCTTCTGCATCTTTGCGCAACTGGAAAAAGGAATGCACGATACCGTCAATAGGGTCCACGATGTCGGCATGTCCGTCGGAGCCACTGGCTGGGACCGTGCCTGCAGGCCAACGGGGTATGGTGATGCAGGGCAAATGCTGTTCGCCATCCAACTCCCACAGCCCGGGCTTGCCCGGCAGGCCGAAGACTTCTTGGGGTTTATCGGTTTTGGATGCAAGGAAAACGCTGGAGGAATAAGGCCCTTCTCCAATCAAGGGATAGTAATCGGAGTCAGGAATGGTGGCCTGCCCAAGCACAGGGTTCAAGGGCATGGCATTCCAATAGGAATTGACTGCAAATGGCTTTTGCCATGTGCCGAACCGGTCTGACACTGCCCTGTTGCCTGATTGATGAGGGGCTTCCGCTGCAAAGAGATTGGCTGCCCCCCATGAGGAGGCACCCGCGGTTGCCACCAGCCCAAGCAGCAACCACTGAAACCTGGCCTTCACTGCACCACCTCGGTGAAGGTTGCACGTATTTCTGTTCTGTTGCCAATCCCACTGATCACACCTAGAATTGGCACCCCCTCGACATTGGGCCAGATCAACCGAAATGATTCCCCGTGACGAATCGGTCGGGTATTGAATTGTTCCACGCCGTTGCTCCAATAGCGAAGGTAGGCACGCCCGCCTTGAGGGGACTCCACCTTGAATTCATACAGGCGACCAGGCACAGGTTTGGCCCACGTCACTCCAGAAAAACTTCGACTTGATAAATTCTCGGCAGTTTCATTTTTCTGCGTAGGACCAAACACCAGTCGCTGAGTTTTGGAATCATAGTTAGGCTTGACGGTACTGCCTTTCAGGGGGCTCCACGGACCACGCATGGACATCAAGTTCAATGGCGGCAATTTGATCGAACTGACTTCGAAACCATCCACCCAATCGCGGGCCTGAGCCACTGGGCGAAGCGCCTCGCGGATACGAAGCAAATCCGTAGCGACTGAATTGTTCCATTTGCCTTCGTGCAGGTCATAGGCCACGCCATTTTCTACGTACACGTAGAACGGCGTCCCATAGTTTCGATCAACCACGTACGCACCGTAGGTTTTCAGCGTGTTCGCCACCTTGCGCAAAGGTTGACTGGTGATGGTTGAGGTGTTGAAGTCGGGTGGCAACATCAGTAAAGCCCCCATCGGAATACGCCCTTCATTCGCCTTGTAGGCAGTATCGCCCGAAGTGGCTGGATAGACGTATTGCACCTCCGGTGACATTGCATTGAAGGTGAGCGACAGCGCCAGCGCATGGTAGTACTGAGGCGCACCGTCATTGATCTCATGTTTGCGGATAACCCCAGCGATGGAGGGCACCGCAGCAGCACGAGCCCCCTGAAAATAGTGGGCACCGTTGCCCCACCCTCGACCATCGAGCCGCGTCCATGCGTATTGGGTGGCGGTCCACCGACCATCGATTTTCCGCAGTTGAAAGAATGAATGAATCAGACCAGCGGAGGGGTCGACAATGTCAGCGTGTCCATCCGAACCTGCTGCCGGGATAGTGGCCACTGGCCATTTTGCAATGTCCACATAGGGCAAATGCGCTTCGGCGTCAGGATCCCACACCCCGGGTCGGCCAACGGGTGGGTAGACCCGTTGGGCCTTGTCGGTGGGCAATGCGAGAAAAGCGGTGGTCGAAAAGCTGCCATTACCCACCCGAGGAAAGTACTGCGCTGGGGGGATGATGACATCGGCCCACTTCACTTGGCGTGGTCGACTGTTCCACAAGGAGTTGGGAGAAAAAGGACGCTCGTGAGTACCAAAGGACGCCATGGGCTGGGGCGGCGGCAATGGGGTTGGCAAGTTCACCCAAGGCGTTTCAAGTGTTGCATCGCTGCAAAAACCACTGGGTATACTCAGCTCGCAGGCTGGCTCGAGCGCTAAGGCCTGAGACCCAGTGACAACACCATACAACCACACAACACACTGAGTGAGCCTTCTTCGATGGCTGTTGCAAGCCCATTGAATACGACGCATAGGAACCACCAGACTAAATAAACAGAGAGAACGCTGGTCGGGCTTTTCTTAAACCCGCTTCAGACATTTTTGAGTCTATCGAGCTGTGGGAAGCGTCAAAGTGAAATTAGCTCAGGTATTCCGAAGGTGCTTGTGAATATCACCATTACCACACCTACGGAATATACCGGCTCAGTTGAATGATTTGAACGTGGTCAGTAAAACCTGACCAGTTCACGACCCGAGATTAGGCCAATGCGGGGACCGCCAGAGCTTCGGCGCGGGCCTTGCGACGACGAACCACTGCGGCTACTGCGGCCAGGCCTGCACTCAACATCAGCAACTCGCCAGCCTCAGGTACAGAGGACACAGTCAACGCACCGTTGTAAAAACCGGTAGTGGACCCAGGGCGCAGAGAGGAGGTGATGGATAAGGTGTACAAGCCCGCCAGATTACTGCCCAAGGGCACACTGAGGTTGACCCCAGTAAACAGGCTGCCACTGCTCAGGGGGGAACTGCTCATGGGCGCGCCTGAATACAAGGCATAGGACGCGTTCAGGTTGCTGTTGAACAATACAGACAGCAACGCGCCGCCAGTACCAGTCACTTGAAAGCTGTAGTTGTCAGTACGAGGTGCAGGCACCGGCGCGCCGGGTGCTTGGGCGTGGCTACCAAACAATGGGATATCGACCACTGCCGCTTGGGACGGCGTAGTAAAAGCCCCCAAGGCGACCGCGCTGGTGCACAGCAGGGTTTTGAATGATTTGAACAGGTTCATGTTGACTCCGATGGATAAAAAAACGCTCAGGTGCTGATGCACATGTCATGGCAAGAAATTTACAGATTGACCGCGCGGTGGAGAATAAGGCGAGTCCGTTCTGCTCAAGAACCATCACCCTAGATCACCCAAGGGGTTGAGCACTGGAAGACGCACACGCAAGGCTCTCGAAGACATTTGAGCTTGAACCTGCGATATTGTCAGGATGAATTATTCATTTGATATGGTGAGCGCCCCACCCAAACGGGCTTGCATCTGCATGACGCCCCTGCATGTTCTGATCGTTGAACGCATTGCCCAAACGTTGGGCGTGCAGTTTGATGAGGGCTTTTACTTGAGCGCATTGCCTGACGCACGTCAACAGCGGTACTTGGCCAGAATGAAAGGGTTTTGCACGAACGCCAAAACCATTCAGCAAGCAAGGCCAAGCTTGGGAACCGGTTTCAAAAAGTACGTCCAGTTGTGGCAGTACCGGCGACAGGTGGTCAATGAAGCACAGGCTTTGGGGCAATTTGATGAAGTGTTCTCCGCCTGTGGGATCGACGATTTTTTATGGGCCACTCTCACGGGATTGAATCCCAAGCGGGTGTACACCTACGACGATGGGCTTTTGAACATTCAGGGCGATTCCATACATTGGAACAAAAGCAATTCTTGGTTGAGACGTGCCTTTCTGAAAGCCTGCGGAGTACATTTCAATTCAGACAATCTACCCACACTGTCGGTACAACACTTCACGATTTACCCCGGCAAAAACTGGTTCGAACGCACGCTGTACATCCCACTGCTGGGCACTTCCAAAGACGGTCATGTGGAGGTACATTCAGCGCCAACCAGCGACCACTGCGTTGATGCCATCACGCTTTTTGTCGGCCCGGCACCGGAGCAAATGCGAACTCAGCATTCAGTGGTCAGGGCATTTCTGGACGAACATCCCGGGTGTGGCTTTATCCCCCATCCCAGAGACAAGCTCAGCAACTTTCCGGGCTGCGAAAGGATCAATACAGAGTTAATCGTTGAAGAGTATGTGATGGACCTGCTGGCCTCTCATCCGCAGCGGCATGTCCAATTGGTCGGCACCGAATCGTCATCGCTGGTCAACCTGGCCAAGGTAGGGGGT
This sequence comes from Limnobacter sp., assembly GCF_046297615.1. Taxonomy (GTDB): domain Bacteria; phylum Pseudomonadota; class Gammaproteobacteria; order Burkholderiales; family Burkholderiaceae_B; genus Limnobacter. The sequence goes on along the minus strand of NZ_JBKBHM010000006.1, from coordinate 246,808 downwards.
GTTACGGCCACCACGGTGCTACCGGGCACCCCTGAAAACCTGGCGACCATTGAGCTGATGGTGAACAACGGGGTTGTTTGGGCACCGATTCAGACAGAGAACACGGCAGTGACCTGATACAGACAATGAGTTGATCCAGATCAAGGTGATGGCCCAAGCAATTGTGAAAACTATGAACAGATAGTTTTTACACACCAACCTTGGAGCATCACCATGAAGAAAGCCGCGACATCGGCCATTGGCCGCCTCACCCTCAGGCCTGCTCAACACGCAGTCATCTGCCTGGCAACCGGGCTGTTTGCATTGAACAGCGCCCAAGCCGCTCAGGAAGAACCGTGGATGGTCAGGGTACGCGCCGTTCACATGGACATGGCCAACAGGTCTGACCCCATACCGGCACTGGGTGTAACTGACCCGAACACGGTGAATGTCAGCAACAAAACCATTCCTGAAGTGGACATCAGTTATTTCTTCACGCCGAACTGGGCGGCCGAACTGGTTCTGACTTACCCGCAACAGCACGATGTCACGCTGGTGACGGGTGGCACCAGCACATCGCTGGGTAACTTCAAACACCTGCCCCCAACGCTGAGCCTGCAGTACCATTTCCGGCCTGGCGAAACCTTTCAGCCCTACGCCGGGCTGGGCGTGAATTACACCCACATCTCGGGTGTGCGGCTGGCAGCGGGTGCGCAACCCTTGGAGTTGGAAAACCACAGCGTGGGTTTGGCGATGGGGGTGGGTGCGGACTATCGGCTAACCGACACGATGTATTTGAACGTGGATGTGAAAAAAATTCAGATACGCAGCGACATTTTGGCCAATGGAACTGCGGTGTCCAAAGCCAAGCTGGACCCTTTGCTGATCGGCGTGGGCTTGGGCTGGCGCTTCTGATTCCAGAACGGCTCGCTTGAGGTAGTGGTGGCGCTCAGCTAAGACTCCAGATAAGCCACCACCATCTGTACCAGCTCCTGGGCGAGGTCGTCTTCATTGAGAAAAGGGCTGGGTTCGCTGATGGCCCTAATCATCGTGAACACCACGGAATTGGCGACGATGAAGCCACGCACTTGAAGCCTCTGGGGCTGGCGGTGCGTGGGGTTTTTGAGCAGGTAGAGGCGCATGAAATCCATCAGCACGTCTTGAAGCAAGCGAACCACATTCTGGGTGGGTAGGCGATGCCAATTGCGAACCATCTCCAAGCCCAGCCCGTCGTCTGCCCGCAGAAACGCGAAACCAAAACGCACCGCCAGCTCAACCACTTCGCGCAGGTCGGTGGTTTTTCCAAGCACTTGGGTGTTCAAGCCGTGCACGAGTTGAGACATGACTTTGTCCATCAACGCCTGAACCAAATCTTCTCTGGACTCGAAATACTGGTACAGCGACCCCACGCTGACGCCCGCCTCATCGGCGACCTGGTGGGTGGTAAACCCATCAAGGCCATGCAAGGTCATACAGTGGGCTGTGGCCTGCACCAAGCGGTCGACCATGTCCCTTGAACGTTGCTGACGCGGTTGTTTACGCACCGGGTAGCCTCACTGACCAGCATTCACAGGGTGCATGGCCTGTTTCACCTCAGCGGGATTGCGATGCAACTCAGCCACAGCCTGCACTTGCTGGGCACGGCCATACAAGGCTTGCCGATGTCGGGCACTCGCCCATGCGCTGTGCAGGTAGTAACGAACCAAACGCGGCAGTAACTGCAAGGGCTTAAGGCACGGGCCAAAGGGCGACTTCAGGCCGAGTTGCCTGAATTTTCCTGAGCCAAAAAGCAACCACGAGGTGCTGCTCAGGTGCATCCAGTAGTACCAGCGTTGACGAAGTGTTGGCAATGAACTGAAGCGCCGCAGCAGGGGTTCTGTGGCCAGCGCGCCGGCCAATTGGCGGGTGGTTTCATCGGGGGGCGTTTGGGTGAACATGAAGTGCCTCAACTGAACCACAGCCTGCAACTCAGTGTCCACCAGCCATCGTTCTTGAACACCCATGTGCCACGCGATGCACTTCCACAGGTGCATGACTGCACGGGAATCCGACGGGCTGACCCAAACCCCAAAACGCCGCAAGCCCAGCAGCATGACCAAACTAAAACCGAAATAGGTCGCCGCCATGTCCACCTGGTTCACGGGCAGGCCATAGCGTTGGCCATTTCACTGGGGGTGCTGTTGCACCTGTTCACGCACCATGGCGTGAATCCATCGAACTTGCAATGAAGCAAGAAAGCCGGGGGCAAAGGGCCGATTGGACTGTGTGTCAGTCACTTTCAGCCACCAGTCGGATGTGTTGGCCAAGCGAGAAGCCGCGCCTTTGTCCAAGTCGCCAGTCAGGATGAGGGTTTGGTTAAATGCCGACAGAAGGTACCCTGCCATCAATGAGAGGTCGCGCAGTACATCGGTGGCCATTCGCCCCTGCCGATGGATGAACTGAACGGCTTGTTCGCACAGCGCCTCGTCAACGGCGAATGGCGGGTGGGCCGCGCTGTGCAAAAGTGCTTGAAGCTCTGGAATGTCCGTCTGTGTATTGCGGCCCTGGGTGATCCCATTCAATTGCTGCCAGTAATACCGAACCTCGCCACGCTGCCTTGCCGCAGCCACAAAGGCGTCCATCAATTCATCACCCTGCGTAAGCCCTGTGCGCAGGCTGTGATACTCCTGCTCGGTCGGTGCCAGTGGGCGCTTGAGCACACGTTGAACCACCCAAGAGGTCGGCCGCTGAGTGTGTTCAAAAGGTCGCAAACGCTCGGGTTGGGCAGCGGGGGTGGGCATCGAGTCTCCTTGACTGTTTGAAGGCGATTGAATTCAGCATAAAGCGAATATTTAGTCGCATTCAAGTCGCATTTCAACAACAAGGCCCACCCGGTGGGTCAGCGACTCAAACTGACAGGTACGCCATTGAGGGCTGCGTTGCCCGACAATTCATCCAGCCATTGCTCATCGGTCAAATCATTACAACTGGCCCCAGGGTGAGCCTGCGCAACCCGCAAACGATTGCCCTCCCGCGCGTGGCCCCAACCGTGGGGCACACTGACCACGCCGGGCCGTATGGCTTCGGACACCTCAACCGGTAAGCTGATTTCACCAACCCGGCTTGTGATGCGAACTGAGTCATGATCCGCCAAGCCCAAGCGGCTCGCATCTTGCGGGTTGATCAAGGCGGTGCAACGGTCACGCCCCTTCACCAAGCGCTCCGAATTGTGCATCCATGAGTTGTTGCTTCGAACATGGCGGCGGCCAATCAAAAGGAAGTCCGCTTGTGGTGGAGCGGGTTGGGTCAACTGCGTTAAAAATTGCCTGGCAGCTTGCATCACCGGCTCGGGCGCGGCCTGGATCTTTTTGTCTTGAGTGAACAAGCGGGATGGAAACGAGGGTTTCAATGCACCCAGATCGATCCCGTGCGGGTTTTGCTGCAACACGGCCAAGCTGAGTTTGTGAGGGCTGGCCATACCGTACGGGCCCATCTGCAGGCCCATGTCGAGGATCATCTGGGGGGGCATGGATGGACGAACAGGTTTGCCGGACAACTCGGCAAAACAGGCGGCCAGCTTGTCCATCAACTCCCAATCATCCAAAACACCTTCGGGCTTGGGCAATGTAGCTGGGCTGTATTTCGCCTGATTCCGTACGCCGAAGATGTTGAAAATCAAGTCGTAATGGTCATGCTCCAAGGGGCCTGACGTGGGCAAAATCAAATTCGCATGCCGCGTGGTTTCGTTGATGTACAGGTCAATGGCCACCATGAAGTCCAGCCCTGCCAAGGCGCGGTCCAATTGGGCACCGTTGGGCGTGGACAAAACCGGGTTTCCAGCGATGGTCACCATGGCACGAATCTGTCCTTCACCGGGGGTCAGCATTTCCTCGGCCATCAGTGAGCAGGGGAATTCACCCAAGGCCTCAGGGCGGTTGCTGACTCGGCTGTGCCAACGTGCATAGCTGCCCGGTTTGCTGTTGGGGGCTGCAATCAGGTCCACAGCAGGCTGCGTCACCAACGCGCCACCCGCGGCATCCGTGTTGCCGGTGATCAGGTTCAGAACCTGAATGGCCCATTGAGCCAGGCTGCCATGCCTCTGGGTGCATGCACCCATTCGCCCATAAGCCACCGCCCTGGGGGCTAAAGCAAACTGGCGTGCAATGCGTGCAATGGTGTCAGCCGGGATGCCGCACTGGACTTGGGCCATGGCTGGAGTGACCTGCGTGATGACCTTCAGCGCCTCTTCGAGCCCGTGAACATGTTCAGTCAAGTGCGAGGACCGCATCAAGCCCTCTGACACGATGGTGTGAATCATCGCAAACAGAAAGGCTGCATCACCGCCGGGCAGGATGGCATGGTGGACATCGGCCACCTCGGCGGTCTCGGTGCGCCGTGGATCAATGACCACCAATTGCCCGCCACGGGCCTGCAGGGCTTTGATTCGATGGGCCACATCAGGCACGGTCATCAGGCTGCCGTTGCTGGCCAGCGGGTTGGCGCCCAACATCAGGAAGTAGTCGGTGTGGTCAATGTCGGGAATGGGAATGAGCAGTTGATGTCCGTACATCCAGTACGCCATCAATTGTGCGGGCAGTTGGTCGACCGAGGTGGCGGAGAAGCGATTGCGTGTTTTGAGTAAACCGAGGAAGTTGGCGCCGTGGGTCATCAGGCCCCAGTTGTGAACATTCGGGTTGCCTTGATACACCCCCACCGCATTGGCACCGTGCCGCTCCTGCACGGCCAACAAACCCTTGCAGGCTTCGCTGATGGCCTCATCCCATTCAATTTTAACCCACTTCCCCTGACGCTTGATGACGGGTTTGCGAAGCCGGTCGGGGTCTTCCTGGAGGTCTTTCAAAGCCACCGCTTTGGGGCAAATGTGGCCTCGGCTGAATGGGTCTTGTTCATCGCCTTTGATGGACATGACTTGGCCGTCACTGACTTCGATTTTTACGCCACAAATGGCCTCGCACAAATGGCAGGCCCGGTAATGGGTGGTCATTGCTGTCTCCTCGGTCTGGAATTTTGAGCGCTTGGTGCGCCTCTGCCTTCAGTGTCACACAAACCGAGTCCACTGGTGGCCAACCAGCGACATTTGGATTCAGGCACCGCTGGGGCGTGTTGATTCCTCGAGTTGGGTCAGCCAGAACATGGCGTGTTCCCGGCCTGTGCCGCACATGTCCTCAGCGGGTTGCAAGCCCCCACAAAAAGCTGGCCTTTGGGGCTGGCCAAACAGCTTGCACCGCAGTTGCTCATCCAATTGCACACAAGGCACACCCGCTGGTTTGCCTTGGGGCATGCCGGGTATCGGGCTGTTGATGGAGGGTGCAATACAACACGCTCCGCAATGGGGGCGACAGTCCATGAGAGAAGGGGTCCAAGGATTCAAGAGACAGGCTTGCCCTTGTAACACATTCGCAGACCATGCGCACCTGGCCATCGATTTGGTTTAGACTCCACTTCCCCAAGCAAACGGCCATCGCCCTGATACACCATGTGGTTCAAAAACCTGTTCATCTATCGGCTTAACAACTGGACTGACACCGCAGAAACGCTGGATGACAAACTGGCCAAGGATGCGCTGGCCCCCTGTGGTGGTGGCGACCTGATGACCCGTGGCTGGGTGCCCCCAAAAGCCGATGGCCTGCCCTTGGTGCACAGCTGCGGTAAACACCTGTTGATCAGCTTGGGCATGGAAAAACGCCTGTTGCCCGCCAGCGTCATCAAGCAATTCACAGCGGCCCGGGTTGCCGACATTGAAGAACGGGAAGGCTATAAACCGGGGCGCAAGCAGGTGAAGGAAATCAAGGAAGCGGTGACCACGGAATTGATTCCCCGGGCCTTTGTCATTCGCAGCCGCACCAGCGCATGGCTGGACCCAGTGGGTGGCTGGCTGTTCATTGACGCAGGCAGCGCCACCAAAGCCGAGGACCTGATGGGCCAGTTACTCAAGAGTGTGGCCGGTTTGAGCGTAACGCCTTTGCGGACCACCGTGTCGCCCAGCACTGCAATGACCAACTGGCTGGTGGACGGCGACAGCCCACGGCAGTTTAGCGTGGACCAGGATTGTGAGCTGCGTGGCCGGGGTGAACAAGCCGCCACGGTGCGTTATGTGAAACACGCGCTGGACAGCGATGAAATTGTGCGACACATCAAGGGTGGCAAGGTTGTGACTCGCTTGGCCATGACCTGGGCTGACCGAGTGTCATTCACGCTGCACGAAAACCTGCAGATCAAGAAAATTGCGCCGCTGGATGTGCTGAAAGAAACTGCTGACAACGACCCGGACAGCGACGCCTTTGACACGGATGTCGCCTTGATGACTGGCGAACTGCCCAAACTCCTCGACGCCTTGGTTCAGGCCCTGGAAGGTGAAATGGTCACCCCCGCTCAAAAAGTGGCCTGAGCAGCCAACTCAACTTCGGCGGCGCTTGATCAGCCCACCGATGGTGGACACCGGTTTGAGAAAACCGATGGTGTGGGTGACGTCATCCACCATGGTTTGAATGTCGGTGATCTTCACCTCAAATGAATCCACGTGGGCGCTAATGCCGTCCACCTTGGAATTCAGGTTGTCCACCTGTTCAGGAATCCTGTCCATGCGGTGCAGGGTTTCCATGATGCGGTAAGCCATCACCAGAAACTCCAGCGTGGCACGCACCACGGCAAAGGCGATGGCCATGGCCAAGGGCGTAAGCGCCAGCACCACAAACCCGGCGTGGGTGGAGTACCAAAACGCGGCGGCGTTGATGACCGCAAACGCCCCCAACACCCCAAGCAACAACAGGGCATAAAACAGGGGCAGAAGCTGCATGGACAGGTATTGCTTGAAACGAAAGTCAACCAAGCCGCGCCCGAAATGCCGCAGCCCATTAACGAAACCGCCCTGCGGGCTGGCCACTTGATTCATTCGATGTCTCCAGTCTTTTTATTGTTGGGCAATCACATGGACAGCCGACAGACTTGGTCCATGGACACCCAGTATAAGTCCCTGTTCCAACCTGGGCAGGGAAAAACAACCCCTTGCATCATGCCCGGCGTTTTCACACGGGCCAATTCTTCACCGGTTTCCAGATTCAGTGCAACCACCCGTTCCGAAAAACGCCGGTAATCATTGACCCACACCACACCACTGCCCTGCATCAGCACCATGTGACTGGCGCATCCAAAAGGCGACTTTTCCCACAACAATTCCCACGACGCACCACCATCAAGCACGCGCCATGCTTTCAGCACGGCATTGGCAGAGTCGTAAGCCAACAGGACGCGCCTTTGCGGGCAAAACAACGGCGGGTTGGTGACACTGCCCCCAGAAAGGCCGGACACCTCTAAGCTCTGCACATCAGCGGCATTACTCAAACTGACCCGAATGACGCGGTTGGCTGTTTTGCTGACCCCGGCATTGAGCATCCACATCTGGTAGCGGTGGTGGCCATTGTCCATCAACCAAGCGGACTGCCCATCCAAGACCATGTCCCAGCCATGGGTATTCATCGCATTACCCATGTAGTCGGGCTGCCAACCCTCATCCCGTTCAAGCCCCTGCCCGCTCGTGGTGACTGTGTAACGGTAAAGATGGCGCATACCTGCCACATACACGGTGTTGCCCAAGGCACTCAAGCGGGCAATCGAAGGCTCCTTGCATGGGATGGGTTGGCAAACCGGGTTCAAGGTCAGAGGGTCCAGCACCTGAAGAACAGCAGGATGGCTGCGGGACAGGTTTTTCGTGACGATCCAGCCATTCTCCAAAATCACGAAGGAATTGTGAGGCTCATTCACCAGCAATTCACGGTGGGCGATGACTTGGCAGTCCCGGTCAAGCAAGTGGGCATGCCGACCATACACCACAGGAACAAGGCCATTGGCGTGGACTGCCAACCCACCCGGCCACATGGGCCCGCCAGCCAGCTTGGGCGATCGGGCGATGGGCTTGAGGGTCAGCGGGTCAATTCGCTCGACCGACGCGTGTGTGGGCAAGCCCAACTTGGCACGCAGGGCCGAATGGGTCAACAGGTAGACATCCCCCGGTGCACCCAACACCACCATGGTCGACAACTGCGTGCGCCTGTGTGTCAACGTGGGCTGTTGGCCTTCAGGCCAATCGAAACCCCGATAGGCCTGCAACCTGTCCGGGCCGGCATCCTCGCAGGGCCATGGGCTGTTGAAATAGCCAGGGTAACGGCTGTGTGGATTGGCATTCAGGGTGGGTGGCAGGTCCATGCGCATGGCCTTCGTTATATTATTTACACACTGTTAATATACACAAAACCTGGCCCCCACATGCCCACCAGAAGCCAACGGCTCGGGCGACACCAAATGTCAACAATCGTGTTATTAGGCCACTCTAACTGTGGTGTGAATACGGCAAGTTAACCCATCGCCAGGATTGGCAGGTAGAATGCCCCGTGATTTTTGGCTGTAACAACCGGGAAACCGAGTACAACGACACTTGAGGATTCCCCCCATTCACCTGCCTGTGAGCCGTACACCATCATGACAACACGCGTCGACCCCAACAGCCCAGTCAATTGGCTTGGCACCATTGTGCTCACCAGCACCACGCTGGCTGCGCTGGTTTTGGTGCCTTTGTATGCCTGGTTCTTCGACTTTGGTACTGCGGCCTGGGTGTCATTTGTGGTGCTGGCGATCTTCAATGGGATGTCCATCACCGGTGGCTACCACCGGCTTTGGGCCCACCGCGCCTACGAAGCCCACTGGACCGTGAAGCTGTTCTTCATGGTCTTCGGCTCCATGACCCTGCAAAACAGCATTTTGGTATGGGCTTCAGGCCACCGAACCCACCACCGGCACGTGGACGACCCCGAATACGACCCCTACTCCATCAAACGCGGTTTCTGGTTTGCCCACATGGGCTGGATGCTGCGCCGCTACGAGTCTGGCGCTGAAGATTTCCGCAATGCGCCCGACCTGCTGAAGGACCCGATCGTCTCCTTCCAGCAAAAGCACTACATTGCCTTGGCCACAGGCACCAACATTCTCATCCCCTTCTTCATCGGCTTGGCCGCTGGCGATGTGCTGGGTGTGATGCTGCTGGGCGGCTTGTTCCGCCTGGTGTGGTGCCACCAAACAACGTTTTTCATCAATTCGCTGGCGCACATTTGGGGCCGCCGCCCTTACACGGACGAAAACACCGCGCGCGACAATGACTTTCTGGCCATTTTCACGTACGGCGAGGGGTACCACAACTACCACCACCTGTTCCAATACGACTATCGCAACGGCGTTCGTTGGTACCAACTGGACATGACCAAGTGGCTGATTGCAGGCCTGTCCGCCATCGGGCTGACCAGCAACCTCAAGCGAGTGCCCAAGTTCCAGATCGAGAAAGCCCGGGTCACCATGGCCTTCAAGCGCGCCGAAGAAAAAATTCAAAAAACCCAAGCGCGCCACACCACGCGCACGGCCGCTCAACTTGAAGCCTTCAAAGCCAAGGTTGCGCAGGAATACAAGCATTTTTCAGAGGCTCTCCAGGAATGGGCGTCATTGAAAGAAGCCTGGTACAACCAAGCCAAGGCCGAGTTGTTGCACGGCGAAGTGCTGGCCCAGTACAAAACCAAGTTCAAAGCCTTGGAAACCGAATTGAAGCAACAGCGCAAACGCATGCGCAGCTTGCTTCGTCAGCGTATGAGTGGCTTGGCTTTGGCGGCCTGAGCCACAACGCCACCGCCCGAAAAGCGCACAAACGCCCTGCCAGCCGCGGGGCGTTTGTCCATTTGAAGCCCCACCCGCTCGAGTGACCCCCTTCCTCCTTTACAATGTCAGGTTTTGGCGATTCCGGCCCATGCCGTGCGCCACTGAATTGCAGAAAACCACCGCTTGAGGTCTCACACCATGACAGAACGCATCTCCGTTCACGGCCTGAAAGTTGCCGCGAACCTGCACAAATTTGTAGAAGAACAGGTATTGCCCGGCACCGGCATCGACAGCGCCAAGTTCTGGGCTGGCTTTGATGCGATTGTCAAAGAACTGGCCCCCAAAAACGTGGCCCTGCTGGCCGAACGTGACCGCATCCAACTTGAAATGGATGCATGGCACAAAGCCAACCCAGGCCCCATTGCCGACATGGCGGCTTATCAAGAGTTTCTGAAAAAGATCGGTTATCTGGTTGAACAACCCGCTGGAGCCAAAGCAACCACAGCCAATGTGGACGCGGAACTGGCCACCCAGGCTGGCCCCCAACTGGTTGTGCCCATTCTGAATGCGCGCTACGCCCTGAACGCCGCCAATGCGCGCTGGGGTTCACTGTACGACGCCCTCTACGGCACAGACGTTATCTCCGAAGAAGGCGGTGCCGACCGTGCGGGTGGCTACAACCCGGTGCGTGGCGCCAAAGTGATCGAGTTCGCACGCAACTTTCTGGATCAATCCTTTCCCCTGCAAGGCGGCAGCCACAAGGACGCGGCGGGCTACACCATTGAAGGTGGCGCCCTGAAAGTGGCCCAGAAAAACGGCAGCGTAGCCACCTTGGCTAACGCAGCCCAGTTTGTGGGCTATCAAGGCGATGCCGCGGCCCCCTCCTCTGTACTGCTGGTGAACAACGGCATTCATGCCGACATCATCATCAACCGCGCAACACCCATTGGTGCATCCGACGCAGCCGGCGTGGCCGACGTCGTGCTGGAAGCAGCCCTCTCCACCATTCTGGATCTGGAAGACTCAGTAGCCGCAGTAGACGCCGATGACAAAGTCATCGCCTATGGCAACTGGCTGGGTATTCTCAAAGGTACACTGACAGAATCGGTGTCCAAAGGTGGAAAAACCTTCACCCGTGGCCTGAACAAAGACCGCCAGTACACCGGCGCCAACGGCCAGCCGCTGACCATGCACGGCCGCTCTTTGCTGTTCCTTCGTAACGTGGGCCATCTGATGACCAACCCCGCCATTCTGTACGATGGCGACAAGGAAATCCCTGAGGGCATCATGGACGCGGTGATCACCACCACCATCGCCCTGCACGACCTGAAAGGCAACGGTCTGGCCAACGGCATCAAAAACAGCCGCACCGGTTCGGTTTACATCGTCAAACCGAAAATGCACGGCCCCAAAGAAGTGGGTTTTGCCGCCGAACTGTTCAGCCACGTTGAGAAACTGTTGGGCCTGCCCGACAGCACCGTGAAGCTGGGCATCATGGACGAAGAGCGTCGCACGTCCGTGAACCTCAAAGCCTGTATCGCCGCGGCAGCCAGCCGCGTGGCCTTCATCAACACCGGCTTTTTGGACCGCACCGGCGACGAAATGCACACAGCCATGCTGGCTGGCGCCATGATCCGTAAAGCGGACATGAAGAGCTCCGCATGGATTCAGGCTTACGAGAAAAACAACGTGCTGGTTGGCTTGAGCTGTGGGCTCAAAGGCCGCGCCCAAATCGGCAAAGGCATGTGGGCCATGCCTGACCTGATGAAAGCGATGTTGGAACAGAAAATTGTTCACCCCAAAGCCGGTGCCAACACCGCTTGGGTGCCCTCGCCAACAGCCGCAACCCTGCACGCCCTGCACTACCACCAAGTCAGCGTGGCTGCGGTTCAGGCTGAACTGGAAAAGATCGACGAGCAAGCCGAGCGCCCAGGCATTCTGGCCAGCTTGTTGCAAATTCCTGTGGCCACCAACACCAACTGGTCTGACGCTGAAAAGCAGCAGGAACTGGACAACAACGCCCAAGGTATTTTGGGTTACGTTGTGCGCTGGATTGACCAAGGTGTGGGCTGCTCCAAAGTGCCCGACATCAACAACGTGGGCCTGATGGAAGACCGCGCTACCCTGCGCATCTCCAGCCAGCACATCGCCAACTGGATCCACCACGGCATCGTCAGTGCCGAACAAGTGATGGAAACCATGAAGCGCATGGCCGCAGTGGTTGACCAGCAAAACGCTGGCGACCCCCTGTACAAGCCCATGGCTGGCAACTTCGACAACAGCGCCGCGTTCAAAGCAGCCTGCGACCTCGTGTTCAAAGGCATGGAACAGCCAGCTGGCTACACCGAGCCTTTGCTGCACGCATGGCGCCTGAAGGTCAAAGCGGCCGCGTAATGTTCCATCAGGCTATCTGCCTGAAGTAGTCCCCAAAAAAACCCGGCTCATTGAGTCGGGTTTTTTCGCTCAACAGAGTGAGACTTTGACGGGTATCATCATGACTGCTAGATTTCGCAGCGATACCTTTTTTCGAGTCGCAATCTTGCCATCCAACCTGCAGGTTACACTGGATCACCTTAGAAGCAGCGCCAAAGCTTTACCAACAGGGCAATGTGCAAAATTTGTTCGCCTCGCACTTCAAGCGGGTGGATTTAAACTTGTACATCAACCAATCTCCGCAAAAGACTACGGTCCAACCCTCGCAGCGGCTGGTTTTGTCGCACATGATTTGTCCGATGACGTACTGACCGGCTGATGGTCGTGTAAATCTTACCAAGCAATAGCTGGCGATATAGCAGTAATTCCACCGGTTCATGGTGCCGGGCCGCATGAACATATTGCAATGTACGATGGTACCGATTGGTACTCCGATTTCCGGCAACTGGACATGTGGGGCGGCCCCGCGTACAGAAAGCACAAACCTAAAGTACAACTGTTCAAATTGTCCCAATAAACGGGCCTGATCATGAACCTGAGACCGACCGCTAATTTGGTGCTTGTGCTTTCCACACTGATGGCTTGCGCCACATCGACACCTGAGGATCAAGCCAGCCGTCTGGTCGAAAAGTACCTGAATTCGAGCAGCGAATTGTCGAGCATCTCCGATGCGAGGAATGTCTATTCCACGACGCTGTCTGCATTGATTCAGCGGGATCAATCTTCGGTTCAAGATGGGGAAGTCGGAAAACTCAACTTTGAACCCCTATGTAATTGCCAAGACACCGGCGGAATAGAAAAAGTCACACTCAATTCACCCAGTGAAGATTCTGTAGACCTCTCTATTCAATGGTCCAGCCAAGAGCTCCCAAGCTCCATAACGCTTACCTTTGTCAAAGAATCCGGCCAATGGCGAGTTGACGAGATCCGTTCCAAGGATGTTCCAAGCCTTAAACTGTTTCTGTCGCCGTCACCAAAGCAGCAACCTTGACCGATTCAATTGAATCCTGAGCGCCAGGTCGAGAAGTACCTGTTGGACAACAACACATCCAACGGGGGCATTTCCATGCGGCACTTGCGGTTCACGCTTGCTCTTCTCACCTGCCTGGCGCTTGGCGCCTGCAACAGCAACGATTCAACAACCCCTTCTGCCAGCCGAATCAACGCGGCTGAGGTACCTGTGGATGGGGTGAGTGTGCTCAGTGGCCGGGAATTCAATTCAGGCCTGACACTGGACCTGAGCTGCGACGAAGCCACCTACCCCAGCGCCGCATTTGTGCAATGCGAAGCCCGCAACTCAGCACGCACCCTTGAGGCCAATCTGGAACAGCTCAACCCCATGTTCCAAGCCCGAGCCATGCAGCAGAACCTCGCCAACCTTCAGTCTCTGATTCAACGCAATCTGCAAGACCCAAGCTGGATGCTGCCACCGGCGCTTGGCAACACGGGCGTGACACCGTTGTGTGCAGCGGGGATAGGCCCCTGCACAGGCGACCCATTCCGCTACCCCAACGTTGACGGCCCGGACGGCAAAACCTTCTATGAGCAAGAAGCCATCGTCACCCCCGTGGTGTATTACGACCAAGGCTGCGCCAGAATCAGCGGGCAAGTCTGGCGGCCACGCAACGCGGGCAACGCAAAGCTGCCTGCCATCGTCATCAAAAACGGTTCCGTGCAAGCCAGTGAACAACTCTACTGGTGGGCAGCCCAGCGCTTGGTACGCGCCGGTTATCTGGTGCTGACTGGCGACCCTCGCGGCCAAGGCCGCTCGGACTTCTCCACCCCCACGGGTGAACAAGGCGGCAACTTCAATGGACGGGTGTTCTTCGAAGGCTTGGTGAACGACCTGGATTTTCTGATGTCCAGCCCCAGCCAGCCCTACCCCCACCAAGCCCGATGCGCAGGCACCTACCCAACCCCAACAGCCTTGTTTAACCCCATGCACGCTTTTGTGGACAAGGACCGGATTGGCATTGCAGGCCATTCCTACGGCGCAGGCGGGGTCACCTGGGTACAAAGCTATGGCGCTCAGGGTTCCGAGCCTTGGCCGGGCCTGCTCAGCCCAAGCAACCCGGTCAAAGCCATTGTGGCCTGGGATGCCTTGGGGTCGAGTAAAGCCCCCACCTCAGCCACCTTGACCAGCCTGTTCCCCACCGGGGGCAGCGCTGGGTCGCTGCCAGAAAACCCCTTAACCTCACCGGGCGGCACGCCCCCAGTGGTGCCCCAAGTGCCTGCCCTGGGCTTCACCTCCGAATATGGGTTCACCCCTGTGCCGTTTGTGCGCAACCCACCACGCGACGAACACCTCAGCGGCTTCAAAGAATGGCAGGCCGCCAAAGTGCCTGTGATGCAAGTCACCGTGGCGGGTTCAACCCACCTGGACTATTCGCTGGGCAGCGTGTTGCCCGCCAGTTCGTGGTGTCCGGAAATCGTCAACAACGCGTGTACCGGCGGCTGGGCCAGCCCTCTGATTGCCCACTACACCCTCGCATGGTTTGACCGTTACCTGAAAGCCGAAGGCGAAACAGGCTATGCGGATGCCGAACAGCGTTTGCTGGACGACAAGGCGTGGGCAGAACGCCTGAGCATTCATTTCGCCAGCGCCCGCGATTTCACCTTGCGCGATGGCCGCCGGGTTGTGGCCAGCGACATCCGCGCCTTGTACAAGTAAGGCCACATTAGGTGGACAGGCTGTGAGGTTTGCATCCATCTGGCGCCGTTTTGCCTTAAATTCAGGCATCATGGCGCCATCTTTTTGAACCTTCACCGGAAACGCATCATGAGCAAATTTGAAAACGTCACCGTCGTCAAAGCCGCCAACATCTACTTCGACGGCAAAGTCAGTAGCCGCACCGTCCTATTCGCTGACGGCAGCAAGAAAACACTGGGCTTGATGCTGCCCGGCGAATACGAATTCGGCACTTCCGAGAAAGAAATCATGGAAATTCTGGCGGGCGATCTGGATGTCTGCCTGCCCGGCACCGGATGGCAAACCATCGCGGGTGGGCAGTCCTTCGAAGTGCCTGCCGACGCCAAGTTTCAACTGAAAGTCCGCACCCCGACCGATTACTGCTGCAGCTACCTGGGCAAGTAATTTGTCCGCCGCCAAGGCCGGCGGCATGTACACCACAAACATGGTAAAACCCGACCCGACAAAGTTGAGTAAAACAGTCAACTTTGGTATACTTGACCAAAATAGTCGGACATTTGGGTTTTACCATGCGATTGACCACCAAAGGCCGTTTTGCCGTCACAGCCATGATCGACCTTGCCTTGCAGCAGGAAGGCGGTCCTGTGTCGCTGGCTGGCATCAGTCAACGCCAGAACATCTCCCTGTCCTACCTTGAACAGTTGTTTTCCAAGCTGCGACGCCACGAACTCGTGGACAGCGTTCGTGGCCCTGGTGGCGGCTATCAAATCGCCCGCCCCCTCAAGAGTGTCAGCGTGGCCGATGTGATTCTGGCCGTGGACGAACCGCTGGACGCCACCCAATGCGGCGGCAAGGAAAATTGCACTGAAGAAGGCCAGTGCATGACGCACGACCTGTGGTCCAGCCTGAACACGAAAATGCTGGAATACCTTGGGTCCGTCAGCTTGCAGTGCCTGGTGGACAAACACCGCAACAAAGGCGGCGAACAGGCGGTTCAGTTTCGCGACAGGCCAGTCCGGTTCAATGACGCCAGCGCACCCATTAATTAAACCGAAAACCCAGTGGAGCAGTTGACCATGAAGATGCCGATTTACCTCGATTACAGCGCGACCACACCGGTGGACCCCCGCGTGGTCGATGCCATGATTCCCTTCCTGAGGGAAAGTTTTGGCAACCCGGCCTCGCGCAGTCACGCCTACGGGTGGGAAGCCGAAGACGCCGTGGAAAAAGCCCGCGAACACGTGGCCGCGTTGGTGAATGCCGACCCGCGTGAAATCGTCTGGACATCTGGCGCCACCGAATCCAACAACCTGGCCATCAAGGGCGCCGCACAGTTTTACGGTCAAACCAAGGGCAAGCACATCATCACCCTGAAGACCGAGCACAAAGCGGTTCTGGACACCTTCCGCGACCTGGAGCGCCACGGCTTTGAAGCCACCTACCTGGACGTTCAGGAGAACGGCCTGGTCAGCCTTGACGCCCTGAAGGCTGCCATTCGCCCCGACACGGTGCTCATCTCCATCATGGCGGTGAACAATGAAATCGGCGTGGTGCAGGACATTGCAACCATCGGCGCACTGTGCCGTGAACAAGGCATCATTTTCCACGTGGATGCTGCGCAGGCCACCGGCAAAATCGCCATCGACCTGGCCACCCTGAAAGTGGACCTGATGAGTTTTTCCGCCCACAAAACCTACGGCCCCAAAGGCATCGGCGCCCTGTACGTACGCCGCAAACCCCGCATCCGCATTGATGCGCAAATGCACGGTGGCGGCCACGAGCGCGGCATGCGTTCCGGCACCTTGGCCACACATCAAATCGTCGGCATGGGCGAAGCGTTCCGCCTTGCCCGTGAAGAAATGGCCACTGAACTGCCTCGCATCACAGCACTGCGCGACCGTTTGCTCAATGGCCTGAAAGCCATCGATGAAATTTACGTGAATGGTGACCTGGATCAACGCGTGCCCCACAACCTGAATGTCAGCTTCAACTTCGTGGAAGGTGAATCGCTGATCATGGCCATCAAGGACATCGCGGTTTCATCGGGCTCGGCCTGTACATCGGCCTCACTTGAGCCCTCTTACGTGCTGCGTGCACTGGGCCGCAGCGATGAACTGGCCCACAGCTCCATCCGTTTCTCGGTGGGCCGGTTCACCACCGAAGCCGATGTCGATTTCACCATCGACTTGCTGAAAACCAAGGTGGCCAAACTGCGTGAGCTCTCCCCCCTGTGGGAAATGCACCTCGATGGCATTGATTTGAATACGGTTCAGTGGGCAGCCCACTAACCCTTTGTGAATTGAAGGAGTAACGACCATGGCATACAGCGACAAAGTGCTGGACCACTACGAAAACCCCCGCAACGTCGGTTCCTTTGACAAAGGCGACGACGAAGTGGGCACCGGCATGGTGGGTGCCCCCGCCTGCGGCGACGTGATGAAACTGCAAATCAAGGTGGGCGATAACGGCGTTATCACCGACGCAAAGTTCAAAACCTACGGCTGTGGCTCGGCCATCGCATCGTCCTCCTTGGTCACTGAATGGGTCAAGGGCAAAACGCTGGACGAGGCGCTGTCCATCAAGAACACGGCCATTGCTGAAGAACTTGCCTTGCCCCCGGTGAAAATTCACTGCTCCATCCTGGCGGAAGACGCCATCAAGGCAGCGGTGGAGGACTACCGCAAGAAGCACGACAACTGAGCAGCTTGGCGTAGAACACGGGCTCACAGCGTGAGCCCGACGCATTGAAAAAAGGAAGAAGCACCATGGCGATCACATTGACTGAACGAGCCGCCGAACACGTCACCAAATTTCTGGCCAAGCGCGGCAAAGGCTTGGGTTTGCGCCTGGGCGTGCGCACCACGGGTTGTTCCGGCATGGCGTACAAACTGGAATTTGTAGACTCGGCCAACCCCGAAGACCAACTGTTTGAAAGCCATGGTGTGAAGCTGTTTGTGGACCCCAAAAGTGCCCCCTATCTGGAAGGCATTGAACTGGACTTCGCACGCGAAGGCCTGAACGAAGGCTTCAAGTTCAACAACCCCAACGAGAAAGCACGCTGCGGCTGTGGTGAAAGCTTCACCGTGTGATGAACCTTCAAAGCAATGACTTCGAACTGTTTGGTTTGCCGGTCCGTTTTGAGCTGGACAAGGCTGAACTGAGCCAGGCTTATCTGCGGCTGCAAAGCCAAACCCACCCCGACCGCCACGCCAACGGCACTGCCCAGGAAAAACGCCTGGCGGTGCAGTGGGCCACTCGCATCAACGAGGCCTATCGCAGACTGGGCAACCCACTGGAACGTGCTGTCTACTGGTGCGAGCTTCAAGGGCTGGACCCGCGTGGCCAGCAAAGCCGCCTGCCTGCCGCATTGCTGATGCAACAAATGGAATGGCGCGAAGCAGCCGAAGACAGCCACAGCGTTGATGCCTTGGATGCCTTGATGAGCGATGTTCGTGCTGAGCGCCGCAGGCAACTGGCAGCCCTGGCTGTGCACATTGATCAAGAACCCAACCCCCAGAATGCCATGGCCTGCACGCAGGCCCTGATGTTCATCGACAAGTTTTTGCTGGAGCTGGACCGTCGGCTTGAGCAGTTGGAGGATGCCAGCTGATGGCCCTGTTGCAGATTGCCGAACCCGGCATGTCCACCGCCCCACACGAACACCGGCTTGCCGTGGGCATCGACTTGGGCACCACCCACTCGTTGGTGGCCAGCGTGCGCAGCGGCAGTGCCGAATGCCTGCCCGATGCCTCCGGCCGAGCCATACTGCCCTCCGTGGTTCGCTACGGCGAACAGGGCGTTAAAAACATCGGCGAAGATGCCTTGGCCTGTGCAGCGACAGACCCTTTCAACACCGTGTTTTCAGCCAAGCGCCTCATGGGCCGAGGCTACACGGATGTGGCCCACCTGAATTTGCCTTACCGGGTTCAAGCCGCACCCGGAATGGTGAACATCGAAACTGACTTTGGCATCAAAAGCCCGGTTGAGGTGTCTGCGGACATTCTCAGGGCACTGCGCAAACGGGCTGAATCCACCCTGGGTGGCGAACTTGTCGGCGCTGTCATTACCGTGCCGGCCTATTTCGACGAAGCCCAACGCCAAGCCACCAAAGACGCGGCCCAACTGGCTGGCCTGAATGTACTTCGGCTCATCAACGAACCGACTGCCGCTGCGGTGGCCTATGGGCTTGACCAACGCGCGCAAGGCCAGTTTGTAGTGTTCGACCTCGGTGGCGGCACCTTCGATGTGTCCATACTGCGCTTGCAAGCTGGCGTGTTTGAAGTGCTCGCCACGGGCGGTGATTCCGCTTTGGGTGGAGACGACTTTGACCGCGCTTTGGCCGACCACTTCATTGCCACACATGGCTTAAGCTCGCTGACCCCACAACAACGCGGCCGCCTGGTGATGGCCTGCCGGCGGGTGAAAGAGCAGATTTCCAGTGAGCACACCGCGTTTCTCAGTGTCGATTTCAAAAGCGGTGAAACCATCGCTGAAACCGTCACGGCGGAACAATTCGCGCTGATCGCCGAGCCTTTGGTCAAACGAACCATCACCGCCACCCGAAAAACTCTGCGTGATGCAGGCCTGTCCATCGACGACATCGACGGTGTTGTACTGGTTGGCGGCTCTACCCGCATGCCCATCATCCGCAAGGCCGTGGCGGCTTTCTTCGGCAAAGACCCACTCGTCAACCTCAACCCAGACGAAGTGGTGGCCATTGGTGCCGCCATTCAGGCTGACACACTGGCGGGCAACCGCTCGGGCGACGAACTGCTGTTGCTGGATGTCATTCCTTTGTCCTTGGGCCTTGAAACCATGGGTGGGCTGACTGAGCGGGTGATTCAGCGCAACAGCACCATCCCCGTGGCGCGCGCCCAGGAATTCACCACCTTCAAAGACGGACAAACCGCCATGGCCATTCACGTGGTTCAAGGCGAACGTGAACTGGTGAGCGAAAACCGTTCATTGGCCCGCTTTGAATTGCGAGGCATTCCGCCGATGGTGGCTGGTGCTGCACGCATTCGAGTCACCTTCCAGGTGGACGCTGATGGCCTTTTGTCCGTGCATGCCTTGGAAACCACCTCCGGCGTTGCCGCTGAAATCACGGTGAAACCCTCCTATGGTCTGTCCGACGACCAAATCGCCGACATGCTGAAAGCCGGTTTTGACTACGCTGAAAAGGACATGCATGCCCGCCAGTTGCGCGAGCAACAGGTCGAAGCCCTTCGCTTGGTGGAGTCTGTGGAAGCGGCACTGAGCAAAGACTCAGCGTTGCTGAATGCGGACGAACTGCAGGCCATTAAAGCTGCGCTTTTGCAACTGCGGGAATTGGCCAACACCGACCGCCTGCGCGACATTGAGCAGGGCATCAGCGGCTTGTCGCATGCCACCGAAGACTTCGCCGCACGGCGCATGGATGCCGGTATTCGGCAAGCCCTCACCGGAAAAACCATCGACGCGGTCAGCGACACCTTCAACCGCAATTGAACACTCAGGACATCACCATGCCCATCATCAAGGTCCTGCCTCACGAGACTCTTTGTCCGTCTGGCAAAACATTCGAAGTGGCCGAAGGCACACAATTGTGCGAAAGCCTGCTGCAAAACGACATCGCCATTGAGCACGCCTGCGAAATGAGCTGCGCCTGTACCACCTGCCATGTGATTGTGCGTGAAGGCTTCAACAGCCTTGAGGCCAGCGACGATGATGAAGACGACCTGCTGGACATGGCCTGGGGCTTGACCCCTCAAAGCCGCCTGTCCTGCCAGGTCAAAGTGGCCCAGCAGGATTTGCTGGTTGAACTGCCCAAGTACACCATCAACCACGCCCGCGAGAATCACTGAACAGGACACCTGCCATGAAATGGACTGACACGCTGGACATCGCGCTGGCCCTAATCGACCAGCACCCCGACGTCGACCCGCAATACATCCGGTTCACCGACTTGCATGCGTGGGTGATGGCACTGCCCGGCTTCTCGGACGACCCCAGCAAATCGAACGAGAAAATTCTGGAAGCCATCCAGATGACCTGGATCGACGAACAGGATTAACCCCTTCAAAGCCGGTTCAAGCGTCCCACTTGATGGAGGGCAGTTTGCCCGAGTCTGTCCCACGCTGCACGAACGAACCTATGAAAGCGCCCAGCGTCAGCTTGGCGAACTCAATGAATTCGGGTTTGATGAACGACAGGCCGCAGAAAAACAGCGTCAGGGAAACCGTTGCCAAGGGCAGACCGGAAAACCCGATTTTCTGAAAAGTCCCGGTGAACCCGGTCAGGCTGCTGAGAATCACGTATTGCTTGATGGCATCCTGATTGGCATCTCGCACCAGCGGCTCCAGCAATTCACGGTCCTCTGGCGGAATGGCTTTGGCCGTGGCCTTGCCGGCTGCACCCAAAAGCTTCAAGCCCACCAAGGCCATGAACAGCACTGAGAACACCGAGAAGGTTTCCCAAGCGTAATACTGCATGAACCACACGAAGATGCCACCATCACTGGGCGAGGGTGGAATCAAGCGTTCCATGCTGTAACCGCGCCAGAGCAGCGCGAAGGTAATCAGCGGGCTGAGCGCCAGCATGGAATACCCCATCAACGCCATGAAGCGCCGGGCGTTGGACGCGTCATTGGTGCCGGTCTCGTGGGTGCGGGTCAGTTTGTCGTTGTTGTCGGGGTCGATGTTCACAGCCATGTCTCCTGTCACAAGGGGGGTCAACCCGACAGGGTCCACTGCACTGGGCAAAGCAGCAAGTCAAGGCTTAGTTCTGCAACGGGTCAGCGGGTGGGTTGGCGCGCAAAAAAGCGCCAAATTTCCTCAGGGCCATCCACATCGTGGTTTTGCGGCCCCAACACGGTGTCGACCAATCGGCTGAACCGCGCATCCCGATCAAAACTCGGCACGCGGTGCCCACCGCCATTGATGCGAAACAGGCTGACTTCAGCGCCCGGTGGGCAGTTTGACTCAATGAGTGACACAGTGCTGCCGTCAGCGCCATCCCTGTCGGGCTGATGACTCAGCCGTGCATCGCCCAGCCGGCAACCATTTCGGGTGCGCCAAAACTCCACGGCCATGGGCGTGGGTATTACACCCGACACAGCAATCCTTGCCGTTCCGCGGCCCCCGCCATAAGGCACCAAAGGGTCAGCCGTGCCATTCATGAACAACACCGGCACCGGGCGCCCCCAAGCTGGGCAACGCTCCACCATGCCTTGAGTCATGGACATGATCACGCTGGCCACCCCAGCAAAACGCTCCGGATTGGTGCATGCCAGGCTCAACGCCATTGCACCACCATTGGACACGCCTGCGAGGTAAATCCGGCGGGGGTCCGCCACGCCACGTTGAATCAAAAAATCGACGAGAGCCAGCAAAAACCCGCGGTCATCCGTGCCTTGGGGTGGGCCCTGCCCCGCCCGCTCGGCGTCATCGCGCAAGTCAGCCCAAGCCTTGTTCAAGCCGTCGGGAAACACCAGGCCAAACCCTTCGCGTGCAGCAAGCTCGGGCCAGCGGCTTCTGGCCTCCACGTCTTCACCCTGCTGCCGGTTGCCATGAAGCACCACCACCAGCGGAGCTGCCTGCCCCGGCCTCAAATTAACGGTGTTGTAGGTGCGCTTTTGGCCATTCACCGTCAACGACTCCGCCGCAGCAACGTGGCTCAAACCCACCAACAGCAGTAGGCCAGATACTCGAACCACAGCACGCAATACAGGGTTCATCGCCAGTCCTTATTCAATGAATTCGCAATACAAAGGCTACACGCAGCAACGCCCTTAGGGCACCACTGCACCGCTTTGCCAGGCTTGAGTCTCCTCATGCCAAAGCAACCGGGTTCGGGTGTGCCCCTCGCGCCCAAGCTCAAGGCAATCGAGGGTGTGCACGGTCACTTTCAGCACCACGAAGTGCGCACGCGCAATGTTCAAGTCCGTGGCGACAGGTCCATCATGCAAGGCTGTTCCGGGGGCTGACAGGGTGGCATAGTCTTGCCGGGCATACTCGGGAACATTCGCCCAATAGCCATTCAAGACACTGTCATCGGTTTCAAGGTAGGCTGTACCCACAGCCCTCAGTTGAAGTTGGTGGCTGGGGTTCCAAAACAGCAGCGCAACACGGTTGTCATGGGCCAACTCCCGCACCTTGCCACTGCGGGAATCCGTGAAAAACAACAGTTGCCGTTGCTCGGGAAACACCTTGCGCAGAATCACCTGTCGGGACATCGGTCCATCAGCCCCCGTGGTGGACAGGCCAACCACACGCCAAGGGTGTTTTCGGTCCACGCTGGCACGAACCAGCGTGGGCCACAATTCAACGGCATGATTCATGCTTTGCCCTGTGTGAAACGAAGTTTTTGTGTCCACCCTGCTCTGAAATCGGGAAGCGAAAGTGTCCATCCACGTTGCCTTGCGCCATATTACACGGTACGACTACGACCGACTCATCAACCTGGGCCCCCAAGTGGTGCGCCTGCGCCCTGCACCGCATTGCCGAACGCGCATTCTCAGCTACAGCCTGAAGGTGCTGCCGGGCGAGCATTTCATCAACTGGCAACAGGACCCTCAGAGCAATTATCTGGCCCGTTTGGTGTTCCCGGAAAAAACACGCCAATTTGAAGTCGCTGTTGACCTCGTGGCCGAAATGTCCGTGCTGAACCCGTTCGACTTCTTTTTGGAGAAAGAAGCGGAAGAGTTTCCGTTCAGCTACGACTCCGGGCTGGACCAAGAACTGGCGCCCTACCTTGTGCCCTGCGAACTGGGCAAGGCTTTTGACGCGTTCGTCAAGACACTGAAAAAGCCAAAAATGCGCACCATTGATTACTTGGTGTGGCTGAACCAAACCCTGTATGAACGCATCAAATACCTGATCCGACTGGAGCCGGGTGTTCAAACCCCCGATGAAACCCTGATCAAAGGCAGTGGGTCTTGCCGGGACAGCGCATGGCTGATGGTGCAAACCTTGCGGCGCTTGGGCTTGGCGGCCCGGTTTGCCTCCGGTTACCTGATCCAGCTCAAAAGCGATGTCAAAGCCATCGACGGCCCTGACGGCCCCGAGGCCGATTTCACTGACCTGCACGCGTGGTGTGAAGTGTACCTGCCGGGCGCAGGATGGATTGGTCTGGACCCAACCTCAGGCCTCTTGGCCGGGGAAGGCCACATTCCACTGGCCTGTTCACCCGAACCCTCCAGCGCGGCGCCCATCAGCGGTAGCCTCGACGAATGCGAGGTGGAGTTTGGGCACGAGATGAGCGTGCAGCGCATTTACGAATCGCCGCGCACCAGTAAACCTTACAGCCAGGAGCAGTGGCAAGCCATCGAGGCCATGGGCTACGAGGTGGACAAAGCCCTGAACGCACTGGATGTGCGCCTGACCATGGGCGGAGAGCCCACCTTTGTAGCGAACACAGACCGGGGCGCCGCAGAGTGGAATACAGAAGCCCTAGGCCCCACCAAAAGGGCCTATGGCGCTGAGCTTCTGAACCGCATGAGCAAGCATTATGGCGCTGGCGGCTTCTTCCATTTTGGCCAAGGCAAATGGTACCCGGGAGAACAACTGCCACGCTGGGCGCTCAGCCTGTACTGGATGAAGGACGGCACCCCACTGTGGAACGACCTCTCCCTGTTTTCCGATGAAAAAGCACCGGGTGCAACCCCTGAGTCGGCCGCCGCCGTTTTCGCCCAAACGCTGTGCAAAGAGTTGTCGCTGTCCGACGAATTCATTGAGGCTGGCTTTGAGGACACGTGGTATTACCTGTGGCGTGAACGCCGACTCCCGGTGAACGTTGATCCGTTCGACTCGCGTCTGGACGATCCACTGGAACGCAAACGCCTGCGCAAAGTGTTCACTGACGGCTTGAACAAAGTGATTGGCCATTGCCTGCCGCTGGCTCATGATGGGTTGTCGTGGAGAACGGGTCCCTGGTTCCTGCGTGACGAGCGCATGTACCTGATGCCTGGCGACTCGCCCATGGGCTATCGCCTGCCCTTGGACTCACAACCGTGGGTGTCCAAAGAAGACTACCCGTACCTGATTGAAGCTGACCCCTTCGACCCGCGACAAAGCCAGAAGCTGGTGCATCAAGGGCCGAAAACCTCAGGCTCATTGCGTGAGCCTTTGGATGACGGCTTCATGCCCGACTACGAACACCAAGGCAGCCGTGGTCGAGTATTGCCTTTGTCGTCCCGCAAAGGCGATGACAAAGCCAACACATCACTGGTTGACACCACTCGGTCACCCCAGGACAAAGAAAGCGCCCACTGGATTGTGCGCACCGCATTGTGCACCCAGGTTCGCAATGGTCATCTGTATGTATTCATGCCACCACTGGCCCAGCTTGAACAGTATGTGGATTTGTTGTCGGCCATTGAGCGCACTGCCTCGGGGCTGAAACAACCAGTGATTCTGGAAGGTTACGGCCCACCCCGCGACAACCGCCTGACCGTGCTCCAGATGACGCCCGACCCTGGCGTGCTGGAAGTGAACGTGCAGCCCAGCAACAACTGGAGTGAACTGGTCCAGTTGACCACCACCTTGTATGAAGAGGCCCGGCTATCAGGGCTTTCCACCGAAAAATTCATGCTGGATGGACGGCACACAGGCACCGGGGGCGGCAACCATTTTGTGATGGGGGGTGACGGGCCCGCGAACAGCCCCTTCCTGAGGCGACCCGACGTACTGGCCAGCCTGCTGCGTTACTGGCACAACCACCCCGGCCTGAGCTACCTGTTTTCAGGCCTGTTCATCGGCCCAACCAGCCAGGCCCCACGCATTGACGAAGCCCGAACCGACCAAACTCATGAACTTGAGCTGGCACTGACCGAACTGGACAAGCAGATTGCACGCACCGAAGGCAGAACACCGCCTTGGCTCATCGACCGCTTGCTGCGCAACATCCTGATTGATGCCACCGGCAACACACACCGCAGCGAATTCTGCATCGACAAACTCTACAGCCCCGACTCATCCACTGGCCGCCTTGGGCTGCTGGAACTGCGGGCCTTCGAGATGCCGCCCAATGCGCAGATGAGCCTGGCCCAACAACTGCTGCTGCGCACGCTGATCGCCCGGTTCTGGAAAACACCCTACACGGCCAAACTGGTCAAATGGGGCACGCGCCTGCACGACAAATTCATGCTGCCCACCTTCGTGCAGCAAGACCTTACGGACGTGATTGATGACATTCGGGCTGCCGGTTTCGACTTCCAAGCCGACTGGTTTGCACCGCACATGGCCTTCCGATTCCCCAAATTCGGCGACTTTGTCAGCCGTGGCATTGAAGTGGAACTTCATGGGGCACTGGAGCCCTGGCACGTCTTGGGTGAAGAAGGTGCAGCAGGCGGCACAGTCCGGTATGTGGACTCATCCCTTGAACGGCTAGAAATCAAGGTCAACAACTATGTGGACGAGCGCTACATCCTCACCTGCAACGGTGTGAAGGTGCCCCTGCACCCCACCGGCAAAATGGGCGAGTATGTGGCAGGTGTCCGCTACCGCGCCTGGCAGCCACCGAATGCCTTGCACCCCACCATCGGAGTAAATGCGCCACTGGTGTTCGACCTGATCGACTCTTGGAACGGACGAAGCCTGGGCGGTTGCCAGTATCATGTCGCCCACCCCGGCGGCAGGAATTACGACCTATTCCCGGTGAATGCCTTTGAAGCGGAGAGCCGTCGCTTGGCTCGCTTCTTCAGAATGGGGCACAGTCACGGGCCGGTTCGGGTGGCGCATGAATCCGGCAGGGCGGAGTTCCCGCTTACGCTGGATTTGCGCTGGTGTTAAGCCGGTAGAATACGGGGTTACTTCAGTTTTATCCCGTGCAGGACGTGAGCGCCAATCCAGACCAACTCAAGAAGGCCAGCCAGGAACCCTGGCAGGTCGCGATCTTGCAAGGCACCAGCGAGTATTACAGCGAGTTGGCCGGGCAGGGTTTGGTGCGTCCGCTCTGGGACGAATTCGTCTCCAAACTGCCCAAAGGCGAAGCACCAGACCACCTCAACGCCAAATTCTCGGCGCTGGCCAAGCAGATTCGCGACAACGGCATTACTTACAACGTGTATGCCGACCAAGGGCGCGGCTCATCCCGCCCCTGGGCACTCGACCTGCTGCCGCTGATCCTCGACAAAAGCGACTGGGCCACCCTTGAGGCAGGCATCTCACAACGGGCCAAATTGCTGAACCACATGATGGTGGATGTCTACGGTCAGCAAACCCTGTTGGACAAAGGCCTGCTGCCAGCGGACTTGGTGTACGGCCATTCGGGCTACCTGCCGCAAATGCATGGTGTTCGCCCTGCGCAGGATGTTTGGCTGCACATGGTCGCCTTTGACTTGGGCCGAGGCCCTGACGGCCAGTGGTGGGTCATCACCCACCGCATGATGGCCCCCTCCGGCCTGGGCTATGTGCTGGAAAACCGGCTCGGCATCTCGCGCAGCTTTAACCGCGCCTTCCGCGAAATGCAGGTAATGCACCTGGCCGGCTTTTACCGCACCTACATCGACACCCTGCGCAAGCGCTCACCGAAAGGTGAAAACGCACGCATAGCCCTGCTTACACCGGGCCCGTACAACGAAACCTATTTTGAACACACTTACCTCGCGCGCTACCTCGGGATCACCTTGGTTGAAGGCAGCGACTTGGTGGTCAGAAACAATTTGCTGTTCCTGAAAACCGTCAACGGTCTGGAACAGATTGATGGCTTGATTCGGCGAACCGATGACCAATGGCTGGACCCTCTGGAGCTGAGGGAAGACTCCCAACTCGGGGTGCCCGGCTTGCTACAGGCCATTCGCACCGGCGGTGTCATCATGGCCAACATGCCCGGTGCAGGCTGGCTTGAAAGCCCGGCCATTCATGGCTTCGTACCCGGCCTTTGCGAACACTACCTTCAGGAACCTCTGGCCCTGCCCAGCGTGCCCAGTTGGTGGTGTGGCGAAGGCCCTGCGTGGGCGCAAGCCAGCGAACGGCTTGAAAACCTCGTGATCAAATCCACCGGGCCGAACCGGCGTGGTCGCATCATGGATTCGGTGATGGGTTCATCGCTGGACGAAGTCGACAAACGCAACTGGTTGTCCAGAATCAGCCAACGCCCCTCCGAGTACACCCTGCAAGAGCTTATTCCACTGTCGCGTGCGCCCATCTGGACTGCCGACGGGCACCTGGACGAACGCGCCATGATGTTGCGCCTCTTTGCAGTCAGCGACGGCCAAGGCGGTTACACCGTGATGCCCGGAGGCTTGACGCGCATTGCCGGAGACCAAAACGGCATCGTCTCCATGCAAAAAGGAGGCAGCAGCCTGGACACCTGGATCTGCAGCGACAATGCCGTAGACCGCAGCAGCAACCTCAAAGAAAAACTGCAGGCCAAAGACCTTCAGGCCTTGCGCCGCCCGGTGTCCAGCCGCGCCGCCGAACACCTGTTCTGGCTGGGCCGCTACACCGAGCGCGCCAGCTACTCGCTGCGCCTCCTGTTTCATGCCAACAAGCTGCTGAGCGAAGAAGAAATACTGGACCCAACCACCCTTGGCTTCCTTCATGAGTTGTGTGGCAAACAAGGCCTGAGCAGTGAATTTGACCCAGCCCAGCCCTTGAATGCCGAACGCTTCGAAGCCGAACTGCTCAGCGCATTGTGGTCCGGCAACCAAGGCAGTTTCGGCCAGATGAAAGGTTTGCCCCAGCAATTGAACAACCTGGCCATGGTGGCTGGGCATCTGCGCGACAGGCTCTCGAGCACTCACTGGCGCATGCTCAACGACTGCGCCAAAGTGCTCACCCAACTGGACACCAACCGGTCCGTCCGCTACATGCCCACCGAGGCTTTGGAAAAAATTCGCCTCTACCTCACGGCCATGCATGGTGAACAAAGTGACCACATGACACGCGACCACGGCTGGCGCTTCCTGCAGTTCGGGCGGCAGATTGAACGCCTGTGTGGCGCATGCGATTGCCTGCTCTCGATGACCAGTGTCCCTGGCCGAGCGGGCGAGCACGGGCTGGACTTGGCCATTGCCTTGGCCGACAGCACCATCACCTACCGCAGCCGTTACCAGCACCGCTTCGAATGGTTGCCCACGCTGGACCTGTTGATTTTCGACGATGCTGCCCCCTACGCCTTGAACCGCATTCTGTACAAATTGGATATCGTCATTGGCCAGTTGCCGGGCGATGTCAAACCCCTGCATCAAATCTTCGACCGCGTGTTCAATGACGGAACCATGCCCGAAGGGTTGACGCTGGAAAGCCTTCAGCCCCCCTTCCCCGCGGAAACCGGTCGACAACTGCGCACCTGGCTTCAGGAATTGCTGGACACCGCGTACATGCTGTCTGACCTGGTCGGCGCACAGTACTTCCGCTTGGCCGACCAAGCCGATCAAATCATTCAGGGGCGTTGAACATGGCGAACGAAATACGCAAGGTTCTGCACGTCACCGAGTACGACTACGACCTGCCAGCCGAATGTTCTCAGCAGATCTGCATTCTGCAGCCGCAGGAAGGCCCCGCCATGGACGCGGGCCTGCTGCGCAAAGGGCAAAAAGTCATCAAACATGCGTTGAAAATTCGTCCTAACCCCTCCAAGGTGCAAACCAGCACCGATGCCTTTGGCAATGCGGTGCATCACTTCGAGATGAACTACCCGCATGACCATCTTGAAGTGACCAGCGACATGGAAATGGCCATGACGCCCGCCTTGCATCAAGGGCCCTTGGAAGACGTTAAATCACCGGCGTGGGACACCTTGGTGGACAGCCTGCGCTACCGCGCCGGGCAACCCATCACCCGCGAGTTTCAATTCCGTTTTGAAAGCAAACATGTCCCCATTCTGGACAGCCTGCGGGACTACGGCACCTTGGACTTTTGGCCTGGTCGCCCCGTGGTGTTGGCCAGCCACGCCCTGATGCAACGCATCTTCCGGGAATTCAGTTACAAAAGCGGATCAACCACCATTGAAACCACCGTGCAGGAAGTCATGCAAAAACGCCAAGGTGTTTGCCAGGACTTCGCCCACGTCATGCTCGGGGTGTTGAGGTCTTTGGGCTTGGCTGCAAGGTACGTCAGTGGCTATATGCTGACTGAACCACCGCCCGGCCAGCCCAAACTGCTTGGTGCCGATGCAAGCCACGCGTGGGTGTCTGTGTGGTGCGGGCCAGAAGTGGGTTGGGTCGACTATGATCCGACCAACAACCAACTCCCCGACGTGCGTTATGTGACCGTTGCGGTGGGCAGAGACTATGCCGATGTGCCGCCGATACGCGGTGTGGTGCATGGGGGTGGGGAACACCACTTGAAGGTGGGTGTCACCGTATTCTGAATGCCAGAAGGCTGGCGTATTGGACCTGTCGTGGGCCCCTAGGGCTGACTAGGCCGCTTTCGGGCTGCGCCACAAAAAACGGTACACAAACCCGGGAAAGCCCAACACCAGAAACAGGCAAAAGGTCAGCGCGTAAAACTCCCAGCGCTGGGGGTTGATCTGCCCCAGTGTGGCCTCAAGCCCCGTACCCACAAGGCCGGTGAGCAAATACCCAACAAGTACTTCAAGCACACGCACCCAGCCTGATTTCTGAGCGGTCTTGAAGACCCCCATGATTCGGTTGCTGACGAACGGCAAATTCGCCATCGTCAGCATCACCAGAAACAGGATCCAATGCGCGAGAGTTTGTGACACGTCGACCCCGACAATCAGCCCGAGATGGACTGCTTGATAAGCTCAACGCAGTACGCCATCAAGGGTGCGGGCAACAGGCCAAGGCCAATCACCAACAGACCGTTCAAGCCCAAGGCAGCACGCGCAGAACCGGCCATCGCCACTTCAGCCTCGTCAGCCGGTGCTTCAAAGTACATGGCTTTCACAATGCGGATGTAATAAAACGCACCCACCAAGCTGAACATGACGGCATACACTGTCAGCCAAACCTGACCGGTGGCCAGCAAGGCCTTCAGCACAGCCAGCTTGGCTGCAAAGCCCACCATCGGAGGAATACCCGCCAAGGAGAACATCAACAGCAGCATCACCAAAGCCAGCCAGGGGGAACGCTTGTTCAACCCTTTCAAGTCAGCAATCTCTTCGACCTCAATGCCTTTGCGCGACAGCACCATAATCACCCCGAAGGTGCCCAAGGTGGTCAGCACATAAGTCACTGAATAGAACATGGCTGAGGAATAGGCAGCGGTCGCATTGGCATGGTCACCGGCAATCACATCCGACATCATGCCCAAAAGCATGAAGCCCATCTGGGAAATGGTCGAGTACGCCAGCATCCGCTTGAAGTTGGTTTGTGCAATGGCAGTCAGATTGCCGATGGCCAGGGAAGCCACCGCCAACACCATCAACATTTGCTGCCAATCGAACGCTTTGGGGTACAAGCCATCCACCAACAGGCGAATCATCATTGCAAACGCAGCCAGCTTTGGGGCACCACTGATCAGCAATGTCGCGATGGAGGGCGAGCCGTGATACACGTCAGGCACCCACATGTGGAACGGCACCACGCCCAGTTTGAAGGCCAGACCCGCAACAATGAACACCAGACCGAACACAAAAATAATGGACTTCGCACCTGCACCAGCTGCCGCGAAAGCAATGTCGGCATGGTTCAGCGAACCTGTTGCACCGTAGATCATCGACATGCCGTACAGCAGGAAACCTGAAGCCAAAGCGCCCAGCACGAAATACTTCATGGCAGCTTCTGTGGCCCGCACACTGTCACGCTGCATGGCCACCAGGGCGTACAGGCTCAATGACAGCAGCTCAACACCCAGATAAATCAGCAACAGGTTGTTGGCCGAAATCATGATGAACTGCCCAAGCAGGCTGAACATCACCAAAGCGTGCAATTCGCCCTTGAACATGTCGCGGTCACGGGCGTAATCGGCGCCCACCACCAGGGTGAAGGCAATGGCCAATGCCGCAAACCCTTTCAGGGCCAAAGCCATGCCATCAGACACGTACATGTTGTTGAAAGTGGCTTCATTGGCCGCACCCGGCACTTGGGCCAGGCAGTATGCGCCCAAGGCCACACAGAACAACACCACCACGTTGTGCAAGAGGCCCAGAATACGGCCTTTGGTCACGCTGTCCGCGATCAGGAATGCCGAGGCAAACACCGCCAAAGCAATCTCGGGAAGAGCCAGACAAAAATTCATCGATTCCACGGAGGATTCCTCAATTAAAGCTTGGACTGGGCAACATGCTGCAACAAGGCGTCAACCGACACCTGCAACACATCCGTGAATGGCTTGGGGAACAGGCCCATCGCCAGCACAAGAACAGCCATGGCCGCCAACATGCCAAACTCACGGGCATTGACGTCCTGCAGTTCCTTCACATCTTCATTGGCCACATCGCCAAACACCACGCGCTTGTACATCCACAGGGAATACGCAGCGCCAAAAATCAGGGTGGTGGCTGCCAACAGTCCAATCCAGAAATTGAACTTCACAGCCCCCAGAATCACCATGAATTCACCCACGAAACCGCTGGTGGCCGGCAAACCAGAATTCGCCATTGCAAACAGCAAAAACAGCGCAGCAAACTTGGGCATGGTGTTGGCCACACCGCCGTAGGCCGCGATGTCACGGCTGTGTACGCGGTCGTACAGCACGCCAATACACAGGAACATGGCACCCGACACGAAACCGTGAGAAATCATCTGAATGATTGCGCCTTGAATGGCCAGGTCCTGGAACATGAAAAAGCCCAGGGTCACGAAACCCATGTGCGCGATGGATGAATACGCCACCAGTTTCTTCATGTCCTTCTGCACCAAAGCCACCACACCGATGTACACCACAGCAACCAGCGACAGTGTGATCATGAAGCCTGCCAATTCATGGCTTGCATCGGGGGCAATCGGCAATGAGAAACGCAGGAAACCATAAGCACCCAGTTTCAACATAATGGCGGCCAGCACCACAGAACCACCGGTGGGCGCTTCCACGTGGGCATCAGGCAGCCAGGTGTGAACAGGCCACATTGGCACTTTCACCGCGAAGGCCATCAGGAATGCCAGGAAAATCAGCACCTGCTCAGTCATGCTCAGGGGCAGCTTGTGCCAAGCGGCAATTTCAAAGGTGCCCGACTTGGACTGCAGGTAAATCAGGGCCACCAGGGTGAGCAAGGAGCCCAACAGCGTGTACAGGAAAAACTTGAATGCCGCGTAAATGCGATTGGGGCCACCCCACACACCCACGATGATGTACATCGGAATCAGTGTGGCTTCAAAGAACACATAGAACAGCAAGCCGTCGGTGGCGGAGAACACGCCAATCATCAAGCCGGAAAGAATCAGGAATGCGGCCATGTACTGAGCCACTTTTTCTTCAATCACTTCCCAGGCAGCAACCACCACGAACACGGTGATCAACGCGGTCAGGATGACAAACCACATGGACAAGCCATCCACGCCCAGGCCATAACTGGCGCCGAAAGCAGGAATCCAGTCCAGCTTCTCGACGAACTGCAGGTTTGCAGTGCTGGTGTCGAAGCGGAAGTACAGTGGCAGGGTCACCAGAAAACTGACCAAGGCACCGATCAATGAAAACGCACGGACTGTGCCCGGGTTTTTGTCATTGCCGGTGGCCATGATCAGCACACCAAAGGCAATCGGCAACCAGATTGCCAGACTCAGTAGAGGAATGTTGTTAGCCATGGAATTGTTCCAGTCGTCAGAGCCAGCGCCCTACCCTATTTATGATTTCAGAGAAATGAACGCGATGATCATGGCCAATACGCCCAGAATCATTGCAAACGCATAGTGGTAGATGAATCCACTTTGGGCGAATCGCACCACGCCGGACACCAAGCCCACCAAGCGGGCGCTACCGTTCACCACCAAACCGTCGATCAGCGTGCGGTCGCCCACCTTCCAGAAGAACTGGCCCAGGCCACGCGCACCGGAGGCAAACACCACCTCGTTGATCTTGTCCATGTAGTACTTGTTTTCAAGCAGGGTGTGCACCGGCTTAAGCGCCTTGTAGAAGAACGCGGGAATCGCAGGCACCCAGAGGTAACACACCGCCGCGGTTGCAACACCAGCCAGTGCCAGCCAGAAGGCCATGGTGTGCACCGAATGCAGGCCCATGGCTGCAGCGCCGTGGAATTCCTCGGCCAAAGTGGCCATGGCTTCGTGATTGGGCAGAATGGTGATCACGTCTTTGAAGTACCCACCGTACAACATGGGTTCAATGGCGATGTAACCAATCAGCACGGACGGAATTGCCAGCAGCACCAACGGCAGGGTAACCACCCAAGGCGACTCGTGCGGCTGCACTGGGCCATGATGGCCGTGGTCATCGTCATGGCCGTGGTCGTCATGTTGAATGTCGTGGAAACGCTCTTTACCGTGGAACACCAGGAAGTACATGCGGAAGCTGTAGAACGCGGTGATGAACACACCGGCAGTCACCGCAAAAGTGGCAAACCCGGCCGCAGGCAGATTGCTGAAATGCACCGCCTCAATGATGCTGTCCTTGGAATAGAAGCCGGCAAAGAATGGCGTACCAATCAAGGCCAAGGAGCCCAGCAACGAGGTAATCCACGTAATGGGCATGTGTTTCCACAGGCCACCCATGTGGCGGATGTCTTGGTCATGATGCATGCCAATGATCACCGAACCGGCACCAAGGAACAACAGCGCTTTGAAGAAGGCGTGAGTCATCAGGTGGAAGATGGCAACGGGGTAAGCAGACACACCCAAGGCCACTGTCATGTATCCCAATTGAGACAACGTGGAGTACGCCACCACACGCTTGATGTCGTTCTGGATAATGCCCAGGAAACCCATGAACAGCGCAGTGATGGAGCCAATCACCAAAATGAAGTTCAAGGCGATGTCGGACAGTTCGAACAATGGCGACATCCGGCTGACCATGAAAATACCTGCCGTCACCATGGTCGCCGCGTGAATCAGTGCGGAAATGGGTGTAGGGCCTTCCATGGAATCGGGCAGCCACACATGCAGCGGGAACTGGGCCGATTTACCCATGGCACCCACAAACAGACAGATACAGGCCACGGCCAACAAAGGCCAGTCCGTGCCGGGGAAGGTCATCGGGGCCAAGTCGTTGGCCTTGGCAAACACTTCCGTGTAGTTCATGGAACCCGCGTTGGCCATGATCAAACCAATGCCGAGAATGAAACCAAAGTCGCCCACACGGTTCACCAGGAACGCTTTCAGGTTGGCGTAAACCGCTGTGGGCTTTTTGAACCAAAAGCCGATCAGCAGATAGGACACCAAACCCACCGCTTCCCAACCAAAGAACAGTTGCAGGAAGTTGTTGCTCATCACGAGCATCAGCATGGAGAAGGTGAACAGGGAAATATAGGAGAAGAAGCGCTGATAGCCTGGGTCTTCTTCCATGTAACCAATGGTGTAAATGTGCACCATCAGCGACACACTGGTCACCACCAGCAACATGGTGGCCGTCAGGGTATCAATCAGGAAACCCACTTCGAAAACCAGCTTGCCCACCACAGCCCACTGATACAGCGTGCCATTGAAGGTGTTGCCGGCCATTACATCCTGAAACACCAGAATGGAGGCCACCAGAGACACTGCCACACCCAGAATGGTCACGGTGTGCGCACCACGGCGCCCAATTTGCTTGCCAAACAGGCCAGCCAGGA
Organism: Limnobacter sp.; assembly: GCF_046297615.1. GTDB lineage: Bacteria > Pseudomonadota > Gammaproteobacteria > Burkholderiales > Burkholderiaceae_B > Limnobacter. Next base: position 211,503 of record NZ_JBKBHM010000006.1, on the reverse strand, counting down.
TAGAACCCAGCAACGGAGCAAACGGAATGATCAAATACAATGGATTCATTCGTGCTTACCCCTTGAGCTGGTCGAGGTCTTCGACGTTGATCGAGTTCATGTTGCGGAAGAGCACCACCAGAATCGCCAGACCGATGGCAGATTCAGCAGCAGCCACTGTGAGAATGAAGAAAACAAACAACTGACCGGACAAGTCGCCCAGGTAGTGGGAGAACGCCACAAAGTTCATGTTCACGGCCAGCAACATCAGTTCGATGGCCATCAACAGAACAATCAGGTTCTTGCGGTTCAGGAAAATACCAATCACGCTGATCGAGAAAAGGATCGCGCCAAGGACCAGAAAATGAGCCAGAGAAATCATGGTGGATCCTTTCTTATTGGGCAGACTTGGTCTGCTTGCGGTCAACGTCTGCAGGCATGCTGACCAGCTTCACGCGGTCGGCGGCCTTCACACGAACCTGTTCGGACGGGTTCTGGGCTTTGGTGTCCTTGCGCTTGCGCAGGGTCAGTGCAATGGCAGCCACCATGGCCACCAGCAAAATCAAAGCCGCCACTTCGAACGGATACAAGTATTCGGTGTACAGCAGCTTGCCCAGGGCGGCAGAGTTGTTTTCAGCCTGCTTGGGTGCTTCCGCGTTGGGGTCCCAGAAGCCACGCATCAGGATGACGGACATCTGAAACGCAATGAGCGAGCCCACGATGGTGGCCACCGGCAGGTTTTTCCAGAAACCGGCACGCAGCTTGTCCAGGTTCAAGTCCACCATCATCACGACAAAGAGGAACAACACCATCACCGCGCCGACGTACACCAGCACCAATGAAATGGCCAGGAACTCAGCTTCCAGCAGCATCCAGACCGCCGAGGCAGAGAAGAATGCCAGCACCAGATACAGTGCAGCGTGGACAGGGTTGCGGGCTGTGATCACGCGCAATCCCGCAAACACGAGAATGGCTGAAAACACATAAAAGAAACCAGAGATAGCGTTCATAACGAGTCTAGATCGTTGAATTCGATTTATCGGTAAGCAGCATCTGCGTCGCGGTTGGCTGCAATTTCAGCCTCATACCGATCACCCACAGCCAGCAGCATTTCCTTGGTGAAATACAGGTCGCCCCGCTTTTCGCCGTGGTACTCGTGAATGTGAGTCTCTACGATGGAGTCCACAGGACAAGACTCTTCACAAAACCCGCAAAAAATGCATTTGGTCAGGTCGATGTCGTAACGCTTGGTGCGGCGGGTGCCATCTTCACGCTGTTCCGATTCAATGGTGATGGCCATGGCAGGGCAAACGGCTTCGCAGAGTTTGCAAGCGATGCAACGCTCTTCCCCATTGGGGTAGCGGCGCAAGGCGTGCAAGCCACGGAACCGGGGTGACATTGGCGTTTTTTCCACCGGGTACATCAGCGTGATGGGCGTGGTGAAGAAATAGCTCAGGGTCAAGGCCATACCTTTGAGCATTTCACGCAGCAACAAGCTGTTCAGAAAATCTTTGATCATTAGAAACATGGCAGCTCTCGATTATTTCCAGATTGTCCATGGCGTCTGCATCCAGGCAGCCACCACAACCAGCCAAACCAGCGTGAGGGGAATGAATACTTTCCAACCCAGGCGCATGATCTGGTCATAGCGGTAACGCGGGAATGACGCACGGAACCAGATGAACATGGACACGATCAGGAAAGTTTTGATACCCAACCACAACCAGCCTGGAACCCAAGTCAACGGTGCCACTTCCACTGGGGCTGCCCAACCGCCGAAGAACATGATGGCTGCCAAAGCAGAAATCAGGATCATGTTGGCGTATTCAGCCAGGAAGAAGATGGCGAAACTCATGCCGGAATATTCCACCATGTGTCCGGCCACAATCTCGGACTCACCTTCCACCACGTCGAAGGGGTGACGGTTGGTTTCAGCCACACCAGAGATCAGGTAAATCACGAACAGGGGCAGCAGCGGCAACCAGTTCCAGGACAGGAAATTCAGGCCCGCATCGGCAAATTGGCCCCGGGTCTGGCTGAGCACGATGTCGGTCATGTTCAGGCTGCCGGTTACCAACAACACAGTCACCAGCACAAAACCGATGGCCAGCTCATAAGACACCATCTGGGCAGAAGCGCGCATGGCTGCCAGGAAGGCATACTTGGAGTTGGATGCCCAACCCGCCACGATCACGCCGTACACTTCCAACGAGGTGATGGCCATCAGGTACAACAAGCCAGCGTTCACATTGGCCAGCACCACATCGGGGCCGAATGGCATCACAGCCCATGCAGCAAGGGCTGGCATGATGGTCATGATGGGGGCCACCACAAACAGGCCTTTGTTGGCGTTGGTGGGTACGATGAGTTCCTTGAACATCATCTTGACCGCGTCGGCGATGGGTTGCAGCAAACCCATGGGGCCAACATGCGTTGGGCCCATGCGGATGTGCATGCGACCAATCATCTTGCGTTCCCAATACGTCAGGTAAGCCACCAGGCCCAGCAGAGGCAAAGTAATGCACAGAATCTTGGCCAGTGTCCACACGGGCAACCACGCGGGGCCCAACAGTTCTGCGCCCACCGTGGTGATCATTTCAATCGGGGAGCTCATGCCTGCACCTCGCTGACTGCGTTCAACTCAAGAGACACCGCACCGGACACTGCACGCAGGCCCAAGGTGTCTGCACGGCCAACAGGCACCAACACCACGTTGTCCGCCACCAGTTTGCTCACACGCACTGCCGCCACCAGCGAACCGCCTTGGGCGTCGGAGAGCTTGACCGTGACGCCGTTGTGGACACCCAAACGGGCTGCCGTGGCTTCGCTGATCTGGGCCAAAGCGGGTTTGGCCGCTTTGGTTTGGCGCAGCGACTCAGCGCGGCGCACCAATGCATCAGTGTCATAAATTGGTGCATAAGGGGCCAACTCCAGGCCATCAATGCCCGCTGCTGCAGCGGTGATCGACAAGGCATTGGACAGGCCCAGTTGCGCGGGCAGGCAGGCCTTCAACACTTCTTCAGAACTGTTGAATTCAAAGCCTTCAAAGCCCAACAGGTTGCCCAGAACGCGCAGTACCTTCCAGCCGGGGCGTGTTTCACCCATCGGCTTGACGGTGGCCTTCACGCTTTGGGCGGTGCCTTCAATGTTCAGATAAGTGCCCGATGTTTCGGTGAACGGTGCGATGGGCAACAACACGTCGGCGTACAGCTTGGCGTTGCCAACAAAAGCACTGGCCTGCACAACAAACTCAGCATTCTTCAGACCGGACAATACTTTCTGGCCTTCAAGGCTGTCCAACTCGGGTTCGTTGCCCCACACCACCACAGCCTTGGCCTTCGCAGCCAGGGTTGCAGAAATGGATGCTGTGCCGTTCGCGGCGGCTTGAACGCCAGCCACAAAAGAGCCCACCCAGTTGGCACCGTCGCCCAGGAAGCCCAGCGTTGCGCCGGTGGACTGGGCCACGGCCGCCGCCTTGGCCAAAATGGCGTTGGCATTCGCACTCATCAGCACTTGCTGGCCGATCAACAGGAACTTTTTGCCTTCAACGGCCAAAGCGCTGGCCACGGTGCTGTCATCCAAACTGGATACCCAGCGCGATGGCGCGGCCTTGACCCACTTGGCCTTGGGCATCAGAGGGTCGAGACCACCTGCATTCACGATCACGACCTGAGCGCCTTCCTTGGCGGCCTGACGAACGCGTTGCGTGAACAGGGGTTGGTCATTGCGCAAGTCGGTACCAATCACGACCAAAGCGTCGGCAGCAGCCACATCAGCAATAGACGCACCCAACCATGGCTTTGCGCCCTGCAGGTTCAAGCCGTCAACATGACGCAAACCCGCGTCGATGCTGCTTGTACCCAGGCTTTGAGCCAAGGCTTTGGCCAGCGACAACTCCTCGAAAGAGCTGTTGGGCGACACCACAAAACCAATCTTGTTCATGTCAGTGGATTCACGACGGGCTTTTTTCAAGCCCTCGGCCACCGCGTTCAATGCGGTCTGCCAGTCGGTGGTGACCCACTGACCATTTTTGCGAATCATCGGCTCGGTCAAACGGTCAGTGGCTTTCAGGCCTTCGTAGCTGAAGCGGTCACGGTCGGAAATCCAGCATTCGTTGATGGCGTCGTTTTCATTGGGCACCACCCGCAGAACATCGTCACCCTTGACTTGAACGACCAGGTTGGAACCCAGGCTGTCGTGTGGAGACACCGATTTGCGGCGGGCCATTTCCCAAGTGCGGGCGCTGTAGCGGAATGGCTTGGAGGTCAGTGCACCCACAGGGCACAGGTCGATCATGTTGCCGGACAGTTCGGAATCCACCGAATTGCCCACGAAGCTCATGATTTCAGAATGCTCGCCACGGTTGGCCATGCCCAGCTCCATCACGCCGGCAATTTCTTGACCAAAGCGCACACAGCGGGTGCAGTGGATACAACGGCTCATTTCCTGAGCCGACACCAGCGGACCGATGTCCTTGTAGAACACCACACGCTTCTCTTCTTTGTACCGGGAGGTCACGCCGCCGTAACCTACGGCGATGTCCTGCAACTGGCACTCACCGCCTTGGTCACAAATCGGACAGTCCAGCGGGTGATTGATCAGCAGGAATTCCATCACGCTCTTTTGAGCCTGAACTGCTTTCTCGGACTGGGTACGGACGATCATGCCGGGGGCCACAGGCGTGGCGCAGGCTGGCAAGGGCTTTGGGGCCTTCTCCACATCAACCAGGCACATGCGGCAGTTGGCCGCGATCGACAGTTTTTTGTGATAGCAGAAGTGAGGCACATATTTGCCTGCCTTCGTGGCGGCATCCATCAGCATGCTGCCTTCAGGCACTTCGACTTTCACGCCATCAATTTCAAGTTCAACCATTTGTAATGTCCCGCAGGGGTTTACACGTAAGCCGGCACGATGCACGACTTGTGGGTAATGTGGTGCTCAAATTCTTCACGGAAGTGCTTCAGGAAAGCCCGGACGGGCATCGCTGCTGCGTCACCCAGCGCACAAATGGTGCGGCCCTGAATGTTGTCAGCAATCGAATTCAGCATGTCCAAGTCTTCCGGACGGCCTTCACCGTGCTCAATACGGTTGACGATCCGGTACAGCCAACCCGTGCCTTCGCGGCAGGGTGTGCACTGTCCGCAGCTTTCTTCGTAATAGAAGTAGGACAAACGGAGCAGGCTCTTGACCATGCAGCGTGTTTCGTCCATCACGATGACCGCGCCGGAACCCAGCATTGACCCCGCTTTGGCAATGGAGTCGTAATCCATGTCCGTGGCCAACATCACATCGCCAGGCAACACAGGCATGGACGAGCCGCCGGGGATCACAGCCTTGCACTTGCGGCCGCCTTTCATGCCACCAGCCAGTTCAAGCAGTTTGGCAAACGGGGTGCCCAATGGAATTTCGTAGTTGCCAGGCTTTTCAACGTCACCGGAAATCGAGAAAATTTTCGTGCCGCCGTTGTTGGGCTTGCCCAGTTCAAGGAACCAGTCCCCACCGTTTTGCAGGATGAACGGCACCGCTGCAAAAGTTTCAGTGTTGTTGATCGTGGTGGGCTTGCCGTAAATGCCATAGGACGCGGGGAAAGGCGGCTTGAAGCGTGGCTGCCCCTTTTTGCCCTCGATGGATTCAATCAAGGCTGTTTCTTCACCGCAGATGTATGCGCCGTAACCATGGTGCGCGTGCAACTGGAAGCTGAAGTTGGAACCCAGAATGTTGTCACCGAGATAACCGGCAGCACGAGCCTGTTCAAGCGCCTCTTCGAAACGCTCGTAGGTTTCCCAGATTTCGCCGTGGATGTAGTTGTAACCCACAGAAATACCCATGGCATACGCGGCGATTGCCATGCCTTCGATCACGGAATGTGGGTTGTAACGCAGAATGTCTCGGTCTTTGAATGTACCGGGCTCGCCTTCGTCCGAGTTACAGGCCAGGTACTTTTGGCCGGGGAACTGACGGGGCATGAAACTCCACTTCAAACCGGTGGGGAAGCCGGCACCTCCACGGCCACGCAAGGCTGATTTTTTCACCTCGGCGATCACGTCTTCCTGCGAGATACCTTCCGTGAGAATTTTGCGCAAGGCCTTGTAACCACCACGGGCTTCATAGCCTTTGAGGTCCCAATTGTTGCCATCCAGACCAGCCAGAATGACTGGGTTGATGTGACGTCCGTGCAAACAGGTCATGACTTCAACTCCTCTACAAGCGCGTCGAGCTTTTGATTGCTCATGAAACTGCACATGCGGTGGTTGTTCACCAGCAACACAGGTGCATCACCACAGGCACCCATGCACTCCCCTTCCTTGAGGGTGAACAGGCCATCTGCGGTGGTTTCATTGAAATCGATACCGAGTTTCTTTTTCAGATACTCGGCAGCATCAGTCCCGCCTGACAAGGCACAAGGCAGGTTGGTGCACACGGTGATCTTGGATTTGCCGAGCTTTTTCAGGTCGTACATGTTGTAGAAGGTGGCCACCTCGTAGGCCGCAATCGGCGCAATCTCGAGGTACTGCGCCACGGCCTCAATGGCCTCGGGTGGCAGCCAACCCAGTTCGGTCTGAACGATGCGCAGGCCCGACATCACCGCAGAAATCTTTTGGTCTGCGGGGTATTTGGCCAGCTCTTTGTCGATCAAGCGACACGCGTTTTCACTCAACTTCATCTTGCGTTGTTCCTCAGTGGTCTTGATTGACCATCAACGGTCGATTTCACCGAACACGATGTCCTGGGTACCAATGATGGTCACCACGTCGGCCAGCATGTGGCCGCGGGACATCTCGTCCAATCCTTGAAGGTGCGCATAACCGGGCGCACGAATTTTCAGGCGGTAAGGCTTGTTGGCACCGTCGGCCATCATGTAGATACCGAATTCGCCCTTGGGGTGCTCCACCGCGGCATAGGCTTCACCTTCTGGCACGTGCATGCCTTCGGTAAACAGCTTGAAGTGGTGAATCAACTCTTCCATGTTGGACTTCATGTCCAGACGCTTGGGCGGGGCCACTTTGTGGTTGTCGCTCATCACGGGGCCTGGGTTCTCACGCAGCCACTTCACGCATTGTTGAATGATGCGGTTGGACTGGCGCATTTCTTCCACGCGCACCAGGTAACGGTCGTAGCAGTCGCCGTTCTTGCCCACAGGAATGTCGAAATCCAGACGGTCGTACACCTCGTAGGGCTGCTTCTTGCGCAAATCCCAAGCGATGCCAGAACCACGCAGCATTGGGCCTGTGAAGCCCATGGAGAGTGCGCGCTCTGGTGTAACCACACCGATGCCGACCAAGCGCTGTTTCCAAATGCGGTTGTCGGTCAACAGGGTTTCATATTCGTCCACATAGGCCGGGAAGCGCTGTGTGAAGTCATCAATAAAGTCCAGCAGCGAACCTTGACGGTTGCGGTTCATCTCAGCCAGTTTTTTGGCCGAACGCACCTTGGAAGGCTTGTGCTGGGGCATGGTGTCAGGCAGGTCGCGATACACACCACCAGGGCGATAGTACGCGGCATGCAGACGCGCGCCGGACACCGCCTCATAGCAGTCCATCAGATCTTCCCGTTCGCGGAAGGCGTACAGGAACACCGCCATTGCCCCCACGTCCAGACCATGCGCACCGATCCACAGCAGGTGGTTCAAGATGCGGGTAATCTCGTCAAACATCACACGGATGTATTGCGCGCGAACCGGCACCTCGATGCCCAGCAGTTTTTCGACGGCCATGCAGTAAGCGTGTTCATTCGCCATCATGGACACATAGTCCAGACGATCCATGTAGGGCAAGGACTGAATGAAGGTTTTGTGCTCGGCCAGCTTTTCTGTACCCCGATGCAACAGGCCAATGTGTGGATCGGCGCGTTGCACAACCTCACCGTCCAGTTCCAGCACCAAGCGCAACACGCCGTGTGCTGCCGGGTGTTGAGGACCGAAGTTCAGGGTGTAATTCTTGATTTCTGCCATGATTATTTCGCTCCACCGTATTGAGGTTCGCGAATGATGCGGGGGGTAATTTCACGCGGCTCGATGGTCACAGGCTGGTACACCACACGGCCGAGCTCAGGGTCGTAACGCATTTCCACATGACCGGACAAGGGGAAGTCCTTGCGGAAGGGGTGCCCCACAAAGCCGTAGTCAGTCAAAATACGGCGAAGGTCATCGTGGCCTTCGTAAACAATGCCGTACAGGTCGAATGACTCCCGCTCGTACCAGCCTGCGGAGGACCACACCGCGTTGACGGAAGCCACGGTGGGCAAATCGTCGTCCGGGCAGGCCACTTTGACGCGCACTCGCTGATTGTTGGAGACTGAGAGCAGTTGAAGCACTGTCCAGAAACGAGGGCCTTCATTGACCTCGTTTTTGTAGGACTGCATGTCCAGGCCACACAAGTCGATCAGTTGCTCGAAGGCCAGTGCATCATGGTCGCGCAGCAGCGTGCAGGACTCCAGATAAGTCGACGCTTTGACCACGATGTTCAACTCGCCGCAGCCAATGGAGGACGACACGAGGCGCTCACCCAGCACTTCCTGAACCGAGGCTTGCAGACGCAGAAGGTTTTCAGACATGGCTTAGACCTCAGCGCGCAATGGTTGATGTTTGCTTGATCTTGTTCTGCAACTGGAGCAGACCGTACATCAAGGCTTCTGCGGTGGGAGGACAACCTGGCACGTAGACATCCACGGGCACGATGCGGTCACAGCCCCGAACCACTGAATAGCTGTAGTGGTAATAACCACCGCCGTTGGCACAGGACCCCATGGACAGCACCCAACGGGGCTCAGCCATTTGGTCGTAAACCTTGCGCAAGGCAGGCGCCATTTTGTTGCAGAGGGTACCGGCCACAATCATGAGGTCAGACTGACGCGGGCTGGGGCGGAAGATGATGCCGAAGCGGTCCAAGTCGTAACGACTGGCGCCCGCGTGCATCATTTCAACCGCGCAACATGCCAAGCCAAATGTCATGGGCCACAACGAGCCCGTACGACCCCAGTTGATCAGCTTGTCGGCCGTGGTCGTAATAAACCCTTCGTTCAATACGCCATCAATTCCCATGGTGTAATTCCTTCACGCAAAACAGTGTGTGTTATTCCCAGTCCAGAGCGCCGCGGGTCCATTCGTAAATGAAACCGACCACCAGGACACCAAGGAAAATCATCATTGACCAAAAGCCGACGACGCCAATTTCACGATAGGCCAAGGCCCATGGAAAAAGAAACGCGATTTCCAGGTCAAACAGAATGAAGAGAATGGCCACGAGGTAGTAGCGCACGTCAAATTGCATGCGGGCATCTTCGAAAGCCTCGAATCCACACTCGTAGGGGGACAGTTTTTGGCTGTCGGGGCGGTGCGGGGCCAACAGGCGCCCTACCAACATGGCGCCACCACCGACACCAATACCCACCAAGATAAACAGCAATACTGGAAAATAGGACTCTAGATTCACGCTGGCTCCCGTGTAAACCCTAACTGCATTTTCGTTAACCAAAAAAAAGCCGGCCATAGCGTTTGGACCGGCTTTTTTACCTGAATATGGTGCCGACGGCGAGACTCGAACTCGCACAGCCTGTGGCCACTACCCCCTCAAGATAGCGTGTCTACCAATTCCACCACGTCGGCGCAATATTGTGCTGAATTACTTTGGAATTTCCTGCACTGGTTTGGCAGGCTCAGAAGGCACTACAGGCGCAGGGGTTGCCGTTCCCTCGGCCGCAGGAGCAGTCTGAATTGATTCCATCACACCACTGGATTCACGACCGATTTCGCTACGCGAAAAAAATGACAAACCCAATGTGCACAGCAAAAAGATTGTAGCACAAACCGCCGTGCTGCGACTCAGAAAATTCGCAGAACCCGTAGCACCAAACAGGCTTCCAGACGAGCCGCTACCGAAGGCTGCGCCCATGTCGGCGCCTTTGCCGTGCTGCAACAAAACAAGGATGATGACCGCCACTGCAGACAGAACCTGCACGACAGTAATGATGGAGTGAAAGAGATTCATAATCGTCAGTTTAACCTTTCGCGGCGCGTATTATTCCAGAGAAATCGTCGGATGACAAAGCAGCACCGCCAATCAGGCCACCGTCGATGTCTTGTTTACTAAAAAGTTCTTGGGCATTACCGGGTTTGACACTGCCGCCATAAAGAATGCGAGTGGACTGGGCCAGAGACTCACCCAGCATGGCCTGCAGCCGGGCACGGATCATCGCATGAACCTCCTGCGCCTGCTCAGGGCTGGCGGTGACTCCGGTGCCGATGGCCCAAACGGGTTCGTAGGCGATCACCAGCGGCCACTGGCCGTTTTGTACAAAACGCGCACATTGGGCAATCACTGGATCAAGCTGGGATGCAATCACTGACTCGACCTGCCCTGCTTCGCGCTCCGCCAGGGTTTCACCCACGCACACCAGGGGCACCAACCCGGCCTCAAGGGCTGCCACCGCTTTCAAAGCCACGGTTTCGCTGCTTTCTGCATGGTAGCTGCGGCGCTCGGAATGGCCCACAATCACTTGGCGAACCCCAAACTCTTTGAGCATCGACACAGACACCTCACCGGTGTAAGCGCCACTGGCCTTCGCGGACACATCCTGCGAACCAAAAGCCACAGCCGTGCCTTCGAGCAATCCTTGCAATTGGGCCAGATAAGGAAATGGTGCAAATACAGACACCTCGACATCAGCGGTGACCGCAGGCAAGAAACCGCGCACCAGCTCGGCGTTAGCCGCCAAGCCGCCATTCATTTTCCAGTTACCAGCCACCAATTTTTTTCTTGTCGTCATGCAGGTCTCCCGAACCTTTCAACAATGTCATACGGTCAATACAATTTTGCCCATCAACTCGCCAGATTCCATCAGGCGATGGGCACTGGCCGCATCGGCCAACTCAAACTCAGCACTCACCACGGCCCGGTAGTGGCCGGCCGCAAATCCACTGTACAACTCAGCCCCAAGCTCAGCGGCCAAGCGGGCCTTGAACTCGGCCGATTGCGGCCTTAGGGTAGAGCCCGTCAAGGTGGCTTGCTTCATGAGCAGCTTGCCCGCGTCCAGCGACGCCTGGCGACCACCCAAGAGCGCAATCACAATCACCTGCCCACCAACCGCCAGACAGGCCAAGTCACGTTCAAGGTAGCTGCCCGCCACCATGTCGAGCACTATGTTCACACCCCGACCGGAGGTCCACTCAAGGGCCAGCGCAGACCAATCCTGATCTCGGTGATTGAAGACCGCAGTCGCGCCCAAGGCCCGACAGAATTCAGCCTTGTCCTGGTGCCCTACTGTGACCAGTACTTGGGCCTGAAGACGCCTGGCCACCTGAATGGCCGCCGTTCCAATGCCACTGCTGCCGCCATGAACCAACACCACTTGGTTGGCCGACAAACGCCCTTTCCAAACCAGGTTTTGCCACACGGTGAGGTACACCTCAGGCAGCGTGGCTGCCTGCGCATAGCTAAGGCCTTCGGGGATGGGCATGCACTGCCCGGCAGGCACACAGACATACTCTGCATAGCCACCGCCATTGCACAGGGCCATGAACGAGCGCCCGATCAGGCTTGGGTCAACGCCTTCGCCTGTACCCACCACAATTCCAGCCACTTCCAACCCCAAATGCGGGCTGGCACCAGGTGGCGGTGGATACAGGCCAAGGCGCTGCAACACATCGGGCCGATTGACACCGGCCGCTTTGACTTGCAGCAACACCTCAGAAGGACCGGGCTTGGGCACCGGCAACTCAGCCAGAACTAACTGACTGGCGTCGCCGGGCGCCTTGACCACGATGCCTTTCATGAGGCGTTCCATGCGGGATTTACTCGCCAGCAGACCCTTCGGGCGCTGCGTCAGCAGCAGGCTGCTCCAGCAGGGCCTTCATGGACAGGCGCAGACGGCCTTTGTCGTCCGCTTCGAGGATTTTGACGCGAACTTGCTGCCCTTCTTTCAGGTAATCGGCCACGGCGTTGACACGCTCGTGAGCGATCTGGGAGATGTGCAGCAAACCGTCTTTGCCCGGCAATACACTGACGATGGCACCGAAGTCCAGCAACTTCAGCACGGTACCTTCGTACACGCCACCCACTTCAACTTCGGCGGTGATGTCTTCAATGCGCTTTTTGGCTTTCTCGCCGGCTTCACCGTCTACGGAGGCGATGGTGATGGAGCCATCGTCCTTGATGTCAATGGTTGCACCGGTTTCCTCGGTGATTGAGCGGATGGTTGCACCACCTTTACCAATCACGTCACGAATCTTCTCGGGGTTGATCTTCATGCTGATCATGCGGGGCGCAAAATCAGACAACTCACCCACGCCAGAAGAGGCTTCTTTCATGATGCCGAGGATGTGAATGCGGGCGTCGCGGGCCTGGGCCAGTGCCACCTGCATGATCTCCTTGGTAATGCCCTGGATTTTGATGTCCATCTGCAGGGCAGTCACACCGTTTTCGGTACCGGCCACTTTGAAGTCCATGTCACCGAGGTGGTCTTCGTCACCCAAAATGTCGGTCAGCACGGCGAACTTGTTGTCTTCTTTGATCAGACCCATGGCGATACCCGCCACGAAATCTTTCACGGGAACACCAGCGTCCATCAGGGACAGGCAGCCGCCACAGACGGAGGCCATGGAGCTTGAGCCGTTGGATTCAGTAATTTCAGAAACCACACGCATGCTGTACTGGAAGTCTTCGGCAGCAGGCAACAGGTTTTCAATGGCGCGGCGGGCCAGACGACCGTGGCCGATCTCGCGGCGCTTGGGCGCACCCATGCGACCACATTCGCCAGTGGCGTATGGGGGCATGTTGTAGTGGAACATGAAGCGGTCACGGTATTCGCCGTTGATCGCATCGATGATCTGCTCGTCGCGGCCTGTACCCAGGGTCGTCACCACCAGGGCTTGTGTTTCACCACGCGTAAACAGGGCCGAACCATGGGCACGGGGCAAAACGCCGGTGCGAATGGTGATGGGACGTACGGTGCGTGTGTCACGACCGTCAATGCGGGGCTCGCCGTTCAGAATCTGGCTGCGAACCACTTTGGCTTCCAGATTGAACAGCACTTCGCCAATGTCGGCACCGGTCACACCGGCCATGCCTTCTTCACCCAGCTTGGCGGGCAACTCGGCTTGAACCTCGGCAGAAATTTCCTTCAGACGCTTGCTGCGGGCCTGCTTCTGGGTAATTTTGTACGCTTCGGCAATTTTTTGGCCAGCCAGTTCGGTGATGGCGGCAATCAGCGGCTCATTTTTGGCCGCAGGCTGCCAATCCCACTCGGGTTTGCCAGCTTTGGCGGTCAGGGCATGGATGGCATTAATGACGGTCTGCATTTGCTCGTGGCCATACACCACAGCGCCCAGCATGACTTCTTCGCTCAATTCATAGGCATCGGATTCCACCATCAGCACGGCGGATTCAGTACCGGCTACTACCAAGTCCAGCTTGCTGTCTTTCAGTTGGCTGGTGGTGGGGTTGATGATGTATTCGCCATTCAGGTAACCCACGCGGGCCGCGCCAATCGGGCCGTTGAAGGGAATGCCGGCGATGGACAGCGCGGCGGAGGCACCGATCAACGCGGGAATGTCGGCGTTGACTTCGGGGTTGGAAGACATCACGGTCAGTGCAACCTGAACTTCGTTGTAGAAGCCTTCAGGGAACAAGGGGCGCAGAGGGCGATCAACCAAACGGGCGGTCAGGGTTTCTTTTTCAGTGGCCTTGCCTTCACGCTTGAAGAAGCCGCCGGGAATACGACCGGCGGCGTAGAATTTTTCAACATAGTCAACGGTCAGGGGGAAGAAATCCTGGCCTGGCTTGGCGGTTTTGGCTGCAACAACAGTGGCCAGAACCACGGTGTCATCAACAGTCACAAGGACTGCACCATCGGCCTGACGGGCGACTTCGCCGGTCTCCAGCGTCACTGTGTGCTGGCCGTACTGGAATGTTTCACGATGAATTTCAAACACTTTTCTCTTTCCTTATCGTTATCCCGGTGGGTCACATTCCCATGCGAGAGCCCGTGAGTTACAAAACACAAATGCCCACAACGTCAGTTGCAGGCATTTGAGTTCAATCAACGGATTGTGTGGCGCGGACCAATTACTTACGCAAGCCGAGTTGTCCGATCAGAGTACGGTACTTGTCAGCGTCGGTGCGCTTGAGGTAGTCCAGCAGTTTACGGCGGCGGGACACCATGCGCAGCAAGCCGCGGCGTGAGTGGTGGTCTTTGGCGTTGGCCTTGAAGTGATCGGCCAGCGAGTTGATACGGGCTGTCAACAACGCCACTTGAACCTCGGGGGAACCTGTGTCGCCCTTGGCACGTTGAAATTCGGCCACGATGGCCTGTTTGTTGATGCTTTCTACAGACATGTTTTTCTCCACTTGCGAAACCCCCAGACAACCGGCTCAACAACCGAATTCCCGAGGGTTCGTGACAACAACTTGGGCTGAGTTTTACGGCGCACCCACCATGGGAACGCCAACCAAGCCCGCGATTATAGCCGAAAACCGATAAAAATCAAACCTGTGGGTTGAGCTTTTCGTTTTTGGCCTGCAACTTGTTCAGGGCAGACAAATAGGCCTTGGCTGAAGCCACCACGATGTCGGGGTCGGCACCCACGCCATTGACAATACGCCCACCCTTCTGGAGGCGCATGGTGACCTCGCCCTGGCTTTCGGTGGTGCCCGAGGTGATTCCATTCACGGAGAACAACAGCAGCTCGGCGCCGCTGGCAACCCGGGTTTCAATGGCTTTGACAGTGGCGTCCACAGGGCCGTTGCCCTCGCTTTCTGAGACAACTTCTTGCCCATCGACCGAGAACACAACGCGGGCCTGCGGGCGCTCGCCAGTCTCGGACTTCTGCGACAGGGAAACAAAACGGTAGGCGTCCTGCTCGCCGTCCATGGCATCGCCAGACACCAAGGCATGGATGTCTTCATCGAAAATCTCGGCTTTGCGGTCAGCCAAGTCTTTGAAACGCTGGAAGACCTCATTGAGCTGAGATTCCGACTCCATCTCAATGCCCAGCGCCTCAAGGCGCTGCTTGAAGGCATTGCGACCTGACAACTTGCCCAGCACAATTTTGTTGGCGGTCCAACCCACATCCTCGGCGGTCATGATTTCGTAGGTTTGACGCGCCTTGAGCACGCCATCCTGGTGAATACCTGAGGCATGGGCAAACGCGTTGGCCCCAACGATGGCTTTGTTGGGCTGCACCACGAAACCGGTGATGTTGGACACCAGCTTGGAGGCTGACACAATCTGCGACGTGTCAATTGCGGTGTCGAGATTGAAAAAGTCGCGGCGGGTTTTCACCGCCATCACGACCTCTTCCAAGGAGCAATTGCCCGCGCGCTCACCCAGGCCATTGATGGTGCATTCCACTTGACGGGCACCGCCAATGGACACACCCGCCAAGGAGTTGGCCACCGCCATGCCCAAGTCGTTGTGGCAGTGGACTGACCACACAGCCTGATCGCTGTTGGGGGTCATCTCGCGCAGGCTTTTCATGAATTCGCCGTACAGGGAGGGCACCGCATAACCGACCGTGTCAGGAATGTTGATGGTGCGCGCACCGGCTTTGATCACGGCCTCACACACCTTGGCCAGAAATGGCAGCTCCGAGCGGTAGCCGTCTTCAGCCGAAAATTCCACATCATCGGTGTATTGAAGGGCCAGCTTGACCGCTTTGACCGCTTGCTCAAGCACTTGCTCCGGGGTCATGCGCAGCTTGACTTCCATGTGCAAGGGCGAAGTGGCGATGAAGGTGTGAATTCGACGACGCTCGGCTGGAGCCAGGGCTTCGCCTGCACGGCTGATGTCCCGCTCATTGGCCCGCGCCAGCGAACACACGGTGGACTCGCGCACCACTGAGGCAATGTTCTTGATGGCCTCGAAGTCGCCATTGCTGGACGCCGCAAAACCGGCCTCAATCACATCCACCTTCAACTTCTCGAGCTGTTTGGCGATGCGGATTTTTTCTTCACGCGTCATCGACGCGCCGGGGCTCTGTTCGCCGTCGCGCAGGGTGGTGTCGAAAATGATGAGGCGGTCTGACATGGTGTTCTCCTGAATATCCCGTAAGGATACAACATGCCCAAAAACAAAGGGCCCCGAGGGGCCCTTGCTACTGAACTTCAGGAGGCTTAGAAATGCTGATCCTGCTCGATATCGAGCCCTTTCAACCCCTGCCCCCGCACACGGCGTACCAAATACACCACGTACCCAGACAGCCCGTACAAGACGAACACACCAAACAACACCTTGGGTGGGTCTTGCGAGGCCAGTGCAAACACCAGAGGAATCAGGGCCAGCACCAGAAATGGCACGCTTTTGCGGAAATGAAAATCCTTGCCGGAGAAAAACGGGACAGAAGACACCATGGTGACACCCGCATAGAACGTGATGGCCCAGGCCAACCAGTCCAGCTCAGCGCCCGCCATTTTCACATCGTCCATCACCCACACAAAGCCTGTGACCAAAGCAGCGGCAGCAGGGCTGGGCAAGCCCTGAAACCAGGCCTTGTCAACCACGGCGGCGTTGGTGTTGAAACGCGCCAAACGCAAGGCTGCGCCCGCCACATACACAAATGCAGCCACCCAGCCCAACTTGCCCATGCCATGCAAGGCCCATTCATACACGATGAGTGCAGGCGCGGCACCAAAGGACACCATGTCGGCCAAGCTGTCGTATTCAGCCCCGAAAGCGCTTTGGGTGTTGGTCATTCGTGCGACTCGACCATCCAGACTGTCCAGCACCATCGCAGCAAAGATGGCCACCGCAGCAGTGGTGAACTGGTTGCTCATGGCCTGCACAATGCCGTAAAAGCCACAAAACAACGCCGCCGTAGTAAACAGGTTGGGCAGCAAGTACACACCCTTGTGACGCTGACGGGGCGGCTGCCCCGGCGTTGGCACAGGCTTGCGGGCCAAGCCAAAGCGGTTCTTGTTGCGCTTGAATCGCATCGGCATATCAGGCCACCAGCTCGGCCAGAATGGTGCTGGACGCGGACACCTTGTCGCCAATGGCCACTTTGGGCACCGAATCCACGGGCAGATACACATCCACGCGGGAACCGAAGCGGATAAAGCCGTAGCGTTGGCCTTTCTCAACAGCCTCAGTGGGCTTGATGTAGCAAAGGATTCGTCGTGCGATCAAACCGGCCACCTGCACTGCAGTGACTGTTGCACCGGTGTCGGTCGTGATGACCACCGCATTGCGTTCGTTCTGGGTACTGGCTTTGTCCAAATCGGCATTCACAAACAAGCCGGGAAAATAGTCCACTGACTTCACTTGGCCGCCAATGGGAATGCGGTTGGAGTGCACATTGAATACGTTCATGAAGACGGAAATTTTCAAGGCCTCACGCTGGGCATAAGGGTCTTCAGTGCGCTCCACGGCCACAATGCGCCCGTCAGCAGGGGATACGACCGCATTCTTTTGGGAAGGGATGTAACGGGGTGGGTCACGGAAAAACTGCAACACAAAAACAAACAGAATCCAGGTAAGAACGGACAGGAAAGTCAGCCCGAAGGACTGCAAAGCCAAGGCCAGAATGCCCACAATGGCCAAAAACGGCCAGCCTTCGCGCGCAATCAGTGGGTGTGGATAGTTCATGGTGTGTTGGTTTAGTGGAGTAAAAGTCGATTTTATAAAGCAAAACCAAGCGCCGCGGGTTGTTTTTGTGCGATTTGAACCATAAGAATCTGAAAGGAAGCCTCTACGCACTCAAGAATGTGGATGCAAGCGGCAGCACGCGGGCTTGCGCCCACACGCCACTGAGCCGAACCAAAGACGCAGAACGACCACTTAATAATCCTTCCCGCCTTACGCGATCAGCCTGCAGCACTGACCTGCACACAAAGCATGCCCATTGATTCATACACCATGGCCCCCCGCGCTGCCAGCCAGATCAGCACCGAACGCCCAACACCCCTGTCGGCCACAGATCGCCGATGGTCCTCTGTTCGACGACTCGCCCAATCCTTGGGCGCCCTCGTACCCGAACTCACGCGCTACAGTGCCAACTGGATGATTGCACAGCCCGCAAAGGGCACGGACAAGTTGAGCGGTACAGCACGCTGTGACGCGCTTCGCTTTAAGCAACAACACCTGGCTGCTGCGATGGCTGTTCTGGACCAATTCAAAGCCCAATTGCCTGCGGATCGAATTCCCGAACCCCTGCGTGCTGCCACTGAACATTTGAATCACCTAGCCCAGATTAGCGCGGCAGAATGCAGCTTGACCGAAGACACCCCTCATCCCGCTGGCTGGCGCGGTGAACACACCCTGCGGCAGTTGATCGGCGGCAAAAAGAAAGCGTTCACCCTCAGCGCATCAGGCCTTGCGTATTTGAAAGAAAGCAAGGCCTATTTCAATGCAGGGCTAACAGGCCATGAACCCCCGACAATCAACCAGCACATTCATATCCGATTAGCCATGGCCGCCTATTTGCGTGGCGTGTTCAAAGCCAGTCAGTTGGATGTGGGCAATGGGCCGCCCAAAGCCATAGAAAAGCTGCTGATTCAAGCGTGGATCGACACCCTGAACCGCCAGGATTGGGAGCCACTTGAACACGCCAGCGAGCTTGATTTCACCGGCCAAGATGGCCAGACGCTGCGGCAACGGTTTGTCACTCAGCAAACACCCGCAGCCCACCTGTGTGATTCACTTCGCGCCCAGTACCGGGACACAGGCGTTCAAGGAATTTGCAGCTACGCCACACGTGAGCATCGCCACGCGATCAACCTGTGGCGCACCCAATTTGAAGCACAGAACACCCGCGGCAACACTCGCCTGTTCTCGGGCCTTAGACACGGGGTGCATGACGCCTATGGTTATGGGGGCCACACCACCAAACGCACCCAGGCCAACGACGCCAGGGTGAAAGAATTCGTGCAGGCCTGCCTGACGGACCGGCTGAGCCGACGCGCCCTCAGTGCCGAGGAAACAGACGCTGGGGAGATTCATTTGCCGATTGTGTCCGTCAGCTTACTGACGCCATTGGGCCAGGAATCGGAAATGATAAAACAACAGATGGATGCATTTGAGCGCATTCAAAAGACGGGGGTGAATATCCTGGTGCAAGGCCATCAAGGCCGGCAGGTCAGCATGATGGTCAAGCCCCGCTTCCTGCCGTTCAACGTACCAGTCAATCGCGTGGCGTTGCACCCAACCGGTGAGGTCCTGGGCATTTGGCAGAACGCGGACGCAATCAACTCAACCGCGTTGGAGGCACTGATTGGCTCCTTGGACCCGAACCGCGAGGTTGGCGGCCTGGCTGGTGACGAATTAGCAAGTGCCCGCCTGCAATTGAATGACCTGAAGCGCCAGGAACCCCTGCCCCCAGAACAATTGGCCACACAGGCCGAACTGGTTCGCTCGATTGAATGGATCACCACCTTGGTGGCACAGGTCAGGACGATTGTTGGAGAACAGAGCCACCACCGCGTGGGCCATGAACCTTACAAATTGGCCGTTCGACTGCTGGCACTGGCCAATGAATGCAACCTGACCCCAGCCTTCAACTGCAAAAGCGGCAAAGACCGAACTGGACAATTGCACGTGGAAATTCGGGATTTCTATGCCGATTCCTGGGCCTATGGACGCCCCCGCCCCGTGGACCAGCCACGATCCGGTTGGGCTCGGCTCAACTACGCCACGCTCTTCACGCACGGGGGAGACAGGCAGGTGCAGGCGCTGAACACAGGTGTGCCGGGCAGCAAGTCCCAACTGCTTTATTACAATGACCTGCTGGGGGTTAGCCGGCGCAAGATCGATGCCATTCAAGGCTTGTCGAAATGGGTGGGCACATAAAAAAACCCCGGGGTTGCCCACCGGGGTTTCTCAGCCTGACGAATCAGGCCAATCAAAACTGATGGATCAGTTCTTGGACTGGTCAACCAGTTTGTTCTTGGAAATCCAGGGCATCATGGCACGCAGTTGTGCGCCAACCTGCTCGATGGGGTGAGCAGCATTCAAGCGACGACGTGCAGTCATTTCTGGATAGTTGGTGCGGCCTTCCAGGATGAAACGCTTGGCGTATTCACCGTTCTGGATGTTGGTCAGGCATTCCTTCATGGCAGCGCGGGCCTGGTCAGCGATCACGCGTTGGCCTGTCACGTACTCACCATACTCCGCGTTGTTGGAGATGGAGTAGTTCATGTTGGCAATACCGCCTTCGTACATCAGGTCCACGATCAGCTTCAGCTCGTGCAGACACTCGAAGTACGCCATTTCTGGGGCGTAACCGGCTTCCACCAGGGTTTCAAAACCGGCTTTAACCAGTTCAACAGCGCCGCCGCACAGAACAGCTTGCTCACCGAACAGGTCGGTTTCAGTTTCTTCGCGGAAGTTGGTCTCGATGACGCCACCCTTGGTGCCACCGTTGGCCGCTGCGTAGGCCAGGGAAATCTCTTTGGCGTTGCCTGTTTTGTCCTGATAAATCGCGATCAGGGAGGGTACACCGCCGCCCTTCAGGTACTCGGAGCGAACAGTGTGGCCTGGGCCTTTGGGGGCAATCATGATGACATCGATGTCAGCACGGGGAATGACCTGATTGTAGTGCACGTTGAAACCGTGGGCAAATGCCAAAGCAGCGCCAGCCTTGATGTTGGGGGCCACTTCCTTGTTGTAAACCTCAGGAATGTTTTCGTCGGGCAGCAGGATCATGACCACATCGGCTTCGCGAACCGCGTCGGCCACTTCCTTGACCTTCAGGCCAGCACCTTCGGCTTTGGACCAGGATGCGCCGCCTTTGCGCAGGCCTACGGTCACGTCAACGCCAGAATCACGCAGGTTTTGGGCGTGAGCGTGGCCTTGGGAGCCGTAACCAATGATGGAGACCTTCTTCTTCTGGATCAGGGACAGGTCAGCGTCTTTGTCGTAATAGACTTTCATGTTCAGTTTCCTTGCTTTGAAATGTTGGGATCGTCAGTACTGGCTTTCAGTAGCGGGGATTACACACGGAGAATACGTTCCCCGCGACCAATGCCAGAGCTGCCTGTACGGACAGTCTCCAGAATGGCTGTGCGGTCAATCGCGTCCAGGAATGCATCCAGTTTGGATTTGTCGCCAGTCAATTCGATGGTGTAGCTTTTCTCGGTCACATCAATGATGCGGCCGCGGAAGATGTCCGATGTTCGCTTGATCTCTTCACGCTCCTTGCCCACCGCGCGCAATTTTACCAGCATCAGCTCGCGTTCGATGTGGGGACCGTCGGTCAAGTCCACCACTTTCACCACTTCAATCAAGCGGTTCAAGTGCTTGGTGATCTGTTCGATCACGTCATCGGACCCCACAGTCACGATGGTCATGCGTGACAGGGTTTCGTCTTCCGTGGGAGCCACAGTCAATGTTTCAATGTTGTAGCCACGGGCTGAAAACAGGCCCACCACGCGGGACAATGCGCCGGGTTCGTTCTCCAGGAGAACGGAAATAATGTGTCTCATCAGTCGTTCTCCTTACAGTTCTTCCGAGCCCAAAAGCATTTCGGTCAGGCCCTTGCCGGCTTTCACCATGGGCCACACGTTTTCAGTGCGGTCTGTGATGAAGTCCATGAAGACCAGGCGGTCCTTGTATTTGCCAAAGGCTTCACGAAGTGCCGGTTCTACATCGGCAGGCTTGGTGATCTGCATGCCAATGTGGCCATAAGCCTCCACCAGCTTGACGAAATCAGGCAAAGCGTCCATGTAGGATTCGGAATACCGTGAACCGTAATCCAGCTGTTGCCATTGGCGAACCATGCCCAGATAACGGTTGTTCAGGTTGCAGATTTTCGGGGTGAAGTGGTACTGGAAACAGGTGGACAGTTCCTGAATATTCATCTGAATGGACGCTTCGCCAGTGATACAGGCCACCAGGGCATCGGGGTTGGCCATCTGTACGCCCATGGCGTAAGGCAGGCCTACACCCATGGTGCCCAGGCCACCGGAGTTGATCCAGCGGCGTGGCTTGTCGAACTTGTAGTATTGGGCGGCCCACATTTGGTGCTGGCCCACGTCCGAAGTCACAAACGCGTCACCACCGGTGACTTCCCACAGTTTTTCAACCACATACTGAGGCTTGATGACTTCGTCAGAATTGGCATAGCCCAAGCATTTGCGCTCGCGCCATTTTTCAACCTGAGCCCACCAGCCTTGCAGCTTGCCTTGGTCAAGGCGACGGCCAGACTCGTCCAGCAACTGCAGCAGGTCAACCAACACATCCTTGATGTTGCCCACGATGGGTACATCCACCTTCACCCGCTTGGAGATGGAGGATGGATCAATGTCGATGTGAATGATTTTGCGGGGAATGGACGCGAAATCCTTGGGGTTGCCAATCACGCGGTCGTCGAAACGGGCGCCAATGGCAATCAACACGTCGCAGTTCTGCATGGCGAGGTTGGCCTCGTAAGTGCCGTGCATACCGGGCATGCCCACAAACTTCTTGTCGGTGGCCTTGTAGGCACCCAAACCCATCAAGGTGTTCGTGATGGGGGCACCCAACCACTCCACCAAGCGGTGCAACTCAGGGGCTGCATCGCCCAGCACCACGCCACCACCGGTGTAGACCATGGGGCGCTCGGCTTCCAGAATCATCTGGACGGCTTTTTTGATTTGACCCTGATGGCCTTTGACCACCGGGTTGTAAGAACGCATTTTCACAGGCTCGCTGTAGTCAAATGCGGCCTTGTGAATGGTGATGTCTTTGGGAATGTCCACCAGCACAGGGCCTGGACGGCCGGTGCGTGCAATGTAGAACGCTTCCTTCATGACGCGCGCCAGGTCTTTCACATCCTTCACGAGGAAGTTGTGCTTGACGCAGGGGCGTGTGATGCCCACGGTGTCACATTCCTGGAATGCATCCTGGCCGATCGCGTGCGTGGGCACCTGACCGGAGATGATCACCATGGGAATGGAGTCCATATAGGCAGTGGCAATGCCGGTGACCGCGTTGGTCAGGCCGGGGCCAGAGGTGACCAGACAGACACCTACCTTGTTGCTTGAACGGGAGTATGCGTCCGCTGCATGAACAGCAGCCTGCTCGTGACGCACGAGTATGTGCTCGAAGCCATCTTGCTTGAAGATTGCATCATAGATGTACAGCACTGCGCCACCGGGGTAGCCGAATACGTGCTTGACACCTTCTTGTTCCAGACACTTAACAACGATTTCCGCGCCGGTATATTCCATTTCTACAAATCCTGACAAAATCCACGGGACATTGGTCGGATGCCGTCCTGGATCGCATTGCCGTGGGGCACAGGCTTTGGGGAGATGAACAACCTTGTGGGTATGGACATGTCACAAAGCGCTGGCGATCTCGACCCGATTGTGTCGGGCAGGTTGGCCATGGGCTTCTGAAACACGGTTTCAGCGCCCTAGCGCGTCTTTCGCCGGAACAGCAAGGGTATGCAGGCCGACTAGAGACAGAATAAGGGTAAGTCCGCGATCTTAGCCCTTAAGTGGGTGCCGGTCAAGAATTTGTGGGCTGGCTTTGTTATCATTCCAGTCGATTTGGCCGACTTGACTGCTCAAGGGCCCTCCCCCACCCGGATTCTTCACGACACGCACGCACAGAACGATTATGGCCAGTACGCGAGAAATGGAAGAATTCCTCAGGGAGGTGTCGGGCAAGGCCTACCGACAGGCCCTGTTCAGCGTGAAAAACGAAGAAACCGCGCTGGACATGGTGCAAGACAGCATGATGAAGCTGTCTGAAAAATATGGCGACAAGCCTGCCAGCGAACTGCCGATGTTGTTTACACGCATCTTGCAGAACACGATTCTTGACTTCCACCGCCGTCAGAAAGTAAGAAACACGTGGACCACGCTGTTTTCAAGCTTCCAGAAAGACGATGACGATGATTTTGACGTGCTGGAAAACCTGTTGGCGCGGGACGATGCCCAGCATGACAGCGCCCAGGACGAGGTGGAACAGGGCCAAAACATGAAAGTGATTGAAGAAGCGATTGCCGAATTGCCGGAACGTCAACGCCAGGCCTTTATTCTGCGTTATTGGGAAGAGATGGATCTGGCGGAGACCGCGGCGGTCATGGGTTGCTCCGAAGGCAGCGTGAAAACTCACTGCTCCAGGGCCACAAAGGCATTGGCGGCTGTGCTGAAACAGCGGGGATTAGGGCGATGAACGAAGAAAGACAGACAGCATTGGCTGTGAAACGCATCTTGGACATGTCGGCGCAACAGGTGCCTGAGCACATCCAGGCCCGCCTGGATTTGGCCATTGCCCAAGCCGTGACTGCCCATGCCCAGCGCTCAGCGCGCCTGGCGCAACAGCCCATGGTGTTCAAAACACCTTCTGCACTGCTCAGTGGGTCTGGTTTGTCCGGCTGGTTGGGCCGTTTGGGCGAATGGTTTAACCGCCCCGCCCTGTCTTTGGCCGTAAGTGCCGTGTTTGTGGTGGGTACTGCGTTAGGCGTGGCCAAATACGGCACCGCCGATTACGACGCGAAACTGACTGAAACAGTGGACTTGGACGCGGCCATTTTGGCTGACGACCTGCCACCGGATGCTTATCTGGACAAAGGCTTTGTGAATTTCACCACTCAGAAGGTGCGTGAAGTACAACTGCCTGCGGATGACACCATAGACCAGTGGATTCAGGACTTGTCTAGCCATGGCCAAACCTCCATCTGACCCCATGCCCCCTGTGCACGCCCGCTTGAACCCCTGGTTGATGGCCTTGGCCTTGTGCCTGCCTGCCTCAGCCGCCTTGGCGGGCACCCCCTTTGAACAACTCAGCCCCAAGCAGCAAGAGCTGCTGGAGCCTTTGCGGGGCGACTGGAATTCCCTGAATGCCAGCCAACAGGAACGGTGGATTGGTGTGGGCCGCCGGTATGAGGATGCCGACCCCGCCCGTCAGTCCATGATGCGTGACCGAATGGGTGCCTGGCGTAACCTGAGCCCCCAGGAGCGGGCGTCTGCTCGGGAAAACTTCAAGGCGCTGAAAGAAACAGGCCAGGGTGAGCGCAATTCCAGTTGGAACAGCTACCAGTCGCTGGACCCTGACCGTCGCCGTGAATTCAACGAACGGAGCATGGAGCGAGCCCCAAGGGGCCGCCGCGAATGAACCGCCTGTTGCCCAATGGGCTGATCAGCCCAAGCCGCAAGCGCCGGCTGGCCTGTCTGTTGTATGAAAGCATGCTGCTGTTCGGTGTGGTATTCATCGCAGGCTACCTCTTTGACACCCTGACACAAAGCAAACATGCCCTGTATTTAAGGCATGAACGCCAGGCTTGGCTGGCCTTTGTGCTGGGCTTGTACTTCGTGTGGTTCTGGCGCCATGGCGGCCAAACTTTGGCAATGAAAACCTGGCACATTCGGCTGGTGCGCGAAGACGGAAGCCCCATTGGGTGGCTTCAGGGCATCATCCGGTTTGTGCTGGCCAGCCTGTTCAACTGCTCGGGCATCAGCTTTGTGTATTCATGGTTTGACCGTCACGGCCAATACCCTCAAGACCGGCTGTGCAAAACCCTGTTGATCAGCAGCAAACCCACCCCACGGGGCGCTGAAGAAGCGCTGAAAGCCTGACTCAGGCGCCCAGCACGCGCTGCATGACGCGGGTCAGCCTGCCCCAGTCGGGCTCGGTGCGGGGCAAACCACACCGCAACAACGCGTCTTCTTCCAAGGGATAGGACCTCACCAACACCCCGGCACTTTCCAATTGGTTGGCCCAATGGTCCGCCTTGGCATGGCGCAAAGTGATGAAATAGCCGCCTTTGACCAAGGGTGTGTCAATGTCAAGGTAAGGGGCCCACAGACTTTCAAGCCTGAGCATGTCTTGGTGCAAGGCCTTGATTTGTTCCTGCCGCCAAGCCTCTGCATCAAAATAGTGCAAGGCAAGCCACCACTGCGGGGCTGACACCGCCTGTGTTCCCACCTCGTTCAGAAGGGCCGTGCACACAGCCTTGGGCGCACACACAAAGGCCAGATTGGCGCCAGCCAGCCCGGAAAATGGCGCCACTGAGCGTAGAACGATGGCGGGGGAATCCTCGATGTAGCTGGCATAGCTGTCTTGCCCGGTCCAATCCAGATAGGCCTCGTCAAGAATCAACCAGCCGCCTTGGTCGCGAAGCCTGCGGGCCAGGGTTTTGACTGAGGCGATGGGCATCATCTCGCAGGTGGGGTTCACCGGGCGGCCAAGGATGACCACGTCACATTCAGGGATGTCGCCCTCAAGAATGCATTCCACTGGCCAGTCCAACACCACATGATTGGCCCGCCTGAAGCGCTTGTCCCACTGATCAAAACTGGGTTCGGCCAACACCACGCGCATGCTGCCATACCAGGTCTGAAAGAGGCGAGCCAAGCCAGAAATACCACTTTCAATGCCGGTCACGGCCAACACGGACTCACATTCGAAAAAGTGACGGGCCTGCAAATGAAAGCGCGAACGCAAGGAATCGGCCCTGGCCCAGATGTCCGAGGGCATGGCCGGGATGGGCAGCTCACGTGGTGCGACCGAGCCGGACAAATCCAGCTTGGCCTGGCTGACCACTTTGGGGTCAAGCCACATCAGCCGTTTCCAGGTGAACCGGAAACCCCCACAAACGCTCGACGTGGGCCAGAGTACGGTCAGACTCCCCCTCTTCCAAAGGCCTGCCACGACGGCTCATGTGCGTCAGCGTGAGGGATCGGTCGGTCATTCGCGCGTAGGAGGTGACTTGGATGTCAGGCACCATCGACTCGCGTGAGTACTGATTGGCCAACAAGGTGCGAATACGGCGATAACCTTCGTCGTTGTGGATGGAGTCGATGAACAGGTCCGATTCGCTGCCATGGTCAGCAATGGCAAAAAGGCGGAAATCCCGAATCACCTTCGGGGACAGGAACTGCCGGATGAACGATTCGTCTTTGAAGTTGCGCATGGCAAAATCGGTCGCTTTCACCCAGTCGCCCGTTCCTGCAAGCTCGGGGAACCAACGACGGTCCTCGTCCGTGGGTTTTTCACAGATGCGGCGGATGTCGCTGAAAATGGCAAAGCCCAGGGCATAGGGGTTCAGGGCCCGGTAGCGGCCATCGCGCGAGTCTGGTTGAAACACGACATTGGTGTGCGATGTCAGAAACTCCAGCATGAACCCATCGGACACCTGCCCGCGCTCGTAGAGGGCATTGAGCAAGGTGTAATGCCAGAAGCTGGCCCACCCCTCGTTCATGACTTTGGTCTGCCCTTGGGGGTAGAAATACTGGGACATCTTGCGGACGATGCGCACCAACTCCCGTTCCCAGTCCCGCAGCTTGGGCGCTTCTTTCTCAATGAAATACAGCAGATTCTCCACGGGCTCGGGCGGGTAGTTGTCCTGAGTGCGTTCAATGCGGGCGGCCTCGACGGGCGAGACTTTGGCCATGATTTCGTCATACTGGCGGCGCTTGTTTTCCGCCAGATCGTCCCGGCGGGTTTTCAAGGTGGCCTCGGAGACAAACCGGCGCTTGTAGCGGTCCACCCCGAACTGCTGCAAGGAATGGGCTGAGTCCAGCACCTCTTCCACAGCATCAAAGCCGTATTTCTCTTCGCACTCCATCACATACTTTTTGGCAAACACCAAGTAGTCGATAATGGCGTCGGCCTGGGTCCATTGCCGGAACAGGTAATTGCCCTTGAAAAAGGAGTTGTGGCCGTAACAGGCGTGGGCGATGACCAGGGTCTGCATGGTCATGGTGTTTTCTTCCATGAGGTAGGCAATGCAGGGGTCGGAGTTGATGACCACCTCGTAAGCAAGGTTCTGCTGACCCGTCTCGTACAGATGTTCATTGACCGAGAACGATTTGCCGAACGACCAATGCGGGTACATCACCGGCATGGCCCCGCTGGAATACGCATCCAGCATTTGCTCTGCACTGATGACTTCAATCTGATTGGCGTAGGTGTCCAGTTTGAATGTGTTGGCTGCAATGTCGTGCACTGCATGGTCGATGTCCCGCAGCAGCTCAAATGTCCACTCGTTGCCTGCGGCATCCAGTTTCTTTGCCATGGCCAGAACCTCCTTACACGCCTTGCGGCATTACCGCCCGAACGCGTTTTCTTTTTTCTCGAACAGGCCGCGAAAGACGGGGTAGATGTCTCTGCGGTTGTAGAGCTTTCGCATTGCAAAATGGCCTTCGCACTGTGATTCAACAGTCTCGAAACTTTCCCACAAATCCGACGCCCTTGCCATTCCGAACATGGGTGTGGGCATTGTTTCCACATATGCGTAGTAACGCACCTGCGGCATGATGTGTTCGGTCAGGTAGTCGGCACTGCGCTTGGCGTCTCGAGAGGTGGCGTCACCGTCTGAAGCTTGGGCGATGTACACATTCCATGCCGAACCCGGATAGCGGGTCTTGATGATCTCGTGTACCAACTGCATGGCAGGCAGAATTTCGGTGCCACCGCTTTTCTTGCCGTAGAAAAAGTCTTCCTCGGACACTTCTTCGGCCTCGTCGGTGTGGCGAATGAAGACCAGCTTGACTTCCTCATACTTGCGGGTCAAGAACAGATAAAGCAAGGTGTAGAAGCGCTTGGCCAGGTCTTTCTTGGTTTCGTCCATGGAGGCAGAAACATCCATGAGACAGAACATCACCGCATTGGTCGACGGTTCAGGGTACTGAACGCGGTGCCGGAAACGCAGGTCAACCTCGTCCAGAAATGGCACGTAAGGCCGGTTCGGGTTCTTGCCGGGCCAGTCCAGGTCAAGCTGGGTTTGGGGCTTTTCCTCGGGGTCATCGTCATCCTCATCGGCCACGGGTTCAAGGGCAACCCGCCGCATGACCGAGGCTTTCATGGTACGAATTACCGAGAGCGAGGTCGGCGCGCCCGAGCGGGTATAACCTGCATTGCGGCTTTTCATGCGCTTGACCGAGGAGATCTCGCGTTTGAGCAGCTCCGGCAGTTCCAGGTCGTCAAAGTACAGGTTGAGAAACTCTTCACGCGACAGGACGAAGGTGAAGGCGTCTTCACCACTGCCTTGGCCAGGGTCGTTACCGCCCTGCCCTTGCCCGCCGCCCTTGGGTGGACGGGGTACCCGGTCACCGGGTACGAAATCCCGGTTGCCCGGCACAACGCGCTCCGTGTCGCCACCCTCGCCAAACACAAAGGTGGGCTCCGACACCTCTCGGCTTGGAATCCGCACCTTGACCCGACCTTCGCCGCTGACGTCGGAGATGGAGGACTCACCCGCCACGTCCGACACGGCTTTTTTCAGCTGCGCTTTGTAGCGGCGGATGAACCGCTCCCGGTTGGGCAAGCTTCGATGCTTGCCATTCAGCCGGCGATCAATGATGGTTGAATCGCCCATGTGGTGTTTCCTTACGACGCTTTCTTGACCCGCAAGTGCCATTCAACCAGCAGGCGGACTTGTTTCTCGGTGTAGCCTTTGGCCACCATCCGGTCTACAAAGTTGTCGTGCTTGTCCTGGTTTTCGCGGGAGCCCTTGGCATCAAATGAAATGACGGGCAGCAGGTCTTCGGTCTTGCTGAACATGCTGCGTTCAATCACTTCGCGCAACTTCTCGTAGCTGGTCCATGAAGGCATCACGCCACCATTGCCGGCCTGCGCCCGAAGTACAAAGTTGACCACCTCGTTGCGGAAGTCTTTGGGGTTGGCAATGCCTGCGGGTTTTTCAATGCGGTTCAGTTCTTCGTTCAAGGCCTCGCGGTCGTAAATCTGGCCGGTGGAGGGGTCGCGGAACTCCTCATTCTGAATCCATTTGTCGGCAAACTGGATGTAGCGCTCGAACAGGTTTTGGCCATATTCGCTGTAGCTTTCGAGATACGCGGTTTGAATTTCCTTGGCGACAAACTCGGCGTATTTGGGCGTGAGGTAGCTTTTGACGAAGTCCAGATACTTGCGGGTTTGCTCTTCGGGCAGGTTGTCTTTAATGACTTGCTGCTCAAGCACATACAGCAGGTGAACCGGGTTGGCCGCAACTTCCTGATGGTCAAAGTTGAACACTTTGGACAGCACTTTATAAGCCCAGCGGGTGGAAGAGCCTTGCATGCCTTCATCGGGGCCGGCTGCATCCCGGTATTCCTGAATGGGCTTGGCATGGGGGTCGACGTCTTTGAGGTTTTCACCATCATAGACGCGCATCTTGCTGAACAGGTTGCTGTTGGCTGGGTCTTTCAGACGCGTCAGCACGCTGAACTGGGCCATCATGTTCAAGGTGCCCGGGGCGCAAGAGGCGTTGCGAAGCGAGGAATGCTCCAACAACTTTTCGTAGATTTTGACTTCTTCGGACACGCGCAGGCAATAAGGCACCTTGACGATGTACACACGGTCCAGGAAAGCCTCGTTGGTTTTGTTGTTGCGGAATTGCTGCCACTCAGACTCGTTGCTGTGGGCGAGAATCACCCCATCAAACGGGATGGCGCCAAAACCTTCAGTGCCCTTGAAGTTGCGCTCCTGCGTTGCGGTCAGCAACGGGTGCAGCATTTTGATGGGGGCTTTGAACATTTCCACGAATTCGAGCAAGCCCTGGTTGGCCAGGCACAGGCCACCACTGAAGCTGTAGGCGTCGGGGTCGTCCTGACTGAACTGGTTGAGCATGCGGATGTCCACCTTACCCACCAACGCAGAGATGTCTTGGTTGTTTTCGTCGCCGGGTTCGGTTTTGGCAATGGCCACCTGGTTCAGGGTGGAAGGCATCAGCCTGACGACTCGGAACTTGCGCAGGTCGCCGCCATATTCCTTCAGGCGCTTGGTGGCCCAGGGGCTGGCAATGCCTGTGAGGTAACGTTTGGGAATGCCGTATTTGTCTTCCAGCGACGAACCAAATTGCACAGGGTCAAACAAACCCAGAGGGGACTCGTTCACCGGCGAACCTTTGAGCGCATACACAGGTGCCTGTTCCATCAGGCTCTTCAATCGCTCGGCCAGTGAGGACTTGGCGCTACCGACCGGACCCAACAGGTAAAGCACCTGTTTGCGCTCTTCAAGGCCCTGCGCGGCATGTCGGAAATAGGCGACGATGTTCTCGATCACCTCTTCCATGCCATAGAACTCTTTGAAGGAGGGGTAACGGCGCAGCACGCGATTGGCAAACAAGCGGGACAGGCGGGCGTCGTTGCGGGTGTCGATGACCTCGGGCTTGCCGATGGCATGCAACATGCGCTCTGCCGCGCTGGCGTAGGCCATGGGGTCTTGTTTGCAGAGCTCGAGGTATTCCTCAAGACTCATTTCGGTTTGTTGTAAGGACGAATACCTGGACTGGAACTGACCAAAAAGGTCAGACTCGCCGGAACTCATGGTTGGTTTTTCAAGCTCAGTGTTCATGGTCGCCTCCTGCACAACTTGCTTAAACCTCACGTGCCTTCGCACACAGGGAACTGTCTGGCTTTATTTCGCGCGCAATTCCGTAAAACCTATCTGCTGATCAAGTTGCAAATTCCACGCCACCTTGAGAATTCGACGGGTGCGCCAACTTGGTGCTACTTTTTCAACAGTTATTCACTCGAATGAGTTCACTATCTCCTTCTTCGTGGTCACATCAAATCCCTGAAGCGGGTTGCCTGTCCTGCCTGCGGTCACTGAGGTTTAGACGCCAAGTCAGGCCCAAGGTTGCATCACCCTCGCCAGCCCGGGTTTCACTCACCTCCAGCACAGTCATGACGATGCCACTTTTGGCGAGCAAGGCTGGCATGTCATTCAGGCGGTACTGCTGCCGCAACAATTCGAACATGGGCCGGTCAATCGCCACGCACTGGCCCTTCTGCATGCGCTGGGCCAATTGGCGAATCACATCTTTTTGGGTTTTCTCGTCAGTGAAATGACTGACTTCCCACACGAAATCGTGTTTGCGCAACCAATTGACCCAACGACTGCCAGGCAGGCGCCCTGACAAGGTGACCGTGCATCGAACCGGCAAACTCAACAAGCGCTCGGCGTAATTCTCGTGCAGCAGAGTGGGCACAACCACCAGCCGGCCGACGGGCTCAAAAAGCGCGGGTTGTTCATCCAGTTGGGGCAATTTGCGGCCCGGCACCTTCCACAGCAGCACAGCCCTGAGGAACAGGTGCGGGGAGCGACGAACCCACAGGCCCAACACCACCGCATTGATGAGGGTCACGCCGGTGATAACCCAGACCACCTGACCGCCAGTGACCAACAGCACAGCAATGGCAAAACCAGCGGACACCACCATGAACAGGGAATTGACGATGTTATTGGCCGCAACCACCCTGGAGCGACTTTCCTTGGGCGACCATGCCTGCATGGAGGAATACAGCGGAACGCTGTACAGCCCAACCCCAACGCTCATGCACACAAACAGCCCCAAGACCCACCAATTGATTGGCGTGGCAAAGAAGGTGGGTACGTCCTGTACAGAGGACGGTGTGGCGTAGCCTGTTAAAACCGCATGCAGGCAAAGGCCCACCAACAACATGGTGAGCAGCCCCCAAAACACCAGCCCCATTTCCACACGCTTGTGGGACAGCCGCTCGCAAAGAAATGCACCGCCCCCCAAGCCGAGCGTGAACGCGAACAGCAGCACAGTGGCCACACCCGCGTTGGCATTGAACACCGACTGGGCCAGCAGCGGAAACTGAGTGAGGTAGGTTGCCCCCACAAACCAAAGCCATGAAATTCCAAGCAGGGAGGGCCAAACGGTGGTTAAGCGCCGGGCGAAGGCGACATTGCGCACACTCTCGGTGAACAGGTTCCAATTCACCTTCAAATCGGGGGCGTATGGGGGGGTCTGCGGCATCAAGTGGCTGCTGACCACGCCTGCCACAGACACCAAAAAAGCAAAACCACAGACCCAATAGACCACGGCTGGGTCTGAGCCTGCGCTCATCAGGCTGCCTGCTGCGATGGTACCCAGCAGGATGGCCATGAACGTCGCTGATTCCACCAAGGCATTGCCCATGACCAATTCCCGCGGTTGCAGGTGGTCAGGCAGATACGCGTACTTGGCGGGGCCAAAGAAAGCAGACTGGGCACCGAGCAGGAAAACACCGGCCACCAGCAACTCGACATGGTTGAGCGCAAAGCCAGCCGTGGTGATGAGTACGATGGGGGGTTCCAGCCATTTGGCCAGCCGCATGACGCGGGTTTTGTCGTGCTTGTCCGCCAATTGCCCGCTGGTGGCCGACAGCAACACAAAGGGAAGTATGAACAGCCCGGCAATCAGATTCACCAAAATGCCAGTGGACCATGAGCCACGCAGGGCTTCGTTGTAGGTTACGGCCAGAGTGACCGCAAACTTCAACAGATTGTCATTGAACGCACCCAGAAACTGCGTCCAGAAAAATGCACCAAACCGCCGGTGGCGAAGCAAGTCGATAACCATGTCTTCAGCATAGCGCAACTTGAATCGGGATACAAAAAAGGCCCGGCGTGTGCCGGGCCTTTTGCTTTTTCACTACAACAACACTGCCTGGACAGTGTTGTTCCGGGCACCGAGGGTCAGGCGGCAGCCTTGTACTCAGTCACGGGTTTGGCTTCGATGATTTCGTCGGGAATCTGACCGTTGGTGCGCAGATAGTCCTTGCTGAAGTCGTCGGTCAAGATCGCATCGAAACGGATGGGTTCGAACTCGCGGATGCCTTGGGCCAGTTCAGCAGAAATCAGCTGCTTGGCCACGGCGTCAGCCAGTTGCGCCTCAAGGCCCTCGCCAACCACTTTTCCGGAAGAAACTGCCTTCAGGAAGTTGCTGTAGCCTGGCTCAATGGAGATCAGCTTGTTGGCAGCTTCCAGAATGCGGCCGGTTGGATCGCTGGAGCCCTCGCCCACAAATACTTTGTCCAGCAGGCGCTCAGCAAATGCGTTGCGTTCCATCAGCAGGTCAGCCACTTTGGCATTGATTGCGTCGCTGGGGCCACGGGTTTTGCCCATGCCGAAGGGGAAAGCCACGAAGCTCAACAACTTGCCGATGGCAGCCACTGGGAAATTGCGATTGAACTCAATGAAGGCCTTGTCGATTTCAGCCAGAGAGTCTTCGATCGCCCATTGTGCGTGGGGCAGTTCGTCCGCATTGCGGCCGTTGGTTTCGTAGTACTTGATCACGGCTGTGGCCAGGTACAGGTGGCTCAACACATCGCCCAGGCGAGCAGACAGGCGCTCACGACGCTTCAGCTCGCCACCGAGAACACCCATGGCAACGTCAGCGGTGAAGGCCAAGGCCGCAGAGCGGCGCTCGATGGCTTTGGCATAGGCTGCCATTTCACCGGACACGGGGCTGGACGCCAGGCGATTACCGCTCAGGCCCAGAACCAGCGCACGCATGGCTCGGTTGAAAATGTGGCCCAGGTGACCGAAGAAGGCGGTGTCGAAATCGCGCAGGCCTTCGGCTTTGTTGGGGTTCTGGGCAGCTTGCATTTCTTTCAGCACCCAAGGATGGCAACGGATCGCACCTTGACCGAAGACGATCAGGTTACGTGTCATGATGTTGGCGCCTTCCACGGTGATGGCCACGGGCATGGCTTGGTAAGCCTGACCGAGGTAGTTGCGTGGGCCAAGAATAACGGTACGGCCACCGTGAACGTCCATGGAGCGCAGGATGATCTCGCGCATCATTTCAGTCATGTGGTATTTCATCATGGCTGTCACAACGGAAGGTGCGCATTCGGCACAACCGGTTGCGGTCAGAATACGGGCAGCCTCAAGCTTGTAGGTCAAACCACCAATCTTGCCGGTGGCTTCCTGAACACCCTCGAACTTGCCAATGGGCAGCTTGAACTGACGACGAATGCGGGAATAAGCACCCGTGGCCAGATACATGCCCCAACCAGATGCAGCAGACAGCGCAGGCAGGGAAATACCACGACCGGCGGACAAACATTCCACCAACATGCGCCAGCCTTTGCCGGCCATTTCACGACCACCAATGATGGAAGTCAGTGGAATGTAGACGTTGTTGCCGATGATGGGGCCGTTCATGAACACGGCGCCCGGGAAGTGACGGCGGCCGA
Source organism: Limnobacter sp. (assembly GCF_046297615.1). Classification (GTDB taxonomy): domain Bacteria; phylum Pseudomonadota; class Gammaproteobacteria; order Burkholderiales; family Burkholderiaceae_B; genus Limnobacter. Next base: position 176,674 of record NZ_JBKBHM010000006.1, on the reverse strand, counting down.
TCTGAACGCCTTCAGTGTCAGCGGGCAACAGGGCACAGGTAATGCCGTAATCAACTTTGGACTTGTCGCCCAGCAGGCCTTGAGGGTCCTTCAGTTTGAAGGCCAGACCAACAACCGTGGCCACTGGGGCCAGGGTGATGTAGCGCTTGCTGAAGTTCAGCATAATGCCCAGTTCTTCCTGGCCGTTCACCACCCGCTTAACCACCACACCGGTGTCAGGAATGGCTGAGGCGTCAGAGCCCACTTCAGGGCCAGTCAAGCCGAAACAAGGAATTTCACGGCCGTCAACCAGACGGGGCAGCCAGTAGTCTTTCTGGGCTTGGGTGCCGTAGTGCATGATCAGTTCGCCGGGGCCCAAGGAGTTGGGCACCATCACAGTCACGGAGGCAGTCAGCGAACGTGTGGCAATTTTTGCAACCACACAGGATTGCGCGTAAGGGGAGAAGCCCAAACCGCCGTGTTCTTTGGCAATCAGCATGGCGAAGAACTTGTTCTTGCCCATGTATTCCCAAACTTCCTGAGGAAGGTCCTTCAGTTCGAAGGTAATCTTCCAGTCGTCGAGCATTTTGCACAAGGCTTCAGTCTCGTTCTCCAGGAAGGACTTTTCGTCGGCAGTCAGCTCGGTGTACTTGACGTTCATCAGCTTGGACCACTCGGGCTTACCGCCGAACAGTTCAGCTTCCCACCAGGTGTCACCGGCCTCGAGCGCGTCCTTTTCGGTTTGGCTCATGGCGGGCAAGGCCTTGGAGAATGCCTTGAAAATGGGCGAAGTCAGCAGGCCACGGCGCAGCGCAGGCACATTCAGCACCACAGCCACAGGCACGTACAGTACCGCGAAAATGGTCAAACCCACAGGGCCCAAGCCGCCCAGCGCATAAAAGCCCAGAGCAGCGGCACCCACGGCGGCGGTGAAAGTCAGCAGGCTGGCGCCGCTGTAGACAAGGCCTACCAGCACCACGGCTGCAAACAGGCCAAAAAGAACATTTGACATGGTGAATCCCCTTGAACGTCATCAAAGTTACTGGTGCGTAACATGCGCTTTCGGTGCACAACTGTCAACTGCATTCCAACAAAAAAAAGGAGAATTTTCTAGAGTACCTATTCGAAAACAAATCCGATTTCTTGCCGCAATGCAACACAGTCACACTCAAAAATCGGCGATGTGTTGGCAACACTCCCAGTGGGCGGAATTTGCTCATGGCGCAGCGCACCAATCCCCCATTTGGCGGTGCTCAGACAGGCACTGAACCTTTGAAACCCGCATGGAACCATGCGAGACTCGTGATGCAAACCAATCAGCCTTCACTGAAAGCATTTACACTGTTTCATTGGGGTTGATGGGTGTGAACAGACCCTTGACAGAGTTTCAGTCGCATATAAGAGAGAACAACATGCCAGTGAATGTAGAAGTCAAAATTGAACGTTCCTTGAAAGTGGCCTGCAGCGCCAAAAAGGCCTTTGACCAACTGGTGAACGTGGCCGATACCGTGGCCCTGTTTCCCAAGCTGGACAAGATCGTGGATGCGGGTGGCGATGTTTGGCGCTGGGAGATGGAAAAGATCGGCGCGGCTGGCCTTTCCCATCAAGTGAAGTACACGGTTAAGTACACCAACAACGGCTCAACCACGATTGACTGGAACCCGGCCCCGGGCGAGGGCAATGCGCAGGTGTCTGGTGGTTGGGTCATCAAAGCCGATTCGGACAAAACATGCACCATTGCCTTTCGCTCCAAAGGCGAGTTTGAAATGCCTGTGCCACGGTTGATGAAAGGCATTGCTGAAGGAATCGTCAAATCGGAATTCGATGCCCAGGTGGGGACCTTCTTGGACCGCGTGAAAGCCAAGCTGGAATCCTGAGCCTTCTAAGAAAACGACAACAACAAAGCCCCCACACGATGGGGGCAACTTGCGCTGTAGGAGACGCAATGCCCTGGATGATTTACGGTGCCAACGGGTACACCGGTGAACTGATAGCCAAAGAAGCCGCCAAACGTGGCATGCGCCCTATCCTGGCCGGCCGGAATGCGGACAAGGTGGGGGCCCTGGCTCAAGCACTGAGCCTGCCCTCCAGAGTGTTCGGGCTCGACACCCCCGAGGATATTCAACAGGGGCTTGCTGATGTGGACCTGGTGCTGAACTGCGCTGGGCCGTTCTCACAGACTGCCGAACCCATGATGCTGGCTTGCATTCAGGCCAAAGCGCATTACCTGGACATCACCGGCGAAATTGATGTGTTCGAGCTGGCTCAGGAATTGAGCCCGAAAGCCAAAAAAGCCAAAATCGTGCTGTGCCCCGGCGTCGGCTTCGATGTCATCCCCACAGACTGTGTAGCAGCCCGACTGAAAGAACAAATGCCCGAGGCCGTCTCGTTGACGCTGGGTTTTGATTCCCGAAGCGGATTGTCCTCCGGCACCGCAAAAACCACCGTGGAGTCCCTGAAACTGGGTGGCCGCGTGCGCGAAGACGGGGTCATCAAGTCGGTGGGCCTTGCCCACAAAACCCGAGACATCAATTATGGCAACGGCACCAAGTTTTCAGTGTCCATTCCCTGGGGTGATGTATCCACGGCCTTTCACAGCACCGGGATCCGCAATGTGGAAGTGTTCATCCCCTCCTCGCCCAAAAATGCACGCATGATGCGCGCGGCCAACTTGGCTCGGCCCCTGTTGGGTATGGGCTTTGTTCAAACCATCCTGAAGGGGCAAGCGGGCAAGGTTCAAGGGCCGAACGAAGAAACCCGCGCCAAGGCACCCACCTACGTGTGGGGCGAAGCCACTGACGCCGAAGGCCGCACCTTGGTTGCCCGGGTGAAAACCGCCAATGGCTACAGCTTGACGGTCACGGGTTCCTTGGCCGTGGCCAGTTACATCCTGATGGAAAAGAACATCACGGGTGGCGCCTACACCCCCTCTAAACTGATGGGCAGCGATTTGGTTGAACGGCTGGACGGCTCGGGGAAAATTCAGTTGTCCGACGCCTGACCACTGCCCCTCACAACCCATAAAAAAGGGAGGCCCAAGGGCCTCCCTTTTTTATGTCGGCCGATCAGCCCGTTCGGGCCGACCTGCGCACGCAATCACTTGCTGAACAATTCGCGCTTGATCTTCCAGGCGCCACCGTCTTTGCTCAACAGCAGTGTTTTTGAACCTGCATCCTTGTAACGGTTGGAGGTGTATTCCTGCTTGAATTTCACTTCCGCCTCGGTGTCAGACTTCATGGTCACCTGAATGTCGGTGAGTGTGACACTGATGGTTTCAGGCGCAGACAGGCGGGTACGGCGCTCGGCTTCCCATGCGGAGCGGGATTTCTTCTCGGGCTTGAAGTTGCTGCCGTAAAAGCCCAAGTAGCCAGTCACATCTTTGGCAGACCAAGCGGCAGCCCAGTTGCTCAGCATGTCAGCGATGGCACCGGCCTCGCCCAAACCAGCGTCAACCGGCGCGGCAGCAGGTGCTTCAGGTGCAGCGGCTGGCGCTGCAGCCGCGGGGGCTGGAGCAGCAGCAACCGTGCTTGCGGGCGGTTTTTCCAGGGCAGCAACGCGCACCACCTTGTCGTCCTTGAAGTAAACACCGTAGGGCACATACTCTTCTTCGGCACCCTGACCGGTTTTAACCACGTAATCCCAGCGGGACTGATCATTGGTGTCGCTCATCATGGGCGCGCCAATGCGGTTTTTGACTTCAATCGGGGACATTCCCAGCTTCACTCGGGCCAAATCGATGCGTGTGATGAAATCACGGGGACCGACATTTTCAAACTCGGAATCGAGGTATTCAGGCACGTCTTTGAGGGCTTTGAGGGCGCCACAACCGGCCAAGCCAGTCATGGAGAAGGCCACAGCAACGACGGCCACAGCGCGAGACGCGCGAAAACGTTCAAATGTACTCAAAGTTGTCTCCCTCTGATGTGTTGTAGTTCAAGTCGTTTGATAATAGCGGATTACAAAACAGATTACTCTCGGGTCACGCCGAAAACGGCTGTGGATCACGATGCGCTGCTTCTATCTTAACCAAAGCGGCCCCGGAATCACAGTACCCCGGAACAATAGCCCCAAACGGAGACCACATGAACACGACCATCATCGGCAGCGGCGTTGCCGCTTGGACCTTGGTGCGGGAACTGCGCAAGGCCGCCCCCGAAGCCTCCATTCGCGTCATCACCGCAGACAATGGCGATTTTTATTCCAAACCCATGTTGTCCAACGCCTTGGCGAGCGGAAAAACAGCGGCCAGTCTTGTGATGACGCCCGCCGCCAAACTGGCTGAGCAGCAGAAAGTCGAATTGATGGCCGACACAACAGTGACCGCCATTGACCCCAGCAACCGAACGCTGAGCACCTCGGCCGGCGATGTGCAATACGACCAATTGGTTCTGGCCCTGGGTGCCGACACCATCCGTCTGCCCCTAGAAGGCAACGGTGCCGCCGACGTCATCAGCGTGAACGACCTGAACGACTACGCCACCTTCCGCACCCAACTGGACGGCAAAACTGAAGTCGCCGTGCTGGGTGCAGGGTTGATTGGCTGCGAATTTGCCAACGACCTGCTCAAAGCCAATGTACACACCACGGTGTTTGACCTGGCTGACCGCCCCCTGCCCCGCCTGTTGCCCGCAGAGGGCAGCGCATTCATGCAAGCCAAACTGGCCGCACAAGGCATCAGTTGGAAGCTGAACCGCAGCGTGGTCCGCATTGACCAATCCGCCGATGGCTACACCATCACCGATTCCACCGGCGAAACCACCACCGCACAATTGGTGCTGTCCGCCGTGGGCTTGGCACCACGCACGGCCCTGGCAAAGAGCGCTGGGCTGGAAGTCAAGCGCGGTGTGGTGGTTGACCGCCTGGGCAAAACCAGCAACCCCCACATTTACGCATTGGGCGATTGCGCGGAATACCTCGGCGAATTGGTGTTGCCTTACATCATGCCGGTGATGCAGGTGGCTCGGGCCATGGCCCAAACACTGGCCGGCACCCCCACTGAATACAAATTCCCGGCCATGCCCGTGGTGATCAAAACCCCGGACTGCCCCACCGTGGTCAACCCTCCGCTGCCTGGGCAGGCTGGGCAATGGGAAGTCACCGCCGATGAGAACGGCGTCAAAGCCCTCTTCAAAGGCCCCGATGGTGCCCTGCTCGGCATGGCCCTGCTGGGTGAAGCAAGCAAGGAGCGTCAAGCACTGGCACCCCAGTTGCCCGCCTTGATTTAAAATCACAATCCATCCCAATTACACGGACAGGCCATGGCCCAATATGTATTCAGCATGAACCGCGTCGGGAAGATCGTTCCCCCGAAACGGCAGATCCTCAAGGACATTTCCCTGAGCTTTTTCCCCGGCGCCAAAATTGGCGTGTTGGGGCTGAACGGCTCGGGCAAATCCACTTTGCTCAAAATCATGGCAGGCGTGGACAAAGACATTGAGGGCGAAGCCGTGCCCATGCCCAACCTCAACATCGGTTACCTCAGCCAGGAACCGGAGTTGAACCCAGAGCACACGGTGCGCCAAGCTGTGGAAGAAGGCTTGGGCGACCTTGCCTTGGCCCAACAAAAGCTGGAAGAAATTTACGCAGCCTATGCGGACCCCGAAGCCGACTTTGACAAACTGGCCGAAGAACAGGCCAAGTGGGAAGCAGTGATTGCTGCCGCAGGCAACGATGTTGAGCACCTGATGGAAATTGCGGCCGATTCGCTCCGCTTGCCCCCATGGGAAGCAACCGTGGGCAACCTGTCCGGCGGTGAAAAACGGCGAGTGGCCCTGTGCCGCCTGCTGATGAGTAAACCTGACATGCTGCTGCTGGACGAGCCCACCAACCACCTGGATGCGGAATCAGTGCACTGGCTGGAGCAATTCCTGCACAAATTCCCCGGCACTGTGGTGGCGGTGACGCACGACCGTTACTTCCTGGACAACGCTGCAGAATGGATTCTGGAACTGGACCGTGGCCACGGCATTCCCTGGAAGGGCAACTACAGCAGTTGGCTGGACCAAAAGCAGGACCGTCTGAAGCAGGAAGAAAGCTCGGAATCGGCCCGGCAGAAAGCCCTGAAAAAGGAACTGGAGTGGGTGCGCCAAAACCCCAAAGGCCGGCAGGCCAAGTCCAAGGCGCGTATTGCCCGGTTTGAAGAACTCTCCAGCCACGAATACCAAAAACGCAATGAAACCCAGGAAATTTTCATTCCAGTGGCGGAGCGTTTGGGCAACGAAGTCATTGAATTCGAGAATGTCAGCAAGGCCTTTGGTGACCGGCTGCTGATCGACAACCTCAGTTTCAAAATTCCCCCGGGTGCGATTGTGGGTGTGATCGGCCCCAACGGTGCAGGTAAGTCCACACTGTTCAAAATGATTGCCGGCAAGGAACAACCCACCAGCGGCAGCATCAAAATTGGTTCGACGGTGCGCATGGCGATGGTGGACCAAGCCCGTGATTCACTGCCCAATGACAAAACCGTGTTTGACGGTGTGGCCGACGGCGCGGACATTTTGACCGTGGGCAAATTTGAAATGCCTGCCCGTGCTTATCTGGGCCGGTTCAATTTCAAAGGTGGCGACCAGCAAAAAATCATCGGCAACTTGTCCGGTGGTGAACGTGGCCGCCTGCACTTGGCCAAAACCCTGATTTCTGGCGGCAACGTGCTGATGCTGGACGAACCGTCGAACGATCTTGACGTGGAAACCCTGCGTGCGCTTGAGGATGCCCTGCTGGAGTTTGCAGGCACCGTACTGGTGACCTCTCACGACCGCTGGTTCCTCGACCGCATTGCCACTCACATTCTGGCCTGCGAGGGTGATTCGCAGTGGGTGTTCTTCGACGGCAACTTCCAGGAATATGAAGCTGACAAGGTCAAACGACTGGGTGAAGAGGGTGCGCGGCCCAAACGCGTGCGTTACAAACCCCTGAAGTGATGTGCTGACGCATAAAAAAGCCGGTTCCAAAGAACCGGCTTTTTTGTTTCTCGACCTGCGTGAGGCTTAGATGTTTTTCCCGTCGAAGTCTGCTTCGCTGTGGCGCTCGGGCACCTGTTCATTGGTATCCCCCCACACTTTATTGACCATGCGGCCCTTGCGTACAGCGGGGCGCTGGGCGATCTGTTTGGCCCAACGCAACACGTGGGTGTAGGTGTGTGCTTCAAGAAACTCCGTGGCGTTGTACACCGCACCCGTCACCACCCCGCCGTACCAAGGCCAAGCCGCCATGTCGGCAATGGTGTATTCATTGCCTGCAATGTACTCGTGCTCGGCCAATTGCCGGTTCAACACATCCAGTTGCCGCTTGGTTTCCATGGTGTAGCGGTTAATGGGGTATTCATATTTCTGGGGCGCATACACATAGAAATGCCCGAAGCCACCACCCACAAACGGTGCACTGCCCATTTGCCAAAACAGCCAATTCAGGCATTCCGTGCGGGCGCGGGGTTCTTTGGGCAGAAAGGCATCAAACTTCTCGGCCAAGTACATCAGGATGGACCCGGACTCAAACACACGGGTCGGCGGGTTGGTGCTACAATCGACCAAGGCTGGAATTTTCGAGTTGGGGTTGGCGTCCACAAACCCGCTGGAGAACTGGTCACCATTGCTGATCATTACCAGATGGGCATCGTACTGCGCCCCCTCAATACCCAAGGCCAGTAGTTCTTCCAGCAAAATAGTGACCTTCACCCCGTTCGGTGTGGCCAGAGAATAGAGTTGCAGTGGGTGCTTGCCCACGGGCAAGGCCTTGTCGTGAGTGGGGCCTGCGACAGGGCGATTGATGTTCGCAAACTGTCCGCCGCTGGCTTGGTCCCAAGTCCAGACTTTGGGGGGAACGTACACAGGATCTGTCATGGTCACACCTTGTCTTGTTGTTTCTGTTGCCGCTGATACATCTGCTCAGCCCAATCGCCGGCCTTTGAAGGGTCTGGTTCAACAGGACCCGCCAGCTTCGCAGGCGACTGGGCGCGAATGACACGCCTGGCCAACACAATGGCCAACACCAGCACCACGAAGGGCCCCAACCACAATACGGCGTTTTCCCAAGAATAGGTGGGCTTGTAAAGCACAAACTCACCATAACGTGACTGCATGAAGGATTTAATCTCTTCGTTGGACTTGCCTTCTTGAATCTGCTGGGCAATTTTGTCTTTCAGATCGACGGCCAAAGAGGCGTGGGAATCAGCCAAGGACTGGTTTTGGCAAACCAGACAACGCAATTCACTGGCCACCGCCTTGTATTGCTCCTGCTGTGTCGGCGTCAGGTCGTTGAGCTTACTCACGGTGTTGCCCCCTGTGCCCGTGGTTCTTTTGACGCTGCATTGACAGCACTTAGTTGGGCATTCAGTTGTACCGTCAATTGCTCAGCCGTCAACGGCCCCACGTGTTTGTAAACCACAGTATTGGCTGCATCCATGAAAAATGTTTCGGGCACTCCGTAGACACCCAATTCAATGCCGTATTGCCCGCGGGGGTCCATCAACACCTCGCTATAAGGGTTGCCATGTTCGGCCAACCAGCGACGGGTGTTGTCCCCCTCATCTTTGTAGGCCAAACCAACGAGGCGGACCTGCCCTTGCTTGGCCAGGCTCAGCAGATGGGCATGTTCAACCAGACAAGCCTGACACCAAGAGGCAAATACATTCAGCACCCAAGGTTTGCCTTGAAAATCAGCCGTGTTCCGCGAAACGTTGCTCGCCAGCCCCTCGGCCATAGGCAGGCGTTCAAGCTCCGCAGCGGGCAATGTACGGCCAATGAACTGTGAGGGTAGCTTCTTCGGATCCAGCCACAACCCCTGAAACAGCACGGCCCCCAGTAAACCCAAGACAATCAGGGGCACGTACAGGCGAATTTTTTTCGCATCGGGTGTCATGCTTCGTGCTCCTGTTTACTCAACCTGGAGCGGGCCCGGTAACGACGGTCCGCGACCGTCAACAACCCACCCAGCGCCATCAAGCCACAGCCCCACCAAATCAGGTTGATCAGTGGCTTGTAGTAAAGGCGTACGCCCCAGGCGTTGCTACTGGCGCCGGAGGCATTACTCGACTGAACTTGATCGCCCAGGCTCACATACACATCCGAAAACCAGTCGGTGTGAACCGCGGCCTCGGTCATGACTTGCTGGGAATTCTGGTAACGGCGCTTCTCTGGTTCCAACAAGTGAATCAGCCTTCCTTCACCACGGGTCAACTCAAACACCCCCAAGGCCGCCACATGGTTCACACGCTGCAGCGTGTCCACACCGATAAAGGTCAATCGCCATGGGCCGATCGACACAGTTTCTCCAGGCTTGAGCACTGCATCGGTTTCAGTCTCGAATGTTTTCACCCACGACACACCCAAGACAAACACCGCCACGCCAAGATGCGCCAGTGCCATGCCCCAATACGACCATGACAACCTGCGCATGCGAAACACCAACCCACTGTGAGGCCAGGCGGTACCAGCTTGCCTCAGTGCCCGCACGGCGTGCATCAACGTCATGATGAACAACACCGCTGCACACACCACACCCAACGCCCACACTGCACTGAAATGCTGGTGCAACCATGAAGCGCCCAACACGCAGAGCAAGGCCAACAGCAAGGCCCAACCGCCCGGTTTCATGTAGTTCATCCACGGAGTTTGGCGCCACCGGCTTTCTGGGCCGAACGCCATCATCAACACAGCAGGCAACAACAAAGGGACGAACAAGGTTTCAAAATAAGGTTGACCAACCGACATTTTTCGCCCGCCCAACACCTCCACCACCAAGGGGTAAAGGGTTCCGAGCATGACGGTGACCAAGGCCGCGCTCATCAACACATTGTTGGACAGCAACAAAGCCTCACGACCCGTTGGGGTGAATGCGCCACCCTGCCCCACTTCCCGGGCACGCAAGGCGTACAGAATGTACGACGCACCGACCACCAGAAAAAGCAGCGCCAGAATGAACACACCGCGTTTCGGGTCGGTTGCGAAGGCATGCACGGAAGTCAGCACACCGGAGCGGACGAGGAAGGTGCCCAACAAGGACAAAGCAAAAGTAGTCAGCGCCAGCAACAGTGTCCAACTGCGCAATGCCCCCCGTTTCTCGCTGACAGCGAGGGAGTGAATCAAGGCCGTACCGGCCAACCAAGGCATCAGCGAGGCGTTCTCAACTGGGTCCCAAAACCACCAACCGCCCCAGCCCAATTCGCGGTACGCCCACCAACTGCCCAAGGCAATTCCGACCGTCAAGAAAGCCCATGCAGTGTTGGCCCAAGGGCGGCACCAGCGTGCCCAAGTCATGTCAAAACGCCCTTCGATCAAGGCTGCAATTGCAAAGGCAAACGTGACCGCAAAACCCACATAGCCCATGTACAACATGGGGGGGTGAATGATCATCGCAACGTCCTGCAGCAACGGGTTCAGGTCACGGCCATCCAAAGGCGCCGGGACCAGCAGTTCAAACGGGTTACTGGCCATCAAGAGGTACGCCAAAAAACCCACCAACACCAATTGAAGGGTACTCAACACCCTGATCTTGAAGGCTGGCGACACCGAAAAACGGGACAGGGCCACGGCCTGCGCCCACCCAGCAAACATCAACACCCACAACAAAAATGACCCTTCATGAGAGCCCCAAGTGGCTGCAATTTTGTAAAACGTGGGCAACGCCAAATTGGAGTTTTCGGCCACATTACGCACCGAAAAATCGCTGAGCACAAAACTGGTGGCCAAGCCCACAAAGGCGAAAAGACAACACGCGAAAACCACGGCGACGTTGCGTTCAGCCCCTTTTAATGCTGGCTCCACATTCTGGGTATGGCAGATGGAGGTCAGCCGAAACCCCGCAAACGCGCCCATCAAACACAATGCTGCAGCCAGACAAAGGGCCAGTTGAGACAAAAAGGCAATCACGGTTTGACCCCCGGGGGCATGTAGTTTTCATCATGTTTGGCCAGAACCTCTCGGGCCAGGAAACGCTCGCCATTCCACACCCCATCAACGACCACACCGGTGCCTTCTTTGAAGAGATCGGGCAAGATGCCGGCAAACTCGACAGTCACCACCTCGGACTGGTCAGTGACCACAAAACGAACAGCCAGCGACTCGGCTTGCCGCTGCACGCTGCCCTGTTGCACCATGCCGCCCAAGCGGTAGCTTTTCAGGCCCGAGGGCACCTCGCCCGATTTGATCTGCGAGGGGGTGTAGAAAAAGACCATGTTCTGATTGAACGCATTGATCAGTGCGAAGGCAAACCCGCCTGCGACCGTGGCAATCGCCAGCAGCCACAGCAGGCGTTTTCGATGGTTGAGTGTCATGGGGAAGGTTCAAATGGTGTTGGACTCAGACGGATCTTGGTGGCCGACAGCCTTCTGGCGTTCCATTCGCGCGGCCTGCTGACGCTGACGCAAGGCGTTACGCCCGGTGCGTGCCGCACACACACCATCCACCAGCAACACCAGCGCAGTCAGCCCTACACACACGGCGACACTGGTCCAGGCAGTCAGCTCGATCATGCCACCTCCACAGACCAGTGCCAGGCCGCTTTTCTCATCTGGATCAGCCGCCCGGCACGCACCAGTACAATGCCTGCACACAAGGCCCAGAACCCCAGGCTGCAGGCCATCAGAGCTTCCAGCATGTCCGCATGCATGCGGCTGCCACTGGACGACAGGCTGTACCCCTGATGCAGGGTGTTCCAATACACCACCGAAAAGTAAATGAGCGGAATATTAACCACGCCAACCAACAATCCAATGGCCAACACTCGGTCGGATTTGGACGCATCGAGTGTCAGTTGACTCAAGGCCATCAAGCCGAGGTAGATGAACAGCAGCAGCAATTCGGAGGTCATCCGTGCATCCCACACCCAATAGGTGCCCCAAGTGGGCTTGCCCCACAGTGCCCCGGTGATCAACGCCAAAGCCGTCATCCACGCGCCAGTGGGCAACAGGGCGCGCATCATCACTGCCGATACAGACCCCCGATACACCCAATGCAAGACTGCATACGCACAGGCCACCAAGTACAAAAACATCGACATCCAGGCGGCAGGCACATGCACGTACAGCACTCGATAAACCTCGCCTTGCTGGGCATCGACCGGTGCGCGAAACAGCCCGAGGTAAAGGCCAAACAACAGCAGTGTGCCCCCCAAGCCCAACAGCACCGGGCAGGCTTTGCGGGTAAAACCGTAAAAACGTGGCGGTGAGGCCCAAGGGTTAAACATGATGACTATTCCTCGACTAATGCGAGCAAGCGCTTCGCAACCACAGGCCCGGTCAACAGGCCCAGCAGCCCCAACAAGACCAGCACCATCAACGCAGGCCAAGGCGCGCGCCCCAACTCCTCGGCCTGGCTGGCTTCCAGACCGAACACCAGCACGGGAACCAACAAGGGCAAGCCCAGCAAGTACACCAGCACGGCGCCGCCGCGGGTCATCAACACCAACATGGACAACACACCCAGCAAGGGCACTGCCGCCAACACCCCACAAGCCATGGCCAGCAGCAGAGTCAGGCACTGCAGTCCATCCAAGCCCAATTGAAGTGCGGCCAACGCACACACCGGAATCAGCACAAGACACAAGCCGCCCATCCAGAGCAGACAACGCGCCAACCAGTACAGGCCTGATGTGGATGGCTGCTGATGCAGCAGAAAGCGGTGCCAACCCACCCGTTGATCTTCTGTAAACCACTGGTGGGCACCCAGCATCAGCGACAACAACAGGCTCACCCACATCAACACCCTGACCACAGACGGCTCAACCTGCTTGAGTGCAAAGCCGAAGAAACTCAACACCATCCACAGAAACAAGGCCGCCCAATACAAGCCCGGTTGATCGGCACGAAGTAACCGCCACTCCCTGTGGATGTAGTGGAACAGGCCACAGGCGGACCTGGCGTGGGCGGCAAGGGGCACCGGCGCATGGTCAAGCCCGGCATCTTCAGGGCGTTGGGCCTTCAGGCCCTGTGACGACAACTGCCAGGTACACAGGCCCAAGCCATTTGAAGTCAGTTGCAATGCACCCAAGCCTTGATGCGTGGCCAGCAAGACCCAGCCGCCCTGTGCCAAGTGCTGTGACAGCATTTCGCCCAGAAGTGCCGCACCTTGGTCATCCAGCGTGTTCTGAGGCTCGTCCAGCAACCAAACCCTGGCCCGGGAAACACTCATCACCAGAAGGACGAGCCGAGCCCGTTGGCCCGAAGACAGCGTACCAACCCGCTCATGGCGCCAACCCCACAGGTGAACCCGTTCAAGCAGCGCCTGAACATCCAACTGACTTTGCCCCATCACCGCCAGTTGAGCCTGTAATTGCTCCATCACTGTCCATTCCGTGCGCAAGGCGAAGTCGGGGGTGTAAACACTGGCCTGGCCGGGCATGCTATTGTTCAAATACAAGGCCATGACCTTCAACAAACTGGACTTGCCTGAGCCATTTCCACCTCGCAGCACATTTAAAGTGCCGGCCTTCAGGCTGAACAGGACAGGTTTGGCCAAATCCACTCCACCGACACTGAGGCAGGGCAAATTCACCTCAAGACATGGCCCCTGGAATTCAATACTGGGCTGCTGGGTCACTTCAACTCCAGCACCGCATTCAGCGCATCACCCGGCGATTTCAACTGCAACCAGTCGCTGCTGCGGTCAGCCGGGTCGGGCTGCGCCGTGCCTTGTTTGGCCAAGCGGGCCTGCAGGTACAAAGGGTAGGCGATGGCGTTGGTTTGGGCGGCTTGCAGCACATGTTGATCATTAAGCTCGACTGCGATTTCATTCTGGCCAAGCGCTGACGCAGGAATGCGCAAGGCAGCCAGCGGCATGCCGGGCCCTGGCTGTGCTTTGACGACCACGAACAGCACCTCTGCCCCGCCAAGCCCCCGTCGAAAGCTGGACGGCAACAGCACGGTGGCCTTGATGGACAAGCCCACATTCGACTCAACTGGCCCACTGACGGGCGCTGCAGCAGGCGACGACGTTCCGGTATTGCGAAGGCTTTGCTGCTGCACTTCACTGAAGCGAGACCAGTACTGCTGCGCCTTGGCTTGGTCACCGCGCTGTTCAGCAGCCGAAGCCGCCAAGGCCAGTGCTTTTTCATGGTTGGGGTCGTTTTGCAGGGCTTTTTCGATCAAAGCCTCGGGCTCGCCGAGCAGGCTTTTGTCCTGCGTCATCGCCACCATATCAGCAAGGTCGGCGAGCAACGTCGGATGTTCCGGATTCAATTGCTGTGCCCGGCGCAAAGCCTGCGCGGCCCCCTGAAAGTCGTTCATGTTGGCCAGGCTGCGTGCCAACAACACCCAACCTTGCAGGTCATCGGGGTTACTTTCCAATCGCAACTTCAACCCAGCCACACGGTCTGCAAGGCCAACACCATCGCCGGGATGGGACATGGCCGAGCCGGGCGCTGAAGCCGTCGCCGCTGGGGCTGTGCCGCCCGTTCGACCTGGCCAGTCAAACGCACCCTGGCGGAAACCACCAATCAAAGCCAGCAACATGATGGCCAAGGCGAATGCAGCCACACTGGTGACCTGTGCTGACTTCCAGAACGAGAGTCCCCAAGCGTGACGTGTAGGTGACGGCGCTGACGCAGACCCCATGAGTCGGGGTTTGAGCTCTTCGGCCATCGCCCTCCAGTCATTCACCAAATCGGCCCGAGCCGCGTCAGTGAGCAATGGGTCGTCATCAATTTCCCGACGACGGTCTTGAAGAGCCACCCATTCGGGTGAACCGAGTGAGTCGATCGTCACCGGGTTCGGCTCCAACGCATGGGTGTCCGACCAAGGGCGCCATGCGCGCCAAACCAGCGTGTACGCGACAACCGCCGCCACCAACAGTGTCAGCGCAACATCCAGACCCAATTCACACCTCAGTATTTTACTTACAGAGAAATACTAACACCTTGTCTTGTGTCGTAACATACGCGCTACTTCGGCAGCCCCTGCAGTTCTGAACCTGCCTCACCTCACTCCCACAACTCAGCGGCGCATCGCGGATGATTCAGGACACTCTGTTCAGTTACCAGCAATTCAAGTTCCTGAAATGGGCCTTGGCGCTTGCAATCATTTGTTCAATTGCGTACCTGTTCCATCAACCCGCCATCACACCCAACGGCGGAACAATACTGGGCTATACGCTGGGCACCATTGCCGCTGCACTGATTGTTTGGCTGATGTGGCTGGGCGTGCGCAAAAGGCAATACACCAACGGCAACAGCAACCTGCGCGGCTGGGTATCAGCGCACATCTACCTTGGTTTAAGCCTGGTGGTTGTGGGCACCTTGCACACCGGGTTTCAACTGGGTTGGAACCTGCATACCCTGGCCTATGTGCTGATGGTTCTGACCATCGCATCCGGGGTATGGGGCTTGTCGCTGTACCTTCGTGCCCCCAAAGACATGTCCGATGCCCTGAACCGCCAAAGCCCGCAGGAGTTGGTGCAGGAAATTCTGCAACTTGACCGGGAAACACTGAAGCTTGCAAAGCTGTGTACTGGCCGCCTGTCCAAAGGGCTTGAAAACTCGCTGAACCAAGGCATTTTCAACCGGCGCCGGCAAGTCTGCGTTGGCCGCGAACCCCAATGCAAGACCCGTGCATTCACCCACCTGATTGCGGATGAACTGTCCAACCGGCCCGAGTTGACCGAACTCTATCGACTCCAGATTCAGCGGATGCGAACGCTCACTCAGCTTCGCCGTTACTACCACCTGAAGTTTTGGATGGACATTTGGTTGTCCATCCATGTGCCCCTGTCGTTCGGTCTGCTGGCGGCCTTGACCGCGCACATCGTGGCCGTGTTTTTTTACTGGTGACCCATGGCACAACAACGCACTGGCGAAAAACACCCACTCCTGGCCGAGCAAGAAAGGCTGCACAAGCCCCTTGGCCTGAAACGACGCCTGTCATGGCTTCTGTTTGCCCCGATATTGCTGGGCTTTCTGGTCCTGCCTGTGTTGGCCATCCTTTATGGCCCAGAAGTGCTGCATTCAGGTGCGCAGGCGCAGCAGTACAGAACCGCCTCAGCAACTGGCCCGATGAACGGTCACCCCAGCGTCGTTGCTGACCAGACGGCCCTGCGAAAAAGCACGCTGCTCAGCCTGGACTCTGCATGGAACCCGGGCCCCTTGGCATCGGCCCACTCGGCCTTGGAAAGCGACTGCCAAGCCTGCCACCAAGGCGGCTTTACCCGAGTGGCCGACACCAGTTGCACCGCATGCCACAGCAACATGGGCCTGCATGTGACGGAACAAACCCAAAAAGACAGCAGCTTTACCGAGGGCCGATGCGCCAGTTGCCACCACGACCACAAAGGCCGCGAAAGCCTGGCTGAACAGAATCGACATTTTGCAGGACAGGCCTGCTCGGACTGCCACAGCCAAATCAAAGACATCGCTCCCAAGTCGCTTACCTTGCCAGTCAGCGATTTTTCTGATGATAAACACCCCAGCTTCAGGCTGACTGTGGCCAAGGGTCCGCATGGCACCGACCAAGCCCCTCAATTGACTCGAATCCGCATGGCCAAGAACACCGTGATTCAGGAGGCCAACACACTGAAGTTTCCGCACGACGTGCACTTGGATCGACGCGGGATTGAAGGCCCCACTAAAAAAGTGGTGATGGCTTGCGGGGACTGCCATCAACCGGCTGACACCCCGTCAGGCTTCAAGCCGATCACGATGGAACAACAGTGCCAAAGCTGTCACAAGCTCAATTTCGAACCCGCGCTGCCTGACCGGCAGGCGCCTCACGGGCCTGTGGATGCGGTCCTCAGCACCATCGATGAGTTTTACAGCTATTTGGCCTTGAACCCCCAAGAACGGCAACGGGTGAATGCTCAACGTGCAGTGCTGCGCAACCGCCCCGGCGAAAAAACACCCAACCGGTCAACCTTGCAAGCGATTGGCAACAGCCCTTCAGCCATGGCCGCCTTGGCCACCACCGAGTTGTTTGAAAACACGGGCTGTGCCGTTTGCCACACCGTGAAGCGTCAAACTGCGCCCTCTACGCTAAAAACCTCGGGGCGTAACCTGCCCCAGTATTCAATTGCGCCGGTGACCAACACCCACGCCTGGATGCCCATGGCGACTTTCAATCACAAGGCACATGAGTTTGAGCGTTGTGACAGTTGCCACAAGGCCCAGCACTCCAAAGAAAGCAGCGATGTGTTGATGCCAGACCTCGCCAGTTGCCAAACCTGTCATTCAGGCCGACAGGCCGAATTCAGCAAAGTGCAATCCGACTGTGGCCTGTGCCACAACTACCACCTGCACCCCAAAGGGCCCGTGGGTGGAACAAAGATTTCAACAACCCAGTAAATGATGGTGATTGCCCCTTGGGGCAACAGCCAATCCGCTTGACAACGACCAGAAGTAGTACCGGAGGAATGAACGTGAAACTGCGCCACAACCTGTTGGCCTTGGCTTTGATGAGTGTCTTTGCCCCGGCTGCCCTAATGTCCTGCGGCGGCGGTGGTGGAGGTTCGGGCAATGGCTCGGGTGCAGGTGCTGTGGTGTCGCCCTTGGGGGTGGAATTCCTGTCCGCACCGGAAGTGACCGACATTGTGCAACGCGCGGTACAAGCCTCTCTGGACCGCGGACAAGTCTCCACCATTGCCGTGGTCGACCGAGTCGGCAATGTGTTGGCGATATACAGAATGACCGGTGCAGCAGTCAATGCGCTGATTTCCAGCGGATTGAACACTGCCACTCCAGGCCCGGGCCCAGGTCTGGAAAACACCCCGGTGCCCGCTGAAGCCGCGGCCATTGCCAAAGCCGTCACTGGTGCTTACCTGTCCTCTTCAGGCAACGCCTTCAGTACACGCACGGCCAGTCAGATTGTTCAGGAGTTTTTTCAACCTGGCGAAACAGGCCAACCCAGCGGCCCGCTGTACGGCGTGCAGTTCAGTCAACTGCCCTGCTCCGACCTCAACGTGTGGGAGTCCCAACATCCATCGATTGGGCCCAAGCGCTCGCCGTTGGGCTTGTCGGCCGACCCAGGTGGATTTCCGATTTACCAAAACGGCCGGGTGGTGGGTGGCATTGGCGTGATCGCTACGCCAGCTGGGTTGGCAGTCAACGGCACCTACAGCCTTGACAGAAACCTGCAAGTCGACGAGCAAGATTTTGATGAAGAAATTGCCTTGGCTGCATTACCCGCTGCGTTGCGTGCACCCATCGACATTCGCGCCAACCGAATCACTGCCAACGGGCAATCGTTTCAGTACAGCAACTCCGAACCTGCTGTAGCAGGCACGGCGAATCTGGCTGCCAGTGGTTCATTCGTCGGGTTTGCAGGTTACAAATCGGGCGTCGCTGTCACACCCGGCGCAACCTATGGTTCGGCTGATTCAGGCATTGTGCCCACCACCAACCCGGCGTTTGCCGGGCTGTCCGCTTATAACCTGACAGTCAACGGGGGCGCCACACGCTACCCGGTCAGCGCCGGCACTGCACTGACTGCAACCGAGGTTCAGAACGTGTTAGCTGAAGCCATCAAAGTGGCAAACCGTGCAAGGGCACAGATCAGAAGGCCTGTGGGTTCTCCGGTGGAGGTCACTGTGTCGGTGATTGACACCACAGGCGCGATGTTGGGGCAAATCCGCACGTCAGATGCGCCAATCTTCGGAACCGATGTGTCCTTGCAAAAGGCCAGGTCGGCATTGGCATTCAGTTCATCCACAGCACTGACCGACTTTCTCAACAGTGGCAACGCAGCCAACGACGCTTTGGTCAATGCGATGAACAGTTTCTTCGCTGAACAGCCCGCAGTATTGGATGGCACAGTGGCCTTTTCAGCGCGGGCAATCGGGACCGTACACCGCCCATACTTTCCCGACGGTGACACATCCATGCCGCGCGGCCCATTGTCCACTGCCATCAGCGAGGCCAACAACAATTGGAGCCCTTTCAACCTGGGCTTCCAACTGAACATTGTGGCCAATCAGGTGTTTGGCACCCTCACTTCAAACGCGCGCCCCGCCAACGACTTTAACCCCTTAGCGGCAACCACGTGTGCAGACCCAGCAGTGTCCGTGGCTAACCAACAGCGGTTTGCCAACGGTCTGCAAATCTTCCCGGGTGGTTTCCCGATTTACAAGGGCGACGCTTTGGTGGGTGCCATCGGCGTGTCCGGCGATGGCGTGGATCAAGACGACATGGTGGGCTATTTGGGGGTCATCAATGGCGCAGTTGCAGCCGGGACGCCCAACCTAAGGCCCTTCCCAGCCACCTTGCGAAGGGCTGACTCACTGAGCAAAGGCGGTCAGAACCTGAAGTACATCCAATGCCCGCAAACCCCATTCAATGACAGCACGGCCACCAATGTGTGCCCATGAGGTTGACGGACATGGCTCTTCTCTTCACCGCAAAAAAAATTGTGTCCAACACTGGGCGCAGAACACCGCTGGCAACCTGCATTTCGATGGCCTTGTTGACCGGTGCCTTGGGGCACGGGCAGGCCAACGCCCAAATACAACCGGGCTTGATGGCACAACTGTCCAACACAGTGGACCGTGTGGCCCAAACGGTTGGGCAGGTGACTCGAATTGTGGCTGGCGTGCCAGACACCGAGGAACTCGCGCGCCAGGAAAAACCGATTGCGCTGTTGCAAGTCTTTGAGCGGCGTGTTGTGGTTCGCAGCCAGGCCAATATGAGCGCCAGAGCCATCGGAGAATTCTTCAAAGGTCAGTTGGTGGACACCTTCGAGGAGAAAAACGGTTGGTACCGGGTTCGTATTCAGGACAGTTTGTTGGGCAGCCGTGACGGCTGGATTCAGCAAGCCGAAGGGCAATACGGTGACCCGGTGGTCGGCGTCTTCGCGCCTCGTGCCATCGCACTGGATGCATTGAACACCGAGTCGGACTCCACAGTTCGCCCGTCCTTGAATGCCACACCCGGGCTGTTGCCCCAAGGCCCTATTGAACGCGCCATTCCGGGCCGCGCAGGCGATGGGATTCTTCCCCGCGACATTGCCCTGCCGGTGATTGACCCCAGCCAACTTCCACCACCACAACCCAACTTGCCCCGTGAAACAGTGTCGGTGCCTGACCGCTGGCGCATCATGCAGTCGCTGGGTTTCAAGTTCCCATTGGTTGACCCTTACAACCAGAACGTACTGAAAGCGGACCTGCCGGTGTTGCGAGAAACCCTGGGCCCTGACTGGTTTTTCAACCTGAATGCCATTTCGGACACGCTCTTCGAACAGCGCAACTTCCCAGTCCCTGTGCCACCGGCCACCTCCACGCAGCCGGGGCAAAACAGCATTTTCGGCAATGGGGATCAGTTCATTTTTGCGCAAAACCTGATCGTCAGCCTGTCGCTGATCAAAGGGAATACCACCTTCAGGCCGCCCGACTATGAATTCCGTTTGGTGCCGGTGTTCAACTACACCGATGTGCGGACAGAAGAAGACCGCTTGCTGAAAATCAACGCTGCCTCAGGCACTACCCGGCGTGAAGGATTTGTGGGCATTCAAGAAGCATTTGTCGATGTGCACTTGCGCGATGTGTCCACCCGCTATGACTTTGACAGTGTGCGTGTGGGCATACAACCCTTCATCAGCGATTTCCGGGGCTTCCTGTTTCAGGACTTGCCCTTGGGGGTGCGCCTGTTCGGCAACCGTGACAACAACATTTACCAGTACAACCTCGGCTATTTCAAACGGGTCGAGAAAGACACCAACAGTGGTTTGAATGACATTCGCCAACCTCTGCGCGACGACGACTTCTGGGTAGCCAACCTGTATCGGCAGGACTGGCCATTCCTGGGGTTCACCAGCCAGGTCAGTTACATTCACAACCGAAATGAAGAAAACCGAAACCTGTATTTCGATGCCAACGGTTTTCTGGCCAGGCCCTCATCGTTGGGGGACCAAAAGCCGTTTGGTTACAAGGTCAACTACTTTGGCTACAGCGGTGATGGACACTACGGCCGCACCAACATCACCACCTCGACGTACTACGCCAACGGCAAAATTGACCGCCACCCTTTGGCCCAAAGGGAGCAGGACATTGACGCGCTGTTTCATGCCACTGAGGTGTCCCGAGACTTTGACTGGGTGCGCTTGAGGGGCAGTTTCCTGTATGCCTCTGGCGACAAAGACCCCTTCGATGACAAAGCGCAGGGCTTTGACGCCATTTTCGAAAACCCGCAGTTTGCGGGCGCTGACACCAGTTTCTGGATTCGCCAAAACATCCCACTGATTGGCGGAGGTGGCGTAGCGCTGTCTGGGCGTAATGGCGTTTTGCCATCGCTGCGTTCGAGTAAAGAACAAGGCCAATCCAACTTCATCAACCCGGGGATCAAACTGCTGGGCATCGGCGCGGATCTGGATGTGCTGCCCGAATTACGGGTGGTCACCAACATCAATCACCTTCAGTTTGAAAACACCGAGGTGCTGGGTGTGTTGCGCCAGCAAAGGAAACCCGGGCGCGACATCGGGATAGACGCCTCGATTGGCGTTCAGTACCGACCGTTCTTCACGCAAAACGTGGTGATCAATGCCTCCTACGCCCGCCTCTTTCCCGGCGATGGCTACAAAGATTTGTTCGGGGCAGACATGTCCAAACGCCCTTTCTCCCTGCTGTTCAACATCCTCCTGACATTCTGAAGGCCCGGCAATGCATTGTGATGCGCACACCCAAACCACACGGCCTACCCCCCTTGGCCTCGCGGGCCCATTGAAGGGCAGAGGCTGGGTGGCCTTGGTCGGTCAACTGCGCAGGGTGACATTGCACACCCTGCTGGCTGGCGGTTTGGCGGTCGGTCTGTGGATACATGGCAACCTCAGCAGCGCCACAGCTGCGGTGGGGGCCGAACGCAACTATGTGATGGCCCCAGCAGCGCCCCAACGGCAGACTGCGGACCAAGCCTTGGCGAAATCAGAGGGTTGCATGAGCTGCCACACACAGACTGACCAACACACCATGCACGCCAACCCTGGCGTGGTGCTGGGCTGTGTGGACTGTCACGGCGGGGACGCCACGGTCAAATGGAGTTCGCCCAACGCCAAAGTCGGTAGCCTTGCATTCGACCATAGCCGCGCTGCACGTGAACAAGGCTTCAACCCTGAATACCGTCAGGCTTTGGATAAGGCGCACGTGCTGCCCCGAAACGAGAAATTCTGGAATTACCCCAGCTCCGCAAACCCCCAACGCAGTTACACCAAACTGAACAAAGAGCATCCCGCATACATCCGGTTCATCAACCCCGGCGATTTGCGCGTGGCTCGGGATGCCTGCGGCGCCTGTCACCTGCCCATCATTCAGGCCCAGGAACGCAGCCTGATGAGCACCTCCGCCATGCTGTGGGGCGGCGCGTCTTACAACAACGGGATCCTGCCATTCAAACGCTACATCCTCGGCGAAGCCTACACGGCAGATGGCCAGCCCGGTTTGTTGAAGAACCCTGTACCAGCCGACGACGACCTGTTCAAATACAAAGGCGTGCTGTCGTCATTGGCGCCTCTACCCGCTTGGGAGACCACACCACCCGGCGATATTTTTCGGGTGTTTGAACGTGGTGGCCGAGTCATCAACACCATCTTTCCGGAAGTGGGTTTGCCGAACGTGCTGGGTCAAATTCAGCGTCTGGACGAACCGGGGCGCCCGGACATCAAGCAATCCAACCGTGGCCCCGGCACTGGCCAACGCATTGCCGTGCCGCTGATCAACGTCACCAAAACCCGCCTGAATGACCCCCACCTGTGGTTTTTGGGCACCAATGAACAGCCGGGCGATTACCGCTCCTCTGGCTGCACGGGCTGCCACACCGTTTACACCAACGACCGGGACCCTTTACACGGCGGACCATACTCGAAATTCGGCCACACCGGCACCACACAAACTGCCGATCCCACCATTCCAAAAAATGAGTCGGGTCACCCCATCAAACATGAATTCACACGGGCCATTCCCAGTTCACAGTGCATGACCTGCCACATGCACCAGCCCAACGTGTTTGTGAACAGCTTTTACGGCTACATCATGTGGGACTACGAAAGTGATGCACCCCACATGTGGCCAGAAAAACAGAAGTACCCAAGCCACGATGAGATGCGGGAAATTCTGGACCGCAACCCCGAAGAGGCCTCCATCCGCGGCAAATGGAGCGACCCGGAGTTTCTGAAGGAAGTGTCCAGCCTGAACCCCAAACTGAAAGACACCCAATTTGCCGACTACCATGGCCACGGCTGGAACTTCCGTGCCGTGTTCAAACGCAACCGCAAAGGTACCCTGCTTGATGCCAGGGGCAATGTGGTGGACGACAACGACCCCGAGAAATTCAAGAAAGCCGTGCATTTGAGCTCCATTCACATGGACATCGGCATGCATTGTGTGGACTGTCATTTCTCGCAGGACATGCACAGCAATGGGCACATCTACGGCGAAGTGGCAGCGGCTGTTGAAGTCGATTGTGCGGATTGCCACGGCACTGCCACCCGCTACCCAACCTTGCGAACCAGTGGCCCGGCTGCCCCACCCGGCGGCACTGACTTGAGCAAACTGCGCACACAAGACGGACGAAAGCGGTTTGAATGGCGCGAGGGCAAGCTCTACCAACGCGCGGCACTGGACCCCGAGAAAGAATGGGAAATGTCCTTGGTGAAAGACACGGTCAACCCCCAACACCCGCACTACAACCCCAAAGCGGCGCGCTCCAAACTGATGGCTGCAGGGGAAGATGGTTACGACGGCAAATGGGGACCAGGCGTGCAACAACTGGCCCATGACAACGACAAGATGACTTGCTTTACCTGTCACCTGAGTTGGACCACCAGCTGTGCGGGTTGCCACTTGCCCATTCAAGCCAACTGGAAGACCGAACGCCTGCATTACGAGGGGGGGCCAACACGCAACTACGCCACCTACAATCCTCAGGTGGCGCGTGACGACATGTTCCAACTGGGTGTACACGGCCCAGTCAAAGGCAACCGCATTGCGCCAATCCGTTCAAGCTCTGCTTTGGTGCTGTCGTCCATGAACGCCAACCGGGAGCGAATTTACATCCAGCAGCCGCCTATTGCGGCCAGTGGTTATTCGTCACAGGCCTTTGCGCCGCACTATCCGCACACGGAGCGCAAAGAGGAAACGAAAACCTGTTCCGACTGCCACATCTCCCGCAAAGACGACAACAACGCCATCATGGCCCAGTTGCTTCTGCAGGGCACCAATTTCGTGAACTTCGTGGGCTACAACGCCTGGGTCGGTTCCGAAAGGCATATATCCGCCATCACTGTGACGGAGTGGGATGAACCGCAAGCGGTCATTGGCAGTTATCTGCATCAGTACGCCTACCCTGATTACTTCAAACGCCACTTGGACAACCAGCGAGAATTGGTGGACACCGCCGTGCCTGCACTGGTTGAGCATGACACTGGGGGCCAGGCCACCTGCCTTCAATTGCGGGGGGAGTATGTGTTTGTGGCTGAGGGCAAAGGCGGCTTCAGGGCCTACGATGCCGCCAGTGTCGCCAACAAAGGGTTTGGCCAACGTGTGGTAACTGCGCCCTTCAGCCCGCTGGGCCACGACACCCATGTACGCAGCAAGAATGCAACCTGCATGGCGTTGCCCACCAACCAAGCCATCAACCCTGACCGGAACCAGGGCGACTTGATGCGAGTCACCAACCAGGAACAGCCGTTCCACCCAATCTACAACTATGCCTTCATCACGGACAGTGAAGAAGGTTTGATCGTGGTCAACGTCAATACCCTGGCCGATGGTGAGCCACGCAACAACTTCCTCAAACGCAATGCCAACTGGAATGCCAATGGGGTGTTGAATGGAGCCAGCCACATCACGCTGGCCGGGTATTACGCCTATGTCACGACCCCACGTGGACTGGTTTTCCTGAACCTGGACGATCCGCTCAAACCCAAGTACATCACCACCCTGCCCCTGCAGGATGTGCGTTTCACCGCCGTGCAATTCCGATACCTGTTTGCCACTACAGCCAAAGGGCTTGAGGTCATCGACATCACCAACCCCCAAAAGCCTGAACACACCGGTGCGGTTGTTTCACTGGCCAATGCTCGCCGAGTCTACCTGGCACGCACCTATGCCTATGTGGCCGCGAAATCCGAAGGCTTGGTGATTGTGGACATTGAGAAACCACGCCAGCCTGTGGTGTATGCGCGGTACACCGCACAGGGTCGCCTGAATGACGCCGAAGATGTGGTGGTGGGCTCCACCAACGCCTCACTGTTTGCCTACGTGGCCGATGGTGTCAATGGCTTGAAAGTGCTTCAGTTAACCTCGCCGGACAGTCAACCCAAATTCTATGGGTTCTCACCAGAACCCAAGCCAGAATTGATCGCTTGGCGGAAAACGCCCAGCCCGGCCCTGTCCATCTCCAAAGGCCTGGACCGCGACCGCGCTGTGGACGAAACCGGCGGACAGATCGCGGTATTCGGCCGCATAGGATCAAGGCCATTCAATCGCAAGGAAATGGAGCATTTCTACCTGCGGCCGGACGGGCGTCTGTGGACCGTGACGGACGACATCGAACAAGACAAGTTTGTCCCGCGCGCAGGCAACAGACCGGCCGGACAATCCGTGGTTTTCAAAAAGGACTGACGCATGAGTATCCTGATCAGCCACCGGACCAAGGCGGGTCTGCTTCTTGCAGCCAGCTTGACCTGGCCATGGGCCCAGGCTCAAGTCATGCCCCACCAGTCGGGTTTCAAATCGGTGGGCACCGTGAACTGTGCCAGCAGCACCTGCCATGGCAGCATTGACGAACGAACAGCCACCCCGGTGATGCAGAATGAATACACCACCTGGTTGCGACAAGACCCGCACACTCAGGCCTATGCAGTCCTGAAAAACGAACAATCCAAAACAATCGCCCGCAACCTCGGTTTGCCGCAACCGGCGCATGAAAGCAAAGTCTGCCTCGACTGTCACAGCCACAATGCACCCAACAAACTCAGGGGTGAACGGTTTGACATCACCGATGGCGTGAACTGCGAGGGGTGCCACGGCCCGGCAGAAAAGTGGATCAAGACTCACCTCGAACCCAATGCCACACGCAGCCGCAACGTGGCCGATGGCATGTACCCCACCCACGACGCCTACGCCCTGGGCAAGCTGTGCACGAGCTGCCACATCGGCGACTCCAGCCGCCCGATTACCCACCAAATCATGGGGGCAGGCCATCCGAGAATGTCCATCGAAGTGGACACTTTCTTGGCACTTCAGCCGCCACACTATCGAATTGACGACGATTGGCGCAAGCGCAAGGGCTCATTCTCCAGCGCAAAAATATGGGCGATGGGCCAATTCGCCGCTGGGGCAAACCTGCTGGACCTCATCAGCAACCCACAACGCAATACGCAGGGCATCATGCCCGAGTTCATGATGTTCGACTGCCACGCCTGCCACTCACCCATGAGCCGGAAAGACTGGGAAAAACCGATGGCCAGTGCCCCTGGGCAACCACGTCTGAACGATTCAAGCCTGCTGATGGTGCAAGCCATTGTCAGAGGGGTGCTGCCCGAAGAAGCCGGTGGGCTTGAGCAACGGGTCAAGGCCTTGCATGCGGCGGCCACAGCCAGTGGCTCACGGTTGAGTAACTTGGAAAAGGCTGCACTGGACCTGCGCGAAACCATGAATGGATTGCGGCAAAAGGTGGCTGGCACTACCCTGACCGACCCCGCGTTGGACCGCACCCTCGCTGAGCTGATTCAGATGGCCAACAACCGCCAATACCCCGATTTTGCAGGTGCTGAACAGGTGTATATGGGCCTGGGTGCAGTGCTCAACGCTGCAGGAACCCGCACCGCCCTCACGCAACGAATCAATTCGCGAATGCCTGCGCTGCTTAAGCTGTTAAGCAACGATGAGGCCTATGACCGCAACGCATTCCAGCAACAGTTGAGTGCATTAAAACGTGACTTGGGGAGCCCACAACCATGACTGACGCCACCCAAACCCAGCGGGGCCAGCTTCAACCCATGTTTGCAGACACTCCCGCCGATTACGACATCGTGATTGTTGGCTCGGGGCCAGCCGGTTTGTCTGCGGCGTCCCGCGCACAGGCACTCGGTTGCCGATATGTGCTGCTGGAGGCTGAAAACCACGCTTCGGACACCATCTACAAGTACCAGAAGGGCAAACACGTGATGGCCGAGCCCGGCTTTTTGCCGTTGAGAAGCGGCATGAGCTTTGAAGCCGGAAAACGCGAAACCATTCTGGGCACTTGGGACAACGAACTGGTCAACCAGAACGTCAACATCCAGTACCGAAAAAAGGTGGAGGCCATCAGTAAACTCAGCGACGGTGCAGGCCCATTCCACATTGTCTGCGAAGACAAATCGCACATGACAGCCCGCACGGTTATCTTGGGCATCGGCTTGCAAGGCAATATCCGCAAGATCGGTACCCCGGGCGACGACCTGCCCACCGTTCAGTACACACTGAGCGACCCTGATGAGTTCAGCGACGAAACGATTGTGGTGATCGGTGCGGGCGACGCCGCGATTGAAAACGCCTTGGCCCTCATGGGCAAGAACAAGGTGTTTCTGGTGAACCGCAAGGAAGAATTCGCCCGCTGCAAGGAAGGAAACCTGAGTCTGATTCTGGCGGCAGACCGCAATGAAGACCTGAAAATTCTGTACAACACCAACACGGTGCGAATAGAAGACCTCGGCGAGGTGCCACCGGGACAGCCCAGTCTGCGCTATGTGTACAAAGGACCCGAGGGAGAAGTCGGGCTGCCGGTTCACCGCATCATCGCGCGTCTGGGCGCAACACCGCCACGGCAACTGGTTGAAAGCTTCGGCGTTGAGTTTCCCAACAAAGACCCCAACGCCGTGCCCGCCCTGAGCGAATCCTATGAGTCCAACGTTCCCGGCTTGTTCATCGTGGGTGCATTGGGTGGCTACCCCCTGATCAAACAGGCCATGAACCAGGGGCAAGAGGTGGTCGACACCATCATGGGCTTGCCGGTGGTGCCGGCCGATGAACCCTTGTTGGCCGCCAAATTCCAGGGCCTGGGCAATGTCAGCGTGTCCGAAGTGCTGGACAGAATCGCCAACAACGTTCCGTTGTTCGCGGGCATGACCAAACTTCAGTTGCGAGAGTTCATGCTGGAATCAACCCTGCACACGCCCGCCAAAGGGGCTTTAATCTTCAAAAAGGGCGATTACACCAGCACCTTCTTCTCGGTGGTTCAAGGCTCTGTCGACCTGGACCTCGTCGGCCGTGATGGCAAACCCATGGTACTGAACCTGGGGCAAGGCAACTACTTCGGTGAAATGGGACTACTCTCGGGCCGCCGACGAACTGCCACTGTGCGGGCTGGTGCCAGCTGTGTGGTGATCGAAACGCCGCGCAAGGCCATGCTCAAACTGATTGCTTCGGTCGAAAGTGTTCGGCGAACCATTGACGACACCTTTTTCCGAAGGGCTATTTCCACTTACCTTGGCCCCTCGCTGGACGCACCATCCATCGATGCTTTGTTGTCCGAAGGCATTCAGGTGCGGCAATACTCCAAGGGCGAAGTGGTGTACCGCAGTGGTGACGCTGCCGATTGCCTGCTCCTGATTCGCAGGGGCTCGGTGGCGATGTCCAACCAATCCTCGGGCAAGGAGGCCGTACTTGCCTATGTGTCCGCAGGGGGCTATGTGGGCGAAATGGAAATACTCAGCGCCAGCCCAAGAACCAGCACAGTGACGGCCACAGTCTTCACCGAAGCACTGGTGCTTCCAGCCGGGCCCGTGCAAATGATTCTTGAGGTCAACCCGACTTGGCGTGCCAGTCTTCAAGCCCAGGCCAACTTGCGGATGAAGAACAACATCTTCCGTGAGCACCCAGCCGAGCGCGACAGCGAGCTGATCAAATTCCTCATCCGCGAGGGCATGGGTGAAGCCACCAATGCCTTGGTCATTGACGAAAGCCTCTGCGTGCAATGCGACAACTGCGAAACAGCCTGCGCCGACACGCACGATGGGGTCTCACGCATGGCTCGAATCACTGGCCCAAGCTTTCAGAACATCCATCTGCCCCACACTTGCCGTCACTGCGAGATTCCGCATTGCATGAAAGATTGCCCACCGGACGCCATACGTCGCAACGAGAGTGGTGGTGTGGTCATTGCAGACACCTGCATTGGATGCGGCAACTGCCAGCGAAATTGCCCTTACGGCGCCATTCAAATGAGTGTGAAAGCGCCCCCCAAGAAAGGGGGCTTGCTGACGTGGCTGCTCTTTGGTTTGGGCGACAAGCCGGGCCAACGGGAATCCGCCTACGACCCCAATGCCATTAAAAAAGCGGTGAAGTGCGACATTTGCGTGGGCCAGGACGGCGGGCCTGCCTGTGTCAGGGCCTGCCCAACCGGGGCCGCCAGCCGTGTTTCACCAGAACACTATCTGGTTCGGCAAGACTTCTGAATGCGTGCGAGAACAGGTGCAAACAACTCACTTGGTCTCGAATTTGGTCACCCCGTCCCAGTCGGGCCCTGGTGGGTTTCGGGTCAGGTAATCCACGCGTTCACGATAAAGCGTGTACAAAGCCTTGGGGCCAGTTTGGGCTTCAAGGTCCTTCAGATTCTCCAGAACACAAGTCCAGCGTTGTGCCCTGAAGTGCTCAAGAATGGCGTGCCAAGCCGCCAATTGAGCCTCTTGCTCAGCATTCAACTCACCCGCCTTGCCCACCGGTGCATAAATCGGAACAGGCTCGTTTTTGCCTTTCACACGAACCTGATCCAGCTCTTGGTGAGTAAACTCTATGGCCTTCTCCCGAGTCAACGGGCCCACAATGACGCCAACACCGTAGGTCTTGGTGATTCCTTCCAGCCGAGAACCCAGATTCACCGCATCTCCCATCACCGTGTAAGCTCGCCTGATTTTTGAACCCATGTCACCAACGCGCATGGTGCCGGTGTTCACACCCACACCGATTTCAAGTGTGGGCCAGCCACGGGCATGAAATCGTTGATTCAACCGCCCAGCCTCTGCCTGCATATCGATGGCGGCTTGGGTGGCCAGGCTTGCATGGTCCTTGTCGGGAATGGGTGCACCCCAAAAGGCCATGATGGCGTCGCCAATGTACTTGTCCAGCGTGCCTCGGTGGCCACGAATAATCTCGGACATGGCGGTGAGGTATTCATTGATGTACTCTCGCAATTCGTTGGGCTCGAGCGATTCTGAAATGGTGGTGAATCCTCTGACATCAGAGAACAACACCGTCAATTCCCTGCTCTCGCCTTCCATCGAGTAGCGGGTGGGGTCTGCCGCCATTTCGCTGACCAATTCAGGCGCCACATACTCGCCGAATAGGCTGACCATCTGGCGTTTGCTGCGCGACTCGGCCAAATACCCGTAGGCCACGTCGAACACGAAAATCGCGAGCACCAACAACATCACCACCGCCACCGGCAGCACCAAATCTGCCAAAAAATACAGGGCAGAGTTCACTGCAACCGAGGCAATCAACACAAACAAAGCGACGCCCAAGGACCATGCCGGGGACAACAAGGGCATGAGCACGCTGAGTACGATGCCCACAGCCAATACGGTGATGAACACCAGACCTTGAGAATACTCAGGCCTTATTTTGTAATCGCCATCCAGCATGGAGCTGAGAACATTCGCATGAATTTCCACACCGGGATAGGCGGGGTTCACTGGCGTGCTTCGCAAATCCAGCAAGCCGGGTGCTGTGGTGCCCACAAGGATGATTCGGCCCTCCACCTCTTCACGGCTCACCCCGCCGGCCAGTATGGTGGCGGCGGACACATAGCGGTAAGCACCTGCTTTGGGCCCGCCACGCCCACGAAACTTGATTAAGCTGATCAAGCCCCGCTCAACCGGAATGTCCATGGCCACATCAGCAGACCGCAGCGCAATAGAGTCGACCGCACCATATTCATCTCCCACCCCCTCGGGAAAAACAGGGATGACCTGCGGGTTACCCATGGCGCGGCGTAGTGTCGCCAGCGCCAGGCTTTGGTAGAACCCGTCACCGAAGCGGGCCAACAGGGGAATGGAACGCACCGTGCCATCGTCGTCAATCATGGGATTGAAATAGCCCCCTTGGGCCCGCCGTTGCAAAGCGTGAATATTGGCCCCATAGCCTTCCCACCGAGAACTTTCCAGCAGCAAATTGCCCAACTGGCTTTGTTTGAAAAGGGCGGGTGGAAGTGCGCCCGATACGGCGCTGGAATCCTGATTGAAGTAATACCCCAACACCACAGGCCGGGAAGAAATGACCTCAGCAAACTGGGCATCCCGGTCAAAAGTGCTTTTGACCAAGCTTTGCACCTGGCCCAACTGACTGGCCAACTCGGGTTTGGCCTGTGCAATCAGGTCGAGAGTGTCCATGGAGTCGGTCGCTTGTGCCTCCGCAAACACAATGTCGAAGCTGATCACTGCAGCCCCCAGATCATCGTGCAAACGGGTGACCAGTTGAGACATCACATCGCGTGACCATGGCCAACGCCCGAGCTCGCCCAAAGAGAACTCATCAATGTCCACGATGAGAATTCGAGGATCGAGCTCGACCTCCGCAGTGGACGCTTTCAGGCGAATGTCATAAATCAGGCTGTCCAACCTGGTGACCACCTCAGAGGGTGCCAGCCCCAGCACATTGAGCAGCGCGATGGCGGTGAAGGTCAGACCGACGCCGATCCTGAAGGCCTTAACCGCCCATCGACGCCAGTGCTTTGTCATGCAGACTCCTGATCAACAAGCCCCCCAACTCACGGAGAACATTGAGGCGCGGTGAATGGCGGTGCGGCCAAGGTGTTGTCCTTGATCAACACATCCGGTGGGGCCACCAGCAAGGTTGGTGGCAAGTCCGTCAATGTTCTTACAAATGCGCCTTCTCCACGATTCACTTCGATAGGGGGTTGCGCCCCGTTGCTGATGACGATGGTTCCATCGTTTACAGACACGAACAACTGGGATTCTTCACCCTGAGCGCCACCCGCCAAAGCCTGTACCGGCGTGGATGACAAGGCCTCGAAGTTGGCGGGGGTCTGCTCGGGCAAAGGGCCTGAGTTCGGCAATGTATTGAGCAGGCCCGGCAAGGTATTCAGTATCTGAACATTGAACTGTCCCGCAGATATCTGTGCCGCTTGCCCTGCATTGACCACGGTGTTGTTCGCCCCAGCAGTGACCACAATCGACCCTTGCCGCATCTCAACCAGCAGGTTGGTGCCACCCGTACATTGGACCAGCACCTGTTGCCCCTGCCCTGTTGGGGCAGACGTACAAGCCATATCCAGCGCAGTGCCCCGGATCCCAATCGTGGCGGTGTCGGTGAAGAACTTGACATTCTTGGGCTCAGCCTTGGCAATCGCCCCAGTGACCGCCCTCACCGCCCCTTTCAACAACTTGAAAGACGCCACAGAAGTTTCCGGCGAGCTGGGCAAGTAGCGATAGGCAGCCATCTGCATCGCACTGCCACCGGGCAAAGTCAGCCGCGTGGAATCAGCCATGGCCAACACGGCAAAACCGTTGTCTGCGACCTGCACCACATCACCGGCGAATACAGCAGCGCCACGAACCAGATTGCGGGTTTGTCCTTTGGAATTGGTGGCACTGAGTTCACCGGTCAATTGAGACACCCGACCAGCCACATCCGCATTGGAGGAATTGGTGGTGGTGGCCCGCTCCGCTTCGGCAGGTACCAAGCTGTTGCAATCGCCAGACCGACAAATACGGGCCGTGAAGTCAGTACCGCGAATACCAATGGTTGCTGTTTCACTGCGCATGGCGAATGCATCGGCATTGCCGCGCTTGCCGATCAGACCGGTCAACGTCCTCAAGCCGCCCTTGACCAGCTTGAACTCTGCCTTGTCGGCAATCGGCTGATCTGGCTGATACTGGTAGTTCTCGACCACAAACGTACTGGTGGGCCTGAGCGCCACCTGCGTGGTGTCCACGAACTCCAGAACCGCTGTACTTTTGGCTTGCGTGTTGATGACATCGCCCGTGTATAGCCGAGTTCCGGCCGACGCGAACCGCTGTTTGCCATCAGCACTTTTCAAGTTCACAAGCCCAGTGACCACCTTGATGGTGCCAGCCACTGGCCGGTTGTCCAAAGGCACCGGGCTGGACGGGGAGCTCTGTGCCTGGGCCATCCATGACATGCTGGCCAATACGATTGCACAACACAACTTCAACATAATCCGCCCCTTACCGGCACACGGCCGAGGCCCGGTTGGGCGTGCTCGACAGGGCTTTGAACTCGATACCCTGCCCTTGCGGAGCCAACGGTGCCTGCATTTCAGGCGACGACTGCGCCGTGGCCTTCAACTGATCCTCATCCGCAGGGCCAGTGTTGCCGGGGCCTGCTTGCTGAGGCTGAAAAGCCAGGGTCAGGTTCTGCGACACGGCTGAATCGGTCGAACCCGTAGTTGTGCTGAGCGAGCCAGACGACCCGCTCGCACCACTGGGTGGAGGCGGCGGTGGCGGCGGTGGCGGTGGCGGTGGGGGCGGCGGTGGAGTCACATTGCCCACCACGTCCACCACAAGAAAGCTGCCCGCCTGTGAGGGTGAAACCACCACATTGCCCAAAGTGTAGTTCGGGCTAGTGGTGGAGCGATTGATGTTGTCAAACTGCCCCGAGATTGAATTGGCTTGCAGGAACGCGAATTGTGTGCCCGGAAGCAGGCCATCGCCTGAGCCGCCATTGGAAATATCCAACAAATTCAGTTGGCCCGCCAACGTAGCGTTGCCATTGACCTGAATGAAGTCATAATCCACGCCGGGCTGTCCGCCGTTGCCTTGCAGTTCAATATCAACAACGCTGCTCGGCCCGAGATTGAAATCGCCGTTGATGATCATCGCACCGGGCGAAGCACCCGGAACAAGGCGACCACCGGCCACATTGACTGGCCCGGTGAAGGTACCAAACCCACGAAGCTCACCACCATTGACATTCAATGGCCCAAAAAACTGGGTGCCCATCGCAAAGCGGGTTACACCGCTGCTTTGGTTGTACCCACCGGGGCCAACGCTGAATGTTCCACCGGAGAAATTCAAAGTCCCAGAATTATTGAATGTGCCGGAACCGGTAATTGCACCGCTGAGTGTGTAATCGCCTGCGAATTCCAAGGTGCCGTTGTTCTCGATTGCGCTGGTGATCAATTCATTGGATGAGTTGCCACCAAACCGGATTGTTGCGCCTGCGCCTGCCACAAGGCGACGCCCACCAGCAAGGTCAGAGGCCCGCAGCGTGCTAACGCCCGACAAAAAACTGAGTTCAGTCGACGAGCTGCCCAGGAACTGAAGGGCGGCAAGGTTGATGCCCGGCGCAAACACAGCCCCACTGTTGGACACCGTGAAAAAGCCCTCAGAACTTAAACTGGTCACCAAACGACCCGAATAGGCACCAGTTTGGTTGACTGCGAACTTGATACAAGCCTCAGACACCGAACAACCATAGCCTGGGGCACCATTGGCAAACAGGCTGTCTGGTACGCCATCCACAACATACGCCGCTTGATTGCCAAAGCCGCTGAGCACCGTGGTGGCAGGCCCTTGAACCTGCGTAGAGAACGGCAGGTACTCAGCGATCGCTACCGCTTCAGACGTGAGTTGCCCAACCCTGAACACGGGGCGCGTGGTCGGTGTGCTTGAATTTTGATTGCTGTAGAACAGGTCGAGCGCAGGCGAGGAAACAGACTGGTTGCCGGTCACCTCAAGCGTCACGTCCTGACCCACATTCAGGCTCATGTTGCCGGTGAAGGCCTGAGCAGACTCCGTGTTGGTGAACCGACGACCCGCCAACAAGAGGTTGCCCTGTTCCCCGGATGAAATCGTGAGATTGCCGTTCAGTGTGGCCACACCCGTTGCGTCTGTTTCCACAACCACGACAGCGTTGCCGTGCATGTCAATTCGGCTACCGCTGAGCATCTGCACTGCAGGAGTGTCCTGCCCTTGGCTGTTTTGCCGGGCCAGCAGAAGCAGACTTTCCGGAGACATGTCGACCACGGTAGACAAGGCGGTGTTTTCAAGAATCAAACTGCTTTGGTTCAATACCTTGATGCGGTTTGGCGCCCCAACACCCGCCGATTGGCTGATGTTTCCGCCAGCAATCGTGAGCGTGTCGTAGGTTTCGATGTCCCCACGGCTCAAGGCCAGGTTGGTGTCGGAGGCGGTGTTGTCCCAAACACCGCGCAGCAGTAAACGCCCGCCTGACGCACGATTCACCTCATTCACATCCGTGGTGGTGAATCGCCCATCGAAGGCCACGGCACTGGTCGGGCCATTGACTTGAATCACAGCCCCTTGCGTGGACAGCACAGCCCCCGACATATGCACGCCACCATCCACCACGTTGAGCGTTCCGCCAAAGTTCAAATTGACTGTGGGTGTTGAACTGAACACAGGGAGTATCGGTGGAATGCAGTCAGGGCAACCGAAATCGACGAGTTCAGGAAACTGGCCGATGGACAGTGCGCGACCTTGGTTACCGGCGCCACCATTGACCAGCAGGGACACACCGCTGAGGTTCATACTGCTGACGGCCTCGGTGGTGTTGCCTTGACTGATCGTGGCCGATGTACCGATGTGATTGCGGTACCCATAGGACTCAATTTGAACTGGAGTGCTGAGGTTCCCGTTCAAGCCGGTCAAGTCAATGGTTGAACCTCGCAGGTTCAAAAAACTGGCTTGAAACGGGTCATCCACCTGCACTGGGCCAATCGGGTCTTCGCCCAACCCATTCATCACAATTTTGGCGCCCTGAGTCGCAAAAAAGCCACTCGGCGCAAGCCCGGCCTCAGCAGAAATGACGCCAGGGCCTGAAAAGTCGTCGCCCAAGGCCAAGGTAGCACGATCGTTCAAGGTGATCACCGAGGACGCACCGGCTGTTGTACTGCGTAAAAAGGCGATGCCAGCATTCACGTTCAGACTGCCGTTCAGTGTGACCGTGTCTGCCACCAGCACACCGCCCGAATCTTCCCCTTGAAACCCATTGCCAAAGATGTTCAGGCCGCCGTCCAGATGAATCTCCCCGGCCACCACCGTGGAGTTGTTGACGTTGAAAGTGCCGCCCTGCCCAATGTTCATGACCCCAACCGACAACAAACCCAGATTGCTGGAGGTCGGGTTTAAACTCAAGTTGCCGGACACAAGCTCAATCTGGTCCAGAGTATTGAAACCCGTGAGGCCCGCGCTGCCACCGCGAATACGCAGGGCTCGGGCGGACATACCCGAACCGCTGAAAGGGTTTAATCCGAATTCCTCAGCTTGAAGACTCCCCCCCTCAAGCACGCGTACTTCACGGGCATTGGTGACCGCACTATAAGTCAGTTGCCCGGGTATAACCGGGTCGCTGATGCTTTGGCCTGCCGTACCACCCAGCACCTCAACATCGATCGGGACCTGCTCGTTGATGTCACTGTTGTGCAAGGTGCTGGTGGTCAAACGGCCCAGACGAACCTCGCTGCCAAAGATGCGCAAGGTCTCGGGTTTGGTGCTTTGGTCCGCCACTGGGAACGAGAGGTTACCCACTGGAAACGGCGATTGGGACATGTTGCCAAGCACCTTCAGGTTGGGCAAATTCTGAACCCCTTGACTGTTGACACCTGGCAAAAAATTCACCCCATCGGATGGCAGAAGAACACCGCCTGGGCTGCTTAAAGCCCCCAGATTAACGTCATCAAAAGGCAGCACAAAGAGACTGCCTTGGCTTCCAAGCGTTAATGGGGCGCGCACGTACACGGGGCGGTCCACATCGTGTACGACGTACAGATTGAACTCCTGTCGATTCCCCCCGCTGATTCCGATGGGCGCTTTGATGTCAATCACCCTGTTGGCCTTCAAGACCAAGTGAGGAGAACAATCCACGCCCGAGCAGTTGCCGCCCAGCAAGATCGATTCAAGTACGGTCAGGTCACCGCCGGTACCGAGCGTCGTGTTGCCGTTGGCTTCGAGAATCACGTTGCCGTTGGACACCAGGTTATTGATGACCGTACTGGCCTCGATGGTGCCACCCAGGGACAGATTGCCCACCACCACATTTTCTGGGTCCAACAACCACAAGCCAGCCTGACCTTGGGGTGCGCGGGTGTCCACTGACGCACCCACCACCAACTGATCTTTTGCAGAGGTTTCAACCCGGCCACCGTGGCCTGCCAGTGCCCCGCCTTTGGCCTGAATTTCGCCGAATACGCGCGCGTCGCCGTCGCTCCAAACGACGACTTCCCCGCCATTTCCGCTTTGCAGAGCGTTGGCACTGAGCTGTGCACCAGCCCTGACTTCGGTGTACTGCGCATTGGGCACCGAGGAATCCCGGCCCTGCCAGCCACCGCCGACCTGCACCTGCCCGCCACCGGTCTGACCGTTGGCCGATAGTGTTGTATTGCCTTCGATCACCACACGGTCACCGGTAATCACTACTCGCCCACCTTGACCCGTGGTGGAATCGGCGCGAACAGTGCCGGACACCTGTGTTCCACCAGCAGCGCCACTGAGGCGAACAACACCACCTGCGCCCACGCTGGCTGAGCGCGCCTCAATCACCCCCGTGTGCTGAACCAGACTGCCAAACACCGACACCCGCTGACCGATGAGCTGCCCTAGGTTGACGGCCTGTCCGCCTGCGGCTGCATTGATGGTGAGCCCAACGGTGGGGTTGTTCATGTCCATGACGGTGACGCTGTGCCCCGCAGACAACAGCACCTCACCGTCCGCATGAACGATTCCGGTGTTTTTAATGTCAGGGGCAAGCAACACGATGGAGCCACCATTTCTGGCGGTGAGCTGCCCCTCGTTGATGATGGCCCCGGCTTGGCGCCCTTGGCTGTCAAACCGCAAATGGCCACTGAGCAGATCGGCATTGCTGGCGGCCAGCGAACTGGCCAGAAAACCAGCGGTGTCCACCACTGCGTGCTGCCCAAAAAACACCCCGGCCGGGTTGATCAGAAAGACTTGGCCGTTGCTTTGCAAAGTACCCAGAATCTGAGAAACATCGCCACCAGTCACCCGGTTGAACACTTGGCTGGCCGCACTTTGCTGAATGAATTGAGTGGTCGAACCCACAGGAATATTGAACTGGTTCCAGTTCAGTATGGTGCCCGGCGTGTTGGTGATCTGGGTGAGAGTCCCCAACTGTTGAAGTGTGGCCTGCCCCGCAACCACCGACATGCCGGTGGGGTTGGCCACCGCCAGTGGACTGACGGCTGCCGCCACGGCGCTGACCAGAATTTTGCGGCGAAATGCGCTCGCAACCCGAGCAGGAGAATGGCGTTTCATGGGGGCGCCCTTGGATTGGGTGGAATTCACGGGAGTCATGTCAAGCCCCTTCACAGCGCAGACGCAAAAGAGAAATGCAGCATCATGTCGCCATGGGGTTGGATAGGCACGCCAGACACCACGCGCGCAAGGTCCAGCCTGATCTGCTGACGAGGTGCAAAAGCGAAGCGAAGCCCTGCACCGAATGAACTGATGTAAGGCTCGGAGCGCCCGTTGTTTGGGGCTTGCTGCAGGCGCAACTGCGCGGCTTCGGCAAACAACACAGGTTGAAGGCGCTCAAACAACGGGCTGATCCGCTTGCTGAAATCGGGCCCCAGCAGTTCCAAGGATTGCCGCAAGCCTGAATCGCCGGAAATGACCCGTTCCTCAAAACCACGAACAGAGTAAATGCCCCCGGCACCGAACTGCTCGCCAGAAATCAGAGCATCGCCGGAATACTGGCCATCCAGCTGGGCCGTGAACCGCCAATTGCCCAAGACTTGACGGGACCAATTGGCGCTGAACTTGAACAAATCAAAATCGGCCTTGGCTGCGGGGTTGGCCAGTACATACTGGGCTGTGGAGTTGTCGCCGCCCGTCACAAGGTTTTTGTAGTACGCAACCTGCAGAGAGCCGGTGGCGCCTTCGTCGGTGTCCACCAATGAGTAACTAACCCCCGTGGGGCGGCTTTCAAGGTTGGGCACCAGGCTGGCCCCGGTGCCGTTGAGTTGCACCTGACTGACAAACTGCTTGTACTCTTGCGACACAGTCACGCGTTGGTCCATGCCGGCAAGGCGGTCGAGCAGGTGTGTCCAGCGAATGGCTGCGGTGGTACCTGCCCCTTGCACAGAAACAGTCGTACCGCCCAAGCCCAGGTTTCCCGCATTCACGTTGGC
Organism: Limnobacter sp.; assembly: GCF_046297615.1. GTDB lineage: Bacteria > Pseudomonadota > Gammaproteobacteria > Burkholderiales > Burkholderiaceae_B > Limnobacter. The sequence goes on along the minus strand of NZ_JBKBHM010000006.1, from coordinate 137,671 downwards.
GTCAGTGAACGACAATTCCAACAGGGAGTCCTGTTGGTAAAACGGAATTTTGTAGTTGAGTGCGTACACCTCGACATCGGACCAATGACCGGGGGAGGTGATGAACTGGAACGTGGCCATGTGATCACGGCCAAACACATTGTTGTGTTGCAGGGCCAGGCCAAGGCGAAAATCGCCAGTGGCATTGGTGCCTGTGTTGTCCAGCGTGATGTATTTGAGCAGTACGTCTTGGTCGGCAACGTTCACCTTGGCATCGACAAGACCGGGTTTGTCACTGGGCTCGAGATTGACCCGCACAACCCGCGATGAGTTGTCATTGATCAACCTCAGATTACGGTCCATGTCGCGGGTGTTGATGAGTGCACCAGGCTTGAGGACGGTCAAACCCCGCAGAATACTTTCAGAGGGGAAAAAATCGTTGCCGGCAACGGTCACCACATCCAGCCGGGCATCCACCACTTGCAGCACCAGGCTTTGCCCTGGCGCAACCTCTTGCTCCGGAATCAGCACCCGAACCACTTCAAACCCTTTGGCGGCATGCAAGGCCTCTACGGCCACAGTGGCCTGCCGCAATTCTTCAAAGGTGATTGGGCGGCCTTCAAAGGCTTTCAGAACGGCCTTCACCTCAGCACGGGGCACCAACTCGGGCCCTTCGATACTGAACTCAGTGACCACAAATGCGGGGGAAACCTGCTCGGTGGTTGGGGAGGACGATGTCTGGGCGTGAGCCAGAAAGGGAAGCATGAGAAACAGACCAGCTGCCGCTGCATGCAGCGGCCCGGAGGCTGAAGCACTCATCAGAGAGAACTCAAATCAAATGTTGAAAACCATGCCGGCCGACAGGATACGCAAGGGCCGACTGCCCTGGTACTGCTTCAATTCCTGTTCGATCAAGTCTGCTTCTCGGGGTTTGAGGTGGGTGATCCAGACCTCGCAATCGTCCTCGAGTTTTTCCAGCTCTTCGAACACCAGACTTGGGCAAAGGTGCTGCGCCAAATCGGCGAGCCAACGCTCTTTGTCAGGGAACGCTGCCTCGAGGAAGAAATAGTCGACCTTTTTGTTTGAGTTGAGAAGGGAGTACAACGGTTCTGTTTGGTGGGTATCCCCTGAGAAACACCAACCCCCGGTGGGTGTATGCAGGAAAACCGCGACAGCTGGGACTGTGTGAGGGACTTCTACAGTTGTCAAGCGACGCTGACCCAGCACGAGTTCATCCCCCGGCTGGATTTCAACAAACTGCATGACCGGGTTAACCTCATCGGGTATTCGAGAGAAATCGGGCCAGATGTGGCCATTGAAAATATGGGTCTTGAGCGCCTCCAAAGTGGGGGCAATGGCGTAAACCTTCAAGGGAGCGGATCGAACAACACCCACCGTGTCCACCAGAAAAGGCAGGCCACAAATGTGATCAAGGTGCGGGTGGGTGATCAGCACATGTTCGATGGGCTCCAGACGCTCAAAAGGCAGCTCGCACAGGCCAGTGCCTGCGTCGATGAGAATGTCGTGATCAATCAGGAAACTCGTGGTGCCTTGCCTTGGCACTCCGATACTGCCGCTGCACCCCAACACCTCCACTGTGGAGTGTTTGTCCATATCTGTCTCTCTCAGGCCCAAGGGGCAGTCATGGTCTGACAATCAAGGGCCATTATATCGGTGGCTCAACATCATTGAGGGCATTGATTCTTGGCCTGCCCCGCTATCGTCACATGATGTCCGATGTGACGGATTGATGTGCATGTTTTTGAACTTTGAACGACCGCGACAGGAATTGGCAAGACTCGACTGGGGTTTGGAGGTGAATTTCATCACTGCGGGTGAACACCCCCTGCGGGGATTGACGAAGGCTTAAGCGGCCTGATTGGCCTCGCACTGCCGCCACAGACAGGCTGCTTTGTTTTCGCTGTCCAACCCGGCAAGGTAATGCTCATGGGCCTGTGCATCCTCGGCAGGCAGTTCCGGTTCGGGCAGGCGTAGCCCTCCCAAGTCGGCTGAGACACCCCCTGAGCCGCGGGTTTCATTGGCCAGGTCAATCACCAGGGCATCTTGACCACGTGTCATGGCCAGGTAAACTTCGGCGAGAATTTGGGCATCCAACAGCGCCCCGTGGAACTGCCGGTGACTGTTGTTGACCCCCAAACGGTCGCACAGCGCGTCGAGGTTGTTGCGTTTGCCCGGAAACATCTCGCGCGCCATGAGCAGGCTGTCGATCACATCCTCAACATGGTCCCGCATTTTGCCCAAGCCCATCCTGCCCAGTTCTTCGTCGAGGAACCCCAAGTCGAAGGTGGCGTTGTGAATAATGAGGGTACTGCCCTGAACAAAATCCAGAAACCGCTGGGCAATCGCCGGGAACTTGGGTTTGTCCGCCAGCATGTCGTCTGAAATGCCGTGAACCTCGTAGGCACCTTGGTCGACAGCCCGTTCCGGGTTGATGTATTCGTGAAAGGTGTGATGGGTGACCTGACGGCCAGCCACTTCTGCGCAACCAATTTCGATGATTCGGTGGCCTTGCCTGACTTCAAGTCCTGTTGTTTCCGTGTCGAGTACGACGTAGCGCATCTGTATCCTCTAACTTGATTGCTTCAGGCCTGTTGCCTGGCTTTGTCCACACCTTGGTTGGCCAGCGCGTCGGCTTTCTCGTTGCCGGGGTTGCCTGCATGGCCCTTCACCCAATGCCAGCGCACAACATGCTGGGCCGCAAGCCCGTCCAGGCGCTGCCAAAGGTCCGCGTTTTTGACGGGTTTTTTGTCAGCGGTTTTCCAGCCATTGAGCTTCCAGTTGGGCATCCATTCCAGCACGCCTTTACGCACGTATTGGGAGTCGGTGTACACATCGATGCTGCAGCGCTTTTTCAGGGCCAGCAAGCCCTCGATGACGGCCGTCAATTCCATGCGATTGTTGGTGGTGTTGAGTTCACCGCCACACAATTCGCGCGCATGGGTGCCCGACTCCAAGAATACGCCCCAGCCGCCGGGGCCGGGATTGCCCTTGCATGCACCGTCGGCATACATCACCACGGCCGGCACGGCCCCACTGGCTGAACTCACTTCGTTAACCCCATCATTCATGGCTAGGGCGCTATTGTAGGGGGTTGTTGCCGGATTTATTGATGGCTTGGTGAGTGACCGGCTTCAAACTTTTGACGGCCAACTGTTTGCGGTCCTTGAATGCCGGGCCGACCAAGCGCATGCCACGAATGCGTTTGATGCCCCCGAAACAATAGACCCCACCACACACCGGCCACCACCGGTCACCGGCCTTTTCCATGAAGGGCATGCGCTGCAGGCCATGCTCACTGAAGGCCGGGAAACGGTAGCCCACGAAGCGCCCAAATTCGGGTTCTACGGACAACACCTTCAACCACTCTTTTAAACGCACCAGGTGTATGGGTTCGCACCCCTGCGGCCAGACAGGCTTCCATCGCCCGAACAGCGATTGGCGCAGCCCCCACAAAGACATGGGGTTAAAACCGGTGATCAGCACCCTGCCCTCAGGCATCAAGACACGGTCTACCTCCCGAAGAACCTGCAAAGGGTCGGCGGCGAACTCGAGTACATGGGGCAACACGACCAAATCCAGCGACTGCGAATCAAACGGCAGGTCTTCAAAGCTGGCGTAACAATCGGCAACGGCTGGGCGGGCTTGATCTGGCTCGTGAGGCCCTGCCGTTCGAATGATGTCCTGAACATAGGCCCGGTGAGGAATCCGGCTTTCCCGCAAACCATCGACTGCACGGGTGCCCAATTGCACCGCCCGAAACCCGAACAGGTCGGGCACGGTGCGGTCCAGCCAAGCCTGCTCACGCTGAACGAAGTACTGACCCGCGTGGGAGGCAAGCCAATACTCCAGTGCTACCATGTGGGCCTGTTGTTCACTCAGTTCGACCAGGGGTTCAGATGGAATCATTCAAGGCTTCTCAGTTTGGCGAATGGTCAGTCTTTGGCTTGCCCGCATTTGCCGACAATTACCTCTGGGTTCTGGTTCACGGCGCGAGCCGGTCGGCCATAGCCGTGGACCCGGGCTGCGCAGACACGGTTCAGGTGTTTTTGAACCAGCATGGTGTTCATCTTAGCGGGATTTTGGTGACACATCACCACCCGGACCATGTGGGTGGCGTGCAGTCACTGCTTGAATCCGCAACAGCCACAGTGCCGGTGTGGGCCAGTCACGCCAGCCGGGTGCCCCAGGTGACACACCGCCTCGCCGAAGGCGACCGCTTGGAATGGCCTGATCTGCGACTGAAGGTACTGGAGGTGCCCGGGCACACTCTGGACCATGTGGCCTATGTGGCGGAGGTAACGGGTTCGAATCGGCATTGGCTGTTCTGCGGAGACACGCTGTTTTCAGGCGGCTGTGGCCGGGTGTTTGAAGGCACGGCTGAGCAAATGCATGAATCCCTGCAAAAACTGGCGGCGCTGCCGGCTGAAACTTTGGTCTTTTGCGCCCACGAATACACCGAATCGAACCTGAAATTTGCGTTGGCCATGGCGCCTGAGGATGCGGACATCCGGACCCGAATGAACGAGGTACAAGAAATCAGAGGTCGTAAGGCCAGTACAATACCCGTTGAGTTGGGTACGGAAATGAGGTCAAACCTGTTTCTGAAATCAAAAAACTCGATTGAATTCAAGAATTTAAGAACAAGCAAGGACCATTTCAAAGGCTAACACCCACATCGGGGGCCTGGTTTTGAGACCTTGCGCTGAAGCCTGCTGATTGGGGTTTAGTCCTTGAGGGTGATCACATTCACCTCGGGTTGACCCTGTGCGCCCGGTGCACTTAGGATTCAGCTCCCCGAAACCGCCCTCTTCAGGACTGACAATTCGTGTTGTTCAACCCTCGGCCATCAACAGCCCAACCTTCACGCCTGTTTCGCAAGCCCATGCGAAACGTGGTGGGCATGGTTACCGTTGTGGTTTTGGGCTGGGCAGTCGGCGGGCCAGCCGGTGCCCAATCCGCCCGTGAAGAAGTCCGCCTGAATTGGCAGGGGGATGATGGCCGGGTGTTCGGCTTGGTGTCGCCCCAAATCACCCCCGATCCGCTGATCAAACCCAGTGCGCGGGGCGGCCTTGAGTTGAAGATCACCCCGGTGCCTGACTTTCCAAGCCCGGTGGTGAATGCGGAAGACCTTCCCGAGCCCACTGCCGATGTGTGGACACATCTGCGCAAGGGGTTTGCGCTGAACAATTTGAACAACTCGCGGGTGTTCGAACACGAGCGTTTTCTGCGTAAAAACACCCGCATGGTCAACCTGATGCTGGTGCGTTCCCGGCCTTACCTGTATTTCATTGCGGAAGAATGCTTCAAGCGAGGGCTGCCCACCGAGCTTGCGCTGATTCCTTTCGTGGAAAGTCAGTTCAACCCCAACGCACGCTCTCCCGCAGCGGCGGAGGGCTTGTGGCAGTTCATCCCCAGCACAGGCCGCAATTTTGATTTGAAACAAAACCGCTATGTGGATGAACGTCGGGACATTCGAGCATCGACCCGGGCGGCGCTGGACTATCTGACCTACCTGTACGACATGCACAAGGACTGGCATCTTGCCCTGGCGTCCTACAACTGGGGTGAAGGGTCGGTGCTGCGGGCCGTGAAACGGGCGCGGGACCGAGGGTTGGAACCCACCTACGAGAACCTGGACATGCCCGCGGAAACCCGCAATTACGTGCCCAAGCTGCAAGCCCTGAAAAACCTGCTGATGACACCGGAAGACTTCAATGTCACCTTGCCGGACGTACCGTACTCTCCCTATTTCACCGAGATCAGCCACCCCACCAACCTGGACCTGCGTGAGTTGGCCAGGCTGGCCGACATTGACCTTGATTCCATCAAGAAGTTGAACAGCGGGCTTAATCAGCCGGTGTTGTATGCCTCACAGGGCGCAACCTTGCTGGTGCCGGTGTACCACGAAGGCAAGCTGCGCGAAACCTTGCAAAGTTACCAGTTTGATGGGGGCCGGGCAGCCAGCCTTGGGGCCACTGACGGCTTTGGTGGCGGTCAGTCAACCCGACGGGCACCGAAGGTGGTGAAGGTTCGAAAGGGCGACACGCTGACGGAGATTGCCCAGCGCTACGGGGTGGACTTGGACGACCTGAAAGCCATGAACAAATTGGGCCGTGGCACACTGCTCAAACCCGGCAGCACACTGCGATTGCCGGGTGGCACGGAGTCCGTGCAAACGGGAACCCGGTCTGCAAGCCGCTCAGGCGCCAAAGCCAAGTCGGCGACTAAAGGGGTTGCCCGTCAAACCCGCCCCAAGGGCAAAGCCCGACGTTAAGCGAATCACGCAACTCAAAGGTGGGGGGCCGCAGCGATCAGTTCCCGGGTGTAAAGGTCAAGCGGGGACTCGAACACTTGCCGTGCAGGCCCTCGCTCCACCACGCGGCCGTGCCGCAACACCACCACTTCATCAGCCAAGTAACGAACCACCGCCAAGTTGTGGGTGATGAACAGCATCGCCACGCCCGTGCGCGCCTGTAAAGTGCGCAACAGGTTGAGGATCTGCGCTTGCACGGACACATCAAGGGCCGAGGTGGGCTCATCGCACACCAGCACCGAGGGTTCGCTGACCAGCGCCCTTGCCAAGGCGATGCGTTGACGTTGCCCGCCAGAAAACTCATGCGGGAACCGATCAGTGGCTGTGGGCGGCAAACCCACTTCCTCAAGCATTTGAAGGACGCGTTGCTGGCGGCTTGAGGCGTCAAGGTCGGGGCGAAGGTGTACCAGCGGCTCTTCGAGAATTTCCTGCACACGGTGCCTCGGGTTCAACGAGGCAAATGGGTCTTGAAACACAAACTGGACCTGGCGCCGCCAACCGTCAGGGCCACGCTCACCCCAAGCTTGTAATGGCTTGCCTTTTAAAGTCACCTCACCCTGAACCTTGGCTGAACCGGGCAACAGGCCGAGGATGGCCCGAGCGGCGGTGGTTTTACCCGAACCGGACTCACCCACCAAGGCCACCGTTCGACCGGGAATCAGCGCCACATCCAGGCCATGCAGGGTGGTGGTGTGACGGGTTTTCAGCCAGCTTCCCTGCTGGGCGTAGGCGACAGACAGCGCTTTCAAGGCCATCACAGGTTCCGATTGGCTTTGCTCGACCGAAGAACCCTGCACAGCCACGGATGGTGAATGCTGAACCAGAGTTTCATGGGCACGCACACACCGGACCTGATGTTGCTCGTTCGCAGGCCGCAAGGCTGGGCCTGCCTCAGTACACACCTCTTTTCGGTGTTCACAACGCGGCGCGAACCTGCAACCTTGCGGCAAATTCACCAGCGAGGGCACCCGGCCCTCCAAGGCAATTAAGGCATGGCCGCGGTTGGCGGCACTGGGCAAGGCCCTCATCAACGCCCGTGCGTAGGGGTGCAGGGGGTTGGCAAAAAATGCATCAATACTGGCCACTTCCACCAGTTGGCCTGCGTACATGAGCCCCACCGTGTGGGCCATTTGCTGGACGATGCCCAGGTCGTGGGTGATCAGCAGCATGGCCATCCCCTCTTCAGCCTGCAGGGTTTTCAGCAGGTCCAGCACCTGGGCTTGAATGGCCACGTCCAAGGCTGTGGTGGGCTCATCTGCGATCAGCAAGTCGGGTTGTGTGGCCAGGGCCATGGCAATCATGACCCGCTGTTTTTGTCCGCCAGACAACTGATTGGGGTAGTGATTCAAACGCGCCTTGGGCTCGGGAATGCCCACCCGGTCCAACCACTCCGCCGCTTTGGCCAAGGCGGCCACCTTGTCCAGCTTCAAATGGGTTTGCAGCACTTCTAGCAACTGTTCGCCCACGGTCATGACTGGGTTCAGGCTGGTACCGGGTTCCTGAAATATCATGGACACGCGCTTGCCACGCACCGCCCGCATTTGGCGTTCAGTCAATTGCAGCAGGTCTTGTTGTGGCGACGCCTTGCGGTCCGATAAATTGACTTGCCCGGCGATGATGGCGCCTGCGTCAGGCAACAGGCGGGCAATCGACAGGGCTGTCATGGATTTGCCACAGCCCGATTCGCCAACCAGGGCGAAGGTCTGGCCACGCTCGATGGTCAACGCCATGTCGTCCAATGCGTGAACCCAGCCAGCCTCGGAGGCCAGTCGCATGGTCAGTTGATTCACATGAAGCAGACTCATGGCCTAAACCCTCACCAAAGACTGTTTCAACTGGCGCGCTCGGGGGTCAAAGGCGTCCCGCACTGCGTCGGCAAACAGGTTGGCTGACAACACCAGCATGAGCATGAATACGAATGCGGCAGCCAAGGACCACCACACCAAGGGGTCTCGACTCAACTCGAGCCTGGCCGCATTGATCATGGTGCCGTAAGAGAAAGTACTTGGATCAACCCCCACACCCACGTAGGACAGTACGGCCTCGGCCAGCACCAAGCCTGAAAAATCCATGACCAGGGAAATCAATACCAATGGCATCAAGTTGGGCAACAAATGGGTGAAGAGAATCTGCCAATGGGGCACGCCGTTGGCGCGGGCGGCGAGCACGTAGTCTTGTTCGCGTAACTTGAGCACTTCGCCGCGCAACAGCCGGGCCAAGCCGGTCCAGCTGGTTAAGCCCAGAATGGCACACAGGAAGAACAAGCGTAGGTCCGCTTTTTCCACAGAGCTGGAGAACCAGTCAGGGTTGGCGTCCAGGGCCACCTGCAACATCAGCATGGTGGCTGCAATCAACAGCACCGAGGGAATGGCGTTCAAGGTGGTGTAAAGGTATTGGATAAGGTCATCCACCCAGCCAGAGAAATACCCAGCAGCCAAGCCCAAAGCCACGCCCAGGGGCAATGTGAGCAAGGTGGTGAGCAGGCCGATCAACATGGCTGTGCGCACGCTTTTGAGTGAAATATAAAGCACGTCCATGCCGACTTTGTCGGTGCCCAACACATGGTAGCCAGCCGACCACTGCGACAACACCCCACCGGTGACGCACACCACGAACAAGGTAATGAGCACCGCATGCAAAGCGGGTGACCCGCTCAATGCGAGCACAGCGGGTCGGTTGGCCTCGGCCGCCGTAGCACGGCGAACCAGCCAGAACACCCACACCACCAAGGCCCACACCAAGCCCCCGAGCAACAGGCCGCGCCACGCCCGTTCAGCAAGGTCGGCCCCCTTCGTTGCTTCGTCTTTCAGGTGTTTTCCGCCGAACTTCAGACGGGGATAATCCCGCACGGGCCTGCCTTCCCGCTCCATGGTTTCCTTACTGAGGGCGCGGGTGGCCAAAGGGGCGGAGTAACTTTTCTCACGCTGGGTGGCCAGCGACTCAACGGTCAAGTCCAGCGCCGATATCACCGGGCTTCCAAAGCGGCTTTGGCGCGCCGGGTCGGCCCGGAAATGCACACTGTCCAGAAGCGTGACCAACAGCGCCACCGCCAGCAGCACCGCACTGATGCAGGCAAGGCGCGATTGAAACACCAGCGACCACGATTGCTTGAGCAAGGGGCTGGACATGACTTGGCGTACATAAGCCAGCACCATGACCAACAGCAGCCAGATGAGGACGTCAGTGACAAGGAGAACGGGAGTCATCGCGCGAGGCCCTCAACTCAGGCGAACACGGGGGTCAACCAGCGTGTACGCAATGTCCGTGAGAATCAGCCCCACCAAATACAGGGCCGAGCCGATGAACACCATGGCCCGCACCACAGCAAAGTCTTGGGCTTGAATGGCTTCGATGGTGTAACTGCCCAAGCCGGGAATGCCGAAGAATGTTTCAGACAACAGGGAACCCATGAACAGCAAGGGGATGGCGGCCACTGAGCCGGTGATGATGGGAATCAGGCCGTTGCGCAACACGTGTCGGCCCAAGACGGCGGCTTCGCTCAAACCCTTGGCGCGCGCGGTGCGAACATAATCCTTGTTGATTTCTTCCAGAAACAGGATGCGATACCAGCGCACCCCGCCCCCCAAGCCACCGACCACACCGATCAACACAGGCAGGATCAGGAAGCGCCAGGCTTCCACACCCGGGTCAAACCCGGAAATCGGCACCAAAGCCAAGATTTTTGAGAACAGGAATTGACCACCGATGATGTAGAACAGGCCTGAAATCGACATGGCCACCACACAAACCACCACCCCAGTCCAATCCAGATAAGTGCCCCGAAACAGGGTGAGCACCAGCGACAAAGCGACACTCAACAGCAAACCAAGTACAAACACAGGCACAGCCAGCGCCAAGCTGGGCCCGGCCCGCTGGGCAATTTCATAGGCAATGTTGCGGCCATCATCAGAAGCGCCAAACTGACCGGTGAACATGGGCACTGACTTCTGGAAAAAGATGGTGTCGGTCAAGGTTCCCAGGCCTTCGGCTTGAGTGTTGAACAGCAAGGGCTTGTCGTAGCCCTTCTCGACTTTCCATTGCGCAATGGCCTGCTCGGTCACCCGTTTACCGCCCAAGGCCATTCGGGCCATGTCATCGGGGCTGTTCACCCCGAAGAACAAGACAAAAGTAATCAGGTTCACACCGACCAGAACCAACAAGCCGTAGAGCACACGGCGCAACAGATAGCGGCTCATGGTTGCCCCTTCGTTGGGTCTGCGTCAACAGCCAAGTCAACCCGCAAGCCTTTGGCCTGCTCGCGCCGTTTCCATGCGGCCCAGGCTGGCCATGCAAAGGCCAGCAGCGCCAGCAGTATCAACGGGACAGGCCACCACTGTGGCTGGTTCCACGCCTTGCGTTGAGCGTCTCGCAGCGCTGTGTTGATGGTTTTGTACTTCAAATCATTGCGGGCCATGTCGTTGGGTTTCATATTGCCCATCCAGCCATGAATCAAACCAAACTGTTTGGGCGTGAACGCGAACAGCCAAGGTGCATCTTCCTGAACCAGGTCGGTGATCTGGGCAATCAGGCGTGCACGTTCCGGGGTGTTGGGCATGGTTTTGACTTGCTCGAACAGCGCGTCGTAACGCGGATTGGCATAGTTCGATGCGTTTTCACCGGCAGTTTTGGCACGGCTGTTGGGCCCGTACAAAAGGAACAGAAAATTCTCCGGATCGGGGTAATCGGCATTCCAGCCCAGGAAAAACAATTGTTGATTGCCTTTGCGGATTTTTTCCTGAAACCGGTTCCAGTCGGTCGCCCTGATTTCAAGCTCGATGTTCAGCTTGGCAAACTGTTTGCGATACCAGTCAAACCGGGCTTTGTCGCCAGGGCCACCGCCCGTGGTGTCCAAAGCCAAGGTCAGGGTTTTGCGGGTTTTGGGGTCGATACCGTTGGCATAACCCGCCTGGGCCAACAGGGTTTGGGCGTCTTCAATCGGCTTTCTGACTGGTCGGCCATCCACCACGTTGTACACCTGGGTGTTGTAACCTTCCGGCCCGGGTTCGTGGCCAAAAATTCCAGGAACAACAGGCCCATGCGCAGGCAGCGCCCGGCCATTGGTGAAAATCTGGGAGAACTCTTCCCAATCCACCGCAATCGCAATGGCCTGACGCAACAGGCGCGCACGGCGGGCGTCTTCCGGGGTTTTTCCGGGGCCAACAACGGGGTCCAGCCAGTTAAAACCCAGGTAATACAGGGATGTGGCCACCGAGGTTTCCAGCCGAATGCCTTTGCTTTCCATGTCGGCACTCAAGGCCACATCACCGTCGGCGCCAGCGCGAATGGCTTGATCAAAAGTGTCTGCACTCACGCCCGAGCTGTCGTAATAGCCCTGCATGAATTTGTTCCAGTAAGGGATGCCCTCTTTCTCGCGGGTGAACACCACCTTGTCAATGAAGGGCATGGTTTTGCCCGCATCGGCCAGAAGGCCTGCAGCCTCATCACCGGGCTCGCCTTCAGAGGGGTAAGGCTCGCCCCTGAAGTTGGGGTTTCGGGCCAACACCATGCGGGCATTCGGATCGTTTTCAGTCAACATGTAGGGGCCCGTGCCCACCGGCCACCAGTCCAGCGTGAGGTTATTTTTCACGAAGCCTTGTTGGCTGTAAAACCGGTCAGCCTCCCAAGGAATGGGCGCAAAAAAAGGCATGGCCAGCCAGTACAAAAACTGCGGATACTTGCCTTTGACCCGAATCTGCAGCGTGTGGGTATCCACCACCTTGACACCACTCAACTCGAATTGACGCAAATCCAGCCAAGGCAATTCCGAAGCAGACGGTGCAAACCGGCTGCCTGTTTGGGCCTGAAGGCTTTTCTTCAACTGCTCATCGCGGGTTTTCAGGGTGTCGGCCAGGCCTTGAAGGCCTTCAATCAATTCACCCATGTGGCCCAGAATCGGCGACACAATTCGCGGGCTGGCCAGGCGTTTGATTTCGTAGGCGTAGTCGGCGGCGGTCAGCTCGCGGGTGTCGCGGTGTTCGAATTGCCAGGGTGAGCGGTATTGCAAAGCCTGTTCGGCGGGCAGGTCGTGATAACGGTATTGGCCTTGGGCATCTTGGGCAAAGGCAGGATGGGGCTGATATAAAATGCCCGGCCGAATCCTCAGGGTATACACACTGGTGGCCACATCGCTGTCGGGCGCATCGGCAGACAAGGCCTTGCCTTGGGCATTCAGGTATTGGGGTTGAGGCACTTCAAGTGCGGTCAAAGGCTCCAGCGTGTAGGGGCGTTTCAGGTAGTGGTATTGAAACAGCGGCTCGTAGGTTTGGTAGGTGAACTCGGCTTCGTCCGAGGTGTAGGACTGCGCAGGGTCCAAGTGTTTGGGCCGCGCCGTGAAGGCGGTGTAATGCGTCACCAGGCCCTTGTCAGCACCTGACTCAACGTAGGGGTTGTTGGGTGCTTGGCCACAGGCGCCCAATGCCAGAACGACCGGAAACAATGCCGCCCGGACAACGCGTTTGCCACCCCAACGAATGAACATACTGCTGAAAGCCACACCCACCCTTTGTATTGTTCCAGGTTGATTCTGGCCTTATTTAACCACGTTTGCCGGCTGTGTTCAGCCCCGCCATTCCCGTTCAGGGCCGGTGTCGGCGTGAATCCACCCGCCTTGGGTACCAATGCGGAAGTAAAAACCCACCCCACCGGCCTTAAAGCCCTGCACCAGTTCACCCAGCACACTGGGGTGTAAACCGGGCATGCGGAAATCAGCTGCTTGGCCGCGCATGTGCAGCGAGTTGCGTGCGGCTGGCAAACCCTGCTCGATGAGTCGACGGTTGGTTTTCGGGCTGCGGTAGCCCGAAGTGATTTCAATCGGGGCACTGAACCCGTAACGTTGAACGAAGGCTTGGGCGGCCCACAGGGTGTCAATCAACCGCGTGTCCATGCGATAGACCAAGTTGGCCTGCACATCGCGCAGCACGCTGCAGATTTCTTGGTAGGCCTTTGGGTTAATATGTCCGTCTTGCCAATAAGTGATCTTGAGCCGGTCCCCAGACTGCGGGCGAACCATGTTCAGGGTTCGGGGCTGAAGCCAAAACTCCATGTCGACCAGCGAGGCATCGAACAGATCGGGCGGGGGTGCCAGCTCCCGAGTCGCGGCCTGAACGCCCTGACCAATCAGGGTGTCGGAGACGCCCACCATGGCCAGTGTGCTGACCGCCTGCAGAAATGAACGTCGATTGTTGAAACGGCTATTGCAATTGTCGCTCATCACAACCCAAACACTTGAGAAATTACTTGAACTTGATGATAAAAGTTCTTTAACCAAAAGTCACGATTCGAATGTCAACTTCCAGCCAAATCCGAACAGTCCGCACCCGTTTTGCACCCAGCCCCACCGGTTACCTCCACCTCGGTGGTGCCCGCACAGCCCTGTACAGTTGGGCTTTCGCGCGCCATCACGGTGGCCAGTTCATCCTGCGCATTGAAGACACCGACGTGGAGCGTTCCACCCCGGAAGCAGTACAAGCCATCATGGACGGCATGCATTGGCTGAACCTGGACTACGATGAAGGGCCCTTTTTCCAGATGCAACGCATGGACCGTTACAAGGCCATGATCGCCAAACTGCTGGACCAAGGGGATGCCTACCTTTGTTACTGTAGCACCGCCGAACTGGAGCAAATGCGCGAACAGCAACGTCAACAGGGCCTGAGAATTCGTTATGACGGCCGTTGGAGACCCGAGGCGGGCAAAGCACTTCCCACCCCACCTGAGGGTGTGAACCCTGTGGTGCGTTTTAAAAACCCGGCCAGCGGCGCGGTGCAGTGGGACGACTTGGTCAAAGGCCCTATTTCCATCAACAATGAAGAGCTGGATGACCTGATCATTGCCCGTGCTGATGGCACCCCCACGTACAACTTCTGCGTGGTGGTGGACGATTGGGAAATGCAGATCACCCACGTGATTCGCGGCGACGACCACATCAACAACACCCCACGGCAGATCAACATTCTTCGTGCGATTGGTGGCGAACAACCGGTGTATGGCCACCTGCCGATGATTCTCGGCCCGGACGGCGAGAAACTCTCCAAACGGCATGGTGCGGTCAGTGTGATTCAGTACGACGAACTCGGCTTTCTGCCCGAAGCCATGATCAATTACCTGGCCCGCCTGGGCTGGAGCCATGGCGATGACGAACTGTTCAGCCGTGAACAACTGGTACAGTGGTTCGACTCAAGCAGCCTGTCGAAATCGGCCGCGCAGTTTGACCCGGAAAAGCTGTCGTGGGTGAATGCACACCACATGAAACAAACCGACCGGGCACTGCTGGCGAACGAAACCCAGAAGCGCCTGAACGCCATCGGGCTGGACAGCAACGCTGGGCCTGCTTTGGCTGCCGTGCTGGACTTGGTGATTGAACGGGCGGCGACCTTGGTGCAATTGCGCGACGAAGCAGCGCTGTTCTATCGCGAACCCAGTGTGAATGCTGATGAGCTGCGCGCCATGCTGGACGAGCCAACACGCCTTGCCATGAACGAGTTTGCACAAGGGCTGAACAGCCTGGACTGGACCGTGGACAACCTCAGCACCCACATGAAAACCGTGCTGAAAGCCCACAACCTGAAAATGCCCAAGCTGGCCATGCCTTTACGCCTGATGTTGACGGGCATTACCCAAACGCCATCCATTGACAAGGTGATGGCTTTGATGGGTCAATCCATAGTGATGCAACGCATTGAAGCAGGCTTGGCGCTTTAAGCCCCTTCTTCAAACAGCGGTTTTGGACCAGTATTTTCGGCGTGAGTCAAATGAGCAACGAACACGACAACCACACTTCTGAACAAGGCTGGGGGCTATCAACCCAGGCCATTCGCACAGGCAGCCAGCGCACGCCATTTGGTGAACACTCTGAGGCCATGTTCCTGACCTCCAGCTTCGTGTTCGACTCAGCCGCGCAAGCGGCCGCCCGTTTTGCAGGCACCGAAGAAGGCAATGTATACGCCCGCTTCACCAACCCCAGCGTGCAGATGTTTGAGCAACGCCTGGCCGCACTGGAGAACACCGAGTATTGCCTGGCCACCTCCAGCGGCATGGCTGCCATCACCACCGCGCTGATGGGCCTGCTCAACGCCGGTGACCACTTGATTGCCTCAAAGGCCCTGTTTGGTGCCACGGTGCAGTTGTTCGTCAATATTTTTGCGCGCTTCGGCGTGGAAACGACCTTTGTGGATGGTGTGGATTTATCCGCTTGGGAAAAAGCAATCCGCCCCAACACCAAGCTGTTTTACGTGGAAACGCCATCGAACCCCTTGACCGAAATCACTGACATTCAGGCCTTGAGCGACTTGGCGCACAAACACGGCATCCTGAATATTGTAGACAACTGCTTCTGCTCACCTGCCCTGCAAAAGCCGGTGGACTTTGGCGCAGACCTCATCATCCATTCCGCCACCAAGTACCTGGATGGCCAAGGCCGTGTGCTGGGCGGTGCCATCTGCGGCCCCAAACAACTGCTCAAGGACAAAATATTGCCAGTGCTGCGCACGGCTGGCCCAACCCTGTCCGCGTTCAACGCCTGGGTACTGCTTAAGGGCCTTGAAACCCTGAATATCCGCATGCAGGCCCAATCGGCCAACGCGCTGGAAGTGGCCACCTGGCTGGAAGCGCACCCCGCCGTGGACCGGGTGTACTACCCTGGCCTGCCCAGCCACCCGCAACATGCGCTGGCCATGAAGCAGCAGAAAACCGGCGGTGCCATTGTGGCCTTCGAATTGAAAGCGGCCACTGCCGATGAAGCACGTGCGCGGGCGTGGAATGTGATCGACCACTGCAAAACCATGTCCATCACAGCCAACTTGGGCGACACACGCACCACCATTACCCACCCGGCCACCACCACCCACGGACGCCTTAGCCCCGAGGCTCGGGAAGCAGCCGGTATTCAACAGGGCTTGATTCGCCTGGCCATTGGCCTGGAGGACACCAAAGACCTGATTGCCGACTTGGCCCGCGGCCTGGGCTGAAACCCCCTTTCAGCGCTGTTCACCCACTGTGCCAACAAGGCTGTGGGTGAACTGCACCCATGCGGGTTAGTAGCCCTGCTGGATTCGGCCCTGCAGCCACCCGGCTAATCTGTTCCGGTCAACCCTTGTAGAGACCGGATCATGAATTGGATCAATAAAACCCTTGGGCAGCTCAGCCTCCTTAAAAAGTTTGTACTGATTGTGGTGCCACTGGTTGTTGCCTTGGCGGCGATGTACTGGAATTACCTGTCTGTGGCAGGTGCATTGATTGAGGCAACCGACAGTGAGTATCAGGGCACCCAATTCACCATTCGGCAGATGAACCTGCTCAAGGACCTTCAATCGCACCGCGGCTTGTCCGGGATGATCATTGCAGGCGACCAATCGGCCAAAACCAACCGTGACAGCCTTGCGCAGAAACTGGATGAAGGACTGAACAGCCTGGCCAAAGACCTCCCCGAGCAGTGGGGTAAATCCCGGGAATCTGCCCAGGCTTTGATTGCCGACTGGTCAACCCTGAAAAACAAGCTGAGTACGCTGGATGGCCAGCAAAGCTTCGAAGAACACAGCACGCTGATCAAGTCCCTGCTCAAAACCATGCGCTGGACCGCCGATGAAAGCACGCTGACGCTGGACCCAGAAATGGGCACCTATTACCTGATGAGTACCATCAACTTCCAGATTCCCACAGTGGTGGAAAAGCTGGCCACCATCCGAGGCAGCTTGGCCGCCATGGTGGCCAGAGGTGAGGCCGATGCGACCACACTGGGCCGGGCCCATGCAACTCTGGATATCGCAACCATCATCAGCAACGAAGTTCGCGAGAATGTTCAAAAAGCGAAATCCAACGGCGTGAGTGTTCAGTCGGACACGGAATTGCAAGCCGAGCAAGTGTTGCGAACCCTGCCCAATGTGGATGCGCTCATCAAAAAACTGGCCAACGCCGACCATGGCATGACTGGCCCTGCTGTGTTCGAACAGGTGTCTGCGCCACTGAACGGCCTGTTACAAATTCAGGACCAACTGAACACCTCGCTGCAACAAGCCCTTCAGGCCCGTATTGCACGCGAACGCGGCAACATCGGCAAAACCACCGCCCAGATTGCGGTGCTGTTGCTGGCTGCGGCCTTTGTGATTGTGATGGTGGTTCGCAAAGTGAACGGCGACATTCGCACCCTGGAAAACCAGAGCAACAGCCTGGCCAAGCTGAACCTCGGCCCGACGCCTGTGCTGGAGGGCAAAGACGAAATGGCGCAGATCTCCAACCGCTTTGAAAATATCCGCCGCTCACAGTCAGACATGATTGTGCAAATCAAAGAACTGTCCGGTGGTTTGGCGTCCAACACCCATGCCCTGAGCAGTGCTGTCGAACAGGTGAATGCAGGCACCCATGAACAGTCTGACGCCTCATCGACAGTGGCCAGTTCTGTGGAAGAACTGAGTGTGTCGGTGGGCCAGGTGGCTGAGCATTCCGACACCGCACGCAACCTGGCCCGGGAAACAGGCGCAGCATCAAGCCAAGGGATTGAGCAGGTTGGCCAAATGCGCAGCACCATGTCAGGCATTGCAGAATCGTCACAGCAGTTATCCAACACCGTGATGTCGCTGGACCAGCGCTCCGAAGGCATTTCGTCCATCGTGCAAACCATTCAGGAAATCGCCGAACAAACCAACCTGTTGGCCTTGAACGCAGCGATTGAAGCCGCACGGGCGGGCGAACATGGCCGTGGATTTGCGGTGGTTGCCGATGAAGTTCGCACACTGGCTGAGCGCACCTCATCGGCCACGCACAGCATTTCCGACCTGGTGCGTGGCATTCAGGACGACAGCCGCGCAGTGGTGGACAATGTGAAAGGCTGGCGCACCGAGATTGCCGACGGCATTGAACGGTCTGCCCATGTCGAGCAGGCCATTCAACTGATCATGGACCGTGCCCAACGCACGGAGACCTCCATCAACGAGATTAACCACGCCATGAAAGAACAGAGCCAAGCCTCAGTCGTGGTGGCCAAAAACATTGAGCGAATTGCGCAAATGACCGATGAAAACCTGGCGGCCACCACGCAGGTCAAAGATGTGGCCGATGATGTGAAAGCCGCTGCCGAGCGACTTTCAGGACTCGTGGGTGGTTACAAGGTGTAACGGGCAATCAGGCCATGGCTTCTTCAGCGCGGTACTGCTGAACGTTGGCCAAGGCCTGTTCTGCCTCACGCATCACGCGGTCGGTCAGTTCCTGCACGGTGGGCACATCATGTACCAAGCCCTGCACCTGACCGATCAACTGAACCCCTTGCTGATGGTTACCCTCGATGGTGGCCTTCTTGATGGCCAGAATGGCTGAACCAAAAAAGGTCAGCTTCAAAGTCTGTACAAATCCAGTTTTCAGCACGTCTTTCACAATGCCCGTCAGTGGCCTGTCCATTTCACGGGCAGCCTTCAAGGCACGGGCCATGGCACGCCAAAGCGACAAGCGCTTGGCCATCACTTTCTTGGAATGGGGCGTGGTCATCACTCGGCAAGGCATGGTGTCGAAGTTGGCGTTGTAGATGGTCTCTTCCACTTCTTTTTGAATGATCAAATTTTTGGTGTTGGCATGCACAGGGCTTTCCTTGGAGGCCGCCCACCGCGTTCCCATCGCCACCGCATCGGCCCCCAAGCTAAGGGCTGCCACCAAACCTGCACCGGTGCCAAAACCACCGGCTGCAATGATGGGCAAGCGGGTTACTTCGCGAATGGCCGGAACCAGCACCAGGGAGGTAACGCTACCACCATGGGCTGCCGCTTCATGACCGGTCACCAACAAGGCATCCACACCGGCCTTTTCCGCGCTCAGGGCATGCTTGGCGGTCACCACCGTGGCAATCACCTTGCCGCCGTAACCGTGAACCCGTTTGCACACATCAGCGCCGTTGCCCAGTGAAAAGTTGATCACAGGCACCTTTTCTTCCAGCGCCACTTCCAGGTTTTCGCGGGCACCCGGCATCATCAAGGCACAGCCAATGCCAAAGGGCCGTTGGGTCAAGCTGCGAACCCGGCGAATTTCAGCGCGGGTCTGTTCAGGAGTCAGGTGGCCAATGGCCAGAATTCCCAAACCGCCGGCATTGGCTGTGGCCGCGACGAGGTCGGAGTTGGCCACGTAAGTCATGCCGGGGCAAATGAGGGGAACGTCGATACCAAAGAGGTCGGTGACTCGGGTTTTCATGATGGTGCTCTGCCCTGTTGCTCAGTCAATTGTTGTTGATTGTTCAACATGATACGGGCAAAGCACAACATCGTTTCGGTCATTGCCCCTAATTCAAGAGGCGTGGTGGGCCGCTTCGGATTTGGTCTTCCACAGCGAATAAAGCACACCGGCAGCAATCAGGCCCAAGGTCACGGACAAGGAGAACACAGGCGGGATTTTGCCGATGATATTCACCAAGAAGATCTTCGAGCCGATGAACACCAGGACCACAGCCAGTGCGTACTTCAGGTACTTGAAGCGGTGGATCATTTCAGCCAGCGCAAAGTACAGGGCACGCAGGCCGAGAATCGCAAAAATATTGCTGGTGTAGACAATGAATGGGTCGGTGGTGATGGCGAAGATGGCAGGCACCGAGTCAACCGCAAACACAAGGTCGACAATTTCGATCAACACCAGAGCCAACAGCAGCGGGGTTGCGAACCGCACTACGCGACCGGTTTTTGGGTCATTCTCGCGAACCATGAAGGCGTTGCCACGCAGACCTTCGGTGACACGCAGGTGGCGCTTCAGGAAACGCAACACCGGGTTGTTGGCGATGTCGGGCTCTTGGTCGGCAAGGAACCACATTTTCACACCAGTGATGATCAGGAACACACCGAACAGGTAGAGAATCCAGCTGAACTCTTTCACCAGCGTAGCGCCCAAGCCAATCATGATGGCCCGCAACACAATCACGCCCATGATGCCCCAGAACAGCACCCGGTGCTGGTACTGGCGGGGAATGGCAAAGAAAGTGAAGATCAGGGCAATGACGAATACATTGTCCATGGACAAGGATTTTTCAATCAAGAACCCGGTGAGGTACTCCATGCCACTTTGCGCACCGAGGTACCACCACACCCAGCCACCGAAGGCCAGGCCCGCGCTGATGTAGCCAGCAGACAGCAAGAGGCTTTCGCGCACACCGATTTCTCGACTGTCGCGGTGCAACACGCCCAGGTCGAGGGCCAACAGGGTGACGACCACCCCGATGAACATCAGCCAGAGCCAGACAGCTTGCCCCAGGAAATCCTGGTTCAGCCACATTGTTAAGGTTTCCATGATGACTACTCCTGTTTAAATCAATCCACAGGCGCAGGTTACTGAAAGGTCAGTTCGAGAACGAGGCGGTTTCAGCGAAGGATTGCTACGGTTTTCTCGAAACACCGTGCGTAATGCGCTCGACGTACGACACAAACGCAGGGCTGCCGGGGGGCCACCACTGGTGAAACTGGGCCAGCCAGGCAGAGTGGTCGTAATTGAGCTGCACCTGCTCCACCCACACGCCTTGCACACAGACAGAGGCGTGCACTGGCGCTTGTGTGCAGGGCGTCACCGACACCCGAGTCACCAAGCCCGCCAAAGCGCCGGGCACACTGGGCATGCCCGCAGCACCGTTGTTGCTGATCACCTTGCGCTGGCCGCTGGGCAGGGTGTCGGTGTGCAACACCGCAGTGCAGGTGTGGGTGCTGGCAAACGCATCGACAGCGGCCTGCTCAAATTGCGCTGTGCGCCATTGCGCATGGCCCGGCAAGGCGATGCAGGCAGGGTCAAACTGCCAACCCGCCAATGATTCCGAATCGCCATGAACCACGCCAAGCTGCAAGGCGCCTACCTCATAGCGTGCGAACATGGGGCGAGCCTGAAGCCGCGCCAACACGGCGGGCTGGGCCTGCGCAACCTGCTTCAACCGGGTGTGAATGCTGTTTGAGCGGGCCACCACGCCGGCATCCACATGCTCGGGGTAGGCACAGCCGCAATCGGGGGTATCGAGGGGCTCACCCAGTTCGGCCTCCACATTGCCCAGCACCACATCATGTTCAAGCACCGTGGTGTTGATGCGTTCGAAAGCGCTGGGGGAGATGTTGAACCAGTTGAAATCGCCGTTGAAACACAGACGGACACGCGCCCTGGTTTGCGCTTGTTCTTGTTGAACCAGCGCAAGTACCGCATCCAAAGCCTGTGGGTTGCCGTACAGACCGCCCACCACCCACAGGGTGTCGCAGGGCTGAGCCGCCACCGCTGCGATGGCCTTCGGGCCGTAGCGGTAACGTAAGGGGCATTGGCGCCCAGCTTCGTCGTTTTCACCCATACAAGTCCCCCAGCAGGGACGTGTTCAATGACTGGCTTGGGCAATCCAGCACCAGCTCGCCAGCCCTCAGGCCCAACACGCGGTCTGCCAACAAGGGCACCTGGTCCACTTGGTGCACCACCGTCAGCAGGGTGGTTTGCCTTGTGGCTGCCCGCAGCAATTCAATCACCTCGGAGGCAGCGGTCGGGTCCAGGGCGGCGGTCGGTTCATCAGCCAACACCACCTCAGGCGCTTGTATCAGCAAGCGGGCAATGGCCACCTTTTGTCGCTCCCCACCCGACAGGCGGTCCGCCCGCACCTGGCGCAAATGCAAAACCCCCACTGCGGCCATGGCTTGTTCGGCGGCCTGTAACTCGGCGGGGGTGAACACACGCAAGCAACTTCGAAACAGGGGCATGGCCGCCAGGCCACCCACCAACACATTGTCCTGCACACTCAACCGTGACACCAAATGCAGCCCTTGGGGCACTTGCCCAACCTTGCGGCGCAGTTGCCTCAGGCGCTGGGCAGAGGGCACAGGAAACACCGACTGGCCGCCGACCTGCACATGCCCCCTGTCCGGACTGGCAAAGCCGTTGATGAGTTTGAGCAGGGACGATTTACCCGCCCCGTTTCGCCCCAGAATCGCGACTTTTTCACCCGCATGAATGGTCAGGTCGGCGATGCGAAGGCGGCAACGGCCCGCTTGCGTCCAATCAATGCCATGGAGATGAATCAAAGGCTGGCTCACAACAGGGCCTTCCGAATGCGACGGCTTAGCGCGTCGAAGCTGGTGACCATGACGACCACCACAATCAACAGCGTGGACAGTCGGCCCCATTGGAACAAGGACACGGATTCTGAAATCAACAAACCCAAGCCACCTGCACCCACCAGGCCAAGAATGGTGGAGTCTCGAATGTTGTACTCCCACAAGTACAGGTGTGTGCTGACCCATTGGGGCAGCACATTGGGCCAGACAGACCAGAAGAAGGTTTGCAGTGGGCTGGCCCCCACACCCCGAACAGCCTCAATGGAGGCCATATCGAGCGACTCGATGGACTCGGCAAACAGCTTGCCGTAGGTGCCCATGCTGTGTAGCGCAATGGCCAGAATACCCGCTGTAGGGCCCAGCCCTACGATACCCACCAGCACCAACCCAAAGACCAGGGTATGAACTGCGCGACAGGCATCCAGGGTTCGCCGGGCGGCCCATGCAGCCCACAGCGGTGCGCGCAGGTTACGCGCACTCAGCACAGCCAAGGGCATGGCCAACACGGCAGCCAACAAGGAACCCAAGGTGGCGATCTGGAAGGTGGTCCATGCCGCGCCTGCCATCTGAGTCAGGTATTGGGCTTCCACAGCCTGTCGGTTTTCAACGCGCAGAAGGCGACCATCGTCGCTGCGGTATTCCAGTGCTGGGTTACCCAGCCACACGTCCACCACACTTGGGCGCAAAAACTCGGACACCGTTTTGACCAGGTTGGGCCACGGGTTACGGCCAAGGCTGAGGTCCCCTGCAGACCATAGGCTCCACAGACAGGCGGCAACCAGCAAACCGTAAATGGCGATCATCAAGGCAAAGCCACCTCGGCCTTGCCAGCGCGGCCAGCGGTTCAACACAGCACTCACGAACTCCTCGCTTTACTTCGGTTGCAAACGGCCCGTGGCAAGCCCTGCATCGCGAATGGGCTTGTAAAAGCTGTTGTCCTTTTTCACAAAACCAGTGTACCGAGGGGGCAACAGGTTGGGCTGCTTTTTCAGCTCAGCGCCCACACCCAGCAAGGCCTCCTGCAGTTTGGCCACGAAGGCTTTGTCTTTGAACAGGGTTTCGCTGACCGCCAACGCGTCGTTGGGCAGCGGGGCGGAGGTCCAGATGATTTTTGAATCGGACGCCTTGATCAACCCCTCGGCAATCATGGCGTCGCGGTTGCGGTTGTAGTCGGCCCCAGCGTCCAGCACACCTTGGGCCACTTGGGTCTCAATGGCCTGGTGTTTGGTGTACAGCACCTTGGAGAAGTAGGTGTCGGGGTTGATTCCCAGGTTCTGGAAATGATGGAAGGGGATGAGGTAGCCGGAGGTTGAGCCTTTGTCACCAAAGGCGAAACTTTTGCCTTTGAGGTCGGCAATCGAATTGATGCCGCTGGCCGGGTTAGTGACCATGATGGCGAAGTACTCGGGCTTGCCATCGTACTCAATGGTGGCTACAGCCTGAGCACGGGCTTCATTGTTGGCCAGCACATAGCCCCACGGGCCCATCAGCGCAATGTCGGTTTCGCCATTGGCCAGCGACTTGGCCAAGCCTTCCCAACTGTCCACGGTGCGCAGCTTCACGGGCTTTCCAAGTTTGGCCTCCAGATAGCGGGCCAACGGGGTGTAAGTGGCGTCGTTTTTGTCTTTGTCGGGCTGATACAGGCCCACACCAAACTGAATCACATCGCCCGCCTGTGCAGCGCTCATCAAGCCCAGAAACACACCCACTACTGCGCACTTCGCCAACCACTTCGCCATAACTGCACCCGCGTGAACTACAAAGCAATGACGTTACACCAGTTTGCGCTGCTGATGCGCCTGCAAGGCCTCATAGCCGCCGAGCAACGCTCGGGCATTGACGAAACCCAAGGCCTCCAAAGCCGCGGCAGCCTCGCTGGCGGTGACATCGTTGGGGCAGGCACACAGGGTCACGATGCGGTCGCCAGCCCCCCAAGCGACTGACAGTTCCTGAAGAGAATCCAAACGGGCCGGTGTCCAACCCGCCAAGGGCTCGGAAGTTTGAATGTGGTCAGGCCTAAGATCCAGCAGCCGCAGCGGCCCGTGGAGTGCTTCATCGTGCTGGTCCAATTCCTCAACCCGGGTTTTGGGGGCTTGATGGCGGGCCATGTAGGCCAAGCGGCGACTCCATTTCCACAACACCAGCACCGCCAAGCCCAAACCAACCACCAAGGCCATCGCCAGTGCGTTGGAATGCAGTACCTCAAACACGGTGGACACTTGGGTGCTGAACAGCCAACCCGCCAGTAAAGCGGCCCCAGCCCACAGCGCGGCGCCCAGGGCTGATGCAAGGGTGAATTGCCACAAGGGCATACGCACAGCCCCCGCAATCGGCGGGGCGACAGTCGAAAACCCCGGGATGAATTTGGCCAATACCAAGGACCAAGCCCCCCAACGTTTGAACTTGAATTCCGTGCTGGTGACGCAGGACTCGGGGTTGATCGACAACTTGCACAACACCGACAGCACTCGATAGCCAAACCCTCGGCCCGCCAGGTACCACACCCAGTCCGCCAACAAAGAGGCCAACACAGCCAGACCTGCCAGGACAAACAGGTCAATGCCGGAATGAACCAGACTGGCCGCCACAATCATGGTGGGCACGGACGGCACAGGCACCCCCAACTGCTGCAGTAACACGTTGAAAAACACCAGCCACTCGGATGTGTCGCCCACGTTCATAAAGCCCCCATTGAATTACACCCCCCAGTATGACCGGCTGGCCTTGTGCAAAGGTGAGAGATTTCCGAACAATCGCCTCAAGGTTTTTGAAGGGCAGCCCAAAAAGACGCGAAAAATCGATTAATAAAATTAATCTGAAATATTGCATCATTAAATTTTGCAATTGCAACAAATTTGGATACACTAATCCTTCGTTGCAAGTTTCAACCCATTTTTCAACCCAACTGAGGATGACACCATGTCTTTGATCAATACCGAAATCAAGCCATTCAAAGCCACTGCTTACCACAACGGCAAAGAAGTGCAGTTGACCGAAGCCGACGTGAAGGGCAAATGGTCCGTGTTCTTCTTCTACCCCGCTGACTTCACCTTCGTATGCCCCACAGAACTGGGCGACCTGGCTGATCAGTACGAAGAGTTGAAAGCCATGGGCGTGGAAGTGTATTCCGTGTCCACAGACACTCACTTCGTGCACAAAGCCTGGGCCGACGCGTCCGAAACCATTGCCAAGATCAAGTACCCCATGATCGGCGACCCCACTGGCCAAATCACCCGCAACTTCGGCGTGATGATTGAGGAAGAAGGCCTGGCCCTGCGCGGCACCTTCGTGATGGACCCCAAGGGCGTGATCAAGGTTGTGGAAGTGCATGACCTGGGCATCGGCCGTGATGCGTCCGAACTGAAGCGCAAAATCCAGGCTGCCCAATACGTGGCCGCCAACCCCAACCAGGCTTGCCCAGCCAAGTGGAAAGCCGGCGAAGCCGCGCTGACCCCTTCCCTGGACCTGGTCGGCAAGATCTAAGACTGCGCCCGCAGTTGAGAAATTTGGTCCGCTGACGAAGCGGACAACCCAATGCCGTGGCTTACCTGCCACGCGCCCAGCCTGTTGAGTCAGGACACGCCGCCTCCCACAAGGGGGCGGCCCCCGAATAACACGAATGCATGGAGTACCCAATCATGTTGGACGCCAACATCAAACAGCAACTGAAGACCTATCTGCAAATGCTGCGCCACCCCATTGAGCTGGTGGCCTCGCTGGACCACAGTGACAACGCAAACCAGATTGAAGGCCTGCTGGCTGACATCGCCGAATGCTCGGACAAAGTCAGTGTGCGTCTGGATGGTAACCATGCTCTGCGCCCATCATTTGGTATTGCCAAAGCCGGTGAAGAAGCGCGTGTGCGCTTTGCCGGTCTGCCGATGGGGCATGAATTTACATCCCTTCTGCTGGGCTTGTTGCACGTGGGTGGACACCCCCCCAAAGTGGACGACAAAGTCATTGAACAGATCAAGAACCTGCCCAAGCCCGCAGCGGGTGGACAGTTCGAAACCGTGGTGTCCCTGAGCTGCCACAACTGTTCAGACGTGGTTCAAGCCTTCAACACCATTGCAGCCCTGAACCCCAATTACAGCCACACCATGATTGATGGTGCATGGTTCCAGCCCTTGGTGGACCAGCGCAAAGTGATGGCAGTGCCTACCGTGTTCGCTGCCGACCAAAGCCAATTTGGCTCGGGCCGTATGCTGCTGGAAGAAATTCTGGCCAAACTGGACACTGGCGCCCAAGCCAAACAAGCCGAAGCACTCAGCCAGAAAGGCGAATTCGATGTGCTGATTGTCGGCGGTGGCCCCGCTGGTGCAGCCGCGGCCATTTACGCCGCCCGCAAGGGTGTAAAAACCGGTGTGCTGACCGAACGTTTCGGCGGCCAAGTGCTGGACACACTGGGCATTGAAAACTTCATTTCGGTGAAGGAAACCGAAGGCCCACGTTTGGTGGCCCAACTGGAACAACACGTCAAAACCTACGACGTGGACATCATGAACCTGCAACGGGCCAAGGGCCTGAAAACAGTGGATTCCCGAGTGGAAGTGGAACTGGACAACGGTGCCAAGCTGACGTCCAAAACCGTGATTCTGTCCACGGGTGCCCGTTGGCGTGAACTGAATGTGCCGGGCGAAAAGGAGTACAAAAACAAGGGCGTGGCTTATTGCCCGCACTGTGATGGCCCACTGTTCAAAGGCAAACGGGTGGCGGTGATTGGCGGGGGTAACAGTGGTGTGGAAGCCGCCATTGACCTGGCAGGCATCGTTTCACACGTCACGTTGATTGAATTTGACACCAAGCTGCGCGCCGACGCGGTGCTTCAAACCAAACTGAACAGCTTGCCCAATGTGAATGTGGTGTTGAACGCCCAAACCACCGAGGTGACGGGTGATGGCACAAAGGTCAATGGCCTTCGCCTGAAAGACCGTACCACCGGTGAAATCAACACCGTTGAACTGGAAGGCGTGTTTGTGCAGATCGGTTTGCTGCCCAACACCGACTGGCTCAAAGGCAGTCTGGAGTTGAGCCGCCATGGCGAGATTGTGGTTGATGCCCGCGGGCAGACCAGCATGGAAGGGGTGTTTGCTGCAGGCGACTGCACCACCGCGCCTTACAAGCAGATCATCATTGCCATGGGTGAAGGCGCCAACGCCGCATTGGCCGCGTTTGACCACTTGATTCGCAACTGAATTCCCTGATTGCGCAGCACAGGAAGAAGCCCCGGGGGCATAGCCCTTGGGGCTTTGTTGTTTAGAATGGGGCAATGATGACAACAACACCCCTGTCCATGCCGCACACCGTTAACAAAGGCCTCGTCACCGCCCTGGGCCTGTTCCTGACCTTTACAGCCTTGGCGCAGGCCCCTGCCCAAAAGAAGGCAACCTCGGGTAACGTGGAACTTGTCCCGTCAGCGCGCTTGGTGGTCAACAACCCACCCCAGGTGACCGAACAGGAACTCAAAGCCTGCCTTCAGCAGGAACTGAGTGCATCCGAACAGTTTGACGCCTTGAACAAGGAAGCCGATGTGCTCAAAGAGCGCGAGCGCGCTTTGCGCACCGCCCGGGGCAATCTGGAAGCTGACCGCATGGCGATGAACAAAACAAAACCATCGGCCACCGACATAGCCCGCTACAACATCCGCATTGATGTCTTCAACCGCGACAGCGCAGACTTCAACACCGACAAAGAGGCCTTGGACCGCAAACAACAGGCCTTGGACAACTGGATTGGCACCACCCTCAAACCAGCCTGTAACCCGGTTCAAAACAAACCGGTGCCCGTGATGGTGAGCTACTACGCCTGTGAATGGGACAAAGCGAGCAGCCCGCTGCAAGCCCTGCCATTCTGCAGCAGCCTGGAGAACCGTGCGGAGCTGACACAATGCGCGGCCAGTGCCGGAAACAAAGCCAATGCGCTGGAACAATGCAGCACCCGTAAGGCCCCATGAAACCCCGCCACTGGTTGAACCTGCTGGCCCTGTCCATGATCTGGGGCTGCTCGTTTATTTTCTTCAAAATTGCAGCCCCTGAAATGCAGGCCCCTTTTCTGGCGTGGGCCAGGGTGCTGACCGGTGCGCTTTTTCTGGGGCTGCTGTACAAAGCCACGCAGCAACCCACGCATGTGCTTCAACATTGGCGGGTGTTGGTCTGGATCGCAGCCTTCGCGGCCACCCTGCCTTTCATGTTGTTTGCTTGGGCATCAAAAAGTGTGAATGCCTCGGTACTGGTGATTCTGAATGCCACTGCGCCCATCTGGTCAGCCATTATTCAGGCGCTACTACACCGCAAAGCCCCCCAGCCACTGGCTGTTGTCGGTCTGTTGCTGGGCATGGCGGGCGTCAGCCTGATTGTCAGCCGCAACTTGGGGAACCTGAACGAACTGGTGCACAGCCAGGCCGCGCTGGGCATGCTGGCAGCGCTTGCAGCAGCAGCCTGTTATGGTGTGGCCACCAACATGACTTTGGGCATGGGCAAACACCTTGACCACCGAAGCAATGCCTTGGGCTGCCTGGTGTATGCCACGGTGCAGTTGAGTTTGCTGGCCCCGTTCACCGCACCGGAACAATTGCCCAGTGCTGCTGCCATGTGGGCCACCTTGGGCGTAGGTGTGCTTTGCAGTGGCGTGGCGTATCTGATTTATTTCAAACTGGCCGATGAGATTGGGCCCACATCAGCCCTCACCGTGACCTTTCTCACCCCGATTTTTGGAATTCTGTGGAGTGTGCTGCTGCTTGGGGAATCCATTGGCTGGGAAACCCCAGTCGGTGGACTTGTGGTGCTGTCGGGCACGTATCTGGTTCTCAAACACAGCCGTTAGACGGCACGACGGGTTGATGTGTTTCAACGCGTCAACACAACGCTTTGACAGTCCACTGAATTCACATTGACCTGAACCTGATTCAGGTTCACGCCCAACACGGGTAACAACCCATCAAGAATGGAACCCACCGTGCCGAGAATCGGGCTTAACACAGGCGTCAGCGCAGTCAACAAGCTGCTGAGCAAGCCATTGAGCAGGCCACCCACCACAGGCACCTGTATGCCCAAATTCAGTTGGGTGTTGCTCAGCAAATTCTGCAAAGTACCGCCCAGGCTCAGGTTCACAGTGCGTGCGTACGGCGGCTGACCTGTGAAATCAACCTCAGTCGGGTTGGGCCTGAGCGTGGCAGAGGCACCCAAAGTTACGCCGGTATTGACCAAACCCAACAAGGTCACCGACAGAATATTGGCCGGGGCACCGCAGGTGAGCGCACCAACGGTGGTGTTCAGGTTGGCCGAACTTTGAGCAATGCACACGTCCGCCACCGAGGGCACCACAGTCATGCTGACGGTGTTGCTGGTGCGTGGGTAATGGCAGCGCAAATCATTCACTTCCGCCAAGCCACCAGCAACGCGCAGTTGCACGCTCATGTCCAAGGCACTGATGGCCACAAGGGCAATGTTGATGTTCAACGGTTGGCGTATCCTCAAGGTCAAACCCACCTGCGCGGTTTTGGCCTGAACCAAGGGGTCTTTGTACGGCAGCTTTCGGCCAACAAACACCTGAGGCGGCTCGAGAATTCGAACGCCGACGTCCAGATTCAACAAACCCGAGGTGATCGGCAAGGTGTAGCCCACGCCTTTGGTGGCTGTCAGCAAAGTGGCCTGCGCCAAAGGGCCCAGGCCGAGGTCCAGTGCGGTGTTGGTGCGGCCAGACAAGTCCAGCGCCAACAAATCACCCACACGCACCAATCGGTTGTTCAATGGCCCGGTCAGCGAGCCAAGTATGCCTTGCAACTGGCTGTTTTGCGCTGCATCGCCGTCGCCCAAAGTCACCGCCTCCTGCAGCAGACGCAAGGCAGACACATTCAGGTTCAACAAGTCATTCAAAGTGGCGGCACCCAAGCGAGTTTGCAGGGCCAGCAGGTCCAGGGTGATGTTGCTGCCCAGCAGAGCCCCCCATTGCGCGACACTCAAATTCACATTGCCGCCACCCAGCGCGGTCAACAAGCCATTGAGCAAAGCGGATTGCTGGGTACTGACCGTGGCCAACGTTGAGGACACCGTTCCAATGACGGTGGGCGCTGTAGTGGCTTCGGACACCACGGTCACGGTGCGGCCAGAAAACCCCGGAAGAATGGATGGCAAAGTGCGGGTGACACTGACCCGCGCGGTGATTGCATTGTTGCAGTCATTGCTGACCACGTTGTTGATGATGCATCGGATGGTGAGCGTGTCGGTGCCCAACACCCCGTTTTTTGTGGCGATGTCGCGGGCAGCGCTGAACCCAGGCCCGTCCGACATCTGTCGGGCAGCCGTCATGGCCACAAGGTCGGACAAGCCCTGCAGCTGATTCTTTTGCCAGGCCGAATGCCCAACTGCAAGTACACCCAGGGCCGACAGCGACATCACTATCACACCGACCATGAGCAATGAATACACGCCGCGTTGTTGCTGGCGTGCCAGAGCATTGACGGCTGTGAACAGCCGATCAGCCATTGTTGGGCTCAACCCGCGTCACTGACTGAACCGTCAAAGAGGCGGGCAAAGGCAGCAACTTGTAGTTCATGACCAGCGGGTTGGTCTTGTAATTCGGATAGGTCAGAGTGAGGGTCAGACAGGTGGAATCGCCGCAGGTCTGCGAGGTCACGGTGCGCTGCACGTTCTGGCGGAAGGCGCCCACGTACGTGGGCAAGTTGTTGTTCAATGCATTCAGGGCAAAGGACTGGTACTGAGCCAGGGTGTAGCCACTGCGGTAAACCGTGGTTTGGCGCGCTGATTCATTGGCCGTGTTGTTCATCACAATGAGGGCACCCAACATGACGGCGTATTCAATCAGGCCGAATACCACCATCAGCATCACCGGCAAGGTAATGGCCAATTCGACCATAGTGGCCCCTCGGTGTCGGGCTTTGAGTCTGCGAGAAAAGCGCATTGATTTCTCCGGCTGGAAAGGTGTTCGTTGACCAGTGAATTGTCGGCTGTTCGAGGGTGAATCGATAGGTCGAATACCCCCCAAATGGGGAGCCTTCTCCCCAATTTCATACCTCACCCCCCCTCCCATCCCCCCCAAAGAGGGAATGAACTTGGCTTGTTGATCGGCATTCTTTCGGATACAGTGTCAGCACTTTACTTACAAATGATTACACCATTTTGGGTATTTTACGGAGAAAAACATGAGTTTGGAACAAATCGACGCTACAGTTGGACAAGTGAATACCATTCAGGGGGAAGTCAGTCTGGTTCGCGCCGGACAGGCTCCAGTGGCCCTAAAGGAGGGCATGGAAATCCGTCACGGCGATGTGCTGAAAGCCTCAACAGGGTCCAGCGCATCGGTGGTCATTCCGGGCGCAGCCAATCAGGTCAGCTCAACCCTGGACATTCAGAATGGTGCTGAAGCCAAAGTGAATTTTGACCCCAATGCGGGCAAAGGCGGCCAGGTCAGCATTGAGCGCCTGAGTGATGAGGGCACTGGAACATTGACCATGACCCAAGACGGCCCCGGCGAGAATGTGGCCGCAGTGGTGCAAGGCGAAGAGTCAGGCGTGGTTTCCGGTTTGTTTGGCGCAGGCCTGATGGCGGGCGGCAGTCTGTTTGTTCCCGGCTTGGGTGCGGTGGCTGCTGGTGCATTTGTTGCATCAAGCCTCGACGACAACACGGACGGCAGTAGCGGTGGGAATCCCAACGCCAACCCCATCCCCACGCCTGCTGACACAGTGGGCGGCGTGATTGGCACCGTGGAAAACCTCAGCACTAACCTGGACAACCTCACCGAGTCCATCCCGGTGGTGGGCACACTGGTGGACACAATCACGGATGTGTTGGCCGGTAATGGCGGTAACCCCAGCCTTATTCCACCCTTGGTCGGCGGGGTGACCAACTCATTGCTGGACATCACCAATCAATTGGCCAACGCCACGGATGGTATTCCGGTGATTGGTGAATTGACCGATGTGTTGAGCCAGATTCTGCAAGGGGACAACTCGGGTGGCCTGTCGGGTATTTTGTCGGGCTTGGGCAACGGCTTGGACAACGCCTTGGCCTCCACACCGCTGGCCCCGCTGGGCGATGTGCTGAACACCGTGTTGAATGGCACCGACAGCCTGAACCTCGGCCCCCTGAGTGGTGGTTTGGTGGGTGGGCTTGAAACTGTGGCTGACGCTTTATCAGGCTTCGGAGGCAATACGCCTTTGGCGGATGTGACTCAACTGCTGGCCGATGTGGTGGGTACCTCGGGTGACGCCAACACATCGGTGGGTGGGGGCCTGTTGGGTGGAAACCTGTTGGGCGGACTGCTTTCAGGGGGCGAGGCCTTGTCCCAGATTCCGATCCTCGGCGATGTTCTGGGACAGGTCACCTCAATTGCCTCAAACGCTGGGGGCGACGGTGGCTTGCTCGGTGCGCTGCCCCTGGACCCCAGCAAACTGGCTCAAGGCCTGGCCTGATCAGTCGTCTCGACCTCGACCACGTCCACGATCACCGTGGTCGTGGCGGTCATGGCGATCGTATCGATCACCCCGACGGTCGTCCCAGCGGTCGTCGCGGCGCTCTTCCCTGCGCCCGTCCCTGTAACCATCGCGGTAGGCGTGGCGCTCTCCCCGGTCATAGAAGTGGTCATAACCACCGCCTCCCCGGTACACACGCTGAGGCGTGTAAATGTAACGGCGCTCAATGTAGCGGTCATCCCAGTCGTTGTAGTAGTCGTGGGACTTCACAAAATAGACCGGGCGCGCACAGGCCCCGTAACGTGAGCAATGACGATCCCAGTGCCGCAAATGCCCTGGGGGTACATGCAAGTACCAAGGATCGTATATTCTGGAGCTGCGCTGGATCAACAGGGGTTCGCCGTACACCAACAAGGGACGTTGATTGCCAATGTTGACTCGGCCATACACGCCGGGTGCTACTTCACCATTGATACCGATGGATATGCCAATGTCTCCGGCTTGTGCGGGGCTGACCGAAAGCACTGCTCCGAAGGCCAGAACTGCACCCATCCATTTCATTACCAAAGTACGCATCACAGGTCTCCGTGGTTGTGATGTCAACAAAAACGCAATCCAAGCCGTTCGGTTGACGGCTGTCACATCAATTCACAGTTAAATTCGAGGAACTTTATGAATACTCAGGTAACCCGCAAGTTCAAAGCCGTGGCTGTGGCCACTTTGATTTCCTTCGGTGCCATCAGCGCCGCACAACCGGTCATGGCTGCGATGGTCAGCACCGAACAGGCCATGGTTCAGCATCAGGACCGCGGCGAGCTCAAACAGTTCTTCGACCGGGACAACGTGGTCAGCGCCTTGGAGAAATTCGGTGTCAGCCCTGAAGACGCCAAAGCCCGCGTGGATGCGATGACCGACGATGAAGCAGCACGACTGGCCTCTCACATTGAGAACGCACCGGCAGGGGCCGGCATTATTGGTACACTCTTTACCGTGTTCATTATCCTGTTGGTCACGGACATCCTCGGTTTCACCAAGGTGTTCCCGTTCACCCGTTCCATTCGATGATCGTTAAAGCACCGATGAAACAGCCTGCGCACCTTGCGCGCTGGGCTGTGCTGACCCTGGCACTGACCGGGGTAGCCGCGTTGTCCACTGGGTGCGCCATAACCGCGCAAGTTCCCGCAGAGGTTGCACAAATCACGGCCAGCCAGAAACCGGTTGAGCTGAAGGATGTCCCGTTTTTTGCCCAAACCGAGCATTACTGCGGGCCCTCTGCTCTGGCCATGGCCATCAACTACCGTGGCGGGAAAACCAACCCGGACCAATTGGCCCCGATGCTGGTGGTGCCCGACCGGAAAGGCAGCCTGCAACTGGAAATGCTGAGCGCCCCGCGCCGCCAAAACTTCCTGGGCCTTGAAATCGACCCCAAACCCGCTGCCCTGCTGGACGCGCTGAACGCCCGCTACCCCGTGGTCGTGTTGTTGAACATGAGCCTGAACATCGCACCACAGTGGCATTACGCCGTGGTGGTTGGGTATGACCCAGCCCGCGATGAGGTGCTGATGCGCTCGGGCACCGAGCAAAGGCAAGCCTTGCCCATGGCCACCTTCCTCAAACTGTGGGGCCGAAGCCGCTATTGGGGCATGGTCGTGAGCAAAGCAGGCGAGCCTGTGCCTGAATTCATTTCTGCTCAAAGTTACTTGAACGCCGCGGTCGGTTTGGAGCGCGGTCAGCATGAGCAAAGCTTGGCTGTGTACCAACTTGGGGCTGAACGCTGGCCACAGGAACCCTATTTCTACTTCGGCGCAGGCAATGTGCTGTATCAGAAGAAGGCCTACCAAGACGCTGAGGCCCAGTTCTCCAAAGCCGTGTCCATCTATCCATCGCTGGCCGATGGCTGGAACAACCTGGCTGAAACCCTGATGCAGCTCGGTCGCCCCCAAGAAGCCAGGGCTGCGGTCAACAAAGCCATTTCCTTGGGCGGCCCACGATTGGCGGCCTACGAGGACACAGCCAACCGACTGGATGGCAAAAACACCGCCAAACCATGAATGACTGGGGCATTCAGGCCTTGGGCTATGTGGCTGCCTGCTTGACCACCTTGGCCTTCATTCCGCAGGTGGTGTATTGCTGGCGCACCAGGGACACCACCAGCATTTCCCTGGGCATGTACACCAGTTTTTGCCTCGGCGTGTTTTTATGGTTGGTGTACGGTGTGTTGGCTGAGCAATGGCCGGTGGTGGCGGCCAATTTGGTCACCTTCGTGTTGGCCGGATCCATCTGGTGGCTGAAACTCACCGCTAAATCACCCAGGAATCGCCCATGAAACCAGCCTTGGTATTCATCACAGGCCACAACAGGGGCCTGGGCTTTGCCTTAATGGAACGCGCCCTTGAATTGGGACACCCCGTGGTGGGCCTTGGGCGCCGTTGCATTCCTGAACGCGAGGGTTTGACGCAATTTGAAGTGAACCTCGCCGACGCGGACGGGCTTGCCCAGTGGCTGGAAGCAGGCCACCTGAACTCGGTCATTGAGCCGGGCCGAGAACTTTGGCTGATCAACAATGCGGGCACCGTTCAACCGGTTCGGCAAGCGTTGACCACCCGGCCAGCCGACCTGCCACCGGCCATTGCGCTGAATGTCACCGCGCCAATGCTGCTGAGCACTGCCATGCTTCATTGGGCCTGTGACACTCAACCCGTTCGCATCATGCACATCTCAAGCGGCGCAGCACGCACCCCTTACAGCGGGTGGAGCGTGTACTGCACCACCAAAGCCGCGCTGGACATGCATGCCCGGGCCATCCATCTGGAAGCCCACCCGGGGGTTCGAATCTGCAGCATGGCCCCCGGTGTCATCGACACCGACATGCAGGCTGAATTGCGCAACACCGACGAGCGAAACTTTCCAAACCGCCAGCGGTTTGTCGGCCTGCACAACGACCACGCACTAACAAGCCCGGCTGAATGCGCACGCGCGCTGCTGGCCCACCTGGGCTGCGACCGTTTTGGAACCAAACCGATCGGGGATGTGCGGCAACTTTCTGGCTGAATTGGTATTAACACGGGTACACAAACCTGTGCCTGAATGAGAGAATGAACGTTCATTCAGTTTTTCAGCAGGCACCATGAAGCACACCCAAGCGCCCTTGCGCAGCCTGTCGGCTGTGGCCACCCTCGCCCTGTTGATCACCGCCTGCAGCCCAAAAGGCGACGCTCCGGGGGCTGCCCCACCCCCTGCCCCCAAGGTTCGGGTGCAAACGATTCAGCCCCAGAATGCCACCATCAGCACCGAGTTGCCCGGCCGCACACTGGCTTTTCAAGAGGCTGAGGTTCGCCCACAGGTCAGCGGCATTCTCAAATCGCGGTTGTTCACCGAGGGCATGGACATCAAGGCGGGAACCACCCTGTATCAAATTGACCCAGCCACTTACCAAGCTGCGCTGAGCAGTGCCCAAGCGGCGCTGGACAAAGCGAACGCCAACCTGGTAACCGCCGAAGCCCGCAGCAAACGGTTCGAGGCTCTGGCTGAAGGCAACGCGGTCAGCCAGCAGGAACGTGACGATGCCAAAGCCGCTCTGCTGCAAGCGCGTGCCGATGTGGCCGCCACCAAAGCGGCCTTGCAAAACGCCCAAATTCAGCTGAATTACACCCGTGTGTATGCCCCAATCAGCGGCCGAATCAGCCGCTCATCGGTGACCGCCGGGGCCTTGGTACAGGCCAATCAGGCTCAGGCGCTCGCTCGCATCGTGCAACTGGACCCTCTGTACGTTGACCTCACCCAATCCACAGCGGAATTGCTCAAACTGCGTCAGCAAGTGGCCAGCGGGCAGCTGAAATCGACCGGGCAAGGCAAAGTCGCTGTCAAACTGATGCTGGAAGACGGCACAGAACACCCGCAAGAAGGCAGCCTGCAGTTCTCGGAAGCCACCGTGGACCCAACCACAGGCACAGTCACCCTCAGGGCCATTGTGCCCAACCCAAAACGCGCGCTGCTGCCCGGTATGTATGTGCGTGCGCAGCTGGCCACTGGTGTGCGTGAAAGTGCCATTCTGGTGCCACAAAAGGCCCTCGCCCGTGACAACACGGGTGCCGCCGTGGTGTATCTGCTGGGCGCAAACAACACGGTGGAACGCAGGCCCGTGAAAACAGCGCAAGCTGTGGGCGACCAGTGGGTGATCAGTGAAGGCCTGAAAGAAGGCGAAGTATTGATTGTTGAAGGGTTACAGAAGGTCAAGCCAGGCCAACCTGCTGAAGTGATCAAGGAGTAACGGTCATGTCGCGGTTTTTCATTGATCGGCCCATCTTCGCCTGGGTCATTTCCATCGTCATCATGCTGGCTGGGGTGCTGGGTATTCTGAAACTGCCCATCGCCCAATTCCCGGCCATCGCCCCACCGGCAGTCACCATTGCAGCCACCTACCCCGGTGCATCGGCCCAAACCCTGCAGGATTCAGTCACGCAGGTGATTGAGCAGCGCATGACGGGCCTTGACGGCTTGCGCTACATGAAGTCCACCAGCGACTCCACCGGCCGTTTGCGCATTGAACTGACCTTTGAGCCAGGCACCAACCCCGACATTGCGCAAGTGCAGGTGCAGAACAAACTGGCGCTGGCCATTCCGGTATTGCCCGAGGATGTGCAACGCCAGGGCGTACAAGTCACCAAAAGTGCCACGGGTTACCTGCTGGTCATCTCACTGATCTCCAGCCGGCCCGACATTAGCTCCGTGGACATTGCCGACTTCATCACCACCAACATTCAAGACGCCATCAGCCGTGTCAGCGGTGTGGGTGAAACACAGGTGTTCGGGGGTTCATACGCCATGCGCATTTGGCTGGACCCTTACAAAATGGACCAGTTCAAGCTGACCGTGGCCGAGGTGAAAAACGCCATCCGTGCGCAAAATGCGCAGGTGTCAGCGGGCGAACTGGGTGCTGTGCCTGCCGTGCCCGGCCAAACACTGAACGCCACCATCACGGCGCAAAGCCGTTTGCAGTCCGCCAAAGAGTTTGAGCAGATCGTACTCAAGTCCACCACCAACGGGGGCGTGGTGAAACTGGGCGACGTGGCCCGAGTGGCCATGGGCAGTGAAAACTACAGCTTCACGCCCCGCTACAACGGGCAGTTCGCCTCCGGTATCGGTATTCGGCTGGCATCCGGCGCCAATGCGCTGGACACAGCCGAGGCCGTGCAAAAAGAAATGCAGCGCCTGACGCCCTTGTTGCCCGAGCACATGAGCTGGCAAGTGTCCTACGACACCACCCCCTTCGTGAAACTGTCCATTGAAGGCGTGGTGAAAACACTGATCGAAGCCATTGTGCTGGTGTTTTTGGTGATGTACCTGTTCCTGCAAAACTTCCGGGCCACCCTCATTCCCACTATCGCAGTGCCGGTGGTGTTGCTGGGCACCTTCGCTGTGTTGGCCGCGTTCGGTTATTCAATCAACACACTGACCATGTTTGCAACCGTGTTGGCCATCGGCTTGCTGGTGGATGACGCCATTGTGGTGGTTGAAAACGTTGAACGCATCATGAGCGAAGAGGGCCTGAGCCCATTAGAGGCCACGCGCAAATCGATGGACCAGATCACCGGCGCGCTGGTGGGTATTGGCCTGGTGCTGTCGGCCGTGTTCGTGCCCATGGCTTTTTTCCCCGGTTCTGCCGGGGTCATCTACCGCCAGTTTTCGGTCACCATTGTGGCCGCCATGTCCCTGTCGGTGCTGGTGGCTTTGGTGCTGACACCCGCGCTGTGCGCCTCCTTGCTCAAGCCGGTGAACAAGGGCCACACCCACGCCACTAAAGGCTTCTTCGGCGGCTTTAACCGCTGGTTCGATGCAGGCATTGCAAGGTACCAGGGCACAGTCGGCCGCATGCTCAACAAGTCAGGCCGATACCTGTTGATTTATGCTGGCCTTGTCGCGGTGATGGTCTGGATGTTTTTCCGCCTGCCCACCTCGTTCCTGCCCGATGAAGACCAGGGCGTGTTCTTCACGCAAGTGCAATTGCCCGCTGGTGCCACTCAGGAGCAGACGCTGGAAGTGCTCAAAAAAATGGAAAACCATTTCCTGACTGAGGAAAAAGGCGCTGTGCGCTCCTTGTTCACCATTGCAGGTTTCAACTTTTCCGGCACTGGCCAAAACATGGGCTTGGGGTTTGTGCGCCTGCGCGACTGGAGCGAGCGCCCCGGCAAAGAGAACGAAGCCAAAGCCGTGGTGGCACGGGCCATGAAAACCTTCTCTGGCTGGCCTGAGGCTCAGGCCCTGGCCTTCGCACCACCGCCCATCCGCGAACTGGGCAATGCCACGGGCTTCAACTTTTTCATTCAAGACCGTTCAGGTGTAGGCCGCGACACCATGCTGCAGGCCCGAAATACCTTGCTGCAGGCTGCCTCGAAAGACCCGGTGCTCACCGCCGTTCGCCCCAATGCGCAAGCGGACACCCCCCAGTTCAAGCTCGACATTGACATTCCCAAGGCCGGTGCTCTGGGTGTGAACATGGCCGATGTGAACGATGCCCTAACCACCGCTTGGGGCGGCACCTATGTGAATGACTTCATCGACCGGGGCCGCGTCAAAAAAGTGTTTGTTCAAGCCGATGCGCCATTCCGCATGCAGCCCGACGACATTGGCCGATGGACGGTGCGC
The DNA here is from genome assembly GCF_046297615.1 of Limnobacter sp. Classification (GTDB taxonomy): domain Bacteria; phylum Pseudomonadota; class Gammaproteobacteria; order Burkholderiales; family Burkholderiaceae_B; genus Limnobacter. The sequence goes on along the minus strand of NZ_JBKBHM010000006.1, from coordinate 98,253 downwards.
AACCGCGAGGGCAACATGGTGCCCCTGTCCAACTTCGCCAAGGCCAGTTGGAACATTGGCTCGCCCCGTCTTGAACGCTACAACGGTCTGCCCGCCCTGGAAATTCTGGGTCAGGCCGCACCCGGCATGAGCACTGGCGATGCCATGGCTGCCATTGAAACCATCGCCGAGCAGTTGCCGCAAGGCGTCGGCATTGAATGGACTGGCCTGTCCTATGAGGAAAAACAATCAGGCTCGCAAGCGCCGCTGCTGTATGCCATTTCCTTGCTGGTGGTGTTTCTGTGTCTGGCTGCGCTGTACGAAAGCTGGACCATTCCCATCGCGGTGATGCTGATCGTGCCCCTGGGTGTGGTGGGTGCTCTGTTTGCAACTGGCCTGCGTGGCTTGGCCAACGACGTGTACTTTCAGGTCGCCCTGCTCACCACCGTGGGCTTGTCAGCCAAGAATGCCATTCTGATTGTGGAGTTCGCCAAGGAACAGGTGGACCAAGGGGTAGGGTTGATACAGGCCACACTGGACGCTGCACGCATGCGCCTGCGGCCCATTCTGATGACCTCGCTGGCCTTTGGTCTGGGTGTGGTGCCCCTGGCCATTTCCCACGGTGCCGGTTCCGGCAGCCAGAATGCCATTGGCACGGGGGTATTGGGCGGCACCATCGCCGCCACAGCCTTGGGTATTTTCTTTGTGCCTTTGTTCTTCGTGATTGTAAGCCGCTGGTTCTCAGGCTCACACCATGAGCCCAAGACCAATGCACAGGAGACTCGCCCATGAATGCAGTCACCTCGCCAAAAACAGAACTGCGGCGCCAGCAAATTCTGGACGCAGCCAGCGAATGCTTTCGCAAAAGCGGCTTTCATGGTGCCAGCATGGCTGAAATCGCCAAGTCGTTCGGCATGAGTTGTGGGCACATCTACAACTACTTCGACAGCAAAGAAGCCATCATTCGCGCGTTGGTGGAACGTGACATGGAGCAGACCCTGGAACGCATCGCATCGTTGAAGGCAGAACCCGACCTGTTCGCAGGCCTCATGGGGCGAGTGGACGAGGGGGTACAGCGCCGCATCGACAACAGCAGCCTGGACACTGAAATCATGGCCGAGGCCTCCCGCAACGAAACGGTGGCCAAGGTGGTTCAATGCACCGACAGCACCATCCGGCAGGAACTACAAATCCTGCTCGCCACCATTGCGCCACCCGGGCTGAGTGACGAACAACTGGCCATACGCACCACCCTCTTGATTGCGCTGTTTGATGGCTTGATGATTCGCGCCATTCGCGACCCTGGCCTGCAACCTGAAGCCTTGGGACACACCTTGCGCAAGTTGATCGGTCATCTGCTGAGCAACTAACCCTTACGCACTGCCCGCGGGTGCTTGCAGGCTATACTGCGCTAGGCCAATTACTGCATCCGGTTTACTCACTGTGTCCACCAACCCCTCCTTTTCCAGCAATTCACGGCCCTGGCTGTGGCCATTGTTGGCCCTGCTCTGGGTTGGCTCGGGTTTTTGGGCCTTGGGCGCTGGGGCCTACCCGCTGGGGGCTCACGATGTTTGGCAGGCACTGACCGGGCAGACTGGCGGTGTGGCCCAACAAGTGGTGTGGGAAATCCGGCTGCCACGTCTTCTGACCGCGTGGTTGATGGGTGCCTCTTTGGCCGCATCAGGCGCGGCTTACCAGTTGCTGTTTCGCAACCCCTTGGTGTCGCCCGACATACTGGGGGTTTCCAGCGGTGCAGCACTGGGCGCCATTCTGGGCATTTTTCTGGGGCTGAGTTCATTGGGTGTACAAGCCATGGCCTTTGCCTTGGGCTTGGGAACAGTGGCCCTCGTCTTCCTGCTGAGCCAGTTTCAACAACGCGGTGACCGGCTGCTGAACCTGGTGTTGACCGGGCTGGCCTTGGCAGCCCTCACGGGTGCATTCACCGCCCTGCTGAAGGCCTTGGCAGACCCCTACGAACAACTGCCCGCCATGTCGTTCTGGCTGATGGGTAGCCTGGCCCAATCACGGCTTGACCACACCCTGAACGCACTGCCCTGGATCGCGGGCTGTACCGCGGTGCTGTTCGCACTGCGCTGGCCTTTGAACGCCTTGGCACTGGGCATGAACCAGGCCATCACGGTGGGCGTATCAGCGCGCCGTGTTCAAGCCTTGGTGGTGGCGTGCAGCACCTTGATGACAGCCATCGCCGTGGCCCAAGTGGGTGTTGTGGCCTGGGTCGGTCTAATCATTCCCCACGCTGCACGTCTGCTGACCGGGCCTGCTTTTCCGCGCATGCTGCCCGTGTCCATGGCCATGGGTGCTGTTTTCCTCGCGATGGTGGACACGGTTTGCCGCAGTTGGGGGTCGCATGAAATCCCGCTGGGCGTGGTGACTGCGATGGTGGGGGGCCCCGTGTTTCTGCTGCTTCTGATGCGCAGCCAAAGGCCAAGCTGATGATGCCCAACACCGACACCGACACCGCACTGCTGACGCTCGACCAGTTGACGGTAGGCCACGGCCCCTGCGCAGTGCTTGAGCAGGTGTCTATGGCCGTGCACGCCGGCGACATCGTATGTGTGTTGGGCCCCAACGGCTGCGGTAAATCAACGCTGCTCAGCACCTGCCTGGGCTTGCTGAAACCACTGGCTGGCCAGTCCCTGTTGCAGGGCAAGCCTGTGTCCGCACTCACACCTGCCCAACGGGCCTCGAAAGTGTCACATGTGGCGCAACACGTGGCCGAACAATTGGGATTCCGTGTACTGGACTGGGTGGTGCTGGGCCGCTCAGCCCGTTGGTCTGGTTTTTGGGGCAGCTTGAACGGCCCGCAAGAGGCGGATTATGCTCAGGCAAAACAAGCGCTGGCTGAACTCGGAATCGCAACGCTGGCGCAACGCCTGTACAGCGAACTTTCCGGTGGTCAACAACAGCTGGTGCGCATTGCACAGGCGGTGTGCCAAGACGCCCCCCTCATGACACTGGACGAGCCCACGGCAAACCTTGACCTCGCCAACACGGAACAGGTGCTGCACCTGCTGGAGCAGTGGGCCACCCACACCGGCCGTGGTGTGCTCTTCACCACCCACGACCCTCAACAGGCCTTGCGTTTGAATGCCCAAGTGCTCATGCTGAATCAAGGCCGGGTCATGGCCTTTGGTCAAGCCACAGACGTGTTGACCAACATCAACCTGTCCGCGCTCTACAACCACCCCGTTGAACGGGTGGACACACCGCATGGCCCATGGGTACGCCCCTCTCAATCTCCCCGGTAGGCTGCGCCCCAGTGGTTGTAAGTGAAGAATTTGGGCCCCGGCACATACATGGACTCAATGTCCTCGAATGTGAAGCCCGCCGCCTGCAACAACGCAGGAATGTCACGGTTCAGGTGACAGCCACCCGCCAAGGGTTTCCACATGGGCTGAATACGCCCCTGCCAGCGTCGAATGGTTTCATCGGGCGCAGCACCGTGTTCACAAAACAGCAAACGCCCGTCAGGCTTTAACACGCGGCGAATCTCCTTCAATGCGGTGGCCGGGTCGGGGATGGTGCACAAGGTGTAGGTCATGACCACGGTGTCGATGCTCGCGTCCTCCAGCGGAATCCGCTCGGCGGGCAAGCCCAACAAAGTGACCTTCAACCCCGCCTGCTGAATGCGGCGCTGGGCTTTGGGGTGCATTTGCAGGGCCGGGTCAAGGCCGATCAATTCAGTCACCTGATCGGCGGCGTAATGTGCCATGTTCAACCCGGTGCCTATGCCCACTTCCAGCACCCGCCCCTTTGCACGCGGCACCACCTTGGCCCTTTGGCGTGTGATGGCCTTCATGCCGCAAGCCGATTCTATGAGGTGGGGCAGTACGAACCGTTCGTACCACTGTGTCAACTTCTTCATCGAAAACCTTTAAGGCCTGTGCTAGGCTCATCCACACAACAAAGACAACACGGAGACATCATCCATGCCCTTCACGTTCGCACCTTTGCGCCTCACAGCCTTGCTGAGCGGTGCTGCGCTGGCCAGTGTAACAGCCTGTTCAAAACCCGACGCACCCATTGCCTTCAACAGCGAAGCCAGTACGAGCACCCAGGCATTCAATGCCCAAGTGGCGCTCAGCCCCCACTTGAAGGACGACCAATCGGCCAACGATGCCCAGCGTGGCTTGATCGCCAAACCCGAGGGAAAAATCGTCAACAGCCAAGGGGAGGTCATCTGGGACTTCTCGGCTTTCGATTTCGTGCAGGGGCAGGCACCCACCACCGTGAACCCCAGTCTTTGGAAACAAGCCGTACTGAACAATCAGGTGGGCTTGTTCAAGGTGAAAGACGGCATCTATCAGGTGCGTGGATTCGACCTGTCCAACATGACCCTGATCGAAGGGAAAACCGGCTGGATCATCGTGGACACGCTGACCTCCGTTGAAACTGCGAAAGCGGCCATGGCCTTCGTCAAGCAACATCTGGGTGAAAAACCCGTGTCCGCAATTGTGTTCACGCACAGCCACGTCGACCATTTCGGTGGCGCCTTGGGCGTGGTCACTGCTGAAGAAGCCAAAGCCCGCAAGGTGCCCGTGGTGGCCCCAATCGGTTTCATGGAAGAAGCCACCAGCGAAAACGTGTTGGTGGGCACTGCCATGGCCCGCCGTTCCATTTTCATGTACGGCAATTCATTGCCCCGAAGCACCACTGGCGTCGTGGATAACGGCTTGGGCAAAGCAGTGGCCTATGGCCAGGTCAGCCTGCTGCCCCCAACGCTGATCATCAAAGACTCCTCAGAAGAACACACCATTGACGGGGTGAAATTCGTTTTCCACAACGTGCCCGGCAGTGAAGCCCCCTCCGAGTTTGTGTTCTACCTGCCCGAGATGAAAGCCTTCGGTGGCGCTGAATTGTTTGGCCACACCCTGCACAACCTTTACACCCTGCGCGGTGCCAAAGTGCGTGACGGCTTGCGCTGGGCCAATTACATGAGCCAAGCAATGGACTACGCAGCCGATGCCGAAGTGAGTTTTCACCAGCACAACTGGCCAGTGTGGGGCAAAGAGCGCATTGCCGAATTCATGGGCAAACAACGTGACACCTACAAATTCATTCACGACCAAACCGTGCGCCACCTGAACCAAGGGCTCACCTCGGAGGAAATTTCGGAGATCGTGCAACTGCCCCCTGAGTTGGACGGCTACATGAGCACCCGAGGCTTTTACGGCACCGTACGCCACAACGTCAAAGCGGTGTATCAGTTCTACATGGGTTGGTATGACGCCAACCCAGCCAACCTCAACCCCTTGCCGCCCGTTGAGGCAGCCAAACGTTACGTGGCCTTGGCCGGTGGGGAAGAGGCTGTTGTCAAAGCCGCCCGCGCAGCGCACGACCAAGGGGACTACCGGTGGTCGGTTGAACTGCTGAAGCAAGTGATCTACGCCAACCCCAACAACAAGTCAGCGCTCGATCTTCAGGCCCAAGGGTTTGACCAGTTGGGCTTCATGGCCGAATCGGGTCCGTGGCGCAACGTATACCTCACGGGTGCCAAAGAACTGCGTGAAGGTGGCCCCAAGCAACGCTTCAAGCGCAGCCAACTGCTGGGCATGTTGCAGCACACACCTATCGAAAGGTTTCTGGAAGCCATGGCTGCATCATTGAACAGCGACAAGGCTCAAGGCGTGAGCCTGAAGGTGCTGCTCAAGTTTTCAGACACTGGCGAGTCGCACCTGCTGAGCGTGGCCAACAGCGTGATGCTGCATCGCCCCGCCCGCCCTCAGGACCAAGCAGACGCCACACTGACACTGACCAAACCGTTCTTCCTGAACATGATGGTGGGTGAAGCGGGCGCAAAAGACCTGCTTTTGTCCGATCAGACAAAAATCACCGGCAGTACGCTTAAACTAGGACAGTTCTTCGGACTGCTCGACAAAGCAGACGGGCAGTTCAACATCGTCACACCATGAACAGTGGTATTTTCATGAGGAAGTTTTTGCAATGACGACTTTGTTTGATCCAATCCAGGTTGGTGACCTGCAACTGGCCAACCGCATCGTGATGGCCCCCTTGACCCGCAACCGTGCGCTGCCCGGCAACATTCCCGGTCCACTCACGGTGGAGTACTACCGCCAACGGGCCACAGCGGGGCTGATCGTGGCCGAAGCCAGCCCCATCAGCCCGACAGCCCAAGGTTATCTGGACACCCCAGGCATTTGGTCTGACGCCCAAGTGCAGGCTTGGCAGCAGGTGACCCAAGCCGTGCATGCCGAAGGCGGAAAAATCGTGCTGCAGTTGTGGCATGTGGGGCGAATTTCCCACACCTCACTGCTGCCTGACGGTGAACAACCCGTCTCCTCGACCAATCAAACCGCCAAGGCCAGCACCTTCACCCGTGATGGTTTTGTGCCCGTGTCCGCCCCACGCGCCCTGCGCGATGATGAAATTCCCGGGCTGATCAACGACTACCGCCGTGCCGCCCGCAACGCCATTGCGGCCGGGTTTGACGGTGTTGAAATTCATGCCGCCAACACCTACCTGATCGAGCAGTTCCTTCGCGACAGCGTGAATGACCGAACCGGCCCCTACGGCGGTTCGATTGAGAACCGCACACGCCTGCTGCTGGAAGTGGTCGATGCTGTGGTGGGTGAAATTGGTGCAGGCCGCACCGGTATCCGCCTAAGCCCCATGACCACCTTCACCGCCCCCTTGGACAGCAATCCACAAGCGCTGTATGGCCATGTGGTGGAGAAGCTCGCACCGATTGGCCTGGCCTACCTGCACGTGATTGAAGGCGAAACCGGGGGCACCCGCACGCCGGAAGGCAAAGCATTTGACTATGAAGCCCTGCACAAGGCCTTCAAGGGCACCTGGATGGTAAACAACGGCTACAAGAAGGAATTGGCCACCAGCGTATTGGCCAGCGGCCAAGCTGATCTAATTGCTTTTGGGCGGCTTTTCATCAGCAACCCCGACCTGGTTCGCCGCCTGCGCGAAGGCGCGGAGTTCAACGCCCTGCAGGCGGACAAGCTCTACGGTGGTGGCGCAGCCGGTTACACCGACTACCCCACCCTGGCCTGACCGCCTTCAGCCCGCGCGCTGGGCCTGTTTGCTCACCAGCATCCCGAACAGGGCTGCGGTGATGAACGCCAGCCCGCCGTACACCGCAGATGGCAAAGCCATCTGCGGGCTGTTCAACAACACCGGGCTCATCGCAATGGCCATGGACAAGGTGCTGTTGTGAATACCAATCTCCATCCCGATGGCTGTGGCCTGCTTGGCATTGATACCCACCAAGCGCGGTACCACATAGCCCACACCCAGGCTCAGCAGGTTAAACACCAACACCGCACCACCAATTGCGCCCAGGCTGCCCAACAGCACTTTCCACTGGGTCACCGCCACCAGAATCACTACTGCGAACAGGAAAATCAGCGAGAACGCCCGCACCGGCTTGTCCATGCGGTGGGCAAAGCCCGGCGCCTTGTGGCGCAGAATCATGCCGACAATCACCGGCACCAGCACAATCGCGAACACTTGCAAAATCTTGTCGAACTGCAAGGGCAACACTTGGCCATCATTGAAGAAATGCAGCAAAGCCCCGTTCACAATCAAAGGCAAAGTCACAATCGCCAGTACAGAATTAATGGCCGTCAAGGTGATGTTCAAAGCCACATCACCGTGGGCCAAATGGCTGTACAGGTTGGCTGAGGTGCCCCCCGGTGAAGCCGCCAGCAGCAACATACCCACCGCCAATTCCGGGGGCAGCGCAAACACATAGCACAAGCCAAAACACAGGGCCGGCAGCAACACCACCTGGCAGAACAGGGCCACGATGACCGCCTTGGGGTAAGTGAGCACCCTTTTGAAATCATCTGGCGTCAGGCTCAAGCCCAGCCCCAGCATGATGATGGCCAATGCCACGGGCAACCCAACAGTCAATGCAATACTTTGGTCCAACGATGTCTCCCTCTTTGTTTTGTCGTTATGCCGGGGTTCAACCCCGTGGCCCCATGTTCACAAAAGTGCCGAACGCTGGCAAGCGAAAACCGTGACCGCTAGGGGTTCTTGGGACAAAAAGCCGGAATTTTTCGAGTCCGCCCTCCACTCCGCTCGTTGACAAGTGTTTACGTGCTTCGCCAGACTACTGACAAAACTGACAATTAGAATTTTCACATTCAAAGTTCACGCATTCCGGAGACAAGCCACCATGAATTTGTCCGACTCCAAAGCCATCGCCCAAACCGCAGGCCTCAACCCAGCGACCGGCGAATTGCTGGGCACCTTGAACAACACCCCCATTGAGCACATGCCCGCCATTTTTGAGGCGGCTCGCAAAGCACAGGCCCAATGGGGTGCCATGAGCTTCAAACAGCGTGCACGGCACATCCGCCTGATGCGCGAGTACATCATTGAACACGCCGACGAACTGGCCGAGACCGTCAGCCGCAGCAGCGGTAAAACCCGCATGGACGCGCTGACCACCGAAGTACTGCCCTGCACGCTGGCCTGCAACTGGTACGGCAAAAACGCGGCCAAGGTCCTGAAAACCGAGCGCCGCGAAGCCTCCAGCATCATCTGGATGGGCAAGCGCTCCATCGTCACCCACGAGCCACTGGGCGTGGTCGCCATCATCAGCCCCTGGAACTACCCGCTGTCCATTCCTTTCGGCGAAATCGTCATGGGCTTGATGGCAGGCAACGCCATTTTGCTGAAAGTGGCCGCGGCCACCCCCTTGGTGGGCAAAGCGATTGAAGACATTGTGAAGGCCGGTCAATTGCCCGAGGGCTTGTTCCACCACATCGTGGGCGCAGGTGCCGAAGTGTCCACCGCCTTCTTTAACAATGGCGTGGACAAAATCTTCTTCACCGGTTCGGTGCCCGCAGGCAAAGACCTGATGGCCCAAGCCGCCAAAACCCTCACCCCCCTGTCGCTTGAGCTGGGTGGTAAAGACCCGATGATCGTGCTGGAAGACGCCGACCTGGACCGCGCCGCAGCCGGTGCAGCCTGGGCAGGCCTGCAAAACAGTGGCCAAAGCTGTGCTGCCGTTGAACGCGTTTATGTGCATGAAACCGTGTATGACGCCTTTGTGCAAAAGCTGTCCAAACTCACGGCCAGCCTGCGCCAAGGTGTGCCTGACGCGGACTGCACCGTGGACATTGGCTCCATGACCACCGCCAAACAGCGCCGACTGGTGGAGCGGCATGTCGACGAGGCCGTGGCCCAAGGTGCAAAAATTGCGGCACAGGCCCAACTGGCGCCCAATCTGCATGGCGAGTTCTACCCCGCCACCGTGTTGACCCATGTCAACCACAGCATGGCCGTCATGACCGAAGAAACCTTCGGCCCCTTGTTGCCTGTGATGAAGTTCAAGACCGAAGACGAAGCGGTGAAGCTGGCCAACGACAGCACTATGGCCCTCACCGCCTCCATCTGGAGCAAAAACACCGCCCGCGCCAAAGCCCTGGCCAAACGCGTGAACGGCGGTGTGGTGGTCATCAACGACCACCTGTACACCCACGGCATGTCGGACATGCCTTGGGGTGGCCCTTATGAATCAGGCATTGGCCGCACCCATGGCCCGGAAGGGCTGCTGGAAATGAGCCGCATGAAGGCCGTGAACTGGGACTTGCTGGGCGCCAAACGCAACCTGTGGTGGTACCCGCAAGACCTTCAGACTTACAACGTTTTGAAATCAGCCATCCGCTTGGGTTCCCCACGCAACGTGCTGGAATTTGTGTGGTCAGCCTTCAAGGTGCTGCCCCACATGATCAAACGGATGTATTTCTAAACCAACCCTTTATTTGATGCCATCCACAATGGCTTGGTTGTAGGTGACCATGCCTTGAAGACTGAGGCGGGCCATGGCTGGCCCATCCAGGTCCACTTCCTTGTTGATGGTTTTGTATTGGTTGGCCCCCTGCCCCATCATGTTCTGAAACAGGCCAAGTGCGCGCCCACCGGCGTCCTTGGTGCTGTCATAGCCGCCCACATCCCGGAAATTGGCAAACTGCCCGTCAATGGCCATGGGCTTTTCCGTGCGCAGCGACTCCGAATTGACCGCAGTACGCGCAGGCCATTCCATGGGGCTGTTGCCCACAATCAAGGCTGACTTCACATCGGCAGATGACTGGCGCTTCCAGATCGACGAGCCACTGCCCGAGGTTTCATGCTCGGTCAGGTTGATGGTCTGGGTAATCATCAGTCCTTCCTGATTGGTCTTGCTCCACTCGATGCGTTTGCCAATGTTCCCCGCGCCGATGCCTGCGAACCCCCGAGGCACCAGCTTCATACCCGTGGGCGCCATCATCAGGTAAGTGCGCTTTGAATGCCCCAGGTTGACCGTGGTGTACACCGGCTTGGCAGGCGTGCTGGGTTCCTCAGTGGCTTCGTACACAGCGCCGTCAGCAGGCTGGCCGTACACCACATCCAAGCCCTTTCGGCCCAGGCGTTGCTTGAAGTCTTCCCAGGCGCGGTCGGTGATGGCCTGAAATGCCGCCACATCCACATTCGGAATTTTATAGGTCACGGTGACGCGGGTTGACCCATAATCGGTACCCAACAGGTAACCCCCACGGGTGTTGGCCTTCACCTCACCGCTGACATCGAACATCACCCGGTATTCCTGCACGTACACCTTTTTGCCTGTCAGCTTGATTTGCCCGCTCAGCAGGCCATCAGCGGCGATGGGTTCGATGTTTTCAGCCAACACTTTCTGGATGGATTGCTGACTCATCGGCACCACCTGAATGGTCCCCACCGAAGGGGCCATGGCCACCTGTTGGTACTCCTCCAAGGTCAGGGCCTTTTCCTGCCCACCGCACTGCTTGGCACTGGCCAATTGGGCAAGAAAGTCGCTTCGGCTCTGGGCCTTCTTGGCCAAAGCCTGCTGTTCTTCGCTGGCTCCCATTTTGGTCTCTGCCGTGGTTTGGGCCACAGCCCCAGCAGCCTTGGCCACCAAACCACCAAAGGCCCCAAAAATGCTGCCTGCCGCTTGGGCCGCTGCCACCTGGCCACCCACGTTGGCCGCCCCCCCACTGCAGCCTGACCCATGGTGCGCTCGGTACTGCCCGCACTGATGGTGGCCTTCAGGTCGGCCTGCTGCTGGGCAATGTCGGCGCAACTCAAGCCACTGTCAGCCCCCTGAACTCGGTCAATGGCTTGGGCGGACAACGGCAATACCGCCAGCAGGGCAATCGGAAGGGGGTTTCGGGTCATGGGCGGTCCTTTGGCGTTCGTTTTAAGGTTTTTCACAATTGTGCTGAATAAACAGGCAGCCTGACAAGCCCATGTTGTCGCGGGTCACCTGAAATAAGCATGGACAAGACCTCTGGACAAATGTACAGTGCATGCCATGGCGGCATTTTGGCTTTGCCCCGCCTTGGTTCTTTTGCACTGGCAAAGAACACCCCCGTCTTCGTGTTTTCCCCGCCTTCTCACGGCCTTGGTTTACACCAGAATCCAATCGGCAAATCCTCAACCAGCACCCGCATTGCACCCTCGTGATGCAAGCAAGTGCAGTTTTTTCGCACGTGCATTCAGCGCAGCGCCAGAACAAGAACGCCTAAAAAGGCCACTAATCAGTACATGAACATTGAATTGAACAAACCCATCGCCATGGGGCATTACACCCTGACACCGGCCAGCGTGCCGAATCGGCAAGGCAGTCACCAAGCCCGCGTGTCTATACGCAGCGGCCAAGGCAGCACCACTTCCTGCCGCATGTTGACTTTCAGCGATTGTCACGCCACACCGGAAGTTGCGCTTCACCACGCCATTCTGGAAGGCCAACACTGGGTGCGCACCCACGGCAACCTCAATACCACCACCACAAGGAATTAAACATGGCCAAAGAAGAACTGATCGAAATGCAGGGAGTTGTGACCGAAGTGCTGCCCGACACCCGTTTTCGCGTCACGCTGGACAACGGCCATGAACTGATCGCCTACAACGGCGGCAAGTTGAAGAAAAACCACATCCGTGTGATGCAGGGCGACCGCGTTACGCTGGAAATGTCCCCCTATGATTTGGGCAAAGGCCGTATCACCTTCCGCCACCTGGACTCGTCTGCCCCACGCAGCAGTGGCCCACGCCAGTACAACCGCCGTTGATTCTCAAGGGCCTGTGAAAGCGGGCTGGTCAAACCATGGAGCGTCGTGATTTTCCAGACGCTTCACCCTGAACAAAATCCAAGAGCTCGTCAATTTGAAACGATTTGTCGAAAAACGCTTGGGCGCCCATGCGTAAGCACCGGCGCCTGATTGATGCATTGGAATAGTTTGAAAACACGACAGCTTTCAAATTCAAGCCATCGCCTTCTTGTTCAGACAGGGCTTTCAGCACCCCAAAACCAGTGCCCGATGCAAGCTCCAGATCCACAATCGCCAAGTCGGTACTGGCAGTGCCAAGCCACTGAATAGCCTCTTCTTCGGTGGTCACATGGGCCACCACATCCACACCCGGAATCTCATGGAGCATCGCAGCCAACAGCAACTGCAGGTTGGTGGAATCTTCTACCACCAAGACCCGAAAGTTCCGTTCCAATGCGTCATCGTTACTCAAGGTTCCACCTGTGGCACGCCCCCACTGTCCACAGACAGCAGGGGCGCGGGTTAAGCAGTCAATTATGAACTGGGTTTCAACTCAATCATGTTGCTGACTGACTTTACACCATCGACCTGCTTGGCCAATACTTCGGCGCGTTTGATTTCATTTTCGCTTTTGCCCTCACCCGACAGAATGACAACGCCGTCCCGTGTTTCCACGTTCACACGCATGGCGCTGACTGCCTTGTCTTCAGCGTGCTTGGCCTTCACTTTGAGCGTGATGGCGCTGTCATCCACATACTGCCCCATGGTCTGGGATTGCTCCCGGTTCGGGTCCCTCTGCTGATCGGCGGCATGCACCACGCCCACGGTTGACAGCGACGCAGCGGCAATCATCAATGTTTTTGCGAGATGTTTATTCATTTGTTACTCCTTAGAAATGATTGAACCAACTCTTCAACAAGAAATCTGGATCCGAGGTATGTAGAGATCCGATCTCATGCGTTCACTATACGGAGGACAGAAAATCCGATCTGTCCGACAAAGATGATTCCCTTGTAGGAGTTGTCTGGCCTTGACCACCCAATTTCATAAGGAGTACCCAATGATTCGGTTGGCCATTGTTGATGACCACGCAATCGTGAGGGCAGGCTTTCGGGAAATGCTCAACGACGAAATGGGACTGACCATCCAATTTGAAGCGAGTACCGGAGAAGAAGCCCAAAGCCTGCTGCGGGAGCACCCCTGCGATGTGCTGATGCTTGACCTTTCACTGCCCGACCAGAACGGAATTGACGTGCTGCGCGCCGTTCGTCAGCGCTACGAAAGCACCCAGGTGTTGATCATCAGCAGCTTCTCGGAAGAACGGTATGCCCTGTCGATGATTCGCAATGGCGCAAGTGGCTACTTGTGCAAAGACTGCGATCAAGCCGATCTCATCAATGCCATTCACACCGTGGCGCAAGGCCGTCGGTATGTATCGTCCACCACTGCAGATTTGTTGGCCAGGGAAATGGCCGGGGAAAGCCAGAAACTTCCGCACGAACAATTGTCGGATCGTGAAATGCAGGTATTTATGCGGCTGGTTAAAGGGGAATCGGTTTCCGTGATTGCTCAGGATTTGCATTTGAGCGTTAAAACAGTCAGCACGTACAGGTCACGGTTGCTGGAAAAACTGGGGGTTGCCAGCAATGCTGAACTGACGACATATGCCCACCAACAGGGCTTGCTGCTTAGTTGATGCCCTTGCTTGCACTCAAAGGCATGCGCACTTCAATGTGTGTGCCTTTGCCCGGTGCTGACCGCAACGTTAAGGTGCCCTGAAACATTTGGGTTCGGTGTTTCATGCCGGCAATACCGTGCCCATGCATTTCAACATCATGGGTGTCAAACCCGGTTCCGTTGTCGCGAATGCTCAGCACCACCGCTTCCCCTTCCTGGTAAAAAGCCAATTGAACCTGAGTGGCTTTGGCGTACTTGCGCACATTGTTCAGTGACTCCTGTGCAATCCGGAACAAGGCGAGCGATTGGTCTTTCGACATGGCAGGGTTGTGATCCGGAAAACTCATCTCGACTGGCAGGTCAATCTGAAAGTGCTCACCCAGCGAACGCAACGCCTCCACCAAACCCAAACCTTTGAGCAGCGGGGGTTGCAAGTCATCCACCAAACGCCGCATCAACGTGATGGCGCTACCCACGCTTTCAATCAGGCGCAACATGCGCTCTTGAATCTCGTTGCTCACCTGAGAACCCAAGGTTCGGCGCAACCAACCCGCATCCATTTTCGCAGCGGTCAGAATCGAGCCCATTTCATCATGCAACTCACGGGCGATGGTTTGGCGTTCAGCTTCCCGCGCATTGGTTAAGTGGCTGGCCAAATTGCTCAACTCACGTGTTCGCGCTGTAACCTGGGCTTCAAGCCGGTTGTTCTCAGTTTTCAGCAAGTCGTGAATTCGTGCCCTTAAGGCCACTTGCCTCTGCTGAACCAAAAAGAGGCTGACGATCAGCAGCAACGAGGCCAGGCCCAAGGCATAGCCCACGTGTCGAATGTTTTCAACCCGTTCCAGGTACATGGCCTCAAGGTGTTGATGTGCCTGCTGACGCCGCGCCTTCAACACCGCAACACGCACCCCGATATCATTCATCACCTGTTTGCCCGATTCGCCCTGGTCTTGAGCCCAAGTAACAGGCACCCGTCCCTTGCTAAGCATGTCGCCCAACTGCTGGAACTCTGCGTCGACCAACCGCTTGAGAATTTGGAAATCCGCATGGTCTTGGGAATGAGCAGGAAAGTCAGAGCCCATCAATTCCATCAAGGGTGTAAGTTTTTCGGCAGCCATGCGGTAAGGCCCCAAATACGCATCGTTACGCATCAACAGAAAGGACAATGCACTCGCCTCTGCGTCCATGACCAGCATCCACAGCTTGTCCAACCGATCAATTCGCTTTTGGTTCACTTCGGTCAACTGCAGCACCTGAACATTCATTCTGGCCTGTGTGTAAGTGAGGCCCAGCAAGGCCACAACCATGGCACAACCGATGGCGAGCAACCAGTAAGACCGGCTTTGCAACACGCGGGCCTTGGCCGAACGAAAGGAATTTGAAGTGATGTTCATGGGATGCACCAAAGAAAACAAGGAGGGCCACTCACCAGTGGCCCTCCGGGATGTCATTCAGTCAAAAAGCCCAATACTCTTTTCAGAGCATCCTCTTCAACTCCTTGGGCTGTTGAATGGTTGACACATCAATGGGTTTTGCTTTCCCATTCTTTAAGGCGCTTTTCAGCCTCCTCTTTTCCATAGCCGTAACGCTCCTGCAGCTTACCTGCCAGCTCATTGCGACGACCGTTGATGACATTGAGGTCATCGTCGGTCAGCTTGCCCCACTGTTGTTGGACCTTGCCTTTGATTTGCAGCCAGTTGCCTTGAAAAATGTCTTTGTTCATGGCGAATCTCCTGGTCGTTGGTTGATAAACGTGATTCAACACATCACAACTTCACTGTAGGGCTGTGTGGTGCAAAAATCCGTCAGCGTTGGCCGAAGCTGTTGTGGGGCTAGTCCTACAATCCGTGCAGTTCACCAACGGTTGGCCGAATTTCCTCTTTTCAAACAGCCATGACCCAACTATGTTGAATGCAAAACCAACAATGACTGTTAAAAGGCAGAGGAGACACTCATGATCCACCTGTTTCGCGGGTTCGGCCTGGCCTTAAGCCTCAGCGCACTCACCTTCATGGCAGCGTGCGGTGGTTCTGACAGCAACAGCAGTTCAAGCGGTGCGCGAACCAACGCAAGCGGCTTCACGCCCAACCCTTACGGTGCTTACCAAAGCACGGTCTACGAGGGCACGCAGAATTGGCTTTGTCACCCAGACCTCACCGGCCTTCGAAACGTGTGCTTGGGCAACTTCGACACCACGGTTGTGCCCGCTGGAAATGCAGCGGCAAGCATCCAACCGTACCGCGCCGCAAACGCACCTGAAGTGGATTGCTTTTATGTGTACCCCACGGTCAGTCCCGACCTTGGTGAAAACTCAGACCGCATCACCGACCTTCAAGAACAACAAACCACCGCCCTGCAACTGGGCCTGTATGGCAGCGTGTGCCGCCAGTTTGCCCCCGTGTACAAACAACGCACACTGACCACGCTGGCCCTGCAAAGCTTCGCCAGTGCTGCGCTGCCCGACAACTTCGCAGCCAATGCGGGCGAAGTGGCTTATGCCGATGTGCTGGATGCATTCAAGCATTACATCGCCAACCTCAGCCAAGGGCGCGGTTTTGTGCTGGTGGGGCACTCACAGGGGTCGGGCTTGCTGCGGCGTTTGATTGCTGAAGAAATTGAAACCAAACCTGAACTGCTTCAACGTTTGGTGGCGGCGCACATTCCGGGGTCCAACGTGCTGGTGCCCACGGGTCAGGACGTGGGCGGCTCATTCAAACAGGTGCCTGCCTGCCGCAGCGAAACCCAAACCGGCTGCGTCATCGCCTTCTCCAGTTACCGCAAAGGCGACCCGCAATTGGCCAACCCGCGTTTTGGATTAAGCACTGTGCCCGGCACACAAGCCTTGTGCGTCAACCCGGCCGCCTTGGCGGGTGGTGCAGCAACCACCTTCCCGCACATTCCCCGTGTGTTGCCGCCAGTGTTTCAAGCCTTACTCATTCCGCGCGGCAGCGGTGGCCCCTACGCCAACCCGGTGAATAACCTCACCATCAGCACCCTCTACTACAGCATGCCCAACCAGTTGAAAGCCGAGTGCAAAGTAGGCCCCAATGGTGTGAGTTACCTGGAGATTGAAATTCTGGCCGATGCAGCCGATGGGCGCGCCGACGATTACCCGGGCGAATTCATCGGCGGCATGAATTGGGGGCTGCACCTGCCTGAACTGTCGCTGGCGCAAGGAGACTTGGTGAGGTTGGCGGGAAAACAGGCGAAGGCGTGGTTGCAGCGTTAACAGCATTCATCAACGCTGGGCCTTGATATGCCATGTCTTACGCTACACAACGTATTCATCTACATTTCAACGCAGCCGAACTCAAAAGCTTCAAGCCTGCACACATCAACAAAAACTCTCGTCAATACCCACAGCAACTCCCCCTGAGAGACCGCCGTACATGACCTAAATGCCAGGCAGATGGGATATTCGCAACAAGCTATGGAACGCTTGAGCAACTTGCTAATGCTAGGCTTTATCTTACAGGGTCGAAGATTCGAATTAATGCCCTCGTCAAGGGGCGCTCAAGCTCAACCATCTACCGGTTTTATGTAATTAGTCCCTTGGAGGAACGTTTAACTCATCAACTGAGCAATACCCGCCAGTGGCCTAAACTGAGTAGGATTGGTCGATTAAGAATAATAAAGGCAAGTTATCGCCGGTAGTCAGGTTCAGAATAACCATCATTAGGTTTTAGCTTAAACGCATACGGATCTTCCTTCCAAACCACATGAATTGCACAGAACGCATTCAAGAAGCAGAACACTCCTAACAAGAGTTTAGTCCCTTTTTCTCTAGCTCTGAAACTCGCTACGGCTAGGCCAACCGCTAAGACAGCAAACGCGAAAAACATTTCAATCGCCTTTTGCTGGTGGTTGCGATTTCGATGCTGACCGAAGCTTCTTAGCCCACCAATAGACTCCTCCGGCCATCAGAAATTGAAGCAGCGCACTGACAACATGGGAACTAGGGCCTCGACCTTGCCAATCAACGTAGCCCTCAAATGCTAAATAAATTTTAAATACCGCCATCAATACCCAAACGATAGCCAATACATACAGGACAGATGATGTGAATCTCTTCATTTTTATGATGGGCAAGATATAAAAATCTAGGATAGCTCAAAACCTTGATACATAAAAATTTCAACTATCGAATTCATTTATCAGCAGTTTAGGCTTCATGCAAACAGTAGTCTCTCTAATGTTAGGAACACTCTATTTTTAGGGCAAAAGGGGATAACAAGGTGTGGTAAAAAACACCCTCGAAAAAACAAAAAACCCCTGTAAGTCATTAACTAACAGGGGTTCTAATTTTTGGCGGAGAGAGGGGGATTCGAACCCCCGATAGGCTATTAACCTATACACGCTTTCCAGGCGTGCGACTTAAACCACTCATCCATCTCTCCGCGTGGTAAGCCCGAAAGTATATCCTAACCAACCGCTTTTGCCTAGACCTTGCTGGAATCAAATGGTTGTTCGGGGGTGCGAAGGGTCACAATCATGTCCACCATCTCGCGCTTGGGGCCACCCCAGATGGACCCCAACACCATGCCCAGCGCGCTCAGCGGCACCGTAATCACCCCGGAAGCCACCCCGCTGATGCCAAACAAACTCACCGGGTTCAGGTTCAGGCTGGCCATAAACCCTGCGTTCGAGATGGCCAGGTAGACTGCTGAGCTGAAAAAACCGGTGCCCATGGCCCACATGGCGCCCCGCCGGGTGGCATTGCTCCAGAAAATACCAGCCACCAAAGGCACAAACAGACTGGAAGCCGCCAAGGCAAAGGCCGCCCCCACCAGCACCACAATATTGCCCGGCTGCAGGGAAGTCACCCACGCTGCAACCAGTGCTGCGCTCATCAAGGCAATTTTGGACATGGTGACCCGGCGCTGTGCGGTGGCTTTGGGGTCAATTACCTTGTAGTACAAGTCGTGCGACAGGGAAGCCGCAATCGTCATCAGCAAACCATCGGCGGTGGACAGGGCAGCCGCCAAGCCACCCGCTGCAATCAGGCCCGACAGGAAGAACGGCAGCCCGGCAATCTCGGGTGTAATCAACACCAGAATGTCCGGGCTTAAGGCCACCTCGGCAAACTGCACAATGCCATCGTGGTTCACGTCGCTCAGCATGGCCAGGTCTGGGGTAATACGCGCCCACGACGAAATCCAGTTGGGAATGTCCTTGAAGCTGGAGCCCACCAAGTTGTCGTACACCACCACTTTGGAAATCACCGACAACCACGGCGAGCACAAATACACCAGCAAGATGCACCCCAAGGCCACCACCACGGACCATCGGGTTTGCGAGGCATTGGGCGTGGTGAAAAAACGCACAATGATGTGGGGCAAGGCCACAGTGCCACACATCAAGGTGAAGGCCACCGCCAGAAAACCGAACATGCTTTGGCCAGGCCCTGCCCCTTCGCGCCGGTCCACATCAAAGTGCGGCACACTGGCTTTGACCCGGTCCTGAAAATACTGGCGCTGCTGGCCCCACAATTTCTTGGCTTCGCGCTCGTTTTTCGGAAACTCGTTCAGCACCCGCTCAGCCTGTTTGATTTCCTGAAAACTTGACCCATCGTAGCGCGCCAACTCCAGGTTTTTGCGCCGCGCCTCGTAGCCCTCTTCCCACGAGGTGGGCAGGGCATCAATCAACAACTGGTAACGGTTGGCCTCTTGCTGGTACCACTGGCGCACCTGCACTTCGCGCGGGTCTTGGGCTATGCGCTCTTCCTGCTGCTTCACGTACTCGGGAATGGAAATGTCCTCGGTGTGCGTCAGGTTTTGCACTGGGTTACGGCTGGCGAATGCCCACAGTGAACCAATCATCAACATCATGGTGATGATCATGACAATGCATTGCGCCACGGCAGTCCAGGTGACTGCACGCATGCCGCCCAAAAACGAGCAAACCAGCACACCGGCCAACCCAAAGAACACACCAATGCCAAACTCAACCCCTGCGAAGCGCGAAGTAATCAAACCCACTGCATAAATTTGTGCAATCACATACACAAATGAAATCGCAATCGTCACCAAAATACAGAAGAGCCGAATCAACCGCCCTTCGTCATCACCGGCATACCGCTCGGCCAGAAAATCGCCCACCGAGTAATAGGCAAATTTGCGCAGATACGGCGCCACCAGCAAGGCAATCAGCACAAAGCCACCAGTCCAACCCACCAACAGGGCCAGCGCCTCAAAACCGCTGTAGAACAGGGTTCCGGCAACACCGAGGAAGGACGCAGCGCTCATCCAGTCAGCCGCAGTAGCCATGCCGTTGTACACGCCGGGCACGGTGCGTGAAGCCACAAAGTACTCGTGAATATCACTGGTGCGGCTGAGCAAACCGATGACCGCATAGGCACCCAAGGTCACGAAGATGAAGTAATAACCGATCCACTGCCGGCCGATGCCGTTCATCTCCATCCACGCAGCGCTGCCTATGGCCACCATGAATGCCAAAGTCAGCACTGCGAAGAATCGGGTCAAACTCAGTGTGAAACTCATGCAGGCCTCAGCACAATGAAAAAAAACCAGCCTCCAGGTGAAGGCTGGTTTGAGATGAACACAGCGAGGTGCTCATTGGGACATACCCCTTGTCCGGAATTTCAGATTCAGTTGGCTTTGCCCAACTGGTCCAGAATTGCCGGGTTCTCCAAGGTGGAGGTGTCTTGCGTGATGGCCTCACCTTTGGCCAGGCTGCGCAGCAAGCGGCGCATGATCTTGCCGGAACGGGTCTTGGGCAGGTTGTCGCCGAAACGGATTTCCTTGGGCTTGGCAATGGGGCCAATGTCCTTACCCACCCAGGCCTTCAATTCGTTGGCCAGTTTCTGCTGGGCGTCGCCTTCAGGGCGTGAGCCTTTCAACACCACGAAAGCCACGATGGCTTCGCCGGTGAGGTCGTCGGGGCGGCCCACCACTGCGGCTTCAGCCACCAGTTCGTTGGCCACCAGCGAGCTTTCAATTTCCATCGTTCCCATGCGGTGGCCCGACACGTTCAACACGTCATCGATTCGGCCCATGATGGTGAAGTTGCCGCTTTCCTTGTCGCGCACAGCGCCGTCACCGGCGAGGTACAGCGTGCCGCCCAACTCTTCAGGGAAGTAGCTTTTCTTGAAACGCTCGGGGTCGCCCCAAATGGTGCGGATCATGGAAGGCCATGGGCGTTTCACCACCAGAATGCCACCTTGGCCATTGGGCAAATCGCCGCCTGTTTCATCCACCACTGCGGCCATAATGCCGGGCAGCGGCAATGTGCATGAACCGGGCACCAAGGGTGTGGCACCGGGCAGCGGCGTGATCATGTGACCACCAGTTTCGGTTTGCCAGAAGGTATCCACAATCGGGCACTTCTCGCCACCCACGTTCTTGTGATACCACATCCAGGCTTCAGGGTTGATGGGCTCACCGACTGAGCCCATCAGGCGCAGGCTGCTCAAGTTGTAGCTTTTGGGGTGCACAGCCTCGTCAGCCTCAGACGCTTTGATCAGCGAACGGATGGCCGTGGGGGCGGTGTAGAAAATTGTCGCTTTGTGGCGGGCAATCATGTCCCAGAAACGGCCTGCATTCGGGAATGTGGGCACACCTTCAAACACAATCTGCGTAGCACCCACCGCCAGTGGGCCGTAGGCAATGTACGTGTGGCCGGTAATCCAGCCGATGTCCGCCGTACACCAGAATACGTCATTGGGCTTGATGTCGAAGGTCCACTTCATGGTGAGCATGGCCCACAACAAATAGCCTGCCGAGCTGTGTTGTACGCCCTTGGGTTTGCCAGTGGAACCGGAGGTGTACAAAATGAACAGGGGGTGCTCGGAATCCACAGGCTCGGCCGCGCACACACTGGATTGGCCTTCCACCAAGTTGTGCAAGTACACATCGCGACCCGCTTGCATGGGCACATCACCACCGGTGCGCTTGTACACAATCACGTTGCGCACAGCGTCACAATCGCCCAAGGCCAAGGCCTCGTCCACAATGGTTTTCAGGGGCAGTTGCTTGCCACCGCGAACCTGTTGGTCAGCGGTGAATACAGCCACAGCGCCGGTGTCCACGATACGGTCTTGCAGGGCTTTGGCAGAAAACCCGCCAAACACCACGGAATGGGTTGCACCAATGCGGGCACAGGCATGCATGGCAGCCACACCTTCCACGCTCATGGGCATGTAGATGACCACACGGTCACCTTTCTTCACGCCCAGGCCTTTCAGCCCGTTGGCAATCGCGCTCACACGGGCCAGCAATTCGCTGTAAGTCACCTTGGTGACTTCACCACCGTCGGCCTCGAAAATGATGGCCACTTTGTCGCCCAAACCCGCCTGAATGTTCTTTTCAAGGCAGTTGGCCGACACGTTCAATTGACCGCCGTCGAACCATTTGTAGAAAGGCGCGTTGGACTCATCCAGCACAGTGCTGAAGGGCTTGGAGAACGACAGGTTCTCATTGGCCAAGCGGCCCCAAAAACCTGTGAAGTCACGCTCGGCTTCGGCGCACAGGGCGTTGTACGCCTCCATGCTGCCGATGGCGGCAGTTTTCTGGAATTCTGGGTTGGGGTGAAACACCCGGGTTTCATGCGAAACCGATTCAATTGCTGACATCCTGTCCTCCAAGGGGAATAGTTTTATGTTTGCCCTAACAATAGGCACCCGCTCTTACTCTCACCTTACAGTGCAGCGCACCACGCACAAGCTCGGTGCACACCCACACTGTCGGCCTTTCAATACGCAGACTGTAAGCGGTTAACTGGTATCATGGCCGGGCAAAAACTCAACCCCCATGATGCAACGCACATCCGGATTATCATGCAACAGAGACACGCCCAACCCCCGTTCCTTGCCAAGTTGATCTTCGCCAGCCGATGGCTGCAATTGCCCCTGTACTTGGGCCTTATCGTGGCGCAGATCGTGTACGTCTATCACTTTCTGATCGAGCTTTGGCACCTGGTCGGCGGTGCAGCCAACCACACGCTGGATGAAACAGGCATCATGCTCATCGTGCTGGCTTTGATCGATGTGGTGATGATTTCCAACCTGCTGATCATGGTGACCATCGGCGGTTACGAAACATTTGTCAGCCGCATGCACCTGGAAAACCACCCTGACCAACCCGAATGGCTGGACCACGTCAACGCCTCGGTACTCAAGGTCAAGCTGGCCATGGCCATCATCGGCATCTCCTCCATCCACCTGCTGAAAACATTCATCAATGCCCAGCAGTACGACGAGAAAACCCTGATCGCCCAAGCGTCCATTCACGTGATCTTCCTGCTGTCCGCCTTGGCCATCGCCTATTGCGACAAGCTGATCAATGGCAGCCACCCGGGCCACGGGCATTGAATTAAAATAGCGGTCTGATGCCCCGCACACAGGCCGCGCCGCATTTCCTCATTTCCAGGAGCACCCATTCCATGACCACAATCAAGCAAGAGGACTTCATCGCCTCCATCGCCGATGCGTTCCAGTACATCTCCTACTACCACCCGCTGGACTACATTCAGGCCCTGGGCAAAGCGTATGAGCGCGAGGAAAGTGCCGCGGCCAAGGACGCCATCGCCCAAATTCTCACCAATAGCCGCATGTGTGCTGAAGGCAAACGCCCCATCTGCCAGGACACCGGCATTGCCGTGGTGTTCTTGAAAGTAGGCATGAACGTGAAATGGGACTCCACCCTGAGTGTGGCTGACATGGTCAACGAAGGCGTGCGCAGGGCCTACAACCACCCGGACAACAAGCTGCGTGCCTCCGTTCTGCTGGACCCAGCCGGTGCCCGCAAAAACTCCAAAGACAACACACCCGCCGTGATTCATTACGAAATTGTGCCCGGCGACGATGTCGAAGTGATTTGTGCGGCCAAAGGTGGCGGCTCTGAGAACAAGTCCAAGATGGTCATGCTGAACCCGTCCGATTCCATCGTGGAATGGGTACTGAAAACAGTGCCCACCATGGGCGCGGGCTGGTGCCCACCCGGCATTTTGGGCATTGGCATTGGAGGCACTCCCGAAAAAGCCATGTTGATGGCCAAAGAAAGCCTGATGGCCCCTTGCGACATTCACGAACTGTTGGCCCGTGGCCCGCAGAACCGCACCGAAGAACTGCGCCTGGAACTGTATGAAAAGGTCAATGCCTTGGGCATTGGCGCCCAAGGCTTGGGTGGCCTCACCACTGTGCTGGATGTGAAAATCATGGACTACCCCACCCACGCAGCCAGCCTGCCCGTGGCCATGATTCCCAACTGCGCAGCCACCCGCCACGTGCACTTCCACCTGCACGGCGACGGCCCAGCCAAGCTGGAAGCCCCCAACATCTCCGACTGGCCGCAAGTCAGCTGGAAAGCGGACACCGAGAAAAGCAAGCGTGTGAACCTGGATACACTGACCGCCGAAGAAGTGGCCAGCTGGAAACCCGGCCAGACCCTGCTGCTCAATGGCAAAATGCTCACTGGCCGCGACGCAGCCCACAAGCGCATTGCCGACATGCTGGCCAAAGGCGAAACCCTGCCGGTGGACTTCACCAACCGAGTGATCTATTACGTGGGCCCAGTGGACCCCGTGCGTGACGAAGCTGTAGGCCCCGCTGGCCCCACCACCGCCACCCGCATGGACAAGTTCACCCGCATGATGCTGGAAAAAACCGGCCTCATCGCCATGGTGGGTAAAGCCGAACGCGGCCCAGTGGCCATTGAAGCCATTCGCGACAACAAGTCGGCCTACCTGATGGCCGTGGGCGGCGCAGCCTACCTCGTCTCCAAAGCCATCACCAATGCGAAAGTGGTTGGCTTTGAAGACTTGGGCATGGAAGCCATTTACGAGTTCGAGATTGTGGACATGCCCGTGACCGTGGCTGTGGACAGCACCGGCACTTCAGTGCACAACACCGGGCCCAAAGAGTGGCAAGCCAAGATCGGGAAGATTCCCGTGTCCGTGGCCTAAGAAAAAAAAGGCCTCTGCAAAAAACATGCAGAGGCCTTTCAATTGATGCGGCCAGACAATGATCTGCCACATCACCCCAAACTGTATTGACCTACACGGTCATCGCGGTCTTGATCTGATCCAGCGCCGTAGGGTCCTCAATCGTCGTCATGTCCCCAGGGTCGCGCCCTTCGCAAATGGCTTGAATCGACCGGCGCAGCAATTTGCCCGAGCGGGTTTTGGGCAGCACATTCACAAAATGCACCCGCGCTGGCCGGGCCACCGCACCCAACTGCTTGTCCACCACCTTCATGATATCGGCTTCAAGGCCACGGGCTTGATCAGGGCTTTCCATGACATCACTCGACTTGAGTATGGCAAAGGCCACCGCAACCTGCCCTTTCACCTGGTCGGCCACACCCACCACAGCCACTTCGGCCACGGCGGGGTGTGATGAAATGCTTTCTTCAATTTCGCGGGTGCCCAAGCGGTGCCCGGCCACGTTGATCACGTCGTCGGTGCGGCCCAGAATGAAGAAATAGCCGTCCTCATCACGAATACCCCAGTCAAACGTGGAGTACACCTGCCGGGTTTTGAAGCTGGACCAGTAGGTTTTCACAAAACGCTCATCGTCGCCCCACACCGTCTGCATGCAACCCGGTGGCAGAGGCCCTTCAATGGCCACCACGCCTTTTTCATTCACCTTGCACGGTTGGGCATTGTCCTCATCCAGCACATTCACATTGAAACCAAACACGGGCACGCCGGGGCTGCCAAATTTGGAATCCATGTCTTCAATGCCTCGCTGCACACACAAAATGGGCCAACCCGTCTCGGTTTGCCAGTAATTGTCGATGATGGGCTTTTTCAGGCTGTCGGCAATCCACTGGGCTGTGGTTTCGTCCAAAGGCTCGCCCGCCAGAAACAGCGCCTTCAGGCTGCTCAGGTCGTACTTGCTCAGGTATTCAGGGTCTTGCTTCTTCAACACCCTCACCGCCGTGGGGGCCGAGAACATCACCGACACTTTGTGCTGCTCAACAATCTTCCACCAAATACCCGCATCGGGCCGCAATGGAGTGCCTTCGTAAAACACGGTGGCCATGCCGGCAATCAATGGGCCATACACGATGTAGCTGTGGCCCACCACCCACCCAATGTCACTCGTGGCGAAAAATGTTTTGCCTTTCTCGCCCATGAAAATGTGTTTCATCGATGCGGCCAGTGCTACGGCATACCCACCCACATCGCGTTGCACGCCTTTGGGTTTGCCGGTGGTGCCGCTGGTGTACAAAATGTAGCTGCTGTCCGTGGATTTCAACCAAGTCACTGGTACCTGTGCATTCAAGTGCTTGGCGTGCAGTGCGGTGTAATCCTCGTCACGCCCTTGAACACGGGCAAAGTCAGTCAGGCCACGGTTTACCATCAACACTTTGGCGGGCTTGTGGGCACTGCGTTCAATGGCTTCATCCAGCAAAGGCTTGTAGGGCACCACCTTGCCACCGCGCGAACCGGCATCGGCCGACACAATCACCGTGGGTGTTGCATCTTCAATGCGCGAGGCCAGGCTGTGCGAGGCAAACCCGCCGAACACCACGGAATGAATCGCGCCAATGCGCGCGCAGGCCAGCATGGCAAACGCCGCCTGGGGAATCATGGGCATGTAAATCAATACACGGTCGCCCTTCTTCACGCCCAAGTCCAACAGGCTGGCCGCCATGATCTGCACTTCACGGTGCAATTCACGGAAGGTATAGGTGCGCTCCTCGTTCACCTCAGTGGACACATAAATCAGCGCGGGCTTGTCGCCTTGGCTGGCCACATGGCGGTCCACGGCGTTGTGGCACAAATTGGTTTGGCCATCGACAAACCATTGGGCAAACGGGGGGCGGCTATCGTCCAACACTTTGGAGAAAGGGCTGTGCCAATCCACCAGTTCAGCCTGCCGGGCCCAGAACCCTTTGGGGTTGCGAATGGATTCATCGTACAGCGAGAGGTATGCACCAGTGGACTGGTACTTCTTGGGATTGCTCACACCTTGTCTCCGGTTTTTTGTTGGGTATTGGGCACAGGGCCACTTTTCCGACACTGTAGAAACTGGCGCTTACTACACTCTGACTGGGCAAAAAACGACTGAATTTGAATTAATAAAAACACTTCTCGTTTCGCACTTAATTATTGTTTGCTATACTCTTCGCACTCGTTCCATGAACATTTCAACCAAGGCAGTCAATGAACATGAACCGCATTCTCAAAGCCACCCTGGCCGTCGCCCTGCTAGGCAGCGCCGCCGCTCACGCCCAGGAACCCCAGGTGCTGAACCTGTACTCCGCTCGTCACTACTACACAGACGAAGCGCTGTACAACGACTTCACCAAGCAAACCGGCATCGTCATCAAACGCCTTGAATTAAAGGACGAAGCCCTGCTTGAGCGCCTGCGCAACGAAGGCCCACGCAGCCCAGCCGACGTGGTGCTGCTGGTGGATGCAGCCCGTTTGGCATCCGCTCAGGAACAAGGCTTGTTCCAGCCCGTGAAATCAAAAATCCTGTCTGACCGCATTCCTGCGCAATACACCGGCCAGGATGGGCTGTGGTATGCCTTCTCGGCCCGCAGCCGCGCCATCGTGTACAACAAAGACACCGTGAAGCCCGAAGAAGTCCAAAGCTACGAAGACTTGGCCAAACCCGCCATGAAAGGCAAAGTCTGTACACGCAGCGGTTCACACCCCTACATGCTCAGCCTGCTCAGCGGCATGATTGCCAACATCGGTGAAAAGAAAGCCACCGAATGGGCAGCCGGGGTTGTGGCCAACATGGCCCGTGCACCCAAAGGTGGCGACACCGACCAGATCAAAGCAGTGGCCAGCGGTGAATGCGGCGTTGCCCTCACCAACACTTACTACTGGGTGCGCATGGTCAACTCCGACAAGCAGGAAGACAAGGATGTGGTCTCCAAAGTCGGCTTCATTTGGCCCAACCAGAAAACCACTGGCGCGCACATGAACGTGTCTGGCGGTGCTGTGGCTGCATACGCCCCCAACAAGGCAGCGGCCGTCAAATTCCTGGAATACCTTGCCAGTGACTCGGCACAGCAATACTTCGCCAACGGCAACAACGAATGGCCCACAGCCAAGGGCGTTAAAACAAACAACCCTGGCCTTGAAGCCCTCGGCCCCTACAAAGCTGACGTTACCCCAGCAAAAACACTGGCGGCCAACACAGCCCTGTCACAACGCATCATGGACAAGGTCGGCTACAAGTAATTCCACTTGGGTCCAACAAGGCTGTATCCCCCGAAACCCCGTCATTGCACGGGGTTTTTGTCATTTGGGCCCCAGGCTTGTTACACTTTCCCAAAATGTAACCGCCGAGTAATGTGTGAGAAAAACCGCCGAACCCAAGAAGGCCGTCAAGCGCGTACCTGCGCCACCCGCCGCCAAACGTCTGGGCACCCGCAAGGTGCCCAAAGAGCAGCGCATGGAGCAGATTCTGGAAGTGGCCGGTGTTGTGTTCTCCAAGCATGGCTTTCACTCCACCAGCATGGAAGAAATTGCCGAAGGCGCAGGGGTTACCAAGCCCCTGCTCTACCGCTACTTCGGCTCCAAAGATGCGCTTTACCTGGCCACGATTACGCAGGTAGGTAACCACCTGATGTCGGGGTTGAAGCTGCTGATGTCCACCGCCAACCCCACCGAACGCCTCAAACTCATCATGCTGAGTTTCCTGACATTCGTGGAACGCCACCGTGAAGGTTGGTCAGTGCTTTATAACGAAGCCTTGACCAGCGTTGGCCCAGTGGGCGAAAAGGTGGGTTTTTTCAGAAACAGCTTCATTGACGCCTGCGCGCGCACCATTGAAGAAATCAACGGCGTTGAGCCTGCCACAACCACCCCCCAGCCCCCTGTCAGCCTGCAGGCCTTGGCCATGGCGAACATCATGGTTGGGGCGGTAGAAGCGGGTGCGCGCTGGTGGATTCAACACCCGAACATTCCCATCAAAGACATGCAGGTGCTGATTGAACGCATACTGGTGCCTGGGCTGGCGAGGCAATAAGCGATAAAAAAACCGCTGCCTTGTGAGCAGCGGTTTGTCAGGTCATCTGCGCGATCGGCGCAAATAAATCAAGCGGCAATGGTGCCTACCATCAGCACTTTCGAATCGCGCTCAGCCAGCAATTCATAGCGGGCAACGCCCTCGCTGGTTACGCTTTTCAAGCTGGCCTTCGATGGCAAAAACACGGGCTGCTTGAAGCTCAGGCTGTACGCCTTGGCAGGCTTGCCCAAACTGGCTTCCAGAATGCTCAGTGTTTTTGCGGCACTCCACATGCCATGCGCAATCGCCTGTTTGAAACCAAACATCTTGGCCGTTTGCGCATACAGGTGAATCGGGTTGTAGTCGTTCGACACTTTGGCGTACTTGCGGCCTTGGTCTTCCGGTACCTTCAGGCTCACATACTGAGCCTGAGCAGCATCCAGTCCTTCCACAGCGGCTGGCTTGCCAGCGGGCTTGGGCATGCCCTTGACCCGGCACAGCACGCTCATGGTGCCGCGCCAATGCACTTCGTCATCCTTGAAGAACTCGGTGTGTACATCGAACTCCAAACCTTGCGGAATGGCGCGTGTGTCACCAATGGTCACCACCACGTCGTACGGCACGCCGAATTCCAGTGGTTGAATCAATTCCACCGAATTGTGCAGGTGAACCATGCCCAACATCGGGAATGGATGTTCCGCACGGCTCATCAGGTACATGTGCAAGGGGGAGGCCAACACCTGCGGTGCAGTCAGAGAGATGAAATCATCCTCAAAACCACACACCGCATTGTAGGCACGCACCCACTCACGATCAATGAACACCTTCTTGACACGGGCCCCCAGGCGAACCGCCTGAGTGTCCTTCTTGGGTTTCTTGGTCGAGGTGGTTGCGGCCTTGAGCAGCATCACCTTGCCGTTGGGCATCTCGCCCAGTTCAAAGAACTTGGCGGATGACTTCAAACGTTCGGCGGCGCTCATGGATTACTTCTCGAGAATGGCGGTTACACCGATACCACCGGCGGCACACACGGAAATCAGACCGCGGCCACTGCCCTTCTCATTCAGCAGCTTGGCCAGTGTGGCGATAATACGGCCACCGGTTGCCGCAAAGGGGTGGCCCACAGCCAGCGAACCACCTTTCACGTTCAGCTTGCTGCGGTCGATGGAACCCAGAGGAGCATCCAGACCCAGCTTCTCTTTGCAGAACTTGGGGTCTTCCCAGCTTTTCAGGGTACACAGCACTTGGGCGGCAAATGCTTCGTGAATTTCGTAGAAATCGAAGTCCTGCAGGCTGACACCGGCTTTCTTCAACATACGGGGTACGGCGTAGGCGGGGGCCATCAGCAGGCCTTCCTTGCCAGATACAAAATCCACACCAATGGTTTCGCAGAAAGTCAGGTAAGCCAAAGGCTTCAGGCCACGGGCTTTGGCCCAGTCTTCAGAGGCCAGCAGCACAGCGGACGCACCGTCGGTCAGTGGGGTGGAGTTACCGGCAGTCATGGTGCCTTTGCCGCTCTTGCGGTCAAACGCAGGCTTCAGGCCAGACAGTTTTTCCACTGAGGAATCTGCGCGCAGGTTGTTGTCTTTGGACAAGCCATTGAACGGCACGATCAGGTCGTCAAAGAAGCCTTCTTCGTAGGCCTTGGCGGCTTTCAGGTGGCTGCTCACAGCCAGCTCATCCTGCTCTTCACGGCTCACACCCCAAGTCTGTGCCATCACTTCGCAGTGCTGGCCCATGCTCATCTTGGTGCGGGGTTCGGAGTTAGCGGGGGGCAGAGGAGCCAGGTGCTTGGGGCGAATCTTCAGCAGTGCAGCCAGTTTGCCTTTGGTGTCACGGGCGCGGTTGGCTTCCAGCAGAATTTTGCGCAGGCCTTCGCTCACAGCGATGGGCGCATCGGTCGTGGTGTCCACGCCACCGGCCATGCCCACTTCAATCTGGCCCAGTGCAATTTTGTTGGCCACCACAATGGCGGCTTCCAAGCCGGTGCCACAAGCCTGTTGAATGTCAAAGGCTGGAGTCATTGGGCTCAGGCCAGAACCCAACACGGATTCGCGGCACAGGGAGAAATCACGGCTGTGCTTAACCACAGCACCGGCCACCACGTCGCCCAGCTCTTCGCCGTGCAACTGGAATTTGTCAACCACACCGCGGAATGCTGCAGTCAGCATGTCCTGGTTGGACTTGCCGATGTAGGCAGTGTTGGAACGAGCGAAAGGAATGCGTGAACCGCCCAGAATGGCAACGCGACGACCGTGTTTCATAAAATTCTCCTCAAATTGTTTGAACTGGGTTCGGGCTCATCGAATGAGCCCGACACCCGGGTTGAATGGTGTTGACCCACACACTGATGGGTCATGTTGCTGCTGATCAGGCACCCACCAGGTTTTGGCCACACACGCGCAGCGTTGCGCCGTTCACACCGGCTGCCAGAGGGCTCGCCATGAAGGTGACGGCTTCAGCGATGTCCACAGGCAAACCTCCTTGGGACAAGGACGACAGGCGGCGGGCCACCTCGCGGGTCACCACGGGAATGGCGGCGGTCATCTGGGTTTCAATGAAACCGGGGGCAATCGCGTTCACCGCAATGCCTTTGCCGCTCAGTTCTTTGGACAATGCATCCACGTAACCAATCACAGCGCTCTTCGTGGCGGCGTAGTTGGTCTGGCCCACGTTGCCCGCAATACCACCGATGGAGGAAATGCACACAATCCGCGCGCCTTCACCAAATGCCTCACCGTTGAGCAGTTGCTCGTTGCAGCGAACAATCGCGCCCAGGTTCACGTCCAGCACCATGTCCCACAGGTGGGAGGCCATGTTGCGCATCATCTTGTCGCGGGTAATACCGGCGTTGTGAACAATGATGTCAATCTTGCCTCCACGCTCAGCCGCCACAGCAGCCAGCTTCAGACCAGCGTCAGCTTCAGTGATGTCCAGAGGGCACACAATGCCGCCAATCGCGCTCATCGTAGCGCCCAAGGTGCTTTCATCTGCGGGGCGGTCCACACCGATCACGGTGGCGCCTTCGCGGGCCAACACTTCAGCGATGGCCGCACCAATGCCGCGCGCAGCACCAGTCACCACAGCCAGTTTGCCGGTCAGGGGTTTTTCGCTGAACGCAACCGCCTTGGCGCCTTTTGGGGCACCCACCACAGGCAACACCTGTCCGGTCACGAATGCGGAGTGGGGGGTCAGGAAGTAACGCAGTGCGCCTTCCAGGCCAGCCTCAGCGCCGCTCTTGAGTTGAATCAGGTTGGCTGTGGTGCCGTTCTTGCCGCTTTCTTTGGCCAGGCTGCGAATGAAGCCGGGCAAAGAGGCTTGCGCTGTTTCAGCCAAGGCGTCCTTGGAATCGCCACGGGGGCGGCCAATCACGACGATGCGGGCGTTGCCGGGCAAGCGGCGCAGACGTGGCTGGAAGAAATCGTACAGCAGGCGCAAATCAGCCACGCTGGCGGCAGACGTCACATCCAATACCAACACGCTTTCGCTGACACCCGCGTCGGCCTGGGAAATGCTGACATCCACTTTGGACTTTGCAGCAGCCTGCTTCACACCGTCCAGGCCAGCCAAATCAGACGACACTTTCAAGTTGGCACCCAGCATATCAAGGGCCTTCACCAAGGCAGCGGCAGTGGCGCTGTTGGCGCTTGCGCCCACCAGTGCGTTAACACCGGCCAACGGCTTGTCGGCGTAACCCGCTTTGGCACGCTTGAGTTGAGGGGGTACGGGCATCCCGAGGGCCGCGGCAATTTGCTTGCCGGTGGAAGAATGCAGGTACTCAAGAATCTTGTCAGCCATGGGTCTCGTCCTCTTTAGTATTGATTGGATTGGATTTTTCGGACTACAGCATAGCCCAACCAAACCATGTTACTGTTGCGTAACTTCGGAGTGTATAGAAACTTGAGGTGAAAAGCGTAGAGGGCTTTCTCTAACGCTTTTGCCATTGAAAGCCTGACTTAGGGAAACTGGCGCGGTGGCCCTTCAGGTGTCCATGGGTCCAATTTGACCATCACCTGCTCAAACCAAGGTGACGCCAAAAACCGCGCCAACCACCCCTGCAACGCGGGCAATTGGAGGCCCGAGTCGAACCACGCCTCGTCGGCAATCCGGAATTGGCGAACAAAGGGCAGAATCGCGCAGTCGTAGAGGCTGGGCTGAGGGCCAAACAACCAGTGCTGTCCGTGCTGAAGGTGTGCATCCCAGACCGCCAACATGCTGCGGCCCAGCGTGCGCTCGGCCATCGGGTCACAGCCCTCATAGCGGTTGGGGTATTTGTAACGGTCCAAGGCTTGCTTGAATGGCCCGTCCAGCATCTGCAACCAAGCCTCGCCTTGTTCACGTTGCCGGGCGTCACAGTCTAGCCACGTGTGGGGCCTTTGCTGGGCCACCGCCCACCGCATGATGTCCAGGCTTTGGTCGATCACGGTGCCATCAGGCAGCCACAGCACAGGTACCGTGGCTTTGGGCGACAACTCCCGCAGATGTGCAGGTTTGTCCCGCAGCACAATCTCGCGAATTTCAACCGCTTGCCCTGCCGCAGCCAGCGCCAGCCTGGCACGCATGGCGAACGGGCAACGCCGAAAACTATACAGCACTGGCAGGTTCAATTGCGGTTTCATCAGGTACAGCCCAGAACCTCAAGAAACCTTGGCTTCTGAATTGCCCTGTTTGTCCTTGGGCGGCATGGTCCGGCCTATGTGTTTTTCATTGCGTGCTCGGGCCAGCGCAATCTGCTTCTGGCGCTCGCTGAACCGGGCTTTTTGGTCATCGGTCAGGCTGTCGTAACAATGGGGGCAACCCACGCCCTGAATGTACTTCTCACTTTGCTTGTCCGCCTCGGTAATGGGCATGCGGCAGGCATGACACAAGTCATACTCGCCGACTTCCAAACCGTGCTTCACCGACACACGCTGGTCGAACACAAAGCATTCACCTTTCCAGAGGCTGTCCTCTTGGGGCACCTCTTCCAGATACTTCAAAATGCCACCCTGCAAGTGGTACACCTCATCGAAGCCCTGCTCCAGCATGTACGCCGTGGCCTTCTCGCAGCGAATCCCCCCAGTGCAAAACATGGCAATCTTTTTGGGCCGCTGCCCCTCGGGCAATGACTTGAGGTTGTCTTCCACCCATTGCGGGAACTCACGGAACGTGGTGGTGGCCGGGTCTACTGCCCTTTCGAAAGTACCAATCGCGTATTCATAGTTGTTGCGGGTGTCGATCACCAGGGTGTCCGGGTCCGCAATCAAGGCATTCCAGTCCTTCGGGGGCACGTAACGGCCCACCAAGCGATTGGGGTCAATGCCGTCTTTGCCCATGGTCACAATCTCTTTCTTCAGCTTCACCTTCATCCGGGTAAAGGCCTGGTTTGGGGCAAATGAATACTTGGGCGCCAAATCCGCCAAGCGGGGGTCGGCCCACAAAAACCTCATCAAGGCCACAATGCCCTCACGCGGGGCGCTCACCGTGCCGTTGATGCCCTCTGCCGCCAACAGCAAAGTGCCCAGCACGCCATTGGCTTGGCACACCGCATCCAGCGCGGGTTTGATGGCTTCAAAATCGGGCAGGCTGACAAACTTGTACAGGGCAGCCACCACAATCTGGTCAGACTGTGGAATGGAATCTTCGGTCAACGCCATGATGATTCAATGCAAAACTGGGATAACCCGTCATTGTACTGCACACCCCCGCCACTGCACCATGCCCAACAAAGCACCCATGAACGGGGTTTGATACACTGCAAGGGTCAGTTACCGCGACACAACACCCATGCACGCCCTGTGGATACTCATTGCCCTCATCCTCGTTTCCGGTTTTTTTGCACTGTCAGAGATGGCTTTGGCCTCAAGCCGCCGCAGCAAACTGGAAAGCATGGCCGAAAACGGCAATCACAAGGCCAGAATTGCCTTGGGCATCATCGACCACCCCAGCCGCCTTCTGGCCGCCACCCAAACCGGCATCACCGCAGCCGCGCTGCTGATGGGTGTGTATGGCGAGTCGGCCTTGTCCACCGTCATTGCACAGGCCCTGAACACTTATTTGCCCGCCCTGGCAACCCACGCCGACACCCTGGCTTTCGTGCTCACCATCGCAGCGGTGACAGGCTTGTCCATCGTGCTGGGGGAAATAGTGCCCAAACGCTTGGCCATCGCCAATCCCGAAGCCGTGGCTGCATTCTGCGCCCCCTTCATGGCTTTGTTCATTTCTGTCATGCGCCCAGCCATCGCCGTGTTGTCCAAATCCTCTGACGTGGTACTCAGCCTCTTGCCCTTCAAGGCCGCGCCTGCCGTCAACACCGTGGAAGACATTCTGGCGTTCCTCTCAGAAAACGAAAAAGATGGCGCACTGGCGCCGGAAGAAAGCCTGCTGATGGGCAACGTACTTCGGCTGGAAGACCGGCGACTGGCCGCAGTCATGACCCCGGTCAGTGACATTGCCTGGATCGACCTGGACAGCAGCACTGAAAACAACCTGCGGGTGTTGCGTGAAGCCCCGCATTCCGTGTTGCCGGTGTGCCGTGGCAGCCTTCAACGGGTGGTGGGCCTGGCCGAGAGCCACGACATTCTTCAGGCTGCAATTGCTGGTGACATCGACTTCGCTGCCCTGCCGCTGCAGGCTGCCTTGTTTGTGCCCGCGTCGCTGACGCTGGGCGATTTGTTGCGCACCTTCCGGAAACAGAAGAACACCTTCGCATTTGTCATCAGTGAATTCGGCATGACCGAAGGCATCGTCACCATCGACGATGTGCTCTCCAGCGTGGTGGGCGACATGATGCCAGTGCTGGACGACGACGAAGACACCTTGGCCGTGCGGCGCGAAGACGGGTCTTGGCTGTTTGACGGCCTGCTGCCCGTGGATGAGATGTGCGACAAGCTGAACTTGCGAGGCCTGCCCACCGACGACTTGGGCAACTTCCACACCGTGGGTGGCTTCGCATTGACCGCACTGGGTCGGAAACTGGGCCGCATTCCGAAAAAATCCGAAAAATTCGAATTCTCCGGCTGGACCTTTGAAGTCATGGACGTCGACGGGCACCGAGTGGACCAAGTATTGGCCACTCGGCTATCAAACGATCAGCCCTGATTGCCGGGTTGCCCGCTCAACCCCTTGGGCAGCGGGAAGGCAATGTTTTCCTCCACGCCATCCAGGTTACGCAGCGAGGCCGCGCCCCACTCCTTCAGGCGCTTGATCACAGCCTGCACCAAATGCTCAGGCGCCGAAGCACCGGCAGTCAGGCCCACCTGCTTGACGCCCTCAAACCACGCGCGGTCCAGGCTGTCCGCATTCTCAATCAGCTTGGCCGGCACACCCAGCTTTTCAGCCACCTCACGCAGGCGGTTGGAATTGGAACTGCTGGGGCTACCCACCACCAGCACCAAATCCACCTGACGGGCCATGAACTTCACCGCATCCTGACGGTTTTGTGTGGCATAGCAAATGTCGGCTTTCTTGGGTTCCCGAATGTGGGGGTACTTGGCTTTAAGTGCCGCAATTACGCGGGATGCATCGTCCACGCTCAAAGTGGTCTGGGTGACATACGCCAACTGTTCCGCCTTCACCTGCAAACGGGCCACGTCTTCTTCGGTTTCCACCAAATAAATGCCATCGCTCACCTGCCCCATGGTGCCTTCCACCTCGGGGTGGCCCTCATGGCCAATCATGATGATCTCGCAGCCTTGGGCGCGCATCTTCGTCACTTCCACATGAACCTTGGTCACCAAAGGGCATGTGGCGTCGAACACTTTCAAACCCAAACCCTCGGCCTGTGTCCGCACATCCTGAGACACGCCATGGGCCGAAAACACCACGGTTGAACCGGTGGGCACCTCGTCCAGCTCATCGACAAAAATGGCCCCTTTGTTGCGCAAATCGTCAACCACGGTCTTGTTGTGAACAATCTCGTGTTTCACATAGATGGGCGAACCAAACTGCTGCAAAGCCCGTTCAACGATTTCAATGGCACGGTCCACCCCGGCGCAAAAGCCGCGCGGTTGGGCCAGGCTGATTTCGATGGCCATAGTCACAGCACCCCAATCAACTGCACTTCAAAAGCCAAGCGTTTGCCAGCCAAGGGGTGATTGAAGTCAAACAACACATTGTCATCCCGGTCCTCAATCACAGTGCCGGCAAACTGTCCGCCATCGGGTGCTGGGAAATGCACAAAGTCACCGGGTTCAAACGTGGTGCCTTCCTCGGCGTAGCTGTTGAGCAAGGCTTTGCTGACAGGGCGATACAGGTCTGGGTTGCTTTCCCCGTAACCATTGGCAGGTGGCAATACAAAAGTGTCGCGTTGGCCGGCTTGCATGCCCAACAGGCAACGCTCCAGCCCCTCGGCCAACTGCCCTGCCCCCATCTGCAAGGTGGCGGGTTTGTCTTCAAACGTGGAAACGACCACCTGCTGGCTGTCGGCCAGCCGAATGCGATAGTGCAAAGTCACAAAGGAAGACTCATTGACAACGGGCTTGGACTGCACGGGCTCGGACATGGCTTAAGGCCTCAAACGGAATACAACAAACCGCTATTTTACGCCAAGCAAAGCACCGGGCATCCACCCGCCTTGCGCAGCGCGTTGAACTCCTGCACAGGCCTTGACACACAAGGGGTTTGCAGGAGCACCTTTGAATGTCCATCCAGCAGTGGCCTGAACACGAGCGCCCACGGGAACGCCTCATCAACCAAGGCGCAGACAGCCTGTCCGACGCTGAATTGCTGGCCATTTTCCTGCGCACCGGGCTGCCCGGAAAGAGCGCAGTGGACTTGGCCCGAGACATCATCCTGAAGTTTGGCAACCTGCGGGCCTTGAACCGAATCAGCCTGAAAGACTGGAATTCCGTACCTGGCCTGGGTGCAGCCAAGTACGCGCAGCTTCAAGCCTGCCTTGAGATGGCCCGCCGATGCTTGGGGGACGAACTGCGCCATGAAGCCCGGGATGAGCCGCCCGCCATCAGCGACCCTGACCGATTCGTCCGTTTTGCCCGGGCGCAGATTGGCCTGTCCGATGTGGAACAGTTTCTTGTGCTGGCCCTGAACAACCAACTGCGCATGGTGGCCCACAAGGTTCTGTTCACCGGCACAGTGAACAAAACAGCGGTGTTTCCTCGCGAAGTGCTTCGGTTTGCCATCGAACACCAGGCCAGCCGCATCATGGTGGCGCACAACCACCCCAGCAACCTGTGCACACCCAGTGCCGCAGACGACCAACTGACACTCACATTGAACAGCGCCTTGGCGCTGGTGGACATTGAATTGGTGGACCACTTGGTGGTGGGCCAAACCACAGCGTATTCCTATCGCCAACAGGGCCGTGCGCCCTATCAACGCTAGGGCCTGGGGCACGCCTGTGGCTGGTGGGCCACGGCTGCTTGGCCGGTGGCGCCACATTGGCCTGTAAAACCCCATGAAGTACTTGATGGTATTTTGATTCGCAGGTATAATCGTGGACTTTGCTGAATTCTTGGGGTCATCATGGCTCGCGTATGTCAAGTCACGGGTAAGCGCCCGATGGTAGGAAACAAGGTTTCCCACGCCAACAACAAAACAAAACGTCGTTTCCTGCCTAACCTGCAAACACGCAAGTTCTGGGTTGAAAGCGAAAACCGCTGGGTTCGCCTGCGTTTGACCAACAATGCCCTGCGCACTATCGACAAGAATGGCATCGACGCCGTTCTGGCCGACCTGCGTGCACGCGGCGAAATCTAAGCAGGAGCTGAATCATGGCAAAAGGCGGCCGCGAAAAAATCAAACTGGAATCTACCGCTGGAACTGGTCACTTCTACACCACGACCAAGAACAAGCGCACCAAACCAGAAAAAATGGAAATCATGAAGTACGACCCAGTTGTACGCAAACATGTGTCCTACAAGGAAACCAAGCTGAAGTAATTCAATTCAGCAAGGTGCCCCACTGAAAACCCGCTCAGCGCATGCTCAGCGGGTTTTTTGTTGGCAGGCACTCAGCGCCAAGCAGACACAAAAAAAGCCCCGGCATGCCGGGGCTTTTTGTTCCGAAAAAACCTGCTGGGCTATCGATTGGCCATCAAGCCGCGTAACGGCGGATACGCAGTGACATGTCCTGCAACCAGCGGTTACCGCTTTGTTCTGCCTTGTCGCACCATGCCTGCAATTGAACCAGCATCTGCTCTTTGCTCAGGTTGGTTTTCTCCCAAATCTGACGCAATTCACGGCGCATTTCCACCAACCCGCGAATCAGGGCTGATTGTGTGCACAGCTGCTCCAACTGCTGGCGCTGCACATCACTGAGTTTGGCTTCGTCAATCGACAGCAGCCCTTTGGCTTTGGCCAACACATTGCGCTCTTGGGCACTGCGGGCCTGCTCACGCAAACTGGCCAATTC
The DNA here is from genome assembly GCF_046297615.1 of Limnobacter sp. Classification (GTDB taxonomy): domain Bacteria; phylum Pseudomonadota; class Gammaproteobacteria; order Burkholderiales; family Burkholderiaceae_B; genus Limnobacter. The sequence continues at coordinate 59,265 of NZ_JBKBHM010000006.1, read as the reverse complement.
CGAGCGAAACGCCTTGCGCATGGAACTGGCATAACGCGCCATCACATCGTACCGGTGGTTGACAACCGCCTGTACAGTGGCCAAGTCCAGCCGGGCCTCACTCTTGGACGCAAACCGTGGGCGCTCTGCCACTTTTTTGATCTTCACCAAACCCACTGCACTGAACAGGCGGATGTACATCCAGCCAATGTCAAACTCATACCACTTGGAGCTCAGCTTGGCCGAGGTCGCATGGGTGTGGTGGTTATTGTGCAGCTCTTCACCGCCAATGAGAATTCCCCAGGGGAAAATATTGCGGCTTGCGTCCACGCAATCGTAGTTGCGATAGCCCCAGAAGTGGCCGACGCCGTTGATCACGCCAGCGGCCAACACCGGAATCCACAGCATTTGAATGCCCCAGATACTCACGCCGGGGAAACCAAACAGCAAGAACTCCAGCACCAGGGTGAAGCCAACACCCTGCCAAGGGAAGCGCTCATACACTTGGTTTTCCAGCCAGTCGTTGGGGCAGCCGTGGCCATAACGAGCCAGGGTTTCTTTGTTGGCCGCTTCAGCCCGATACAACTCTGCACCTTTCCAGAACACCGTTTTAAGGCCTTTAACCTGGGGGCTGTGTGGGTCTTCAGCAGTTTCGCATTTGGCGTGGTGCTTGCGGTGAATGGCCGCCCAGGCCCGGGTGCTCATACCCGTAGTCAACCACAACCAAGCCCGGAAAAAATGCGCCAAGGCAGGGTGAACATCCAAAGCCCGGTGGGCCTGCGCGCGGTGCAGATACACAGTGACCGCAACAATGGTGATGTGGGTGGCAACCAGCGTGTACACCACCATTTCGGTCAGGGAGGCGCCCAACAGTCCGGACGTCAGAAATTCAAGCATGATCACAATCTCTCTCGTGGTTTTGACAGGTCACAGCCGCAAGGTTTGAATGGTCTCAGGTCTTCTGGGACGGCAGTGATTCAAGTTTCAGTGCACAACTGTACTTTATTATACGAACGAATGTTGGAGTTTCTACTCGGTTACACCTTCGCGCGTTGCATAACGGCTGCAAAGAAGCCGTCCGATTCACCATCTTCAGGCCACATGCGCAGCATATCAGCCGTGGCATCGGCTTTCAAAGGCCTCTCACTCGGATTGAGTACTTCAGTCCAGCGCCGCAAACGGAATTCAGGGTGCTTGGCCAGGAACTCCTGCACGATGACTTCGTTCTCATCCTGAAGCACACTGCAAGTCACATAAATCAACCGTCCATCCGGCTTGACCAAGGCACTGGCGCGCTCAAGAATCGACCGCTGCTTCACATTCAGCTCGGCCAGAGACTGCAAACTTTGGCGGAATTTGAGGTCAGGATTCCGGCGCAATGTCCCCATCCCCGTACACGGGACATCCACCAACACCCGGTCCGCCTTGCCGGTGTAGGTGTTCAGGCGGGCATCGCCTTCGTCATGAATGGCCATGGTGTAGAAATTACTCATGCCGGAACGGGCAGCCCTTGGCTTGAACTTCAGCAATCGGCGTTCCGAGGTGTCCAAGGCCACCACGCGCCCAGTGTTTTTCATGAGCGCTGCAATGGCCAGGGTTTTGCCGCCCGCGCCTGCACAAAAATCAACCACCAAATCGCCTCGGCGAGGGGCCACCAGTCGGCTGACCCATTGGCTACCCGCGTCCTGCACTTCAAAGCCACCGGTCTGGAACAACTCGGTTTTACCCAAAGCGGGCTTGCCCGTGACTCGCAGGCTGTCTGGCAGGCCTTCAATGGGTTCGCTGCGCACACCCAACTCAGCCAGAAAACCCTGCAATTCGGTGGCGGAGGTTTTCAGGGTGTTGACTCGAATATCCAGGGGGGCGGCCTGCAGTACGGCCTGCGCGAACGACTCCGCACGCGGCTCGCCAAACTGTTCAGCCACTTTGGTGTACAGCCACTCGGGCAGACAGGTGCGGGGTTCCAGGGCCAACTGTTCGGCTGGCACCTGGATGACACGGCTCAACCATTCATTGTCGGCCTGACGACCGGCAGACCAGATGGGTTCGGGCGCACCGGACCACAACAAGGCCAGCTTGGCTTGGCGCATCAAGGGGGGGCCTTCGCCTGACTGCGCCAAATGATTGATGCGGAAACGGTAACGCAACCAGCAGTAAGCAGCCTCGGCCACCACCGGCCGGTCACGGCCACCAAGTTCGGCGTGGTCTTTGAAAAAGCGGGAAATGGTGGCATCGGCAGGGCCTTCAAACTGATTCAACAAGTCAATCAGTTGGGCCACCTGGCTCAACAAACCCACGCGCGAAACCGCGCCGGTCCTGTCCTGACGAACCGCACGCCCACGGCCTGAGCCTGACTGGGGTTTGCGAAACGGCGTTTTTTTCTCAGGCTTTTTGGCCATAGTGTTCGTCCACCAAGGGAATGTTCATGATCAGCGGCTGACTGGCTGCACCCACCATGGCCAGGCTGCCAGCGTGGGCAACCCGCCCGGCACACAGGGCCTCAATGGCGCGGGGAAACAGCCTGTGCTCCAACGCAAGCACCCGCTCTGCAAGCGTTTGGGGTGTGTCACCGTCCAGCACCTGCACCACGGCCTGGTCCACAATGGGCCCATGGTCTAGTGCAGGCGTCACCAGGTGAACAGTGGCCCCATGTACGCGCACACCCGCCGCGAGGGCTTGTTCGTGGGTTTTCAAGCCGGGAAAAGCAGGCAACAGGGACGGGTGAATATTCACCAAACGCCCGGAGTACCGTTCAACGAAGCCTTCCGTGAGTACCCGCATGAAACCGGCGAGCACCACCCAGTCGGTGGCGTACCCGTCCAACCGTTCGGCCAAGGCTGCATCAAACGCAGCCCGGTCGGTGAAGGTGGTGTGGTCCACCACCTCGACTGGAATACCTGCGTCACGTGCCAAATCCAGGCCACCGGCATTGGGGCGGTTCGAAATGACCACGGCAATGCGATAGGCGGCTGTGCGCTGCGCATGTTCAATGAGGGCCTGAAGATTGGAGCCTCGGCCAGAGATGAGAACGGCCAAGGTTGGAGTCGGTTTTCGCATGGCGCGAGTTTATCACCGGGCAGGGCAAAAAGTCCTGTATTTCTCCGCCACGGACGTATAATGGTGGGTTGTTTTGCAACCATCCACCACTTTGCCACCGGCATGAAAATCATCCGCCGCCCTGGCGCCCTTGCCCCGGGTGCCGGCACAGCCTTGACCATCGGAAACTTTGACGGCGTCCATCTGGGCCATGCCCGCCTGTTCCGTGAAGTGGTGCGCGTGGCCCGCAGCAGCGGTCTGGTGCCCATGGTGGTGACATTTCACCCCCACCCCAAGGAGTTTTTCAGCCCACACGCCAAAGTGGCCCGAATTTCCACCCTGCGCGACAGGCTGTTGTGGATGAAACACTGCGGCATTGAGGCCGTGTGCGTCCTTCCCTTCGACCACGCCATGGCCAGCTTGAGCCCTGAGGCCTTCGCGCGCGAGGTACTGGCCACGCAATTGCAGGCGAAACAGGTTTGGGTGGGTGACGATTTCCGCTTCGGTGCCAAAAGGGCCGGCGACTTCAACACCCTCAGTGAACTGGGGCAGGCCTTGGGTTTTGTGGTGCACGACCTGCCCGAGGTTCAGCACGATGGCCATCGTGTCTCCAGTTCAAGGGTGCGCGAAGCCCTGCAAGCTGGGCAGATCGACCAAGCCAAGGCGATGCTGGGGCACCCCTTGGTCTACTCGGGCAAAATCATTCACGGCAAGAAACTGGGCCGCACCTTGGGGTTTCCCACCATGAACCTGCCAATCGCAGGCCGCGCCAGTGCGCTGTCGGGCATTCTGGCCGTGTGGGTTCACGGCTTGGACGACAAACCCCTGCCGGCTGTGGCCAGCCTCGGTTTGCGCCCTACCGTGGAAGAGTCCTCGGAGATTTTGCTGGAAACCTACATTCCCGGCTGGCAAGGCAACGCTTATGGACGGTGCGTCAGCATCGAGGTCACGGCCCATCTGCGCGCCGAAGCGAAGTTCGATTCGCTGGACGCCCTGGTTGAACAAATGCATCGCGACACCGCCCAGGCCATGGCCCTGTTGGCCCAAACGCACCCCTCTTCACTTCAATCTGTACGTTGAACCCCATGGATTACAAAGACACGCTGAACCTGCCCGATACGCCCTTCCCCATGCGGGGCAATCTGCCGCAGCGCGAACCCAACTGGGTTGAACAGTGGTGCAGCAACGGGCTGTACAAGGCCATTCGTGAGGCCAAAGCGGGCAAACCGAAGTTTGTTTTGCACGATGGCCCGCCCTACGCCAACGGGGACATTCACATCGGCCACGCGGTCAACAAAATTCTCAAGGACATCATCGTCAAATCCAAATGCCTGGCGGGCTGCGACGCCCACTACGTACCGGGCTGGGATTGCCATGGCATGCCCATCGAAATTCAGATCGAGAAAACCCACGGCAAAGGCCTGCCCACGTTGGACGTTCAGGCCAAAAGCCGCGCCTACGCCAGCGAACAGATTGAGCGTCAGAAAAAAGACTTCATCCGCCTGGGCGTGTTGGCCGATTGGGACAACCCCTACAAAACCATGAACTTCAGCAACGAGGCCGACGAACTGCGCGCCTTGGGCAAGATCCTGAAACAGGGCTATGTATTCCGCGGACTGAAACCCGTCAACTGGTGCTTTGACTGCGGCTCTGCACTGGCCGAAGCCGAGGTGGAATACAAGGACAAGCAAGACATTGCCGTGGATGTCGGCTTTCCATTCCACGCACCTGCGCTGGAGAAACTGGCTCAGGCATTCAATGTGCCCTTGGCCACCTTGCAAGCCAAGCCAGGTCAACTGGTGATCTGGACCACCACACCGTGGACTTTGCCCGCCAACCAGGCCCTGAACATGCACCCGGAATTGGTGTACAGCCTGATCGACACGGGTGACAAGTTCTTGTTGCTGGCACAAGAGCGGGTTGCCGCCTGTCTGGAGAGTTATGGCCTGACCGGCACCGAGGTGGCCACCACCACCGGCGCGGCCCTGGAAAACCTGCCCTTTGAACACCCCTTCTACGACCGCCTGAGCCCGGTTTACTTGGCCGATTACGTCAGCACCGACACGGGTACCGGCATTGTTCACTGTGCCCCCGCTTATGGTGTGGATGACTTCGTCACCGCCAAAGGCTATGGCTTGAAAGACGCCGACGTGATCAGCCCGGTGATGGGCAATGGCCAGTATGTGGAATCGCTGCCGTTTTTCGGTGGCCTGCACATTTGGAAAGCCAACCCGCTGATTGTTGAAAAACTGGTTGAAACCGGCAATCTGATCAAGCAACTGAAGTTTGGCCACAGCTACATGCACTGCTGGCGCCACAAAACGCCGGTCATTTACCGGGCCACCTCTCAGTGGTTTGCAGGCATGGACGTTCAACCCCTGGACGGCAGCGGTACCCTGCGTGAAAAAGCACTGGCTGGCGTGGAAGCCACCCAGTTCTTCCCGGCTTGGGGCAAAGCCCGCCTGCACGCCATGATTGCCAACCGCCCTGACTGGACACTGTCCCGCCAACGTCAGTGGGGTGTGCCCATGGCCTTTTTGGTTCACCGTGAAACCGGCGAACTGCACCCCCGCACACCAGAACTGATCGAGCAAGTGGCCGCTCGCATTGAGCAAGAAGGCATCGAGGCCTGGCAACACCTGAAGGTCGAAGACCTGATCGGCGACGAAGCCCGCCACTACGAAAAAAACACCGACACCCTTGATGTGTGGTTTGACTCGGGCACCACCCATGAAACCGTGTTGCGCGGCAGTCATGCCCAGGAAAGCCAATTCCCGGCCGACCTTTATCTGGAAGGTTCAGACCAGCACCGTGGCTGGTTCCACTCCTCCTTGCTGACCAGTTGCATGATCAACGGCGTGCCCCCTTACAAAGCCCTGTTGACGCATGGTTTCGTGGTGGATGGCCAAGGCCGCAAGATGAGCAAATCCGTGGGCAACGTGATTGCCCCGCAGGAAGTCACCAACAAAATGGGGGCGGAAATTCTGCGCCTGTGGGTGGCCAGCACCGACTATTCCGGCGAGCTGACCATCTCTGACGAAATTCTGAAGCGAGTGGTTGAAAGTTATCGACGCATCCGGAACACGCTGCGTTTCCTGTTGGCCAACGTGTCCGACTTCGATTTCGACCTGCAGGCCCTGCCCGTGGAAGACCTGGCTGAAGTGGACCGCTATGCGCTGGTTCGGCTGGCCAACCTGCAAGCTGAATGTGAAGCCCACTACAACCGGTATGAATTCCACCCGGTGGTCAGCAAATTGCAGATCTTCTGCTCCGAAGACCTGGGCGCTTTTTACCTCGACATTCTCAAGGACCGGCTCTACACCACAGGCGCGCATTCCAAAGCACGCCGCAGCGCCCAAACGGCGTTGGTGTACATCACCGAAGCACTGGTACGACTGATGGCTCCTGTGCTCAGCTTCACCGCCGAGGAAGCCTATGAATGCCTGGGCCATGCGGCGCGTACAGGCCAGCCCTCCATTTTCTGTGGCGAGTTTGCACCGACTATCGAGATCGACGGTGCGCAGGCACTGAGCGACCGTTGGGACAGCCTGCTGGGCCTCAGGGCCCGCGTGGTGAAAGAACTCGAAGCGGTTCGCACACAGGGCTTGATCGGCTCGTCCTTGCAGGCCAGCGTCAGCCTCGCCCTGCCTGAAGCACTTTACAACATCTGTGCAAGCCTGGGCGACGACCTGAAATTCCTGTTCATCGTGTCCGAAGTCAAACTCGCCCAAGGCGATGTTGAACTTATTTCGGTAACGCCTGCCGAAGGCAAGAAATGCGAACGCTGCTGGCACGTGCGCACCGACACCGGTGCCGATGAAAACCTGCCAGACATCTGCGGTCGCTGTGTCAGCAATTTGTACGGTGATGGCGAGGAACGAGAACATGTCTAAACCCCAACAAGGACGACTGTGGATTTGGCTATGGCTGAGCCTGACCTGGATCGTTCTGGATCAGATCACCAAACTGTGGGTCCAGGCCCGGCTGGAATTCGGTGCCGTGGTGGAAGTGACCTCCTTTTTCAATCTGGTTCATGTGCTCAACCCCGGGGCTGCATTCAGCTTCCTCGCCAATCAGGAAGGCTGGCAACGGCATTTCCTGTCCGTGGTGGCCGTGGTGGCTTCCATCGTGATTGTGGTGCTGATGCGTGGCTCACGCGGCAAACCGTTTGCCCTGTTTTGCCTGTCCAGTATTCTGGGCGGCGCCATCGGCAACCTGATTGACCGGGTGATGTACGGCGCGGTGGTCGATTTCCTGGACTTTTACTGGCAGACTGTCCACTGGCCAGCCTTCAACGTGGCCGATGTGGCCATCAGCCTGGGCGCTGTTGGCCTGATTGTGAATGAACTGTTCTTCACGCGCACTGACTCGCCCACCAGCAAGGCAGCGCCCCGCAAGAAAGCCTGAGAACCCGAGGGATGATGTCCAACGACCTGCCCCAACTGCCCGGCCTGAAAGGCACACGCATTGTTTTGGGCGTGTGTGGTGGCATTGCGGCCTACAAATCAGCCGAACTGGTTCGACTGTTGACCAAACAGGGCTGTGCTGTGCAGGTGGTGATGACCCCCTCGGCCACCCAGTTTATTGCGCCACTGACCTTTCAGGCACTGTCTGGCCGTGCGGTGGCCGTGTCCCAGTGGCCCGAAGGCCAGGCTGACCGTGGCATGCCGCACATCGACATCAGCCGGGCCTGCGACCACCTGTTGATCGCCCCCTGCACCGCCAACTCACTGGCCAAGTATGTGCACGGTATTGCCGACAACCTGTTGGACAACCTGGTGCTGGCCCGCAATTGCCCGGTGGCTATTGTGCCGGCCATGAATGTGGAAATGTGGAACAACCCGGCCACACAGCGCAATGTTGAACAAGCCCGGCGAGACGGCCTGCAGGTGTTTGGCCCAGCCCACGGCGAACAAGCCTGTGGCGAAGTGGGCCAAGGCCGCATGCTGGAGCCTTGGGAGATCGTCTGGGAACTGGCCAAAGCCCGAAGCACTCAAACATTGACCGGTCAACATGTGGTGGTGTCCGCAGGGCCCACCTTCGAAGCCATCGACCCCGTACGCGGCATCACCAACCGGTCCAGCGGCAAAATGGGCTATGCCATTGCCCAAGCCGCCTGGCTGGCTGGTGCGAAAGTTACTCTGGTGAGCGGCCCCACCGCCCTGGCTACTCCGTATGGAGTTCAACGCGTGAACGTGCAAGGCGCGCGCGACATGCACAGCGCCGTGCTGGGCTTGGTGCCCCAAGCGCAGGCTTATGTGGGCGTGGCAGCGGTGGCCGACTACGGAATACTCAACCCCAGCACCCACAAGCAAAAGAAATCCGACGCATCGCCCACCGGCTTGAACATGGAGTTCACTCTGAACCCGGACATTCTGGCCGAGGTTGGGCAATGGGCCACCGAACACAGCCCACGTTTCAAGGTGATTGGCTTTGCCGCCGAAACCCAAAACCTTGCGGACTACGCCCAGCAAAAACTGGTGCGCAAAAAGGCCCATGCCATTGTGGCCAACTTCGCCCAAGAGGTGTTGGGTGCAGACGAAGCCACCCTTCAGATTTACCGCACAGACCTGCCGCCTGTGACCATTGAGCGCAAGCCCAAACTCGAAGCGGCCCTTGACCTCATTCACCACCTTTTTTCACACCCATGACCATTCCTGTTGAAGTCAAGATTCTGGACCCTCGCATGGCTGAATGCCTGCCTGCGTACGGCACTCCGGGTAGCGCAGGTGTCGACCTGCGTGCCGCACTGAACGAGCCCTTGACCCTGAAACCCGGTGAGGCTCAACTGGTACCCACAGGCCTGTCGATGTACATCGGCGACCCCAACTATTGCGCCACCATCCTGCCCCGCTCCGGCCTTGGGCACAAAAAAGGATTGGTACTGGGTAACTTGGTGGGTTTGATTGATTCAGACTACCAAGGGCCACTCATGGTGTCCGCCTGGAACCGAAGCAGCATTGATGTGGTGATTGAGCCCATGGAACGGATTGCCCAGTTGGTCATCCTGCCTGTGGCCCATGCCGACTTCAAAGTGGTCAGCGAATTTGCCCCGTCTCAACGCGGTGCAGGTGGGTTTGGCAGCACAGGCACCGCCTGACCCAACCAGCAGGGGAACTGTCCCCAACCAGACCACCACTCAAAGGCGTTCTTTCTCTTTGGGTTGCCTTGGCCGTGGACAATTCCCCAGTACATTCCGCTTCCAGCCCCATGGGGGGCTTGGCTCGATGGCCGCTGACCCAGTGGGTTCAGTTTCTGCTGTGGGTGTGCACCCTGGCCCTTTGCGCACTCAGCCTGTTCCAGGTGTTCCGGCTGGGCCACGAAATGCAACGCCAGCAAGTGCTGAACCTTGCTCAGCAAGACTTGGTCCTTCAAAGCCGCCATCTGCATTGGCTTTCAGACCCGCGCACCGGCTTGGCCAACAACACCTTGAGCGTGCATGGTTACGCCACCCCAATGCACCTGCTTGACCAGTTGCACGCCAGGCTATCCGTGCTGGAGCAACTGGCAACCGACAACCGTGAAAGCCAGGAACGCCTTACCGAACTGGCAGGCCTGCGCAAACAACTGGAGCGGCTGATCGACCGCCACAACAACCAGAATTCCGTACTGGCCAACCCGCAAAGCCTCATCGCCAACCTGCAGGACATCGCGGGCTGGCAAAACAGCCTTTACCGCTGGATTCAAACAGCCCCGCCCACCCGCATTCGTGACTTGAGCACCGTCTGGACCCTACTGGCCTTGGCAGTCAGTGCATTGGGCGTCGGGGCCTGCCTTGTGGTGCGGACCGCGTGGTTTGCCCGCCTGACCGACCGCAAAGCCAGACGGCGCCGCCGCTACAGCATGGACCCACTGACGGGCCTGCTGAACCGGGACTCATGGATGAGCCACCTGAAAACCACGCTTGAAGAGGCGCGCCTGCAACCTGGCTCCAAACAACATGGGGTGGTGGCATTGATTCGTGTAGAACACCTCAAGGCCTTTGAGGACACCTACGGGCCCGAGCAAGCCCAGACCCGTCTCGTGCATTTCGCGGAAACCATACAAACCCTGCTTCGGCCCAGCGACCGCCTGGGCTGGATCAACCAAGGGGAGTTTTGTGCCCACCTGAAAGCCTGTTCAGTGGCCACCGGCAAAACCATCATTGAACGTTGCTTGCGGCAGCTCAATGGGTTTGAAGTGAGTTATGGGATTACAGAGATCAAGGGCGAACATACCCCTGAGAGAACCATGGCCTGCGCCGACTTGGCCATGTATGAACAGCACCAAGGCCGCAGCCAAACGCGGCAGAAGAAGCTGGAATTCAGCCGGGGCTCAGAAACCCCGGCCGGTTTCGGCTTATATTCCAGCCATCACTCCACAGCCACTTCAGCACCGCTTTCAGACTCTTCGCCCTTGGTGCCTTCGGTGAATGTGAGGTTGACCCGGTCGGCAGGCTCGTCGTAATCCACAGTGACGCGGCCGCCATTGACCAACTTGCCAAACAGCAATTCATCGGCCAAGGCCTTGCGAATGGTGTCCTGAATCAAGCGCTGCATGGGGCGTGCACCCATCAAGGGGTCAAAGCCTTTCTTGGCCAAGTGATGGCGCAGCTCATCCGTGAAGATGGCATCCACTTTCTTCTGGTGCAACTGCTCTTCCAGTTCCATCAGGAACTTGTCCACCACACGCAGGATGATTTCTTCATCCAGTGCACGGAAGGAAATGATGGCGTCCAGACGGTTGCGGAATTCAGGCGTGAACATACGCTTGATGTCTTCCATCTCATCACCCTGAACTTTGGCTTCCATGAAGCCAATGCCCCGCTTGGTCAGGGCTTCAGCGCCCGCGTTGGTGGTCATGATGATGATGACGTTGCGGAAATCGGCTTTCCGACCGTTGTTGTCGGTCAGGGTGCCGTTGTCCATCACCTGCAACAAAATGTTGAACACATCCGGATGGGCTTTCTCAATCTCATCCAGCAGCAACACGCAGTGTGGCTTCTTGGTGATGGCTTCCGTCAACAGGCCGCCCTGATCAAAACCCACATACCCGGGGGGCGCACCAATCAAGCGGGACACCGCATGGCGCTCCATGTATTCCGACATGTCAAAACGCAGTAGCTCAACGCCCAAAATGAACGACAGTTGCTTGGCCACCTCGGTTTTACCAACGCCGGTTGGGCCACTGAACAGGAATGAACCGATGGGCTTGTCCGCCTTACCCAAGCCAGCACGGGCCATTTTGATGGCCGCCGACAAGGCCTCGATGGCCGGGTCTTGACCAAACACAGTGGCTTTGAGGTCACGATCCAGCGTGGCCAGCTTGTTACGGTCGTCTGTGTTCACAGACTGAGGTGGAATGCGGGCGATTTTGGAGACGATGTCCTCAATGTCGGCCTTGGTGATGGTTTTGCGCTGTTTGCTCTTGGGCAAAATGCGCTGGGCCGCGCCGGCTTCGTCGATCACGTCGATCGCTTTGTCGGGCAGATGGCGGTCATTGATGAATTTGGCGGACAACTCAGCGGCGGCAGTAATGGCGCCCGCCGAGTATTTCACACCATGGTGTTCTTCAAAACGGCTCTTCAGACCGCGCAGAATTTCGATGGTCTGCTCCACAGTGGGCTCGGCCACATCAATTTTCTGAAAGCGACGAGAAAGAGCGTGGTCTTTCTCGAAAATGCCACGGAATTCGGTGAACGTGGTGGCACCAATGCACTTCAACTGGCCCGAGGACAGCGCTGGCTTAAGCAGGTTGGACGCATCCAGAGTGCCGCCCGATGCAGAACCCGCACCAATCAGGGTGTGGATTTCATCAATGAACAACACTGAATCGGGGTTGGCTTTCAACTGTTTGAGTACTGCTTTCAAGCGTTGCTCAAAGTCGCCACGGTACTTGGTGCCCGCCAGCAAAGCGCCCATGTCCAGAGAATGCACTTGGGCAGTCTCCAGGATCTCGGGCACATCGCCCTTGACGATGCGCCAGGCCAGGCCCTCAGCAATGGCCGTTTTGCCCACACCGGCCTCACCCACCAACAGCGGGTTGTTTTTTCGGCGGCGGCACAGCACTTGAATCACACGCTCCACTTCAGCCTCACGGCCAATCAGCGGGTCGATCTTGCCGTCGCGCGCCAAGGTGTTCAGGTTCTGGGTGTACTGGTCCAGCGGCGATTGTTTGTCGCTGGCGGCCTGCCCACTTTCTGACTCCTGCTCCTGATTCTCGTTCTGCTGGGCCTCGGGCTTGGGTGCCGGGGCTTGGGGCGTCTTGGTAATGCCGTGGGAGATGTAATTGACCACGTCAAGGCGTGTAATGCCCTGCTGATGCAGGTAATACACGGCGTGGGAATCCTTCTCGCCGAAAATGGCCACCAGCACATTGGCACCGGTCACTTCCTTTTTGCCATTCGATGTGCTTTGCACATGCATGATGGCCCGCTGAATGACCCGCTGAAAGCCCAAGGTGGGCTGGGTGTCCACTTCGTCCTGACCAGACACCACCGGGGTGTTGTCCTTGATGAACGTCTGCAGGTTCTTGCGAATTTCTTCAATGTCGCAGGAACAATTTCTCAACACTTCGGCGGCCGAAGGGTTGTCCAGAAGTGCCAGTAGCAGGTGTTCAACCGTGATGAACTCGTGCTTTTGTTGACGTGCATCAACAAAGGCCATGTGCAAACTGACTTCCAACTCTTGCGCAATCATGTTTCCTCCATCACGCATTGCAGCGGATGTTGATGCTGCCTCGCGAAACCACTCACCAACTCAACCTTGGTTGAGGCAATATCTTTGGGGTAGACCCCGCACACGCCCTTCCCTTCGCGATGCACCTTCAGCATGATCTGGGTAGCCTGCTCACGGCCCTTGCCAAAAAACTTCTGCAAAACAAGCACCACGAACTCCATGGGCGTGTAGTCGTCGTTCAAGAGTACGACTTGGTACATCGGGGGAAGCTTGGCTTTCTGGGCCTGAGATTCCAGTACTGTTGATGGGCTGTTTTGCGAACTCATGACTTTATTGTAATCACTTCCAAAGCGGCTGCAACACGGATTAGCGTGCATTACACCAGCTTAATTCCACGCTGTCGGCAAACAGGCACGAGCCAACATCGACGACTTGGAAAAGCGTTCGAAGAATCAGCACTTTGCAGGTGGGGGAAAACAGGCGTCAATCACTCAGGGCAGCGAGAAACCGGGGTGGGGGTGGGTGAACACTGGGTAAACCCTGAATTTGTATTAAATGTATTGTTGACCCAGACAGGAAGTAAACCAACAATAAGCCTTAAGCCACTCAGACTGGCGATTGGTCGGAAAGTTCAAACAATATCCGGCAGAAGTGTGATTTTTGGAAGGAGGTCTCGCAATGGCGACCGGTAAAGTAAAATGGTTTAACGACGCAAAGGGTTTCGGTTTTATCACTCCCGACCCTGAGTTCGGCAGCGAAGAGCTGTTCGCACACTTCTCGGCCATTCAGGCCTCAGGCTTCCGCTCTCTGAAAGAGGGCCAGGCCGTGACTTTCGACATCGTGAATGGTCCGAAAGGCAAACAAGCCCAGAACATCGTGGGTGTCGAGGCTGAAAACGCCTGAGGCAACCCGCACCACTCAAACACTTCAAGTGTTTGAGTGGCCATAAAAAAAGCCAGCATTTGCTGGCTTTTTTTATGGCTGGGCCCGCCAAGCGGGCCATGGCACTTACATATTGCTGATCATGACCTTACCGAAGCCGGAACAGCTGACTTGGGTCGCGCCGTCCATCAGGCGGGCGAAGTCATAAGTCACCTGCTTGGAGGCAATGGATTTCTCCATGGAGGTGATGATCAAATCGGCAGCCTCTGTCCAGCCCATGTGGCGCAGCATCATTTCAGCCGACAGAATCTGTGAACCCGGGTTCACGTAATCCTTGCCAGCGTACTTGGGCGCTGTACCGTGGGTGGCTTCGAACATGGCGATGGAATCGGACAGGTTGGCACCGGGGGCGATACCAATACCACCCACCTGTGCGGCCAGCGCGTCAGAGATGTAATCGCCGTTCAAGTTCATGGTGGCGATGACGCTGTACTCGGCGGGGCGCAGCAGAATCTGCTGCAGGAAGGCGTCCGCAATCACGTCTTTGATGACGATGTCGCCATGGGCCGCCTTGATTTTCATCCAAGGACCGCCATCCAGCAATTCAGCGCCGAACTCATTCTTGGCCAAAGCATAGGACCATGAAGCAAACGCGCCCTCGGTGTACTTCATGATGTTGCCTTTGTGCACGATGGTCACGGAAGGCTTTTTGTTGTCGATGGCGTACTGAATGGCCTTGCGGAACAGCCGCTCGGTGCCCTCTTTGGAAATGGGCTTGATGCCGATACCAGAGGTTTCAGGGAAACGGATTTTGGTCACACCCATTTCTTCGCGCAGGAACTTGATCAGTTTCTGGGCTTTGTCAGTCTGGGCTTCGTATTCAATACCGGCGTAGATGTCTTCGGAGTTTTCACGGAAGATCACCATGTCGGTTTTGTGAGGTTCTTTGACTGGGCTGGGCACACCCTGGAAGTAACGCACCGGGCGCAGACAGACGTACAGGTCGAGTTGCTGACGCAGGGCCACGTTAATGGAGCGAATACCGCCACCAACCGGGGTGGTCAGCGGGCCTTTGACCGACACCACGTACTCTTTGAGCACTTCCAGGGTTTCTTCAGGCAACCAGACATCGGGGCCATACACTTTGGTGGATTTTTCACCAGCGTAGATTTCCATCCAGCTGATTTTGCGCTTGCCACCATATGCTTTGGCGACAGCGGCATCCACCACATCAATCATGACGGGCGTGATGTCAAAACCGGTGCCATCACCTTCGATGAAAGGGATGATGGGCTGATCGGGCACGTTCAGTGAAAAGTCACTGTTCACGGTAATTTTCTGGCCAACGCTGGGCACTTTGATGTGCTGATACATGCTCTCTCCAAGTGTTCTTCGAGTTAGAAGAAGGGCTCTATTTTAGCTCCTCGGGTCGCAATCGACTACGTTTATTTCATGATGTGAAAGCGTATTCCTTATTGCGCTAAAGCCTATGATACTCTCTTCTTCTTTCAGTTCTCTGACTTGATCATGAAGTGGCGCCTGTTTTACTCAGCAGTTTTACTGATGGCCAGCGGCTGCGCATTCAGCCAGAGCGCCCCCCTTCCCTCGCAGTCAGGTCTGCCCCAAGCAACGGTGGACTTGGGCGGCCAAAGCATTCAGGTTGAGCTGGCCAACACGTTTGACAGCCGGCGCATCGGCTTGATGGGGCGACCCAACCTGCCAGACAACGGCGGCATGCTGTTTGACTTCGGCGAGGACAGCACCCAGTGCATGTGGATGAAAAACACCCTGATTGACCTGGATGTGGCCTTCATTGACAAGCAGGGCCGAATCCTGAACATTGAGGCCATGCGCGCGGGCACCACGGACATTCATTGCTCAGTCAAACCGGCCCGATATGCCTTGGAAATGAACCTGAACTGGTTTGCCAACCGGGCCATTAAGCCGGGGCGAACCCTGAAGATCACGTCCAAGCCTTAACTTCCCCCACCGCAAACAAAAAAGCCACCCGAGGGTGGCTTTTTGCTTCAGTACCGCCCAAGTGATCAGGCAGCGAAGTTGGCTTCTGCAAACTTCCAGTTCACCAAGTTGAAGAAGGTTTCAACATACTTGGCGCGCAGGTTGCGGAAGTCGATGTAGTAGGCGTGTTCCCACAGGTCGCAGGTCAGCAAAGGCACATCAGCCGTGGTCAGGGGTGTTGCGGCATTGCTGGTGTTCACAATGTCCACGGAGCCATCAGGCTTTTTGACCAGCCATGTCCAGCTGGAACCGAAGTTACCGATGCAAGACTTGGTGAAGGCTTCTTTGAAGGCTTCAAAGCTGCCGAACTTGGCATTGATGGCATCGGCCAGTGCACCGCTGGGTGTACCACCGCCGTTGGGGCTCAAACCATTCCAGTAGAAGGTGTGGTTCCAAATTTGGGCTGCGTTGTTGAACACGCCGCCAGTGGATTTCTTGACGATCTCTTCAAGGGTGGCGTTTTCAAACTCAGTGCCTTTGATCAGACCATTCAAGTTGGTCGCATAGGCTTGGTGGTGCTTGCCGTAGTGGTACTCCAGCGTCTCTTTGGAGATGTGGGGGGCCAGTGCGTCCATGGCATAAGGCAGTGGGGGCAACGTGTGTTCCATTTTTTGATTCCTCTCGCAGCAACAGTGAACAGCCGATTCTAACGTGAAAAAGCGACAAGACCGAGTCAGGAACCAGGTTTGGTGAACGGATCGGGGTCTGCGCCTCCGTGTTTCTTCACTGCTGTCACGCCCAAGCTCAAATGCCCGTCTTTCAAGGTGGCTTTCACAGCCTGACCGGGTTGGGCCTGCGCCACCGAACTGAGCACACAGCCTTCGGTTTCGTCTTGAAGGTAAGCAAAGCCGCGTTCCAGCGTGCGTTGGGGGGAGACGGCCTCCAGCACCTCGGACCGGCGCACCAACACGGACTCTGTGTGCTGTAAGGTCAGCGCCAGACGGGTCTTCATGGCCTGTATGTTGACTTGAAGCTGGCTGTCGGCAACTTGAGACCCCTTGCGGCCCTGCTGACTGAGACGCTGGGACCATTGGGCCAATGAGTGGCCCACCGACTGAAGATGTTGATTCAAGGGTTGGGCCAAACCACGGGCCAACGCATCCAGCCTGCCGGCCAGGCGATCCGCATAATGGCGCGGAGTCACCAAGCCGAATTCCGCACGGTCAACCTGCTGCTCGAGCCGACTCAAGCGCTGTCGCAGTGATTGGCCCATCGACAGGGCGTGACTGGCGACAGCATCCAGTAAATCCATCGTGGGTGGGCAAATCAACTCAGCGGCCGCGGTCGGTGTGGCTGCCCGAAGGTCAGCGGCAAACTCGGCCAGCGTCACGTCAGTTTCATGCCCCACGCCAACCACAATCGGTGTTTGGCAAGCCGCCACCGCACGCACCACTACCTCGGTGTTGAAACACCACAGGTCTTCAAGGCTGCCGCCGCCGCGGCACAGGATCAGCACATCGTGCCCTGCAGAATCAGCCCGCCGCAAGGCCTGACGAATCTGCAACTCGGCCCCTTCGCCTTGAACCTGGGTGGGATACACACAAAAGGCCAGGTGCGGCGCACGCCGCGTCAAGGCTTGACGAACGTCAGCCAGGGCGGCCGCTTGCAATGAGGTCACCACACCGACACTGAAGGGGACGGCAGGCAAAGGCTGTTTGCGGGCAGCATCGAACAAACCCTCTTGCGCCAATTTCGCTTTCAAGGCCAGAAACTGCTCGTAAAGATTGCCCTGCCCGGCTTTTTTGAGCACATCGACCACCAATTGAAGGTCGCCGCGGGGCTCGTACACCGACAATTGGGCCAACACCTCCACCTTGTCGCCCAACACGGGGGTAAAACCAGCGAGTACGTTGCGGGCGCGAAACATCACGGCCTTCAACTGCGCCTGGTCATCTTTGAGTGTGAAATACCAATGGCCTGACGACGCCTTGGTGAAGCTGGCCAGTTCGCCCTGAATGCGCACAGAAGGCCAGGCCGACCGCAGGGAATCGCTGAGTAGCCGGGAAAATTGGCTCACTGTCAAAATGTTTTTCGAGTCAATCATTTAGCGGTGTGTTCTGTGAAGCAAAGCCTGTTTATCCACAGGCGCTAGCAAAAACAATCATGGCTTGCAACACTTCCGAAACAATCGAAAATACGTACAACCTCATGATTTTATGTATATTTCCCGACAATCAACTTTTTTCAACAAGCTCCGGAGAGACAAATTCCTGATTTCCATCATCTCACTGGATCACTTTTCCCCAAAGTTATCCACAATGGAGCATTCACCGCCAAACCCCTGAGTTCACTCCGGATTTGAATTGCGTGGAAAACTTCGCTAGAGTGCCGTTCTCATTGAACAGGAGTCTACTGTGTGGGCAATCGTGACCGCCGCCGGCTGGCCAATCTGGCCGCTGATTTTTGCATCCATCATCGCTTTGGCGATTGTGATTGAACGCGTCCATGCCTTGAGGGCCGAGCCCCTCTTTCCCAAAAACCTGATCGAAGAGGCCTGCAAAACGCCAGCCCTGTTCAAGGACGCCAATAATTTGGCCCGGCTGAAAGCGCACAGTGCCTTGGGCAGTATTTTGGCCAGTGGCTATGCTGCGGCTTACGCCGGGGGTGCGTGGTCGGAAGCCATGGACGACGCCGCAGCCCAAGTTCAACGCAATATGGCCAAACACTTGGACCTGTTGTCGCTGATTGCCAGCGCGGCGCCTTTGATGGGCCTTTTGGGCACCGTGGTGGGCATGATCGAGATATTCGCCGTCCAAGGCGCTGCCAGCCAAACACCGGAGAGCCTGGCCAGCGGTATTGCAGTGGCCCTGTACAACACGGCATTTGGCCTGATGGTGGCCATTCCTGCCTTGGTGGCCTATCGCCTGCTCCGTTTGCGCATCGAAACCCTGCTGAACCGGCTGGAGGTGCAGTTAGAGCCTTTTGAAGGTTTGGCACGCCAGATTGCCGCAGCCAGCTCGGGCACACGCAGGGTGAGCAAGACCCGCAGCGAGGAAGCCCGACCATGAAATTGAGGCGACTGGACACGGGCGAGCCGCCTGACATCAACTTCATTCCACTGATTGACGTGTTGTTGGTGATCGTGATTTTTTTGGTCTGCACCACCAGTTTTGTTCGCCAGAGCCAGTTGAAAGTGGAATTGCCGGGTACACGGTCCGGTGAAACGGCCAAAACCGACGATTCAGTGCTGCGAATCAGGGTTGGGGTCGACGGCAACTTCACTGTGGACCAATCCGCCGTTTTGGACGCCAACGGCCTTCGTCGGGAACTGAAATCGGCCTTGACCAAACTGGGCACAGGCCCAGCCACGGCCCGCGCGGTGATTGAAGCTGACTCCAAAGCATCCCACCAGTCTGTGGTGGTGGCCATGGACGCCCTGGCCTCACTGGGCGTCGCCCGTGTGTCCATCGCCACGGCCGGCGGCCGCCGCTGAACCGATGTCAGCCATCACCCGGCGGGCTCGCCTCGAACAGTGGTTGACCGGGGTCTGGTACCGCGGTAATCCGGCGGGCTTCTGGGCGGGCCTGTGCTTGAGTGCCCTCACCGTCTTGCACCACCTGTATCGTCGCTGGGCCGGACTGCAAACCCGGTCACTGGCTGCCCGGGTGCCCTACACCCAAGGCCCGCTGGTGGTGGTCGTTGGTAACCTGATTGCCGGTGGCGCCGGAAAAACACCGTTGGTACTGGGTTTGGCCCACTCGTTGACAAGCAAAGGTTACCGGGTGGGTTTGCTCAGCCGAGGCTACGGGCGCTCAGGCCAGGCTGTGGCCGTGCTGTCCACCATGGACGAGCCCCCCCACCAACTCAGCCAAACCTGCGGTGATGAACCGGTTTACCTGCATCAAATGTCAGGCTGCCCCGTGGCTGTCGGGCGGGACCGAACTGCAGCCTTGGCGGCATTGCTGGGTGAGTTTCCCCGGCTGGATGTGGTGATCTCCGATGATGGGTTGCAACACCACAGACTTAAACGCCACGTGGAATGGCTGGCTTTTGACGCCCGGGCTGCGGGCAACCGCCGTTTGCTGCCTGCCGGCCCCTTGCGCGAACCCTTGGAGAGGGCCAACGCGGTCGATGCCATCGTTTGCAGCAACTGCGAACCCGCTCAGATTGCCCAGCAGACAGGCCTTCCCCCCGACACCCGCTGGCACGCGGTGACCGTCCGCCTGAGTGGATTCGTACAGGCCAGCAGCGGACTCACCATGACCGTTGAGCAGGCCGTCGCCCAGTGGAGTACATCCACCGTCGCCGCATTCACAGGCTTGGCTGAACCAGACAAGCTCTTCGCTTCCCTGCGCCAAGCTGGTCTGAACCTGACCCACACCACCGCGCTGCCCGACCACGCCCAGTACCCGATCGATTTTTGCGAAAGCCTGCTGGGCCAAGTGCTGATTACGACCGGCAAAGATGCCGTAAAATTGAACACGGACGACCCCAGATTGTGGGTTGCGGAAATTGCCGTGCAGTTGCCTCAGGCACTGATCAACCCCATAGAGGACCAACTTGGACCCCCAACTGATTGATGTGCTGGTGTGCCCCTTGTGCAAAGGCCCGCTCGAAAAACGACTCAGCGACGGCGCTCTGCTGTGCCACGCTGACAACCTGGCCTTTCCCGTGCGTGATGGCATTCCCGTGATGCTGGTTGAGCAGGCTGTGCCCATTCAATCGGCCAACCCGGCCTGAGCCCCGTTCCAGGTCACTGTCATGTTCAAAGCCGTTATTCCTGCCCGCCATGCGTCGACCCGCCTGCCCGGCAAACCCCTGCTGGACATTGAAGGCAAGCCCATGGTGGTGCGTGTCGCAGAACAGGCGCTGAAAAGCGGCGCATCCGAAGTGGTGGTTGCCACTGACCACGCTGAGATTGCACGTGTGTGCGAAGCGGCGGGCCTGCGAACCTTGATGACCCGGGCGGACTGGCCCACGGGCACCGACCGTTTGTCCGAAGTGGTTCAACTGTGCGGCTGGCCAGACGACACCGTTGTGGTCAACGTACAAGGCGACGAACCCCTGATTGACCCGGCCCTCATCGACCGCGTGGCCCAGGCGCTTTTGCAGGGCGACCAAGACATCGCCACCTGCGGGCATGGCATTGAGGACTGGACCGAGTTCAAAAACCCCAACGTGGTCAAGATTGCCCTGCGCGAAGACCATGAGGCTTTGTACTTTTCCCGCGCACCCATTCCCTATCCACGCGACCATTTTGCATCGGAAACCAAGCCAGCAAGTTTGGGCGAACAAGCACTGGGCATTCGGCACATTGGCCTGTATGCCTACCGGGCGTCGTTCCTGAAGAAGTACCCAAGCTTGGCCCCCAGCCCGCTCGAAACCCTTGAATCGCTTGAGCAACTGAGGGCTTTGGCCCATGGGTTCCGCATAAAAGTGTGTATGATTCAGGAATCCCCCCTACCAGGGGTAGACACTTCGGATGACCTAGAGCGAGTCCGCAAGTTGGTCAGATCCCGTCAGGGCTGAACGTCCCGGTTTGAATTCCCATCGATCCCGCAGGTAAGTTTTTTGCAAGTTGCAGGGCATAGACTGGTGTTGAATTCGACTGGGCTATTGGCCCAGACACGTGCTCACGGTGCAGCACCTTATTACGCGCGCGCTGGAGCAAGCCAGATTACAAAAACTCTTGAGGCAATTATGCGTTTGATTCTTTTGGGAGCGCCCGGTGCAGGCAAAGGCACGCAGGCCACATTCATCAAAGAGAAATTCGGGATTCCCCAGATTTCCACTGGCGACATGCTGCGTGCCGCCGTCAAGGCTGGGACCCCGCTGGGGCTGGAAGCCAAAAAGGTGATGGACGCAGGTGGCTTGGTGTCTGACGACATCATCATCAACTTGGTCAAAGAACGCCTGAAGGAAGCCGACTGTCAAAATGGGTACCTGTTTGACGGTTTTCCCCGCACCATTCCCCAAGCGGAAGCGATGAAGCAAGCCGGCGTGAAAATTGACTTCGTGCTGGAAATTGACGTGCCCCACAGCGAGATCATCGAGCGCATGAGCGGCCGCCGGACCCACCCCGCCTCAGGCCGTACCTACCATGTGCGTTTCAACCCCCCAAAAACGGAAGGCGTTGATGATGTGACCGGTGAGCCCTTGGTTCAGCGCGACGACGACAAAGAAGAAACAGTGCGCAAACGCCTGGACGTGTATGAAAACCAGACACGCCCCTTGGTGGACTACTATGGCCAATGGGCAGCCACTGGTGACAGCGTGGCCCCGCAATACCGCAAAATTGCGGGCGTGGGCTCAGTGGACGAGATCCGCACACGCGCCTTCGACGCATTGAAATAAACCAACGCTGTGCCGCGCCTAGCCCTGCGGCCTTTTCAGCAGGGTGCGCGGCTTCAAGCCCATCAAGGCCAAAGCGCCAAAATACACCACCCCACACAGCGCGATGACGGCCAGCACTGCGGCCATACGAAGTACTGGGGTGGCACCCATGGCCACCCAATCCATGTGCTGATTGGCCAACACCAAGACCACGGACATCACAGCGCAGGCCACCAGGCATTTTCCCCAATAAGGCAGCCAGCCCGCGCTGGGCGAGTACAGGCCACGACGCCGCAAGCCCCAGTACAGCACGACCGAGTTGATGAGCGCCCCGACACCGATGGACAACGGCAAACCCACATGGCCTAACCAAGGCACGAACACGATGTTCAGTAGTTGAGTGGCAATAACCACAAATATTGCAATTTTAACGGGCGTACGCACATCCTGACGGGCATAAAAGCCCGGCGCCAACACCTTCACCAGCACAAGGCCTGTCAAGCCAACGCTGTAAGCCATCACGGCCTGGCTGGTCATGTGGACGTCGTGGGCATCAAACCGGCCATAGTGAAACAGCAAGGCCACCATGGCGTCGCTGAACAGGCCCAGCCCCACAGCGGCGGGCAGCACCAACACCACGGTCAAACGCAGGCCCCAGTCCAGCAAACGGGAGTATTCTTCCGCACTGCGTTGGGCGGCTGCGGACAAGGAGGGCAACAGCACCGTGCCCAAGGCCACACCCAAGAGGGCCGTTGGAAACTCCATAAGCCGGTCACCAAAAGAAATCCAGGACACACTGCCCGCCTCCAGATGCGAGGCAATGTTGGTGTTGATGATGAGGCTGATCTGCGCCACCGACACCGCCAACGTGGCCGGCACCATGTTGGTCAGGATGGTGCGAACCTGCGCGTCGGCCAAAGCGGCTTTGATGGCCGAGAAACCGGCAAAAGGGTTGATCCAGCAACCCGTACGCCACAAACCAAACCACAACAGCAGCACCTGCAATACCCCGCCGACCATCACTGCAATGGCAAAAGCCTGTGAGATTTGGTCCACATAAGGCGCCAACACCACCGCACCGGCAATGAAGCTGACATTCAGCAAGACAGGCGCAAAGGCCGGCAGCGCAAAAGACCGGAAGGTATTGAGCAAGCCTGAGGCCAAAGCCACCATGGAGATCAGCAGGAGATAAGGAAACATCCACTGGGTCAACTGCACGGTGAGTGCGTACTGGGCCGAGCCGGGCTGCAAGCCACTGGCCATGCCAAACACCACCCACGACGCGCCTGCCGTGCCTGCCACCACAACAACCAACAGCACCAAGAACAACAATGACGCAGCTCGGGCTGCCAACGACACTGCTGCGTCACGGCCATGGGTTTGGGCAGTTTGGGCCAGCACCGGGATGAATGCCTGAGAAAAGGCACCTTCGGCGAACAGACGCCGCAGGAGATTGGGTATGCGAAAGGCGATGAAGAAGGCATCGGATTCGCCACCAGCCCCCAGCAAGCGGGCGGTGATTGTCTCCCGGGCCAGGCCGGTGATGCGTGAAAGCATCGTCATGGCGCTGACTGAGGCTGCCGATTTCAATAAATTCATAGAAGGATTGTGAAAAGGCGGTGTATTTGTTAAGATAGTGGGTTTCCGAATTCTACACCTTGGATTAGAGCAACATGGCTAACACCGCACAGGCGCGCAAGCGCGCTAAACAAGCCGCTAAACTGAATGCGCACAACTCTGCGATTCGTTCAGCGATGAGAACTGCTGTCAAGAAAGTACGCGCCGCTGTGGCCGCCGGTGACAAGGCTGCTGCACAGGCCGTTTACCGCGAAACCACCAGCGTGCTGGACCGCGTGGCTGACAAACAGATTATCCACAAGAACAAGGCTTCCCGCCAGAAATCACGCCTGTCCGCTTTGGTCAAAGGCATGGCTGCTTAATTCAGCTCAATAGGTTGGCTTACGTTGGGCCCTAGTCCGACAGCCTGAAACTGCCCTTTGGGGCAGCTGATCAGCGCAAGCTAACAAACGCAAGCTACGAAACAAAAACCCCGCAATGCACAAGCAGCTTGCGGGGTTTTCGTTTTTCTTGGTGCAAAAGTGGCCAGGGCCAGGCAGCGCTAGGCCGCCGGTGGGTCAGGCAACAAGCAGGCATCCAGCACTTGCAGGTCGTTGTCTCGGGCAAAGTTCAATACGAAATTCAAGGCCATGGGCTCAATTTCCTTGAGCCGCTCATTCACCACAACGCATTTGATGTTGTTGATGACAATCGGCAGGCAATAGGGGCTGTAAGCCAAGTGCTGCTGACCAGATTGTCGGCCTGGAGGTTTGAACTGGGCCATCACGCCACAGAGGCGCTCGGACCAATCGGAGGGGCGGAACACCCTGCCGGTCGAGGTTTGACCGACAATGAAAATTTCCTTGGGCTTGACCTTGGGTGGCTCAGCCATGTGTGCGGTGCTCCATTGCGCGTGCTCAAAGCGGCATTATCGCGAAACCGGCATTGTGTGCCGGCAACCTTACAGGGGCCTGAAGTGTTGGGTTCGTTCAGGCCCCGCCTTACTCACCACTGCAACCACACCTTAAGCACGGTCGATGCGAGCGTAGGCTGAGTGGTTGTGAATGGACTCGAAGTTCTCTGCTTCCACGGTGTAGTGGCCGATTTCCTTGAATTTATTCAGGGCAATGGCTACATCACGCACCAAGTCTTCCACGAACTTGGGGTTGTCGTAAGCACGCTCGGTGACATACTTTTCATCAGGACGCTTGAGCAAGCCATACAATTCGCAAGACGCCTGCTGCTCAATGCTGGAAATCAGCAAAGCGATGTCCAGGTCCTCTTTCAAGAGCACACGGGCTGTGACATGGGAACGTTGGTTGTGGGCACCGTACTCCGAAATTTTCTTGGAACAGGGGCACAGGCTGGTCACGGGCACCACGACGGTCAGGTAGATGTCCTCACCAGCGGCGCTGGCACTGCCGTCCAGGGTCAATTGGTAGTCCATCAGGCTGGACACCCCGCTGACAGGGGCAATCTTCGACAGGAAGTAAGGCAACTCCATCTTGATACGGCCAGAGGGCGCATCAAGGCGGTTCAGCATGTCCTTCAACATGGCACGGAAACCCGCCACTGTGAGCGTGGTGCCTTGTGACTCTTCAAGCAGTGCCACAAAGCGGGACATGTGGGTGCCCTTCTGGTCGGCTGGCAAAAACACGGTCATCTCAAACTCAGCCACGGAGGGCATGGGTTTCTGGCCGGACAATTCGATCAGGACCGGGTATTTCACAGAGCGGATGCCCACGGACTGGATCGCAATGTGGCGTGTGTCGATGGAACTCTGTACGTCTGGAATGGCCACGGCGGACTCCAAACCCTTGTCGCGTGTATTCATAACTTCCTCATTGGTGTGCAGTCCGGCTTGAAACATGCCGAACTACATTGGTGTGGCGGCCAAACAGGTCGCCAAAGTGCTGCTCAATCGAGGCCTGAATACCCGAAGCATCCAGTCCAAGGTTCTTTAACAAAAGGGCGTGGTCCCCATGATCAATGAATTCATCGGGCAAACCGAGTTGCAACACGCGGTTGGTCAAACCATGGGCATGCAGCACCTCGGTCACGGCCGAGCCTGCCCCACCCATGATACAGCCCTCTTCCACGGTCACCAAACAGTAGCGCTCTTCCGCCAGACGCTTGATGAGCGCTTCGTCGATGGGTTTGACCCAACGCATGTCGACGACCAGCGCGCCAAGGGCACGCCCCGCAGTCAACGCTGGTTCTAACATGGAGCCAAAAGCCAGAATTGCAAGCTTCAATTCGCTGCTTTGCGGTGTATGGCGCACCACGGCTTTGCCGATTTCCACGGAATCCAGTGATTCATCAGCCACTACGCCAGGGCCGGTGCCCCGTGGGTAACGCACCGCTGCGCACCCCGGGTGACGGTAGGCGGTGGACAGCAGTTTTCGGCATTCATCTTCATTGGATGGCGCAGCCACCAGCATATTGGGGATGCAACGCAGGTAGGCCATGTCGTAATTGCCGGCGTGCGTCGCCCCGTCGGCCCCAACGAGGCCCGCGCGGTCCAAGGCAAATGTGACGTCCAGGTTTTGCAAGGCCACATCGTGAATGAGTTGATCGTAAGCGCGCTGCAAAAAGGTGGAGTAAATGGCCACAACCGGCTTCATGCCTTCGCAAGCCAAGCCAGCAGCAAAAGTCACTGAGTGCTGCTCGGCAATGCCCACATCGAAATAGCGGGACGGAAAACGACGCTCAAACTCCACCAAGCCTGAGCCTTCCCGCATGGCCGGGGTGATGCCGATTAATTTGCGGTCAGAAGCGGCCATGTCGCACAGCCACTGGCCAAAAATCTGGGTGTAGGTGGGCGGTTTGGGCCCGGTGGCTTTCTGGATCCCCACGCTGGGGTCGAATTTTCCGGGGCCGTGGTAAAGGATTGGGTCCTGTTCAGCGAGTTTGTACCCGGCGCCTTTTTTGGTGATGACATGCAGGAAAATCGGGCCGCGCATGGCCCGCAGGTTTTGCAATGTGGGAATCAAGGCGTCCAGATCGTGCCCGTCAATCGGGCCGTAGTAATTGAAGCCGAACTCTTCAAACAGAGTGGCTGGGGTGACCATGCCTTTGACATGCTCTTCAAGCCGATGGGCGAATTCCACCAGCGGGGGCGCAACACCCAACAGGCCTTTGCCCACTTCTTTGGCGGTGTTCATCATGCGCCCGGACATGAGTTTGGCCAAGTGCTTGTTCAGCGCCCCAACGGGTGGGGAAATGGACATGTCGTTGTCGTTGAGGATCACCAGCAGGTCGATGTCGGGTGTTACACCGGCGTTGTTCATCGCCTCGAACGCCATGCCCGCAGTCATTGAGCCGTCGCCAATGATGGCCACGTGCTTGCGGTTCACACCCAGGTTGCGCGAGGCCACCGCCATGCCCAGCGCAGCAGAAATGGAGGTGCTGGAGTGCGCAGTGCCAAAGGCATCGTATTCGGATTCAGAGCGCTTGGGGAAGCCAGAAATACCACCGTATTGGCGCAAACCAGGCATGGCATCGCGACGACCAGTCAGAATTTTGTGGGGATAGGTTTGGTGACCAACATCCCACACCAAACGGTCGTTCGGGGTGTTGAACACGTAGTGCAAGGCCACCGTCAATTCGACGGTGCCCAGGTTGGAAGACAGGTGCCCGCCAGTTTTGGAGACTTGTTCAACAATGTAATTGCGAAGCTCGTCAGCCACCTGGGGCAATTGGCTTGTATGCAAGCGGCGCAGGTCGGCCGGGCTGTCAAGACGTTTTAACAAGTCGCTCATGATGATCGCTCAGTGATCAAATCCACCAGGGTGCGCAAGGGCGCCGCCGCATCGGGTTCAAATGGCGCCAAGGCGGACAGTGCCTGGGCCTTCAAGTCAGACATCAGTTGTTTGGCCGCTTCCAGGCCCAGCAGACTGACGGCTGTGGGTTTGTTGTTCAATGCATCTTTGCCCGAGGTTTTGCCCAAGACATCGCTACTCGACTCAACATCCAATATGTCGTCTATCACTTGATACGCCAAGCCCAAAGCCTTGGCAAATCCTTCTAATCGCTCCTGCAAGCCGAGGTCCAAGTCGGGTTGGCTAAGGTAGCCCAAGCGGATGGCCGCGGCAATCAGGTCCCCGGTTTTACGGGCGTGCATGCCAGTCAACGACGCCCAATCCATGGATTTACCCACATGAGCCAAATCGATGGCCTGGCCTGCGGCCATGCCCATGGGCCCTGAAGCCCGCGCCAAAGCCGCTATTTGCTTGACCTGAACCGACGCAGGAAGTTCACCGGGCAGGGCCAGCCAGTCAAAGGCCAAGGTCTGCAGGGCATCGCCAGCCAACAAGGCGGTGGCTTCCCCGAAGCGAACATGGCAGGTCGGTTTGCCCCGGCGCAGTACGTCGTTGTCCATGCAGGGCAGGTCGTCATGCACCAGGGAATACGCATGCAGGGCTTCGATGGCGCATGCCGCTGCATGCAGGGATTGCGCAGGGGTACCGACAACATGGCCGCTGGCATACACCAACAATGCGCGAAGCCGCTTGCCACCATCGAGAAGCGCGTATTGAACCGCTTCATTCAAGGACTCGGACGGCCCGGCAGAGCGTGCCAGATGGTCTTTCAGCTGGGCTTCCAGGCTGTGACGCGAGTCCTGAACCCAGGATCGCTCGGTCACTCCGGCCACAAGGGTGCTCAAGACAGGGCTCCGTCGCCACTGCCGGGCTGGTCAAGCAGACCGGCCTCAATGCGGGCTACTTCGCCACGGACTTGGCTTAGGCGGTCGCGACAATAACGCACCAAATCAGCCCCTCGGCGATACTGGGTTAGCAGTTGGTCCAGGCCCAACTGGTCTGAATCCATGGATTTCACCAAGCCCTCCAGTTCGGCCATGGCTTCTTCAAAACTGGCTGGCAAGCCGGCTGAGCCTTCAGGCGGCTGGGCAGTAGTCTGGGCCGTTTTTCGGCTGGTCATAGAGATGCAATCCATTACACATTGGACGAACCTTGTATTTTACTGTGACTTTCGCAAAACGCGAAAAGTCTTTGGCGGGAATGTCGATCCGGGGGTACAATCCCGTTTCTCTTTGTGTTCAACCACTTATTTTCAGCAGCGCGAACGATGACGCTGTGGGGGAGGCACCCGGCATCATGTCCGATTTGAGTGATTTGTCGATTTTGTCGCAATCTGGCCTGCAGCCTGGTGCGTCGACCTACTTTGATGAACGCGTACTCAAAGCCGAAATTGATCGGCTCTATCGTGACGGACCGGGCTATGTCGGCCACACCCATTGGGTGCCTGAGGCTGGCGACTGGCGCTCCCTGCCTTGGGAAGACCACGGCCGACTGCTGGTGAACAACGCCGGTCAGGTTGAATTGCTCTCCAATGTCTGCCGTCACCGCCAGGCCATCATGCTCAAGGGCCACGGCAACTCCCAAAACATTGTGTGCCCCCTGCACCGCTGGACCTATGACCTGAACGGCGAGTTGCTCGGCGCGCCGCATTTCAACCAGCAACCCTGCACACGACTGCAAAACTATGGCCTGCAAAACTGGCGCGGGCTGTTGTTTGACAGCAAATCCAATATTGCAGCGGAATTGGCGCAGGTGCCCTTTCTGGATGAAATCGACTTCACGGGCTACCAACTGGACTCGGTGAAAGTCAGCACCTTGCCGTACAACTGGAAAACCTTCATCGAGGTGTACCTCGAGGACTACCATGTCGACCCGTTCCACCCGGGCTTGGGGCAGTTTGTAGACTGCGCCAACCTGCAATGGCACTACGGGCGCAACTGGAGTGTGCAATCCGTGGGCATCAAAGCCGGGCTTCGCAGACCGGGAAGTCGGGTTTACAAACAGTGGCACGATGCTGTCATGAAGTTCTCGGACGGCAAAGAACCCAAGTACGGCGCCATCTGGTTCTGCATGTACCCCAACATCATGGTGGAGTGGTATCCGCACGTGCTGGTGGTGTCTACCCTGCACCCCAAAGGCCCACAGGAAACCCTGAATGTGGTCGAATTTTACTACCCAGAAGAAATTCGCCTGTTCGAGCGCGAATTCGTGGAGGCTGAACAGGCCGCCTACGCTGAAACCGCCGTGGAAGACGATGAAATTGCCACGCGCATGGACGAGGGCCGCCGGGTGTTGATGAATCGGGGTGAAACCGATGCAGGCCCCTACCAGAGCCCCATGGAAGACGGCATGGTGCACTTCCACACCTGGTATCGCCAGGCCATGCTTCACAAGGAAAGTCAGCCCAGCTTGAAACTGGCCTGACCCCCCCGGGGTGGTCATGGGTTTTGTTGTCCAAGGTTTTTCTGCTACATTGGTTGGACAACAATAAAACTCTTGACCTTTGGTTCCTCTATGAATCAGACAACCCCGGCCTCAGCCCAACGGGTGGAAGGCCATATGCCTGCCTATTCCCGAATCAGCGATACACTGATTCGGGAAATTCGCAATCAGCAGTGGTTGCCGGGCTCGCCCCTGCCCAATGAAAAGAAATTGGCGGAACGTTTCGGGGTGTCCATCGGCACGGTTCGAAGGGCCGTCGAGCATCTGAGCAACTTGGGCTTGGTCAGCAAACGCCAAGGGCTGGGCACTTTTGTGTCGCCCCAAATTTCAGTGCCGCCGAACAACCACAATTCACCAGCACCTAGCCCCGCACCTCGACCTTTCAACATCAAAACAAGCCCTACGGGAAACGCACCCCAGGCAGCCAACGTGCGCACGGAAGTTCTGGCCCTGAACGAAAGGCAGGCCAGCGAGGTGGAAGCCAAGGCCTTGGGGGTCATGCGGGGTTCAGCGGTGTGGGAAGCCCAAATACGGCACTGGCTGGGCGAGCAGCCCGTGGTCCTGGAATGTCTGTGCCTGGCCCAAAGTGTGTTTCCCGCACTAACCTTGGCGCAATTGCAGGCCTGCCATGGCGACCTGTACTTGCTGGCCAAAGGTTTGTTCGACACCCGCATTCTCGAAGTGAAGGATGAAGTGAGTGTGGAGCCGCTTGATCACCATGCAGCCATGCTGCTGAACAAGGACCGCAGCCAACCCGCACTTCGGGTGCTGCGCGTGACACGCGATGTTGGACACACCACCCTTGAGCACCGAGAGGTGTGGATGGACCCGGCCCATGCGCATTACCTGTCCCGTTCTGGCGTGAGCTGACCAGCCCCCACCCCCAAAGCCGATAGACTGTCGGCATGCAAGCGCTCTGGATGTTGTTGGCCTGTGTGTGTTTCGGCACCATGGGCATGATGGTTAAATTGGTGGCGGACGATGTGAGTTTGGCCACAGTGGTGTTCTTCCGGGGCGCTGTACCCTTGTTGCTGTTGGCCACATGGGCCATGGCCCGGGGCCACAGCCTGAAAAGCCCGGTGCTGCATTTGCATGCCAAACGCAATGGCGCAGGTATAGTGGCCATGTGGTGCGGGTTCTACGCCACCTCACACCTGCCGCTGGCCACGGCCACCACCTTGTTGTACACCTCTCCAATTTTCATTGCGCTGATCATGCGCCTACGCCGCCCAAGCAGCCAGGCGGTGGATCAAGCCGCCGCCAAACAACAGACGGCCATGATTGTTCTTGGCTTTTTGGGCGTTGTGCTGGTGCTGCAACCGCATGTGTCAGCAGGCTTGGGGGTGTATGCGGCCATCGGTTTGATTGCGGGTATGGTGTCAGCCGTGGCTTACCTGCAGCTCAAAAGCTTGGGCAATGTGAACGAACCGGAATGGCGCACAGTGATGTACTTTGCGGTGACCGCAGCATTCACCAGCCTTTTGGCCATGCTGGCCACTTCAGACCCGATGATTCACGGGGCTTTTCTCGAGCTCGGCGCCTGGACTTGGTTGTGGTTGATTGGCCTAGGTTTCTTCGGCGGCGCTGGCAACCTGGCATTGACACGCTCGTTCGGCAGTGGCTCAACGTGGATGTCCGCTGCTTTACAGTACATGACCATCGTGGTGTCTGCCGTCTACGGCTGGGCGGTGTTCAACGACGTGCCTAACCTGGTCAGCTGGATTGGCGGCGCCGTCATCATGGCGTGTGGCGCCCTGTCGGCTTACCACACCCACAAAAACAAGGCTTAATGCTGGTGCAGGAAAGTCGCCAGATAGGCCACCATGACCACGCCCAGCGCAATGGTCACCACTTGGCTTAAGCCAGCCTTGAAGGCAACGCGCTGCTGCATTTGGGGAATGAGGTCAGCCACTGCCACATACAGGAAACTGGCGGCGGCCAGCACCAGCGCGACTGGCAACACCTGAGACATCTGCGAGAACAGTGTGTATCCGAGGTAAGCACCCAACACGGCAGCCAAACCCGCCACCACCATTAAACGCAAGGCCTTGGCGCGGGAAAGCCCGGCATTGACCAGCACCAGGTAATCCCCGGTTTGTTGCGGGATTTCATGCAGAACAATGCTGAGGGTGGTCAACATGCCCAAGGTGTGGTCCACCAGGAAAGCACTGGCGATCAGCAAACCATCGGCAAAGTTGTGGATGGAGTCGCCCACCACGATGAGCAAGCCGCCTCGGCCAGCCTCGCGTTCATCGAAACCGTGGTCGTGATGATGGCCATCGTGTTCGTGATGATGGCTGTGGCGAAACAGGGCGAATTTTTCAAGTACAAAGAAAAACAGCAGCCCGCCGAGCAGCCAGGCAAACAGGGCATGGTGGTCCATGCCTTTGTCCAAAGCCTCGGGCAGCAGGTGCAAAAGTGACGCGCCCAACAGCACCCCAGCCGACAGGCTGACCATGGGTTCAAGGGCTTTGGCAATGAATCGGGAGGTGAGCAAACCGGCAGCCACGATGGCCAAGCCGGTGCCCATGGCCGCAGCCAGGAGCACCCACGGAAGGTCTACATGCACGTTGTCAGATCAGGCCGCGCCCGCGTAAAAACTGAAGTGCCTGATTGTACGCCTGTTTCGCAGCAGCGGCGTTGTAAGTCGGCCGGTAGTCGGCGTGGAATCCGTGCTGGGCGCCCGGATAAACTTCGATGGTTGACTGCGCAGCATTGGGATTGTTGGGCGCTGCATCCTTCAAGGCGGCGCGCATGCGCTCAACAGTGTCCAAGGGAATACCAGTGTCTTCAGCGCCATACAGGCCCAACACCGGGGCCTTTAAGTTGGCGGCGATGTCCACAGCGTGCTTGGGGGTCATGGCGTTGTTGGGGCCCACCAGTCGGCCATACCAAGCCACCCCGGCTTTTACGGCAGGGTTGTGCGCACTGTACAGCCAAGTGATTCGACCACCCCAGCAGAAACCGGTGATGGCCAGTTTTTGGGTGTTTGCGCCTTCCTTGGCGGCAAATTCCACGCAGCGGTCGAGGTCGCTCATGACTTCTGAGTCGGGCACTTTGGACACCACGTTTTGAATGATTTCAGCAGCAGTACCGTACTGGCCTGGGTCGCCGTGGCGGGAAAACAGCTCTGGGGCAATGGCGTAAAAGCCGGCTTGAGCCAGGCGGCGACACACGTCCTCAATGTAGGCGTGAATCCCAAAGATTTCCTGCACCACCAAAATGACGGGCGGGTTTTTCACACCGACGGGGCGCACGCGCTGGGCGAATATTTCATCGCCATCGACTGGCACCAACACCCGCCCTTCCTGCAATCCTGTGGACGGTGTGGTGATGGCTTGCGCCAACAGAGGGTTGGCCGCCATGGCAAACCCGCCCACCGTCAAGCCTTTGAGTACGGTTCGACGGTCCAGCGCCTGCTGCCCACCGCCGGTGAGTGCTTGAAGGTCGCTGACCTGTTGCTCGTGTTCATTCATCGCTTGCCTCCAGAAAGTACTCGGTGATGCTCAGTGGGCTTCATCCCAATTGGAGCCCACCCCACATCCGACCTCCAGCGGTACTTTCAGTTCCGCCACTTGGGTCATGATCTCCGGTACTTTGACCTGAATCAGGGGCAATTCGGAATTGGGGACTTCGAGTATGACTTCGTCATGCACCTGCATGATCATGCGGGATTGCAAGCCTTCGTCACGCAACCACACCCGGAGGCGGTTCATGGCCATTTTGATGAGATCGGCCGAGGTGCCCTGCATGGGTGCGTTGATGGCTGCCCTTTCCGCAGCAGCGCGGCGCGGCCCGTTGGGGCTTTTGATTTCAGGCAACCACAAGCGCCGCCCGAACACTGTGCTCACGTACCCTTGGGCCTTGGCCTGGGTGCGGACGTCTTCCATGTACCGCGCCACGCCGGGGTAACGGGCAAAATAACGGTCGATGTATAGCTTGGCGGCATCGCGGGTGATGCCTAAATTGCCCGCCAAACCGAAGGCGCTCATGCCGTAAATGAGGCCAAAGTTAATGACCTTGGCAGTGCGGCGCTGGTCACTGGTGACCTCGTTCAAACCCACACCAAAAATTTCACTGGCTGTGGCCGAGTGAATGTCCAAGCCGTTTTTGAAGGCATCAATCAAGGCCTGATCGCCGCTGATGTGCGCCATGATGCGCAATTCGATCTGGGAATAATCGGCCGATACCAACACATGGTCTGCGGGTGCTATGAAGGCTTCGCGCACACGCCGCCCTTCGGCGGTGCGGACGGGAATGTTTTGAAGGTTGGGGTCGTTGCTGGCCAAGCGGCCAGTGACCGCGACAGCTTGGGCGTAATTGGTGTGCACACGGCCTGTGCGTGCATTCACCATTTTCGGCAGCTTGTCGGTGTAGGTGCTCTTGAGCTTGGCCAAACTTCGGTGCTCTAGCAGTTTGGCCGGCAAGGGGTAGTCCTCGGCCAGTTTGGTGAGCACCTCTTCATCGGTGGACGGTGCGCCACTGGCGGTTTTCTTCACCACGGGCAAGCCCAGCTTGTCGAACAGCAATTCACCAATCTGCTTGGGGGAATTCAGGTTAAAGGCGCCACCGGCCAGCTCAAACGCTTGCGATTCAATGTCCTTGAGCTTCTCGGCGATTTCTGCGCTTTGGGTATCCAGGCGCAGGCTGTCAATCAACACACCATTGCGCTCAACATCAAACAGGGTTTGCGCAAAAGGCAACTCGACGTTTTGGTACAAGTCCAGCAAATCGGGGCTTTGGGCCAGTTGCTCACGAAGCACATGCGCCAAGCGCAAGGTGACTTCAGCGTCTTCGGCGGCGTAGCGGGTGGCCGTGGCAATTGGCACCTGCTCAAAGCCAATCTGACTGGCTCCCTTTCCGGCCACTTCTTCGTATTTGATGGTGTTGTAGTTGAGCCAGCGCAAGGCCAATGCATCCATGCCGTGCGGTTTGTGGGCCTCCAGAATGTAACTGGCCAGCATGGTGTCATCGACCAAACCTTGCACGGCAATACCGTGGTTGGCCAGCACATGGGTGTCGTACTTGGCGTTCTGGGCGATTTTGCCCGCCTTCGGGTTTTCAAACCAGGGTTTGAACAATGCCAGGGTTTCATCCAAAGGCAGTTGGGCCTCAGCGGTCAAGTCCTGATGGGCCAGTGGCAGGTAGTAACCGGTGCCCGGCTCAAGCGCAAAACACAAGCCCACTACCCTTGCGTTCAGCGGCTCAAGCGAATCGGTCTCGGTGTCAAATGCAACCGGTTGACCTTTTCGGGCTGCATCGCTGAGGCGTTCAAGCAAAACAGCCCGTTGCTCAACAGTCATCACACACTCGGTGACAATTGAACTGGCGTCTTGTGTGGGTGCGTCGAACAATTGATTGGGGCCGGAAGGCAAGGCCGAGTCGGGTTCTGCGAACAGGTCGCCAGTTTGGCCCGTGGCCTTGGGCTGAGTTGTTGGGGCCTCGTCGGCCGCCCCACCCAGGGCCCTGAACCACGTCTTGAATTCGAAACGCTGAAACAGTGTTTTCAACACATCCGGGTTTTCGGGTTGGGCCTGCAGGGCACTGCTGATCTGATCCCGTTCGTTGAATTCGCAGTCAGTTTTAACGGTGACCAAAGTTTTGCCGGTGGGCAACCAATCCAGGGCTTTTTTCAGGTTCTCGCCGACTTTGCCGCCGATGGCATCCGCATTGGCCACCACCCCATCCAGCGTGCCGTACTCGGCCAGCCACTTGGCGGCTGTTTTAGGGC
Organism: Limnobacter sp.; assembly: GCF_046297615.1. GTDB lineage: Bacteria > Pseudomonadota > Gammaproteobacteria > Burkholderiales > Burkholderiaceae_B > Limnobacter. Next base: position 23,869 of record NZ_JBKBHM010000006.1, on the reverse strand, counting down.
CGACTTTGTCCACACCCGGCACGTTGTCGACTGTGTCGCCGACCAACGTGAGGTAATCCACAATTTGTTCGGGGTAGACGCCAAATTTTTCGAACACCGTCTCGCGCGTCATGACCGAATTTTTCATCGTGTCGACCAAGCGCACATGGTCATTCACCAACTGGGCAAGGTCTTTGTCGCCAGTGGAAATCACCACCTCTTCAAAACCTTGAGCCAGCGCGGCATGGGCCAGGGTGCCGATGACATCGTCGGCTTCTATGCCGGGCTCGGCGATGATGGGCCAACCCAGCGCTCGGGTGACCTCGTAGATGTGAGGGATTTGCAGGGCCAAGTCCTCAGGCATGCTGGAACGGTTGGCCTTGTACTGCGGATAAATGTCGTCACGGAAGGTTTTGCCCGGTGCATCAAAAACGCAGGCGATACAATGGTCCGGCCCGTCGTCAGTGACATGATCGGCGCGAAGGCGACGCAGCATGTTGACCATGCCGTAAATAGCCCCGGTGGGTTCACCGGCGCGATTGCGCAGGTCGGGCATGGCGTGAAAGGCGCGGTAGAGGTAACTGGACCCATCGACAAGGAGTAAGCGCTTCATATGACTAGCAAAAACAAGAACATTCCGACCTTGCGACACCTGCCCTCCAAGGAACAGTCCACCACAGTGAAGGCCCGGGAGTCGTGGCATGTGCTGGGGATTATGGCAGAGTTCATCGAGGCGACCGAGAAGCTCTCGGCAATTCGCCCCTCGGTGTCCATCTTCGGTAGCGCCAGGACCAAACCAGACCACCCTTATTACCTGCTGACCGAGGACATTGCGCGCGCCCTGTCCGACGCGGGTTTTGCCGTGATCAGCGGTGGGGGCCCGGGCATCATGGAGGCCGCCAACAAAGGGGCCCATGCCGGGGCTTCACCCAGCGTGGGCCTGAACATTGAGTTGCCCTTTGAACAACACGGCAACCCGTACCAAAATATTTCGCTAACCTTCCGGCACTTTTTTGCCCGCAAGGTGGCTTTCGCGAAGTACGCCAGTGCCTATGTGGTGATGCCCGGCGGGTTTGGTACGCTGGATGAGTTGTTTGAAGCGCTGACGCTGATTCAAACCAACAAGGGACGACGCATTCCGGTGCTGTTGGTTGGCCACGCATTCTGGAGCGGCCTGATTGACTGGGTGAAAAGTCATTTGCTGGGTGAGGGTATGATCAGCGAGTCCGATCTGGACCTGTTCGAGATTGTTGAAACCCCTGACGAGGTGCTGGACCGAATTTTCCGTTTCTACGAAAAACGCACCTTTGGCCCATCCGACAGCGAGACCGAGATGCTTCTGGACCTGTAATCCAGGCACAAAGTGCGGTTAAAATCGCGGGGTTTGCTCTCGAGGGCAAACCCCGTTTTTCTTGTCAACAGGACCTGACATGGCCGTATTCACCCGCATCACCCATGAGGAACTGAGCCTCTGGCTCAAGGACCGCGCCTGCGGGGAGCTGATCAGCTTCGAAGGCATCTCGTCCGGCATTGAAAACACCAACTATTTTGTCAACACCAGCGCTGGGCGCTATGTGCTCACGATTTTCGAGAAACTGCGCGCCGAGGACCTGCCCTTTTACCTCGGCCTGATGGGGCACTTGGCCCAAGCGGGCCTTCCGGTGCCCGGCCCGGTGGCTGACTCGCATGGGCGAGTGCATGGCGACCTGAAAGGCAAACCCGCCACCTTGGTGAACTGCCTGAAGGGTCAATCCGTGATTGACACCAACCCGGCCCAATGCGCGGCAATCGGTGAGTTTTTGGGCCGTGCCCACAGTGCTGTGCACAACTTCGACGGCCAAACACCCAACCCACGCGGCCTGGAATGGATCAGTGAATCGGCTAAAACGCTGGCAGCCTACCTGCCGGAAACGCTCTTGCGTCTGCTGAACAACGAAGTGGCGCACCAACACGCCGTACAACACAGCGACACCTACGCCAAGCTACCCCGAGGGGCGGTGCATGCGGATTTGTTCCGCGACAATGCGCTGATGGTGGGTGACGAACTGGGCGGCGTGATCGATTTCTACTTCGCCGGCGTGGATACATTTCTGTTTGACTTGGCAGTCACCGTGAATGATTGGTGTATCAACCTGACCAGTGGCGAACTTGACGCAGCACGCGTCAACGCGCTGACTCAGGCCTACATGAAGGCGAGGCCCTTAAACGGTTCTGAACGCGCCTTGTGGCAGGATGCCCTGCGGGCTGCCGGCCTTCGATTCTGGACCTCGCGCCTGATGGACTACTACCTGCCTCGAGACGCCGAAGTGCTGAACGTGAAAGACCCGAGCCACTTTGAACGGATTGTGCTGGCCCGCCGCCAAGGCATTCCCCCACTGCCTCAGCAAGGTTGACCCAAGCCATGGCGACCCATCTGCATGTTTGTACACCCAGGGACGGCTGGAATTGGCTGATGCAAGGCGTGGCGCTGTTTCGCAAGCGCCCTGCAGACCTGTTTATCTTCGGCAACACCTACCTGTTTGTCATTTTGTTTGTCGGCATTCTGATTCCCTTTTTAGGCGCAGCACTGGTCACCCTGTTGACCCCGGCCATGGCCTACGGCATCAACCTGGCTGGCAAAATGGCCAACTCGGGGTTGAGAATCACCCCCGCCACTTTGTTCGCAGGCTTGGGGCCTGACAACCGGCGTTACCTGAACAAGCTGATGATGCTGGGTGTGGCCTATACCGCTGGGTTTGCGGTGGCCAAGCTGATCGCGCATTTGGTGATGGGGCCTCAGCCCGACATTGATTTGGCCAATCTGCGCAATCTGCCCCCAGAGCAATTGGCCCAAGTGACTGAATTCATGATGCAGTCAGCCGCGCTGACCATATTGACCACCATTCCAGTGATTCTGGCCTTCTGGTATGCACCGGTGTTGGTGGTGTGGCATGACATGCAACCCGGCCAGGCTATTTTCTCCAGTTGGGTGGCGGTGTGGCGAAACAAAGGCGCATTCGTCATCTACGGCATGGGCTGGTTGCTGCTTAGCTCCATGCTGAGCGGGCTAATCGTCGGTGTATTCAGTCTGCTGGGTCTGCCCGCCGCCTTGCTGGGCGCGCTGAATATCATGACGCTGGCCCTGATCATGGCCATTTCCTTGGCCACGGTTTACTTCTCCTACACTGCGGTGTTTGAGCATACGGACGAATTGGCTATTACGGGAGACTGATCGAACCGCAAAAGTGGTTGTTGTGGAACTTGGTCTAGCCGGGTACCGCAACCTTTGCGGGTTCAGTGCGTGTTGGCGGAGGCCTTGGGTTTGTCTTGAGTGCTGCCGTTAACCAAAGATTTGAAATAAGTTTGAGTTGATAGCTCACGTTGGCTCCAGCTTGGCCAAACTCAGCATTAACCATTTCATCCCTTGACGGCCAAAGTTGATCTGTATTCTTTGGTCGTCACCCTCACCTTCATAAGCCACCACCACACCTTGACCAAACTTGGCATGGGCCACACCAGTGCCAATGGGATATGGCCGCTTGGCCGCCGATTGGGTGGAAGTGCTGTAACTGCCTTTGGACCACGCCGATGAACCACCGCCCCAGCTTTTGGCGTCCAAATTGTCCCAACCCGACGTGGCAATGTGTGCACGCCGTGGGGTGAGCCATTTCAGAACATCGTCGGGCAGCTCATCCAGAAAACGTGACCTTAGGTGGTAACGAATTTGCCCGTGCAACATGCGCTGCTGTGCATAGCTGAGGAACAATTGCTCGCGCGCCCGTGTAATGGCCACGTACATCAGGCGGCGCTCTTCTTCCACCGCCTCAACGGAAGTACCATCACCCGCCTCCACGGTATTGCCCACACTGTTCTCGTGCGGAAACAAGCCTTCTTCAAGGCCGGTGACAAACACACAACGGAACTCCAAGCCCTTGGCCGCGTGAGCCGTCATCAGTTGAACAGCCTCTTCACCGGCCGCTGCGCCGTTGTCACCAGCCTCCAGAGAGGCGTGCGACAAAAAATCCGCCAAAGGCGAAATCAACTTTTCAGGGTCCACCTCGGTGGCCGCGGTGTCCTGGAAATGCCCCTCAGCGACTGCGAATGACGCGGCCGCGTTCACCAGTTCTTTCAAGTTTTCAACCCGGTCTTCGCCGTCTTTGTCCAACTCGAAATGAGCCAACAGACCGCTGTCTGTGACCACCTTGTCGACCAATTCAGGCAAGCCCATGCCGCGGGTTTCAAACCGCAACCGCTCGATCAACTGGGCAAATTTCTGCAAAGCAGCCTGGGTGCGGCCTTCCATCAAACCAATCGCCCGGTAAAGCGAGAGGCCCTGGCCGGTGGCCACGTCCTGCAATTGCTCCACGGTGCGGGCTCCAATGCCCCGCGTTGGAAAGTTCACGACACGGGCAAAGGAATTGTCATCGTCCGCGTTGTCGAGCAGGCGCAGATAAGCCAGCGCATGCTTGATTTCAGCGCGTTCGAAAAAGCGCAAACCGCCGTACACGCGGTAAGGAATGGACGCATTGAACAAGGCCTGTTCAATGACCCGAGACTGGGCGTTGGACCTGTACAAAATTGCGACCTCGGAACGCCCCAAACCTTCCTCGGTGGTCAGCTTGCGGATTCGATCAATGATGAAGGAAGCTTCATCCTGATCGCTGACGGCCTCGTATACGCGAATGGGCTCGCCTTCGCCGGTTTCAGTCCACAAGTCCTTGCCCAAACGGGCTTTGTTGTGCGCAATCAGCACGTTGGCGGCTTTTAGTACATTGCCCACCGAACGGTAGTTCTGTTCCAGCTTGATTCGGTTCTGCACGTTGAATTCGCGCTCAAACTGGCTCATGTTGGCCACACGGGCACCGCGAAACGCGTAAATGGACTGGTCGTCATCACCCACCGCAAAAATGCAGCCCTCGGGGCCAGACAGTCGTTTCAACCACTGATACTGCAGCGTGTTGGTGTCCTGAAACTCATCCACCAGGATGTATCGGAAGCGTGCTTGGTAGTGCTCACGCAAAGCCGGGTTGGCGCCCAGTAACTCGAAGGAACGCAACAGCAGTTCGGCAAAATCCACCACCCCTTCGCGCTGGCATTGGGCCTCGTAGGCCTCGTAAAGGCGCACCAACACACGGTGGTAGTCGTCAAAGGCCTCAACATCTTTGGGCCGCAAACCTTGTTCTTTGGCCGACCCTATGAAGTACGCCAACTGTTTGGGCTGATACTTCTCGGGGTCGATGTTCAACACCTTGTACATGCGTTTGATGGCCGACAGTTGATCCTGAGTATCGAGAATCTGAAACGCCTGCGGCAAACCCGCCTCACGCCAATGGGCGCGCAGCATGCGGTTGCACAAGCCGTGGAAGGTGCCCACCCACATGCTGCGGGTATTGATGGGCAGCATGCTGGAAATACGGTGCAGCATTTCCTTGGCGGCCTTGTTGGTAAAGGTGACGGCCAGCACCCCGTTGGGGCCCACTTGCCCGGTCTGGATCAACCACGCAATACGCGCTGTCAGCACCTTGGTTTTACCGCTGCCCGCCCCTGCCAAAATAAGGGCTGATTCGCGCGGCAGAGTGACTGCTGCCAATTGTTCAGGGTTCAGTTGATCGAGCAAGGACACAGCGCGGGTTTCACCATCATGGAAATGCTGTTGATTTTAACAGGGGTATTGCCCATTCACGCCGCGCCTGTGCGCCCCGATGCCGTCTGGCCACGGTCATGCGCAGGCGCAAGCCCGGTATAATGACGGATTGCCCCTAATTTGCCTGTGTAGCCCTGTTTTTGGGGCGCAGGCCCTCATGCAACACCAGCCATGCACACGACCTACAACGCGCAAACCCTCGAAGCCGACATTCAATCGGCCTGGAAAACCACCGACGCCTACCGCGCCGAGGCGTTTGCCAAAGATGCCCAAGGCCAGGAAAAACCCAAATACTACTGCGTGTCCATGTTGCCTTACCCCAGCGGCAAGCTGCACATGGGCCACGTGCGCAATTACACCATCAACGACGTGATGATTCGCCAAAAGCGCATGAAGGGCTACAACACCCTCATGCCCATGGGCTGGGATGCATTCGGCATGCCTGCTGAAAATGCAGCCATGGCCAACGGCAAACCACCCGCGGCGTGGACGTACAGCAATATTGCGTACATGAAAAAGCAGATGGAATCCATGGGGCTGGCCATTGACTGGTCCAAGGAAGTGACCACCTGCAAACCCGATTACTACAAGTGGAACCAGTGGTTGTTTTTGAAGATGCTGGAGAAAGGCATCGTCTACAAAAAAACAGGCACCGTGAACTGGGACCCGATTGACCAGACCGTACTGGCCAACGAACAGGTGATTGATGGCCGTGGCTGGCGCTCCGGCGCCGTGGTCGAGAAACGCGACATTCCCATGTACTACATGGCCATCACCGATTACGCCGATGTGCTGCTGGATGACCTGAAAGACCTGAACTGGCCAGAACGGGTCAAGCTGATGCAGGAAAACTGGATTGGCAAATCAGTCGGCGTGCGTTTTGCCTTCCCCCACACCATCGCCGATGACCAAGGCCAGTTGGTGCAGGACGGCAAGCTGTACGTGTTCACCACTCGGGCTGACACCATCATGGGCGTGACCTTCGCCGCTGTGGCTGCTGAACACCCTTTGGCCACCTTGGCCGCACGCAACAACCCTGAACTGCAAGCCTTCATCGCCGAATGCAAAGCTGGGGGCGTGGCCGAGGCCGACATGGCCACCATGGAGAAAAAGGGCATGCCCACCGGGCTGACTGTGAAGCACCCCATCACAGGTGCTGATGTGCCCGTGTGGGTGGGCAACTATGTGCTGATGAGCTACGGCGACGGCGCGGTGATGGGCGTGCCTGCCCACGATGAGCGTGACTTTGCCTTTGCCTTGAAGTACGGCATTGAGATCAAACAAGTCATTGATGTGAAAGGCCAAGCCTTCGACAACACCACCTGGGCTGACTGGTACGGCGACAAAGAAAACGGCGTTTGCATCCACTCGGGCGAATTGAATGGCTTGAACCACAGCGCAGCAGTCAACCACGTTGCCGAGCTGATGGCAGCCCAGGGCTTGGGCGAAAAACGCATTCAGTTCCGCCTGCGCGACTGGGGCATTTCACGCCAGCGTTACTGGGGCACCCCAATTCCCATCATTCACTGCGACACCTGCGGTGATGTGCCGGTGCCTGAACAAGACCTGCCCGTGGTGCTGCCCGAAGATTTGGTGCCGGACGGCAGCGGCAACCCCTTGGCCAAAAGTGAAGCCTTCCTGAGCTGCAGTTGCCCCAAGTGTGGCAAACCTGCGCGCCGTGAGACCGACACCATGGACACGTTTGTGGACTCAAGCTGGTACTTCACCCGCTATGTGTGCAACGACGCTGACACCATGACCGACGCGCGCAGCGACTACTGGATGCCGATGGACCAATACATTGGCGGCATTGAGCATGCCATCCTGCACCTGCTGTACTCCCGTTTCTGGACCAAGGTCATGAACGACCTTGGCTTGGTGAAATTCCGCGAGCCTGCCACCGCCCTGCTCACGCAAGGCATGGTACTCAACGACACCTTCTACACTGAAGAAGCCAACGGAAAGAAAACCTGGATCAACCCCGACGAGGTTGAAGTGGCTTTTGATGATCGCGGCCGGCCTGTGTCGGCCAAGCTCAAAGGCACCGGCAGCACGGTTCAGATTGGTGGTGTGGAAAAAATGTCGAAGTCCAAAAACAACGGCATTGACCCACAAGCGTTGATTGACCAATACGGCGCAGACACCGCCCGCCTGTTCACCATGTTTGCAGCCCCACCCGAGCAAAGCCTGGAATGGAGCAGCTCGGGCGTGGAAGGGGCACACCGGTTCCTCAAGCGGGTCTATCACTTGGGCCTGAACCAGCAAGCCACACTGTCCGCCCAAACAGGCTTGCCCGGCGAGTTGGGCAAAGCCGCTCAGGACGCCCGGCGCGATGTGCACGAGATTCTGAAACAGGCCAATTTCGATTACGACCGCAACCAGTACAACACCGTGGTGTCCGCAGGCATGAAACTGCTGAACACGCTGGAAGCCCACGCCACAGCCCTGACTGAACAGGACGGACAGGCAGTGCTGACTGAAGGCTTCGGGATTCTGCTGCGTGTGCTCTACCCGATTGTGCCGCACATCACCGCCTACCTTTGGGACACCTTGGGCTACGCCAAGACGCACGGCAACCTGCTGGACGCCCCTTGGCCCGAAGTGGATGAAAAAGCCTTGGTGCGCAGTGAGCTGACCTTGATGGTGCAAGTCAACGGAAAACTGCGGGGCAGCATTGAAGTGCCCGCCTCAGCTGACAAAGCGGCCATTGAAGCCGCTGCGTTGGCCAGCGACGTGGCCGCCAAGCACATGGAAGGCAAGCCTGCCAAGAAGGTCATTGTGGTTCCCGGCAAGCTGATCAACATTGTGGTGTAAGCTCAAGGCAACGTTCTCGTGTTCAAGACTCATCAGGTGAATTCATGATTCGCATCCGCTCTCTGCTGCCCTTGCTGTTTGCCGCCGCCCTGCTGTCGGCCTGCGGTTTTCAGTTGCGTGGCCAGTACACCTTCGACTTCAACCGAATCGAATTGAGGGGCATGGAGAAAAGCGAGATGAGCCGCAACATGGATTTGCAGCTTCAAACGCTGGACCTGAAAGTCAACCCAGCAGAGGGTGCCCCCCTGAAACTCACGCTGATCAAGGAAAAACGCGACCGCAGCGTGGTCACGTTCAGCGCCTCTGGCCGTGCGCGTGAAGTGCGTCTGACCTACGAATTGACCTACCAGGTCACTGACCGCAACGGCGATTTCCTCATTGCCACCACAGCGGTGCAGCAGCGCCGTGAGCTGACCTACAGCGATGATCAGGTGCTGGGCAAAGAACAGGAAGAGGCCAGCTTGGTGACGGAAATGCAGCGCGACATCGCACGGCAGATCACAGGCCGACTGGCCGCCCTTAAAGTGAACAACGGGAAATCGTGAAAAGCATCGCACTTGAGCAGTGGCTGGAGCAAGGGCAACGCCCTGGCGCACCCCTGCCCCAATTGCTGACCGTATTCACCGATGAACCGCTGTTTCTGGTGCAAGCAGCCGACCTGTACCGAAGTTTGGCGCGCAAGCAGGCCCAATCGGAACGCACCGTGGTTGACCTCGACCGGCAATTCGACCCTCAGGCTTTTTTAGCCCTGTTTGCAGAAGTCTCCCTGTTCGGGGACGTTAGCCTGATCGAAGTGCGGCTGACGCAACCCAAAATGAACAAGGAACAGGCGCATGCGATTACCCAGGCGGTGCAATGGATTGCACAGGGGCAAAGCCCTCACCTGTTGCTGGTTACCGGCCCCAAGCTAACCAAAACACTGGAAAAAAGCGAGGGCTTTTCGGCGTTGCTGGCGCAAGGCACTCAGATAAGTTGCAAACAGGTAGGGCCTGAAAACATGGCCCAATGGGTGGCCCAAACAGCCCAACGCAAAGGCCTTTCGATGGGCCGAGAAGCCTGCACCTGGCTGGCCGAGAACACGGAAGGCAACCTGCTGGCAGCGCACCAAGCCATTGAAAAGCTGGCCCTTTCAAAAAATGGGCCGGTGACCCTGGACGATGTTCAGAGCCAGGTCTCCAATTCGGCCCGGTACAATGTATTTGATTTGGGTGCGGCCGCTTTGGCCGGGGACACCCGCCGCGTGGGCCGCATGATTGAAGGGCTGCAAGCAGAGGGTGAAGCCGCCACGCTGGTGCTTTGGGCTTTGCAGGAAGAAATTCGCGCCATACGTGACACCCAGGCAGCCATGCGAAGAGGGCAAAGCCTGATGGATGCATGCCGCCAAAACAGGGTGTGGGGAACCCGGCAGAACTTCATCGGTCAAGCCATGAAACGTCACGGTGCAGACAGCCTGAAAACGCTGACCGCCTGGTGTTACACCGCCGAAAAAACCATCAAGGGCATGCAGACTGGCAACCCGTGGACTGCGCTGGAGATCATCGGCCTTGGGCTGGCAGGCCTGCCGCCGCCGGCCATGCCCGCAGTGTAATCATTCAGCGACATCATTCAGGCCAAGAACGGCCAGCGATCACGAGAGAAACACATGAGTATCGAACAAGTCATCCACAGCATCGGTCAACGGGCCAGACAGGCCTCTGCGGCCATGGGGCGGGCCAACACAGGCGCCAAAAACACTGCGTTGCTGGCCACCGCCCGGCTCATCCGCCAGCAGGCTGCACAAATCAAGGCAGCCAATCAGGCTGACCTGGACGAGGCCAAGGCCAAAGGCCTGGAGCCTGCGTTGCTGGACCGCCTTGCCCTGAGCGACAAAGCCATCGACACCATGGCCGAGGGCCTGGAGCAAATTGCCCAACTGCCCGACCCCATTGGTGAAATGACGGATTTCAAAAACCGGCCCAGCGGTATTCAGGTTGGAAAAATGAGGGTGCCCTTGGGGGTTATTGGCATCATTTACGAAAGCCGTCCCAATGTGACAGTGGATGCGGCAGGGCTGTGCATCAAATCCGGCAATGCCACCATCCTTCGGGGTGGCTCGGAGGCCTTCCGCTGCAACCAGGTGCTGGCCAAATTGGTGGCCCAAGGCTTGGAGGAAGCGGGTTTGCCTGCTGCCGCCGTGCAGGTGATCGACACCACCGACCGCGCTGCGGTGGGTGTGCTCATCACCATGACCGAGTACGTGGACGTGATTGTGCCCCGGGGCGGCAAAAGCCTGATTGAACGAATCTCGCGTGAAGCCAAGGTACCCGTGATCAAACACCTGGACGGCATTTGCCACGTGTACGTGGACGAGTCCGCCAGCATTGATGACGCCGTTCGAATTGCCGACAACGCCAAAACCCACCGCTACGGCACCTGCAACACCATGGAAACGCTGCTGGTGCATCAGCATGTGGCCAAGCCAGTGCTCAGCGCGCTGGCTGCCATCTACACGGCCAAGGGTGTTGAATTGCGTGGCTGCGGACGCACCTTGGCGCTGCTGCCCAAAGCCGTGCCCGCCACCGAGGAAGACTGGGGCACTGAATACCTCGCCCCCATCCTGTCCATCAAAATTGTGGACAGCCTTGACCAAGCCATCGAGCACATCAACCGGTACGGTTCGCACCACACCGACAGCATTCTGACTGGCAACCATCAACATGCGATGCGCTTCATTCGCGAGGTTGATTCTGCGTCAGTCATGATCAATGCCTCGACCCGTTTCGCAGACGGTTTTGAATACGGTCTGGGTGCGGAAATTGGTATTTCAACCGACAAAATCCACGCCCGTGGCCCCGTGGGGCTTGAGGGGTTGACCAGCCAGAAATGGGTGGTGTTCGGTCACGGCGAAATTCGTCAATAACCCGTCACATTTTCAGGAGTACGCCATGGACGGCTATTTGTGGGTGAAGTCCTTTCACATCTTGTTTGTGGCCAGTTGGTTCGCAGGCCTGTTTTACCTGCCCCGCATTTTCGTGAACCTGGCCATGGAAACGGAACCTGCGGCCACCGCCCGCTTGCTCACCATGGCACGCAAGCTCTACCGTTTCATGACCCTGCTGGCCATTCCAGCCATGTTGCTGGGGTTTGCCTTGGTGGGTGTGTACAAAATCGGCATTGGTGGCCAAAGTGGCTGGCTGCACGCCAAAATTCTGGTGGTGCTGTTGATTGTGGGCTATCACCATGGTTGCGGGCGTCTGCTGCGCAAATTCGAAGCTGGCCAGAACACCAAAACCCACACCTTCTACCGATGGTTCAATGAATTCCCGGTGGTGATGATGGCCATCGCAATCATTCTTGTTGTCGTCAAACCCTTCTGAAGCATGCCCAAACCCAATTTCCCAAGACGACCTGCCTCACCCCCACCCGCCAACCGGCCCAGCCCAGTGCTGCCCGTCAAGCCGGTGGCCAACAGCACCAAACAAAGCACATTCACCTGCTTTGCCAGTTGCCCTCGCGGGCTTGAGGAGGCTTTGTCCCGGGAATTGCAAACCATGGGGGCCTCCGAATGCAAGGCCGTCCCCGGTGGCCTGCATTTCAAAGCCAGTTGGCGCCAAGCCATCCGGATGACCTACTGGAGCCGTTTGGCAGGCCGTATCGGTCTTCAGGTGTTGAAGTCCCCTTGCAACAGCGATGACGAATTCTATGCGCTGGCCAAGCAAGTGGACTGGCACAACTGGTTCAAGCTCAGTCACACGTTCCGGGTTGATTTGAACAACCTCGGGGCGGACGTCAACAGCCTGCGCTTTACCCAACTGCGGCTCAAAGACGCCATCTGCGACCATTTCATCGAACGGTTTGATGAACGCCCCAATGTGAGCGTGGACAAACCTGATGTGCGCGTCTTTGGGGCCATCAGCCCCAATGAAGTGGTGTTGTATGTGGACTTGGCCGGGGAAAACCTGTTCAAACGTGGCTGGCGGCTGGAGCATGGGCAAGCGCCCTTGAAAGAAAACCTCGCCGCCGGGCTGTGGGCCATTGCCAGCCAAGGTGTGGCCCATCAGGCGTTGCTGCAGGAAACACCCGTGCATTACCTCGACCCGTTCTGTGGCAGTGGCACCGTGGTCATCGAAGCCCTGTCGGCTTTGTGCAACCGCGCCCCTGGCCTTGAACGCCGTTTTGCATTTGAAAACCTGAAGGTGTACGACCCGGCGCTGGGCGATGAAATGCAGGACGACGCCAACAAGCGCTTCAACCAAGGGCTGGATGAAGCGCTGGGCAAAAAGCACTTTCAATGGCACGCCAGCGACATCACCGAACTGCTGGTGACTATGGCCGTAGAAAACTGTCAACGCGCCGGGTTTGGGGAATTGATCGATGCCGGATTGGTTCAGTTCCATCAACGCGATGCGCTGACGGTCATGCCCCCTGCACCAACTGGCATTGTGCTGAGCAACCCGCCCTACGGCGAGCGGGTACGGGCCAAGGGCGCTGATGTGCCTGAGGACGAGGCTTACACCCGCTTGTTCAAGGCCTATGGCGATTTGCTCAAGCACCACTACGCCGGCTGGACAGCCTTCTTGTTCTCAGGTGATTTGGACATCAAACACAGCCTGGGTCTAAGCCCCAAGCGCAAGGCGCCGTTGTACAACGGCACCATTGAATGTCGCTTGTTCGAGATTCCACTGACGCGTGGGGTTTACCGACCTCGGGCGGAATCCACCGACCCCGCCTGAAAAGGCTTCTTACTCAGCCAGCAGTTTTTGAATGTTGGCCTTCAGGGCGGCCGGTGTGGTGGTGGGCGCGTAACGGTCGAACACCTCACCGTTTTTCCGGATCAGGAACTTGGTGAAGTTCCACTTGATGCCTGAGGTGCCCAAAATACCCTTGGCCTCTTTGGTCAGGTATTGATACAAGGGGTGGGCGTTGGCGCCATTGACATCCACTTTCTCGGACATCAAAAAGCTGACACCGTAGTTGCGCTGGCAGAACGCACCAATTTCAGGCTCGGCACCGGGCTCCTGTGAGCCAAATTGGTTACAGGGAAAACCGATGATCACCAAGCCTTCCTCAGCCAGCTCATCGTGCAAGGCCTGCAGGCCAGCGTACTGGGGCGTAAAGCCACATTTGCTGGCGGTGTTCACAATCAACAGCACCTTGCCTTGAAAGTCGCTCAGTGCAAGTGGTTGACCGTCCAGTGTTTTTGTAGAAAATTCATACACGCCCGCAGCCATGTGGTTCTCCCATTGTTGTGTTGCCCGGCCAACGATGGGGGTTGGCCCTGCAAGGTTTGAATGGGTTTGAGTGTACTGTTTTCTTGGGTGGGTTGATCCACCAGTCGTCCGAATATCATGATGCGTTCACCTTGGACATGATGCTCATTGCGGTTTCACGGGAAATTTTGCCGGTCACCAACAGACGTTGCACAGACTGTTCCATGGTCTGCATGCCGTGTTGTGCACCAGTCTGGATCGCGGACACCATCTGGGCCACCTTGCCCTCACGGATCAGGTTGCGGATTGGCGGCGTGGCCAACATGATTTCATGCGCGGCCACACGCCCCCCACCCTGACGTTTGAGCAAGGTTTGGCAGATCACGGCCCGAAGCGATTCTGACAACATCGCCCTGACCATGCCTTTGTCACCCGACGGAAAGGCATCGACGATACGGTCGAGTGTTTTTTGGGCCGATGAGGTGTGCAAAGTGGCAAAAACCAAATGACCCGTCTAAGCCGCGGGCAAGGCCACGCTGATGGTTTACAGGTCTCGCATTTAACCCCCCCGAATAACATACGGGTCTTCACGCAATGCCGCGCGCAAGGCTGCGCCGAAGGTGTGGGTGTGCTCGCCCAGCTCCCGTTGGTTGACGATGCAATTCATCGGCTGGTGCACAAATTCAATGGGGTCTTCAATGGTCAGAATGTGACCCTTCTGGTGAGTGTTGACCTCGTGCACCATGGCCGCCAGCGTCGTGCTTTTACCGGAACCTGTTGGCCCTGTCACCAACACAATGCCGTTGGGTTCACGGGCAATGGTTTTGAACACTGCCGGGGCCTCCAGCTCATCCAGGGTACGAACCCGGTTGGGCACCACACGAAAGGCAGCCGAAGGGCCACGTGCCTGAAGAAAAGCGTTCACCCGGAAACGCGACAGGCCCGAAATCTCCCAACTGAAGTCCAACTCCAGTTGCTCTTTCCATTGGGCTTGCTGGCCCTCATTCATCGCGCTGGTGACGAGGTTCATCACCTCACGCGCATTCAGCACCGCGTCGCTCAGCCGCCTCACATCGCCATCGACACGCACCATCGGCGGCATGTCTGCGGACAAATGCAAATCGGACCCCCGTTGCTCCACGGTCCAGCTCAGCAATTCAGTCAGGGTCATGAGACAATGCTCCGGTGTGTATGGAATTTTCGCGACATGAGTGCCACGCAATCGCTTCTAGCCGTTCAGCAGCGCATTGAGCAGGCCTGCCTTCAGGCTGGCCGACCGCTGCAGGACGTCCGCCTCTTGGCGGTCAGCAAAACGTTCCCTGCGGAGCGCGTGTTGGACTTGGCCAAGGCCGGTCAACAGGCCTTTGGTGAAAACTACCTGCAAGAGGCGCTGGACAAAATCACCCGGCTGGACGGGATTGACGGCCAACCCCCACTGGAGTGGCATTTCATTGGCCCCATTCAAAGCAACAAAACCCGCCCCATTGCCGAGCACTTCGCCTGGGTACACAGTGTTGACCGGTTGAAGATTGCGCAACGCCTTTCCGAGCAACGCCCGCCCCACCTGCCCCCGCTGAATGTACTGGTGCAGGTGAACACCTCCGGCGAAGCGAGCAAGTCCGGGGTAGCTCCGAATGAAGTGGTCGCTCTTTGCCAGGCCATCGCGCACCTGCCCCGACTGAACCTGCGTGGGCTGATGACCATTCCAGCCCCCACCGACAATGAGGCACAGTTGAAATCCGAATTTCAAACCTGCGCCACCCTGCACCAACAACTGAACCAGATCGGCTTACCCGTAGACACACTCTCCATGGGCATGTCCTCGGACCTTGAACTGGCCATCGCCTGCGGGTCAACCTGTGTGCGGGTTGGCACGGCCCTGTTTGGCAGCCGCGGCTGATTGTTGCCCTTGACCTCGACCGGACCTCTCTCACCATGAATCGAATCCTCTTTCTGGGCGCAGGCAATATGGCCTACGCCATCCTGGGCGGCCTGCTCAAATCAGGCGTGGACGCAGCCGATTGCCGGGCCATTGACCCCAGCGCTCAAGCCCAAACCAATATGCAAAACCTGGGCATCCAGTGCAGCGAGTTGTGGCCTGATGACTTTGATGCAGACGCTGTGGTACTTGCCGTAAAACCACAATTGATGAAGGACGTGCTGAACACGCATGGTGGCGAGCTTGAAGGCCGCTTGGTGATCAGCATTGCCGCGGGCGTTTCCGTGGATCAAATTCGCCAGTGGAGCGGACAGCCCGATGCCCGAGTGGTGCGGTGCATGCCCAACACTCCAGCCTTGGTTGGTCAGGGCCTCAGTGGCCTGTACCTGACAGACAACTGCTCCACCGCGGACCGCAGTTCGGCCGTCCGCCTGTTTGAAACCTGCGGACAGGTGCTGGTGCTGAATCAGGAAGACCAGATCAACGCCATCACAGCCATCTCCGGCAGTGGCCCGGGGTACGTGTTTTATTGGATGGAAGCACTGGCGCAGGCTGCGCGCGACTTGGGCTTTGACGACGCTTCGGCCGACCTTCTGGTGCGCCAAACCCTCTTGGGTTCGGCCACATTGGCCAGTCAAAGCACTGAAGCACTGTCCACCCTGCGCGAGCGTGTCACCTCCAAAGGCGGCACCACCTTCGCAGGCTTGGAGGCCATGCGCGCAGCGCAAGTAGGGCCCGGTATTGTGCAAGGTGCGCAGGCGGCGATGGCCAGGGCCATCGAACTTCAAAACGGCAGCTAAGCCTTAGGCCAAGCAAGTCCTCAAGCGGCTTGGCCCAACACCAAGCCTGCGAACAACACGGCCCCCACCCAATTGTTGTGCAGGAACGCCTTGAAACATTTGGCGCGGTCACGCTCACGAATCAGGGTGTAGTGGTACACCGCAAGGCCAGCAGCCACAGCCAGCGCCACCCAAAACGGCCATTGCCAACCCTGTAACGCCGCCAGCCACGCCCACAAACCCAGACTGAGGGCATAACAGGCCATGATGCCGGCGACATCAAAACGCCCCAAGGTAATGGCCGAGGTGCGTATGCCCAACTTCACATCGTCCGGCTTGTCCACCAAAGCGTATTCCGTGTCGTACGCAACCGTCCAAAACACATTGGCAGCAAACAACAACCAAGCCTGCACAGGCACGTGCCCCAACACAGCCACATGCGCCATGGGAATACCAAAGCCAAACGCCAAGCCCAAATATGCCTGGGGCATGGGGAAAAACCGCTTGGTGAATGGGTAAGAGCCCGCCAACACCGCAGCAGGCACACTCATCGCGATCACTGCCCAACCCAAGGGCAAAGTAATTAACAGGGCGACCAACGCCAGCACAGCAGCCACCGCCACGGCTTCACGCGGTGCAATTCGCCCAGCCGTCAATGGCCTGTCGCGGGTGCGCTCCACATGGCGGTCAAAATCGCGGTCTGCATAGTCGTTGATGGCACAGCCCGCTGAACGCATCAGCACCACCCCAGCCACAAACACCAGCAGCACAGGCACCGGGGGCAACCCACCTGCTGCCATCCACAAACCCCACAGGGTGGGCCAAAGCAGCAGCAAAATACCAATGGGCTTGTTCAGCCGGGTCAGCAGCACATATTCCCGCAGGCGGGCACGGTTCAGGGCAATCATATTGGCGGGCTCAGGCCCTTGGCGGGGTTGGGGACGACACGAATTCTACGCCATTGAGCCTGCACTTCAGAATGCTGGCTTTCAACGCGTCCACCGCCTCGCGCCGCCCGAAGCTTTTGCGCCAAACCAGCGCCACCGAGCGTTTGGTGTCGCCCTCATCCAGCGGGATGTAAGTCAACAAAGACGACTCCGGAACAGGGTCAGGCACTGAACTGGATGGCAGCACGGTGATGCCAATGCCCGACGCAACCATGTGCCGAATGGTTTCCAGCGAACTGCCTTCAAACGTGCGTTGTATACCTTCCGACGATTGGGAAAACCGCGACAGCTCCGGGCAAACTCCCAAGACTTGGTCCCTGAAACAGTGACCAGCCCCCAGCAACAACATGTTCTCCAGCTTCAATTCATCAGGGTGTATGCGCTTTCTCGCTGCCCAAGGGTGGGTTTTGGGCACCGCAACCACAAAGGGCTCGTCATACAGGGGTTCGATGGAAAAACCAGACTCATTGATGGGCAGTGCCAGCACCGCCACGTCCAGCTCGCCCTGCTTGAGCAGTTCCAGCAGGCGCACCGTGAAATTCTCTTGAAGCAACAAAGGCATGTCCGGGTAGGACTCAATCATCCGGGTCACCAAGCCCGGCAACAGGTAGGGCCCGATGGTGTAAATCACGCCCACTCGCAACGGCCCGGTCAAGGGGTTCATGCCTTGTTGGGCGATGGATTTGATCGATGCGGCCTCTTCCAGCACGCGCTGGGCCTGAACCACAATGCGTTCACCCACAGGGGTCAAGGACACCTCGCTGGAACCCCGCTCGAACAAAGACACATTCAGTTCTTCTTCCAGCTTCTTGATGGCCACCGACAGGGTGGGCTGACTCACAAAACAGGCCTCGGCTGCGCGTCCGAAATGCTTCTCACGGGCCAGCGCAACAATGTATTTGAGTTCCGTCAGGGTCATTGTGATTACCTATTAAAAACGGTGCACTGATTATTGCAAGCCAACCCCTCACGCGCAAGCCCAACATTGCGTTCAAAAAACGCCAGGCACAACGCCCCGACGCGGTGCGACGGGCGGTATCATCCAGCAGATTGGGCGCCAGCCCTCGCCGATTGAACATCATTCACATTCACGGACCCACCATGAGTAACGCCACTGTTGTTTCCACCCCCAACGCCCCTGCCGCAATCGGCCCTTACAGCCAAGCCATTCGCTTGGGCAACTTTGTGTTCACCTCCGGGCAAATCGGCTTGGTGCCTGCCACGGGTGAACTGGTGGGTGAAACCACCCAAGAACAAGCCCGTCAGGCTTTCTCCAACCTCAAAGCTGTGGCCGAAGCCGCAGGTGGCAGCCTGGCCAACGTGGTCAAATTCACCCTGTTTCTGACCGACCTGAGCGAATTCGCACAGGTCAACGCCATCATGCAGGAATATGTGTCCGCCCCATTTCCGGCCCGCTCCACAGTCGGAGTGGCCAGCCTGCCCAAAGGCGCCCGCTTTGAAGTGGAAGCCATCCTGGCCCTGTGAGGCACCTTGAGCCTGCACATTGAGCCAGCAACACCCCCCAGAGTTTCCGGAACTTCACCCGCTGCCCGACACCATTGTTGAGGCGGTGGGCGACCTGTTGCCCGCAAAACACTGGATGGGGCTTGCGCTGCATTTTCCACTTCGGTTTGAAGACCTGGCGTCCATCACCGCCATGGACGCGCTGACGCCGGGACAGAAAGCGAACCTGCAAGCCACCGTTGTTGGGCAGGACGTTCAGTACCGCCCCCGCAAGCAACTGCGGGTGTGGGTGGAAGACGGCTCCACCCAACTGCTGCTGCGCTGGTTGCATTTTTACCCGGGCTTGCAGGACAAACTCAGCGAAGGCACCAGGCTGCACATCAGTGGCCAGGTGCGCCAAGGTTACGGCACGCTGGAAATGGTGCACCCCCAGGTGCGGGTGTTGCCGCCCCAAGAATGGAGCAGCCCTGCGGAAACGAGCGCAGACCCGACCGCGGCCTCCAACCCTGAAGGCCCCCTGTCTCCGGTGTATCCAAGCACAGGCGCAGTGAAACAAGCCGACTGGCGGCGCTGGATGAAACGGCTTCCTGCCGCCTGCCAAGACGACACCCTGCCCCAGGCCCTGCGCACCCGACACCGCCTCTTGCCTTGGGCTGAGGTCATCAACACCTTGCATGGGCAGGCCGCCACCAGCGACCTTCCAGCGCTGAATGGGCGTACCCACCCTGCATGGCTACGGGTGAAAGTCGATGAACTGTTGGCCCAGCAACTGCAATTGCGCCAATACCGTGAACACCGCCGCCAAGAACGGGCCTTGCCGATGACAGGCGCCCCACTTCGCCAATTGGTGACCCCCTTCATGGAAGGGCTACCCTTTGAACTCACAGGTGCGCAAAAGCGCGCATGCGCAGAAATTGCACAAGACCTGATTCAAGCCCACCCCATGCAACGCCTGCTGCAAGGGGATGTGGGCAGTGGCAAAACCTTGGTGGCGGCGCTCAGTTGCCTGCGCGTGGTAGAGCAAGGCCACCAAGCCGCCATACTCGCCCCCACGGAAGTGCTGGCCGCGCAACACCACCACAAACTCAAACCCCTGTTTGAACAGGTTGGGGTGCGCTGCGGCCTGTTGCAAGGCGCCTTGAAACGCAAAGACAAGCGGACAGTGTTGGAGCAGTTGACCACTGGCGAACTTGATGTAGTCATCGGCACCCACGCTTTGGTGCAAGACCACGTCGCTTTTAAATCGCTGGCTTTGGTGGTGGTGGATGAGCAACACCGGTTTGGCGTTGCTCAACGACTAAGCCTGATTGCCAAAGCAGGAGAAGGCCTGCTGGCCCACCAACTCATGATGAGTGCAACGCCTATCCCGCGAACGCTGGCGCAAACCTATCTGGCCGACCTTGCCGTGTCCAACCTCGATGAAAAGCCACCGGGCAGGCAACCGATTGTGACCAAACTGCTCTCCCAACAAAAGCGGGATCAACTGGTTCAAGCCATTGAACTGGAAATCGACAAGGGGCAACAGGTGTATTGGGTGTGCCCGCTTATTGAAGACAGCGAAACGCTGGACCTGCAAGCGGCCGAGGCCACCTTCGAGCATCTCAAAAGCCTCATGCCACAGCGCAGAATCGCCCTGTTGCATGGCCGGCAGGACAATGCCCACAAACAGGCCACCATGGCTGCTTTTGCATCGGGCGAAGTGGACCTTTTGGTGTCCACCACCGTGATTGAAGTGGGGGTGGACGTGAGCAATGCCAGCCTCATGGTGATTGACCAAGCCGAACGTTTTGGTTTGGCCCAACTGCACCAGTTGCGTGGCCGTGTTGGCCGGGGAAGCCTGCAAAGTGTCTGTGTGCTGCTGTACGGCAGCCCATTGTCACAGACCTCAAAAATGCGTTTGAAGGCCATGCATGAAAGCGACGACGGCTTTGTACTGGCCGAGAAAGACCTGGAAATTCGCGGGCCGGGAGAGTTACTGGGCAAGCGGCAGTCCGGTCTGCCCATGTTGAGGTACTCCGACCCACTCATTGACCGGAACTTGGTTGAACTGGCCCGAACACTGGCCAGCCAAATGCCGCTGGACAGCCCCTCGACCCGGCGCCATATATTGCGCTGGACCGAGGAAACACCGTGGTGGTTGAGCTGAACCCCAGGCTCAACGGATGAGCCTGAGGCAAATCACGCCATGTACGTTCAGGCAGCGGCTTCAGCCTTGCGGTGTTTCACAGAAGACAGGTAGGCGGCCAGAATGAAGGCGATACCGATCAAACCGGTGATGACTTCAGGAATGTGAACCTGTGTGCCCACAAACATGATGCCGGCCAGCACACCGATCGCATAATGCGCACCGTGTTCAAGGTACACATACTCCTGCAACACCCCACGGCGCACCAAGTCAATGGTGATGGAACGCACGAAAATAGCGCCAATGGCAAGGCCCAGCATGATGATGACGACATCACGAGTCACCGCGAACGCACCCACCACACCGTCGAACGAGAAACTGGCGTCCAGCACCTCAAGGTACAGAAAAGCCGAGAAGCCCATTTTGCCCACGGTCGAGGTCAGGTCGCTTTTGGCGGATTCTCCAGTCATCTCTTCCATGCGCTGTTCAAACAACTGGTCCAGCGTGCTGATGGCCACAAACAAGGCCACGCCGGCAACGCCACTGAGCAGCACCTTGAACTGCAACGCTTCATCAATCGCCAACGATGTGATGACCACCACAATCAACGCAATCAGTGCAGTCACACTCTCCAGCTTGCCAAGGGCAGCCAGGCGGCGCTCAATCGGCTCCAGCCAGTGAATTTCGCGCTCGGGGTCGAACATGAAGGCCAAAAACACCATCAACAAAAAGGAACCACCAAAGGTGGCAATCATCGGATAAGCGTCTGTCAGCACCTTGCCGTAACGGTCGGGCTCGTTCAGCGCCATCTGAATCACATCCATATTGCTCATGCCGGTGATCACAGACACAATCACAATCGGGAACACCAAACGCATACCAAACACGGCAATCAAAATACCGACTGTCAAAAACATTTTTTGCCAGAACTCGGTCATGTTGCGCAGCACGGCCGCATTCACAACAGCATTGTCGAACGACAGGGAAATTTCCAGAATGCCCAACACTGCTACCAGCCACAGGGCGGCCCAAACCCCCATCCCGGAGTGATGACCCCACATGAGGGCTAAACCGGTGCACACCACCGAGAACACAATCGAGAAGCCGTAAGTTTTAAGCACAATTGCTCCGCTGAATTCATGAAAACGCAGCCAGTGTAGCGATTTAGAACAACCCGTCAACTTAGACAAACTACTTAGCGGCCTATTCCTGAGAATGAAAAACCCCCCGAAAACACCTCAAACACGGGGTCTGGGGTTCTCGGGGGCTCAGCGTCCGGGGGCAAGCCCCCGTTCAGCCGGTTTAGCGCAGCAGGCTCAACACGTTGTTGGGCAACTGGTTGGCCTGGGCCAGCATGGCAGTGCCAGCCTGTTGCAGAATCTGCGAACGGGTCAGGTTCGCAGTTTCCTTGGCGAAGTCTGCGTCCATGATGCGGCCGCGGGCTGTGCTCAGGTTGGCGCTGTTGGTTTCCAGAGAAGAGGCCACCTGTTCCAGACGGCTCAGGCCAGCACCCACTGTCGCACGCAGGTTGGTCACCGTGTTGATGTTGGAATCAATGTTGGTGATCGCGGTGGTGGCGTTGGCCACAGAATCAATAGCACCGAATGCTGCGCCCGCGGTTCCGAATGTGGTGGTCAAATCATTGCCGCCAGCGGCACCGGTGTCGGTCAGGTTGATCGCCAAGGTGTCAGTGGTCGCATTACCAGCCCCCACTTGCAGGCTAACGGATTTGTTGGCTGCGGCAAAAACGCCGTTGCCGTTGAAGGACGTACCGTCCACGATACGGTCTACTTCAGAAGCCAGCTCCTGATATTCACGGTTCAGGTTCGAGCGGTCTGTCGCATTCAAAGTGCCGTTTTTGGCCTGAACAGCCAGTTCACGCATACGCTGCATGTTGTCGCCAATCTTGCTCAGCGCACCGTCAGCCACTTGAAGCAGAGAAACGCCATCGTTGGCATTGCGGGAAGCCACATCAAAGCCCTTGATCTGGGCATTCATGCGCTCAGCAATCGCCAGGCCAGCGGCGTCGTCTTTGGCGCTGTTCACACGCAGACCGGAAGACAGACGTGCAATTGAGGTGTCGAGGGAACCAGCAGACTTGCTGAGGTTCATTTGTGCGCCCAGTGAGGGGGTATTGGTATTGATGCCTAACATAATGTCACTCCAACAGAGTTGATTGAGTTCATCAAAGGAGTTGTCCTTTGTTCAGTTCGGCGAGCTTTGTTCCGCCGATGATTAATTAACGAACCCGTTTGGGTTAACTTGAGGGGTGAGTTTTAAAAAAATCGGCTGATTTTCATTTGTTTTCAATTGCTTAAAACCAACTTCCAAACAAAAAAAGAGGCGAGTAAAGACTCGCCTCTCTAAAACAACCGGTAACAGGAATCAGGCCGGCTGCTGCTTGGTCAATTCAGTTCAATTCAATTCAATTCAAATTACTTCAACAGGCTCAGCACGTTGTTGGGCAACTGGTTGGCCTGGGCCAGCATCGCGGTGCCGGCCTGCTGCAGAATCTGCGAGCGGGTCAGGTTGGCCGTTTCCTTGGCGAAGTCCGCGTCCATGATACGGCCACGGGCTGTGGACAGGTTCACGCTGGACAGGTCGGCAAAGGCCGCCACCTGCTCCAGGCGGCTTTGGCCCGCACCCACCACCGCACGGATGCCGGTGATGTCGTCCAAGGCCGCGTCAATCGAGGTCAGCGCGTTGGCCGCGTTGGCCACCGCCGTGATGTCACCAAAGTTGGTGGCAATCGCACCGGCTGTGTTGCCGCCCAGAATGTTCTGCAAATCGTTACCACCCGCTGCACCGGTGTCAGTCAGGTTCAGGGTCAGGGTGTCGGTGGTGGCGTTGCCGGTGCCCACCTGGAAGGACAGGCTCTTGTTGGCGGCAGCAAACACCGAGTTGCCGTTGAAGGTGGTGCCCGTGGCAATCCGTTCCACTTCGTTGGCCAGTTCCGTGTATTCACGGTTCAGGTTCACACGGTCGGTGGAGTTCAGGCTGCCGTTTTTGG
>NZ_JBKBHM010000005.1:0-295444 GCF_046297615.1 Limnobacter sp. | reverse complement strand
GGACCGTGAAACGCCTTAGCGCCGATGATAGTGTGCAGCTCGCATGTGAAAGTAGGACATCGTCAGGCTCTCCAATTCAAAAACCAAAGCCCCGCCATCCGCGGGGCTTTGTGCTTTACAAGCACACAACAATTCAACCCACACCACACACCATCAACTCAACCGCGCTCAACGGTATCCCCATTCCAATTATTGGTCATCAAAACACTTAAGAAAGCTGCTTTCCATGGGCTTGCTTGTCGCATTCACCGCAGCGTCGGTTGTTCATCATTTCCACTCAAGGTGTTTCTGTTCAAGGTGCACAGGGTTTCCTCACATCGGACCATGGCGTCGATGGCCGTCAACGCATCGTCATGCAAAGGCGTTTGCTGCTGTCGCCCTGTACAAAGGGCCAAGTGCTGCTCCCGCTTATTGCTTTCATTGAGTAAGGTTCAATGTGGTCGTTGCGTAAAACAATCTATCTTTTGAGTGGCTTGTCCAAACGCGGTTTTGGAGTGCTCTGCGCGGTCGCCCTACTGGGGGCTGCTTCGATGTCGAATGCACTGGCCATGGGCAATCGGCCCACAATGCTCAATGCGGTGCAGTTGGTACAAACATTGACCGAAGGCGCTTCTAGTGATGTGGACCGTGCGCGTCGCATTTATCGATGGGTGATACAAAATGTCGGGCATGACTCGTCGGCTGCTCGTCGAATCGGGGACCCGTCCCGACACTCGATTGATGAGTTGATTCGATACGGTCGGGGCAGTTGTGCAGTGTATGCGCACGTGACAGAGCAACTGATGCGCATGGCCGGGCTTGAGGTGAAGTCCGTGGTGGGCTGGGCCCGGGTGGGTGAAGCGGGCACGCCGGCCCAAAGTCATTCGTGGAACTTGGTCAAATTGAATGGTGCCTGGCATGTGGTGGATGCCACTTGGGGCGCCGGGTATGTCGATGGAGGGAGGTTTGTGAAAGAGCCTTCCGATGTGTACTTCATGATGCCGCCCGTGCAGGCTGCTTTGAGCCACTTTGACCCGAAAGACCAGACCGGTGTGCAAGCGTCGATCGGTATGAACGCGACCCTCTTCAACAGAATTCCTGACTCCGCGCTGAATTTGTCGGCGCAGGGGTTTTCGGCCACGCAATTGTTCGAGGTGGCCAAGCAGCGGCAGGAGTTTGTAGAGTTCTACGATCACCAGCCCGGTGATTATCAGGTGATCAAGGCTCAACCATCCCGGCATATTCGCAGCGGTACGCAGGAGTTCGTGCTGAAATCCAACCAGTTTGAAGAGCTTTTTGCGGTGCAAGGGCGTCAATGGGTGCCGTTTAAGCGAGAGGCCAATGGGCAACACTCTTTGCGCTTTTCGGCGAAGCCCGGTGAACTCACATTGATGGGTAGGCGCAAAGGGTCAGCAGAGTATGAGGGCCTGCTGGGGTATCAGGTGCGATAACTTCAGTTAGCGCGTTTTGCGCAGTCAGCCCAGGAATTTGTGCACGATGGCTTGCCAAGCCTGTACGCCCATCGGCAGGACTCGATCGTTGAAGTCGTAGCTGGGGTTGTGCAGTGTGCACGGCCCAAGGCCATGGCCTTCTGAACGGTGGGCCCCTCCACCGTTGCCAATCCACAGATAGGCCCCCGGTTTCTTCATCAGCATATACGCGAAATCTTCCGCCCCCATGGTGGGTGGCAGGTTGGCATGAACGGCCTTAACCCCGGGTATCGACGCTATCGCTTGAGCAGCCAGTTGAGCGTGTTCGGGGGTGTTGATGGTGGGCGGGTAGCTGCGTTCGAAGTGCACTTCCGCAGTGGCGCCGAAGGAGGCGCAGAGCCCTTGTGAAAGGCTTCGCAGTTGCTGCTCAATGAGGTCCAGAGTCTCAATACTGAAGGTGCGGACTGTGCCACTGAGGGTTGCACGGTCTGGAATCACATTGATGGCTTCTCCAGCATTCAGTTGTGTGACGGACAGTACGGCGGGTTCCACGGGCTTGCAGGTACGGCTGACCACGGTTTGCAGCGCGGTGATGAGTTGGGCTGCGATAACCACGGGGTCGATGCCCAAGTCGGGCATGGCGGCGTGGGCCCCTTTGGCGTGAATCACGATGTGGAATTCATTGCTGGAGGCCATGACTGGCCCAAGATGCGCGGCAAATTCACCTTCAGGCAGGCCGGGCCAGTTGTGCATGGCAAACACTGCATCGCAGGGGTAACGGTCAAAGAGTCCGTCTTCGATCATGCGTTGCGCGCCTGCGCCGCCTTCCTCAGCGGGCTGAAATATGAAGGCAACGCTGCCGTGAAAGTCTGGTTGTTCTGCCAACACTTGGGCGGCGCCCAGCAGCATGGCTACATGGCCATCATGCCCGCAGGCGTGCATTTTTCCGGGTATGCGTGACGCATGGGCAAAGGTGTTGTGTTCGAGGATGGGCAGTGCGTCCATGTCAGCACGCAGGCCGATCATCCGGGGTTTGTTTTGCCCTTCTGCGCGGCCACGCAGCAAACCGACCACGCCGGTGCGCCCAATGCCGGTCTCCACCTCTAGCCCCAGTGCCGTCAGCCGCTTGGCGACCAATTCTGCGGTGCGATGTTCTTCGAAACGAAGTTCCGGGTTTGCATGAATGTCTCGACGCGTGGCAATCCACTGGTCGATCTGGCTTGGGTCTAGGGACCGGAGGTCAGTTTGGGAATTCACGGTGTACGGCTTTTGTTGGCAGGTGAGGCTTAAGAATCGCAGGTTTTTGGGTGGTGTGCAATCCGATGGGGCGGTATTAACCGGGTTTGGCAAGGTTTGCCCATCGATGATAAGGTTTTTGCGATGAAACATTTCTGCGTGAAAATCGGATTGGCGGCACTTGTCCTGACTTGCCTTGTCGGCTGTTCGAGCCTGCAATATGCATGGCAGGCCGCGGCAGGTCATTGGGAGGTGTTGGCCAAGTCCCGAGCGGTGAGCGAGGTGATCACTGACGAGGCCACGCCCCCTTGGCTGGTTTCGCAGTTGCGCCATGCTGTGGATGCCCGCGAGTTTGCTACGGTGCGCCTGCATCTGCCGGATAACCTGAGTTACCGGCGATACACCGACTTGGCGCGGCGATTTGTGGTGTGGAATGTGGTGGTGGCATCGCCGGACAGTCTGGTGTTGGAGAAGTCCTGTTTCCCGGTGACAGGGTGTGTGTCTTACCGAGGTTTTTTTTCGGAGCAACAGGCGCGCGAGCACGCTGCAATTTGGCGTGCGCAGGGACAGGATGTTGCGGTGATTGGGGTGCCTGCCTATTCCACGTTGGGCTACACGCCTGACCCGTTGTTGAACACCTTCATCCGATTGCCGGCAGGTGAGCTGGCGAGGCTGATTTTTCATGAGTTGGCCCATCAGGTGGTCTACATCAAAGACGACACGGTGTTCAACGAAAGCTTCGCCACTGCGGTGGAGGAGTTGGGCATCGAGCCTTGGTTGACACAGCAGGAACAAGCCAGCGTGGCTGCGGACTACCTGCTGTTTGACGAGCGACGCAAAGCGTTTCGCCGATTGTTGGCGGTCGCGAGACAGGACTTGGCGGCGTTGTATGAAGGCTATGCCGCGCAGGGGGGCGATGATGAAGGGGCCTTGCGTCGGGCCAAGCAGGGCCGATACGCCCGTCTGAAAGCCGACTATGAAACCCTGAAGACCCAGTGGGGTGGGTGGCCAGGCTACGACTTTTACATGGCTGAGGACTTGAACAATGCCAAGCTGGCTTTGGCTGGGTTGTATGACGATTATGTTCCCGCATTCAAGGCGTTGTACCAGCGTTGCGGGCAGGATTTTCCCCGTTTTTACGCGGCGGTGAAGGCGGTTGGGCGCATGCCGCCGCAGGCGCGTCAGTTGTTTGGCAGCGGTGTGCCGTCGGCGAGCACCGGTTGCCCATCCTGAAAGACGAGGAGGCTTCCGGGCGCAAAGGGGGTCCAGGTTTCATCGTCGGTCAAGGCAGTGGTGGCGATGACTGCCACGCGATCATTTGGGGTGGTGACCTGGCCGAAGTCCACCTTCAGATCGCAATCGATGAGGTGGGCCTGCTTGAACGGATAAGCGCGGACGATGTATTCCAGCCGGGTGGAGCAGTGAGCAAACAGCGCTTCACCGTTGGACATGAGCATGTTGAAGGTGCCGTGCTGCGCGATCTGTGCACACAGGGGGCGAATGACGGATTCGATGTCTTGAAGGCTTGGGCGGTTATCCGGCCGCCGCAGGCCGAAGCTTGACTTCAGCGTTTGAAGGATGAGGCAGAAGGCGTGCTCGCTGTCGGTGTCGCCGATGGGCAGGTAGTCGCCTGACAGTTCGGGTTGAAAGTCCTTCAAGTCGCCGTTGTGCGCAAACACCCAGGCTTGCCCCCACAATTCACGCACGAAGGGGTGGCAGTTGGGCAACTTCACCGCACCCACGGTGGCTTTGCGAATGTGGGAGATGACGTGTTTGGAGCGGATTGGGTAGCTGCGGATCAGCTCGGCCACAGGGGAGGCTGATGCAGGTGTGTTGTCGATGAAGCAACGGGCGGCAGAATCTTCAAAAAATGCAATGCCCCAGCCATCCGCGTGCTCGTCGGTGAGGCCGCCCCGGCGCGCAAACCCCTCGAAGGAGAACTGGATGTCCGTCGGGGTGTTGCAGTTCATGCCTAAAAGTTGACACATGGTGAATTCGTGCGAAGATTCTGTGGAAGCAGGACAATTATTACAGGGCAGGGGACATGGCAGTGGGGCAGGATGTGGTTTTGGGCTTGTTGAGGTCGTGTTTTGAGGTGGGCGTGTCGTCCGCTCAGCCCTCAGTGGGTATGGCCTCGATCTGGGCAGAGCAGATCAAGCCATGGCTGGAGGCCAAGGCGCCTGAGCGGCAGCAGGTGTGGGTGGTGGGGGCCGGGAAGGCGGCCGCATCCATGGTTCAAGCGCTGGAAGCGTGTGCGGGTGATTCTGAGCGCCTGAAGGGAGTTGTAGTGACTCGCCGAGGGCATGGTGGCCCAACACGCCATGTGGAGGTGCTTGAGGCGGCGCATCCAGTGCCGGATGAGGATGGCCAACGCGCAGCGCGGCGAATGTTCGCTTTGTTGTCGACGGTGGAGACCAATGACCCGGTGATTGCGCTGATTTCCGGTGGGGGCTCCAGTCTGTTGAGTGTGCCTGTCAAGGAAATTCCCTTTGTGGACCTGCAGCAGTTGAACCGTTCGCTGTTGGCCTGTGGCGCTCCGATTGACGAGATCAATACCGTTCGCAAGCATGTGACCCAAACACTGGGTGGTCAAATGGCGCAGGCCTGTCGTTCGCCCGTGTTCCAGTTGGTGATTTCTGACGTGCCCGGAGACGATCCTGCGGTGATTGCATCGGGCCCCTTCTGCCCGGATGAGACGACCTTTGAAGATGCCATGCAGGTGATTCGCCGGTGGGGCGTTCAGGCCCCTCACTCAGTGTTGCGATATCTGGAAAAGGGGTTGAGAGGACAGGCGCCTGAGACACCCAAAGCCAAGTCCTTGGTGTTCAGAAAAGTGCAGACACACACCATGGCCAGCAATGGGTTGATGTTGGATGCGGTCGCCTCGCATTTGTCGGCGATGGGCTTTCATGTCATGAGCTTGGGCGATGGTGTCGAAGGTGAGGCCGCTGATGTGGCGAAGGTGCATGCGGCGATGGTCCGTCAAGTAATGGCCAAGGCGGCAGGCTGGCCCGAGGTTCCGGTGGCAATTCTCAGTGGTGGAGAGTGCTCGGTCACGCTGACTGAGGCGCAGATGAAACAAAGCCGGGGTGGGCGCAACTCCGAGTTTTTACTGTCGGTGGCCCATGAGCTTCGGGCTTTGGACGAGCGGGTGCCTTTCGCGGCCTTGGCTGCAGACACGGATGGCATCGATGGGGTGGGTGGACATGCGGGGGCCCTAATTTTGCCGGGTGACCTTGCCCAAGCGGCAGCGCGGGGCTTGTCAGCCCGATGGCACCTGGAGCAGCACACCAGTTACGACTATTTCAAGGCGATGGACCGTTTGTTGGTGACGGGGCCGACAATGACCAATGTGAATGATTTGCGAGTGTTGATCGTCGGATTGCCCAAGTTACAATAACGGCTTTAGCGTAGACACTTTGGAACCGTGGTCATGGACACCCTTCACATTGCGCCGCCAGACGACTGGCATGTTCACCTTCGCGACGGGGATGCCCTGGACCATGTGATTGCAGCCACAGCGCTGAATTTTCGCCGGGCCATTGTGATGCCCAACCTCAAGCCGCCGGTGACTACCACTTTGCTGGCGATGGCGTACCGTGACCGTATTTTGGCCTCGATTGAGAAGGCCTGCGCCAGTGGTCAATATTCCAGCAGTGAGCAGGCCATACTGCGGCAGTTTCAACCCTTGATGGTGCTGTACCTGACGGGGGCTACGTCGCCCACTGAGGTGGATCGGGCCTTGGCCAGTGGTGTGGTTCATGCGGTGAAGCTGTACCCCGCCGGGGCCACCACGAATTCTGAAGCCGGGGTGTCTGATCTGCTGGGCCAGTGCAGCGCGGTGCTGGAGCGCATGCAAACGCTGGGACTGCCTTTGCTGGTGCACGGTGAGGTGACGGACGCCCATGTGGATGTGTTTGATCGGGAAGCCCGTTTTATCGATGAGGTGATGGTGCCGTTGCGGGAGAGGTTCCCTGCCCTTCGGGTGGTGTTTGAGCACATCACAACCCGCCAAGCGGCTCAGTTTGTGACTGAGCAGGCCGGGGTGGATGCATCGGGCCGACAGTTGCTTGCCGCAACCATTACCCCCCAGCACTTGTTGTACAACCGGAACGCGTTGTTCTCCGGTGGATTACAGCCGCACTGGTATTGCCTGCCGGTGCTGAAGCGTGAGGAGCACCGTGTGGCTCTGTTGGACGCTGCGACCAGTGGTTTGCCTCAGTTCTTTCTGGGTACAGACAGTGCACCGCATGCCCGCCACCTGAAAGAAGCCAGTTGTGGGTGTGCCGGTTGTTATTCGTCGCCCTATGCTTTGGGGCTGTACGCGGAGGCTTTTGACGCAGCTGGTGCATTGAACCATTTCGAGGCCTTCGCCAGCCTGAACGGGCCTGCTTTTTATGGGCTGCCGGTGAACTCGGGCCGTGTGGTGTTGACCCGTAACCCACAGGACATCCCGGAGCGTTTGCCGTTTGTCACTGACTCGGGGATTGTGCCCCTGAGGGCAGGGTCATCGGTGCAATGGTCTGTGACTGAGCGTGCATGACTTTCCTTGGCTGGCAGGGTTTCGTTTCACACCGGTTGATGTGGCCTGTGGCCCCGGTGAGGTGGCCGCTTGGCTGAATGGGCAATTCAGTGAGCAAGTCAGCCCAGAGGCCCTTGGGGCAAGCCTGACTTTTGTGGCCGCCCCTGAGGCGTTGTCGGCGTTGGCGTTTGAGGAGTCATGCGCATCAGGCCGAATTCCCACGCGTGATAACTTGCATGATGCCTACAACGGGATGGTTTGGCTGCATTTGCCGCGTTTCAAGCAAGCCCTGACCCTCATGCACTTGAGCCAGCAACAACATGCCGATGCGGTGGGGGCCAATGGCCGCACACCTGTGCGAGATGCGTTGACGGTGCTGGACGAAAGTGGGGCAGTGCTGTTGTGCGAGGACAGTGCGTTGATGCTTGCATTAACCGAGCACCATTGGCCGGAGTTGTTCATGAGGCGCCGCTTGGATTGGGGGCGGGACTGTGCGTTGGTGTTGTTGGGCCACGGACTGATGGAGGCGCTGCAGGTGTTGCCCCACCCGGGCCTGTGTGCCAAGGTGCTGCCTGTGCTGGTGCCGCGAGGGCAGCTTGGGGCGATGGCCAGTGATTGGGCTGTGTTGGACGACCTGCTGGTTCAAAGCGTCGCGCTGGTTGACCGGGCGCGTGGCCTGTCTCCGTTGCCGGTGCTGGGCGTACCGGGTTGGTGGGCGTTGAACGAGGCCCCCGGCTTTTACGACGACGCGCGCTTTTTTCGCGCCAAGCCAACAGTGGCTGATCAAAGTTCGCACCAAAGGTTGGCTTTCCAGTGGGATGGCACTACACTTCGGCCTTGGAAGCGCGCCGGACAGCCGCTGCCCTGTGCAAACAAGGGAGAGGAAAGTCCGGACTCCAGTGAGCAGGGTGCTGGCTAACGGCCAGGCGAAGCAAGGCTGCAGCAATGCAGCCCCAAGTCGACGGACAGTGCAACAGAAAACACACCGCCGATGGAAGGGCAACCTTCACAGGCAAGGGCGAACCGGAGGTGTAAGAGACCCCCGCGACCCTGGTGACAGGGTTGGCACGGCAAACCCCACCCGGAGCAACACCAAATAGGCGCGCAGAAGCTTCGGGCTTCGACGGTGCTCCCCGTGCGCGTGGGTAGGTGGCTTGAGCCTGGGAGCAATTCCAGGCCTAGAGGAATGGTTGTCAGTGCTGCTTGTCAGCGCAACAGAATCCGGCTTACAGGCGCGCTTTTATTCTTTCCGACCGGCCGTTCGGCCAGAAGCAATCCCCCCTAATTGAGTACCCGTGTCTTTAGACCTTACTTTCACTTGTTGGTCTATCGCATTATTTTTCTTGATTCTTTTCTGTTTAATTCTGCAAAGATGTTCGCCTAAGTCATTGGCGTTAAAGCACTTTTTACCTTACCTCACCTTTACAAGCCCGATGGGAATGCGTAAAGTGGAGATTCGTGGGGTTTTGTGTATTTTTGTGGGGTTAATTTCGAGTGTTTCAAGGCAGCTCTTCCCTGTCGATGGATGCCAAAGGGCGCATGAATGTGCCCCAAAAGCATCGTGACGCGCTGATGGATCAGTGCGCAGGGGCCTTGACGCTGACGAAACACCCCAACGGCTGCCTGCTGATGTTTCCCCGCCCCGTGTGGGAAGAGCATCGCCAGAAAATCGCGGCCTGGCCCATGTCTGCCCGTCCTTGGCAGCGGATCTTCCTGGGTTTTGCAACAGATGTGGACATTGACTCGGCTGGGCGCATTTTGGTGTCGCCCGAGCTGCGTGAGGCCGCGTCGTTGAACAAGGATGTGATGTTGCTCGGCATGGGTAGCCATTTCGAGATTTGGGATTCCACGTTGTTGAAAGTGGAAGAGGACAAGGCAATTGCCCAGGGCATGCCTGAATCACTGAACGACTTCAGCTTCTGAAAGTGAGTACTCATGGCCACATTCCCGTGCTTCTTGAGCCCACGGTTGCAGGGCTGTTGCACAACCCGCATGGCATCTATCTGGACTGCACCTTTGGGCGTGGTGGGCACAGCCGCGCCATCCTTGAGCGCTTGGCGCCGGATGGCCGTTTGTTGGCCCTCGATCGCGATCCCGAGGCGATCAACGCCATGAGTCAGATTCACGATTCGCGTTTCACCGGTGTTCACTCGGCCTTCGCTGAGCTTGCTCAGGCCCTGGATGGCTTGGGGGTTGAGCGCGTCGATGGCGTGTTGATGGACATCGGGGTGTCTTCCCCGCAGATCGACCAAGCGGAACGGGGTTTCAGTTTTCGAAAAGATGGTCCCTTGGACATGCGCATGGATCCGCAGGCTGGAGAGTCAGCGGCCGAATTTCTCGCTCGGGCGCAGGTCCGGGAAATCAGTGAGGTGATCAAGAATTATGGGGAAGAACGGTTTGCTTTTCAGATTGCAACAGCGATTGTTGCTCGCCGCCAAGAGCGGCCGATCTCTACAACACTCGACCTTGCCCAGATCGTGGCAGGGGCAGTACGCACGCGCGAACCGGGCCAGGACCCTGCCACGCGCACCTTTCAGGCTTTACGGATTCACGTCAACCAGGAGCTTGCGCAGCTCGAACAGGGTTTAAGTGCTGCATTCCAGCGTTTGAAGGTGGGTGGCCGCATGGCGGTGATCAGTTTTCATTCGCTGGAGGACCGCATGGTTAAGCAATTCATTGAAAAGCTGGCCAACCCCAAGGCTGTGCAGGACATTCGCCTGCGCAAACTGCCAGTGAAAGAGCCGGTGCCGTTGATGCGCAAGCTGGGCCGTGTCAAACCCGATGCTGCGGAGTCTGCAGCCAACCCGCGCGCCCGTTCTTCGGTGCTGCGTCTGGCTGAAAAGCTGGCGGAGGTGGCTCATGGGTAGGTTCAATGTGCTGCTGATGGGTTTGGTGATTTTCTGTGCCATGCAGGTGGTGGAACTGCAGCACAATGCGCGGCGCTTGTTCATTACTCTGGGTACCGAGCAGGAGGCTGAGCGCCAACTGGAGGTGGCATTTACCCGCTTGCAGTTGCAGCAGGTGGCTTACGCCAAGGGTGAGCGGGTGGATGCCGTGGCCCGCAAGGAATTGAAAATGGGGCCGCCTGCAACCGGGTCGGTGGTGTTCATGCCATTTGACGGAGGCCACCCTTGAGCAAAACCAGGGCCGTTAAATTTGGTGGATCTGAGTTGCTTGAATCGCGGCTGCCAGCATGGCGGTCGCGCTTGGTTTTGCTCGGCCTGTTTGCTGGCTTTGCGGGCTTGATTGCACGCGCGGCGTATCTTCAGATTATTTCCAATGACTTCCTGCAAGAGCAGGGCGCCAAGCGCATGGAGCGCACACTGCCGCTGCCGGCTGTGCGTGGCACCTTGATGGACCGCAACAATGTGGTGCTGGCCCAGAGTGTCCCCGCCTTGACGATTTGGTACGACGGGCGTCGTATTTATGATGCGCCAGAGGACAAACTGCGGCAGTTGGCCGACATCCTCGGCTTGAAAAGCGACCGCTTGATCAAGCAGGTGCGTGGCGATGCCAAGCGCCATTTTGTGTATTTGGACAGGCAGGTTGACCAAGACCGAGTGGCCAAGGTGAAGGCCCTGAAAATTCCGGGCTTGGGCTTTATCAATGAAAGCAAGCGCTATTACCCACAAGGTGAAGCGATGGCCCATTTGGTGGGCTTCACCAGCATCGAAGACAAAGGCCAAGAGGGTGTTGAACTGGCCTTTGACCAAACCTTAACCGGCGAGAACGGTGAGCGCAGTGTGTTGCGTGACCGTTTGGGCAATGTGATTGAGGACACCCGCGAATTGCGCCCGCCCGTCAACGGCCAGGACATTACCCTGTCGGTGGATGCGGATGTGCAATACATCGTGTTATCCGAGTTGCGCCGCGCGGTTGAAACCCATAAAGCCAAAGCGGCTGCCGCGGTGGTGCTCGATGCCAAAACAGGGGAGTTGTTGGCGATGGCCAACATTCCGACCTACGACCCCAACAATCGGGGTGACCTGCACGGCGCTAAGTTGCGCAATCGCGTGTTCACCGACATGTTCGAGCCCGGCTCAACCCTGAAGCCTTTTGCGGTGGCTTTGTCATTGAATCAAGGCAAGATTAAACCGGGCACTCGAATTGACACGGGCAACGGCAAGCTGACCATCGGCCCCGCGACCATCAATGACACCAAGCCTCATGGCGTGATCTCGGTGTCGGAGGTGATTCAGATGTCCAGCAACGTGGGCACCACCAAGATTGCGCTTGAGCTTGAGCGCAAGGACATGTGGGACTTCTTCCACATGGTGGGTTTTGGTCAGGCCCCGTCGAATGCATTTCCGGGTGCGGCCTCGGGCCGCGTGCGGCCATGGGCCAAGTGGCGCCCCATTGAGCAGGCCACCATGTCCTATGGGCACGGCATTTCTGTGTCACTGATTCAATTGGCGCAGGCCTACACCATTTTCGCCAACCAAGGCCGGTTTGTCCCGGTGTCGTTGGTGAAACACCCGCATGGCGAAGTGCCGCAGGGTTTGCAGGTGATCAAGCCTGACGTGGCCGCATCCATGTTGAACATGCTTGAACTGGCAGCAGGCCCTGATGGGACCGCGCCCAAAGCACAGGTTCAGGGGTATCGGGTTGCGGGTAAAACCGGCACTGCGCACAAGCAGGAAGGTGGCCGGTATGTGAACAAGTACGTGTCCTCATTCGTGGGCTTGGCGCCAGTCTCCAACCCGCGTGTGGTGATTGCTGTGATGGTGGATGAGCCAAGTACGGGCGTGTATTACGGCGGTTTGGTGGCTGCACCCGTGTTCTCAAATGTCACCAAAAGTGTGTTGACGCGTCTGAACGTGCAGCCTGATGCGGTAACGCCGGGCGAGGACTTGAAACGCTATGTTCAAGGACCTGCGGGGAAAAGCCTATGAACAGCGCCTTTCTGCACAGTGTGGATGAAGTGTTGGCCGAGCTGCATGCTTTGGGCCACTTCGCGGATTGCTCGGCGTTGGTGACAGACCACCGACGTTTGGGTGGGCCGCGTGATGTGCTGTTGGCGGTGCCTGGCGAGCGGTTTGATCCACGCAATTTGGCAGACGATTTGATTCGCGAGAATCGATGCGGTCTGGTGTTGGTGGAGCACGATGCGCAGCGGGCTTACCAAAGCTCCCACGTGGTGCCCGTGATGAACTTGCGCAGCATGCTGGCCGAACTGGCTCAGCGCTATTACGCCACACACGAGAAAAGCCCGGCTGTGATTGCGGTGACGGGCACCAATGGAAAAACGACCGTGACCCGCTGGTTGGCTCAGGCACTCAATGCTTTGGGCGAACAGGCGGCGGTCATTGGTACTTTGGGCTATGGCGCACCCGATGCGTTGAGTCCTCATTCGGGCCTCACAACGCCGGATGTGGTGGGTGTTCACCACCTGCTCCATGAACTTGGGCGACAAGGTGTGCGATGGGTGTGTATTGAGGCGTCCAGTATTGGGCTTGACCAAGGTCGCCTTGAGCGCGTGGCCCTGCGCTGCGCCGCGTTCACCAACTTGACGCAGGACCATCTGGATTACCACCACACCATGCAGGCGTATGGCGAGGCCAAACTGATTCTGGCGCGTTGGCCTGGTTTGCCCGCAGCGGTGGTGAACCAGCTCGATTCCTTTGGTGAGCACTTTGCCGCCGAGGCTACTCGGGGTGGCGCAAGGGTCTATCGCCTCGGTGCCGAGCCGCAAGTCAATGCACATGCGATCCGAGACCTTCAGGTTCACGCCAAAGGCATGCAGTTTGAACTGGTGGGGGTGGACGAAACCGTTGCATTGAATGCGCGAATTGTCGGGCAGTTCAATGCCGAGAATCTGGCGCTGGTGGCCTTGGTCCTGCACAGTTGCGGGTTTGCTTGGGCTGCCATTCAACGGGCTGTGGGTGTGGTCACGCCACCGCCGGGTCGTATGCAATGGGTACACGATCAGCCTTGTGTGGTGGTGGATTATGCACACACCCCCGAGGCCTTGCGCAGCGTCATCAACACACTCAAGCCCTTGGCCACCCAAGCCGGTGGGCGCCTGTTGACCCTGTTTGGTTGTGGCGGTGACCGAGACCGGAGCAAGCGGCCGCAGATGGGGCAGATTGCTGCCAGCCTGAGCGATGCGGTTTGGGTGACTTCAGACAACCCCAGGGGAGAGGCGCCCGAGAGCATCATCGCCGACATTTTGGCAGGCATATCGGATCAAGACCGTGGGCATGTTCAAACTGAGGTTGACCGTCGCGCTGCCATTGCCCAAGTGCTTGAAGCGGCGCACTCCAATGACGTGGTCTTGCTGGCTGGCAAAGGGCATGAGCAAACCCAGACGATTGGAAGCCTCACCCTTGCTCATTGTGATGCAGAGATCGCCAAGGACTTGTTGACTCGCAGGAGGGCCCATGCCTGAACTGCGTTTGACGTCGACTCTGATTCAGCAAGCCTTGGGTACGCAAGACACGGGCCGCGATGACACGGAGCAAGCCTACGCTGGTGTGTCTACCGATAGCCGTCAGGTGAAGGCCGGTGAGGTGTTTGTGTGTCTGAAGGGCGAACGTTTTGATGCCCACGATTTCGCTGCTGATGTGGTCAAGGCGGGTGCCAGCGCGTTGGTGGTCAGCCGCCCACTCGATTTGGCCGTGCCGCAGTACGTCGTGCCCGACACTACCAAGGCCTTGGGGGCAATTGCTGCGGCCTGGCGTGCGCAGTTCAAACTGCCTGTGCTGGCCGTTGTGGGCAGCAATGGCAAGACAACCAGCAAAGAAATGCTGGCGAGTATTTGCCGTGCCCACCACGGTGAGGACGCGGTGCTGGTGACCCAGGGCAACCTGAACAATGAAATTGGCGTGCCCCTCACGCTGCTTCGTCTCAATACCCGACACCGCGCCGCGGTGGTTGAAATGGGCATGAACCATGAGGGCGAAATTGCGTACTTGGCCAGTTTGGTCAAACCCGATGTGGTGTTGTTGACCAACGCCCAGCGCGAACACCAGGAATTCATGAAAACTGTGGAGGCGGTGGCGCGCGAAAACGGGTCTGCATTTGAATGGCTGGCCACTGCGGGTACTGCAGTGTTTCCGGCCAACAGCCCCTATCGTGAAGTCTGGTTGTCCCAAAACCGGGGTTCCTCGGCGAGTGAGTTCGGGCAGGGTGGTGCCGTGTCGGTGGTGGCTGGCGACAACCCTGCTGAATTGGCCTGTGTAACGCCCAGCGGTGTAGCCACCTTCAAGCCTAAATTCATGGGTGAACACAATCACCAGAACGCAGCCGGGGCTGCGGCTGCGGCCTTGGCGGGTGGGTGCACGCTGCACGATGTGGTCAATGGCCTTGAGTCATTCACCCCAGTGTGGGGGCGATTGGAAATTGTGCTGCGAACCCCAAGCCTCACCCTGATCAACGACGCCTACAACGCCAACCCCGATTCTGTGAATGCCGCCAGTCAGGTCTTGGCTTCGCTGCCCAAGCCCACCTTGCTGGTGCTGGGCGACATGGGTGAGGTGGGCGACCAGTCGGACGAATACCACACGGAAGTGGGGCTGGTGGCCAGCCAGTTAGGCATTGCCAACCTGTATGCCTTGGGCCAGGCCACACGCCACACCGTCAGCGCATTTGGGGCGGGCGCTGAACACTTTGACAACATTGATGATTTGAACAACGCCGTGATCAACACATTACAAAAAGGCCAGTGGACAGTGCTGGTGAAAGGATCTCGCTTCATGAAGATGGAGCGGGTCGTCAATGCCATCAAGGCGCAGTATCAGCCTGCGGGGGAGACCAACCATGTTGCTTGAGCTTGCACAATGGCTTGCGGCAGACATTCGGGCGTTCGGAGTATTCAACTACCTGACGCTGCGGGCCGTGCTGGCCTGTGGTACAGCCTTGGCTGTAGGCCTGCTGGCTGGCCCGATGGTGATCCGCAAGTTGACTCAGTACAAAATTGGCCAAGCCGTTCGCGATGATGGCCCCCAAACCCATTTGGCCAAAGCAGGAACGCCTACCATGGGTGGTGCACTGGTGCTGATTGGCATCGGTATTTCCACCTTGCTGTGGGCTGACCTCAGCAACCGGTTTGTGTGGGTGGTCATGATTGTGACCTTCGGCTTCGGCTGGGTGGGTTGGGTCGACGACTACCGCAAGGTGGTGTATCGCAACCCCAAGGGTTTGCCTGCCAAGTGGAAATACTTCTGGCAAAGCGTGGTGGGTTTGCTGGCGGCGTTTTATTTGGCTTTTGCCGTATCAGCCACCAATGAAATGGGCGTTCTGGCCATGTTCAAGGAGTGGGTGGACAGTGGCTTTTCCATGCGTCTGCCCAACAACGCTGACCTGATCGTCCCTTTCTTCAAATCCATTTCTTACCCCCTGGGTGTGTGGGGCTTCATTGCGCTGTCCTACTTCGTGATTGTGGGCACCAGCAATGCGGTGAACCTGACCGATGGTTTGGATGGCCTGGCTATCATGCCCACCGTCTTGGTGGCATCAGCGCTGGCTGTGTTTGCTTATGTGGCCGGTAATGCGGTGTATTCCAAATACCTGCTGTTGCCGTTCATCCCCGGCGCGGGCGAGTTGGCCGTATTCCTGGCAGCGATTGCAGGGGCTGGCCTGGCCTTTCTTTGGTTCAATGCCTACCCCGCACAAGTGTTCATGGGTGATGTCGGTGCCTTGGCGCTGGGTGGTGCGCTGGGCACGGTCGCCGTCATTGTTCGCCAGGAAATTGTGTTGTTCATCATGGGTGGTGTGTTTGTGGCTGAAACCCTGTCGGTGATGATTCAGGTGCTGTACTTCAAGTACAGCGGCGGTAAGCGGGTTTTCCGAATGGCTCCCTTGCACCACCACTACGAACTGGGTGGCTGGAAGGAAACGCAGGTGGTGGTCCGCTTCTGGATCATCACCATGATGTTGGTGTTGGCGGGTTTGTCTACCCTGAAGTTGCGTTGATTTGAACAAAGGCTGATGTCGTGAATTCATTGAACAATCAATCGGTGCTGTTGGTCGGGCTCGGAGAGTCTGGGCTGGCTTGCGCGCGCTGGGCGTTACGCCAGGGCGCACGGTTGACCATCGTGGATACACGGGCCACGCCCCCGGGGCTTGCGCAGCTGCAGGCAGAGTCTGATGCCGTGGTTTGCCTGACCGATCTGAATGGTGTGGATTGGGCGTTCGACCGCGTGGTGGTGTCGCCCGGCTTGCCTCCTCACCATCCCTTGATGCGTACTGTGACCGAACTGGCTGCAGCCCAAGGTACACCGGTTGATTCTGAACTTGATTTGTTTGCCGATGCGTTGGTTGACCTGCAACACACCCAAGGCTATACGCCCAAGGTGGTCGGCATCACGGGCACCAACGGGAAAACAACCACCACAAAAATGGTGGAGTGCCTTGTGGGCCACGCAGGAAAATCTGCCCTGGCTGCGGGCAACATTAGCCCTGCCGCACTCGACGCCTTGCGCGCCGCGCTGGACAGCGACACCTTACCCGAGGTGTGGGTGCTTGAGTTATCAAGTTTTCAGTTGCATTGGACCACGCGTTTGCGTTGCGATGCTTCTGCCGTGTTGAACATCACGCAGGATCACCTGGACTGGCATGCGGACATGGCCGAATATGCGGCGGACAAGTTCCGCATATTCACGTCCGGTGCGGTGTGTGTGGTCAATCGGGATGACCCGATTGTTGACCAAGCCCCCATGCCCGAAGGGGCTAATCGAGTCACGTTTGGTTTGAATGCACCCACGCGCGCCGGAGACTTGGGCTTGTCCCGCGAAGGGGGCATGCTCTGGCTGAGCCAGGCGTACCCTGTGCAAGAGGCTTCAGGCGGGCGCCGGGGTAAACACGAAGTCATTGAAACAGCCAGCAAGTTGTTGATGCCCACCGACGCCCTACTGGTGGTCGGCTTGCACAATGCCGCCAATGCACTGGCCGCATTGTCTCTGTGCCTTGGTTTGGGGTTGCCCATGGCCAAGTTGTTGCATGGGCTGCGCACCTACAAAGGCGAGCCACACCGTGTCGAGTTTGTGCTGCAAGTTGATGGTGTGGATTACTTCGATGACAGCAAAGGCACCAATGTCGGTGCAACCGTTGCAGCCCTTCAGGGTTTAAGCCGTCCCATGGTGTTGATTGCCGGGGGCGATGGCAAGGGCCAGGATTTCGGGCCATTGGCCGCAGCCGTGTCTGCAGCCTGCAAAGCCGCTGTGTTGATCGGGAAAGACAGGCATGCCATTGCGCAGGCTCTGCAACCCACGGGTGTGCCTGTGCAACTGGCAGACAGCCTGGAGCAAGCGGTTGCCCTGTCGGCCACGTTGGCCAAGGCGGGGGATTGTGTGCTCTTGAGCCCGGCCTGTGCCAGCCTCGATATGTTCCGCAACTACGTGCACCGGGCTGAAGTGTTCATCAGCACCGTGCGTGAACTGGCCGCTGACAGGGGGCAACCATGCTGAAGAAATGGTTGAACCGCGGCAAGCCCGACATGCCCATGAAAAACCTGGTGCCCGCAGGTGTGCCGGGTGCGTCAGCGGTGTACGGTTTTAACCGGAACCCGGGCCTGGTGGCCAACCCCGCTCAAGCGCTGGATCAAGCGTTGATTTGGTGCACGCTGGCCTTGTTGTTTCTGGGCTTGGTGATGGTGTACTCGGCCACCGTAGCCCTGCCCGATTCCACCAAATACACCAACTATGCGCCCACGCATTTCCTGGTGCGCCATGCCTTTGCGATGGTGGTGGCCTTCAGCCTGGCCTTCTTTGCATTTCAGATTCCCAGCAAAAGTTGGCAGCAATTGGCCCCCTTGCTGTTCCTGTCATGCATCGGTTTGCTGGTGCTGGTGTTGATTCCGGGCATCGGCAAGGAAGTCAACGGCGCACGCCGCTGGTTGTCCTTGTACGTGCTCAATATCCAGCCCTCCGAGTTGATGAAGGTGTGCGCCATTTTGTATGCCGCCGATTATGCCGTGCGCAAACAAAGCCACATGCAGAAACTCAGCAAGGTACTCGGCCCCATGGCCGCCGCCATGACCTTGGTGGGCATGTTGTTGCTGCTCGAACCTGACATGGGTGCCTTCATTGTGATTGTCACTGTGGTGTTCGCCATTCTGTTTTTGGGGGGCATCAATGCCAGGGTGTTCTTCACCATCCTGTTAAGTCTGGTTGTAGCCTTCATTCTGTTGATTGCATTCAACGACTACCGTCGGGCCCGCTTGCTGGCATATCTCGACCCTTGGAGCGGCGACAATGCCCAGAACAAAGCCTACCAACTGTCCCACTCGCTGATTGCATTCGGGCGCGGTGAAACCTTCGGGGTTGGCTTGGGGGGGAGCGTAGAGAAGCTGCATTACCTGCCCGAGGCGCACACCGACTTCATCATGGCGGTGATTGGCGAAGAGCTCGGTTTTGTGGGTGTGGCGTTGGTGATCAGCTTGTTCGCATTCATTGTGTTGCGGTGTTTCCGCATCGGTTCGCAAGCCATCGCCTTGGAGAAAACATTCAATGGATTGATGGCCAAAGGTGTGGGCATCTGGATTGGTGTCCAGTGCTTCATCAACATGGGTGTGAACCTTGGGCTGCTGCCGACTAAAGGGCTGACTTTGCCGCTGATGAGTTATGGTGGCTCCGCCATCATGGTCAACTGCGTGGCCTTGGCCATGGTGCTGCGGGTGGATTACGAAAACCGCTTGATGATGCGTGGGGGGGCTGTGGGATGAGCCGAACCGCATTGATCGTTGCCGGTGGCACCGGTGGCCATATTTTCCCCGGCTTGAGTGTGGCCGAACAACTGCGCAAGCAGGGGTGGGCTGTTCACTGGGCAGGCAACCCGGCTGCCATGGAAGGGCGTTTGGTACCCCAGCACGGCGTGCCGCTGCATGCGCTGGTGTTTGCCGGCTTTCGTGGCAAAGGGTTGTTGCAGCAAATGTTGATGCCGATGAAGCTGTTGCGAGCCTTTGCGGCCAGCGTCGGCATTTTGAGGCGTGTGCGTCCCGACGTTGTGTTGGGGATGGGCGGTTATGTGGCCTTCCCCATGGGCATGATGGCCAGTCTGTTCAATGTGCCTTTGGTGGTGCACGAGCAAAATTCGGTGGCGGGCCTCACCAACCGCGTGCTGTCCAAGCTGGCCGATAAAAACCTCGTGGCTTTTCCCCAGGCTTTGCCAGGTGCCGATTGGGTGGGGAACCCTGTTCGCGCCAGCGTGATCAGCCAGGACGACCCAGCAGCGCGTTACAGCCTGCGTAGCGGGCCCTTGAAGCTGCTGGTGCTGGGTGGCAGCCTTGGGGCTCAAGCCTTGAACGCCACCGTGCCTCAGGCGCTGGCCT
The DNA here is from genome assembly GCF_046297615.1 of Limnobacter sp. Taxonomy (GTDB): domain Bacteria; phylum Pseudomonadota; class Gammaproteobacteria; order Burkholderiales; family Burkholderiaceae_B; genus Limnobacter. Next base: position 276,009 of record NZ_JBKBHM010000005.1, on the reverse strand, counting down.
TGTTGCAACCCCACGATCGGCCTCAGGTGGTTCACCAATCCGGCGAGCAAAACCTGCCACAACTTCAGGCCAACTACGCGCAGGCGCAGGTCAATGCCGAGGCGGTGGCTTTCATTGACGATGTCGCCAGTGCCATGGCCAGTGCTGACTTGGTGATCTGCCGCGCCGGGGCCATGACCGTGGCCGAAGTGGCGGCCATCGGCGTGGCTGCGTTGTTTGTCCCGTTTCCCCACGCAGTGGATGACCATCAAACCAGCAATGCCCAATTCCTGGTGGCGCAAGGTGCAGGCTGGTTGATGCAGCAAACCGAATTGAACGCTCAAGCCTTGGCGAAATGGCTTCAGAGCCTGACACGCGAGACCTGTGCCCAGGTGGCCGTCAAGGCCAAAGCCCTGGCCAAACCAGAAGCCACGACACACGTGGTCAACACCTTAGAGCGGCTTGCACGATCATGAAACACAAAGTCAAACATGTTCATTTTGTAGGGGTCGGTGGGTCCGGCATGAGCGGCATTGCCGAAGTACTGCGCAACCTCGGTTACAAAGTCAGCGGTTCTGATCTGAACGCCTCTGCAGTGACCAATCGCTTGGCCTCCATCGGGATAGACGTGAAGATCGGCCATGCGGCTGAACACATCGAAGGTGCCGATGCGGTGGTGACTTCCACTGCAGTCAGTGGCAGCAACCCCGAGGTGCTGGCCGCACGTGCGCGTCGCATCCCTGTGGTGCCACGTGCGGTGATGCTGGCCGAGCTGATGCGCCTCAAACAAGGCATTGCGATTGCAGGTACTCACGGCAAAACCACCACCACCAGTTTGGTGGCCAGTATTTTGGCTGAAGGCAAACTTGACCCCACCTTCGTGATTGGTGGACGTCTGAACTCGGCCGGTGCCAACGCCAAACTGGGCACTGGCGAATTCATGGTGGTGGAAGCCGATGAATCGGATGCCTCATTCCTGAACCTGATGCCGGTGATCGCCATCATCACCAACATTGATGCCGACCACATGGACACCTATGGCCATGATTTTGCCCGCCTGAAGCAGGCCTTTGTTGAATTCACCCAGCGCCTGCCTTTCTATGGCATCGCCGCCGTGTGCGTGGATGATGCATGCGTGCGGGAGATCATGCCCTTTGTGTCCAAGCCGATGGTCACCTATGGCCTGTCTGACCAAGCGCAGATCAGGGCGATTGATGTACAGGCCTGCGCTGGCCAAATGAAGTTCACCGTACTTCGGGAAGATGATCCCCCGTTGGATATCACTCTGAACCTGCCCGGCGAGCACAACGTTCGCAACGCGCTGGCGGCCATCGCCGTGGCCACAGAAGTCGGTGTGGCTGACGAAGCCATTGTTGCTGCACTGGAAAAATTCAATGGTGTTGGGCGTCGTTTCCAGCATTACGGCGAACTGCCTGCCAAGGACGGAGGCACATTCATGGTGGTGGATGACTACGGTCATCACCCGGTGGAAATGGCAGCTACACTGGCCGCCGCGCGTGGAGCTTACCCGGAGAAGCGCTTGGTTCTGGCCTTCCAGCCACATCGATACACCCGTACCCGCGACTGCTTCGAAGATTTTGTGAAAGTGCTCGGCACGCCAGACCTGGTGATTCTCTCCGAAGTGTATGCCGCCGGAGAAGCCCCCATTGTGGCCGCCGATGGGCGCTCACTGGCCCGCGCTGTTCGAGTGGCAGGCCGTACCGAACCGATTTTTGTAGAAAATCTCGATGACATGGAAAGTACAGTGTTGAATGTTCTGCGTGAGGGTGACTTGCTGATCACCATGGGTGCCGGGTCCATTGGTGGCTTGCCTGCGCGCTTGGTCAACAGTGCCAAAGGGGTGGGTGCATGACAGCGACAATCGACCCCAAAAGCCTGGGCAAAGTGGTGGTGCTGTTTGGTGGCCCATCGGCTGAACGTGAAGTGTCGTTGAAATCCGGCAGCATGGTGCTGGCCGCCTTGCTGCGTCAGGGCGTGGATGCTCATGGCTTCGACCCTGCCGAACGCAGCGTGGTTGAATTGGCCCAAGGAGGTTATGACCGCGCGGTGATTGCCCTGCATGGCCGATTCGGTGAAGACGGTACCATTCAGGGCGTACTCGAAAGCCTGCACATTCCGTACACCGGCAGTGGCGTGACCGCCTCTGCCTTGGCCATGGACAAAATTCTGACCAAGGCTGTGTGGCTGAGCGAAGGCCTGAACACCCCCGATTATGTGCGCTTAACGCCCGGTTTTGATGTGAAAGCCGTGGTGAACCGCTTGGGCCTGCCCTTGATTGTCAAGCCTGCGCAAGAAGGCTCCACCTTGGGTTTGACCAAGGTGAAATCCGAAGCAGACCTTCAAGCCGCATTTGACCTGGCTTACCGCTACGACCCTAATGTACTGGCAGAGAAATTCATTGCGGGTATGGAACTGACCGTGCCTGTGATGGGTGAGGGGGCAGATGCCCACGCCTTGCCCGTTATTCGCATTCAGGCGCCCGAAGGCAATTACGACTACCACAACAAATACATCGGCAACGAAACCCGCTACTTCTGCCCCAGCGAATTGCCCGCTGAGCTGGAAAGCCAGGTGCAGGCCATGTGCGTGAAGGCGTATCAGGTGCTGGGTTGTGCAGGCTGGGGCAGGGCCGATGTGTTGGTGGACACCAACCAGACGCCTTGGCTGCTGGAAATGAACACCTCCCCTGGCATGACCGACCACTCCTTGGTGCCCATGAGCGCACGCGCCAGCGGTGTCGAATATGACCAATTGGTTTTGACCATCGCGGCCAGTGCCCGTTTGAAGGCCACAGGCCAGCAAAGGAGCCAATGATGCTGGGAGCCATCTGGCAAGACGACAAACTCATGGGCATCATCGCCGGGTTCTTTTTTGCCCTGGCGATGGTGTTGCTGGGTTATGCGTCTGTTCAGTGGTTCATCAACCGTCCGTTTTTTGAATTGCGCACGGTGAAATTGGTTGGCCAGGTCGAACGCGTCAACCTGATTGGCTTTCGCTCGCAGGTGTTGCCGCAGGTCAAGGGCAGCTTCTTCTCGGCCAATCTGCAAGATATTCGAAAGGCTGTGGAATCGCAGCCCTGGGTGCGTAAGGCCTCCATTCAGCGGGCCTGGCCGAACGGCCTGAGCATTCAGATTGAAGAACACCAGCCATTGGCGGCCTGGGGGGAAAGCCAGCTCGTCAACACCTTTGGCGAGGTGTTCTCGGCCAACCTGGCCGAGGTGGCCGAAGACAAAGAACTGGCGCAATTGTCAGGCCCGGCTGGTTCGGAGTTGCTGGTATCCACGCTGTACATCACTGCGTCGGACAAGCTGCGCGCCTTGGGGCTGTGGCCAGCGCGTATCCGTCTGTCAGACCGGTACGCCTGGGCCATCGAAACCGACAGCGGTTTGAAAATTGAATTGGGCCGTGATCAGGAAGGATTCAGCGTTGAAAACAAGCTGGATCGCTTGGTCAAGGTTCTGCCAAGAATACAAAAAGAGGTGATGCCCAGGTTGAGCAGTGTCGACCTGCGTTATCCCAGGGGTGTGTCCATCAAGGGCGAGAAACTGGTGTTGAATGGCGCAGCAACGGCCACCGGCACGACAGTGAACTAACAAGGTTTGAGAAAGAGTTTGGGCACCATGACTAAAGAGCCAAAAGATTTGATTGTAGGACTGGACATCGGCACCTCCAAGGTGGTGGCCATGGTGGCGGAGTTGCTGTCCGACGGCCGCTTCGAGGTGGTCGGTGTGGCGCAGCATGAGTCGCGCGGGTTGAAGAAGGGCGTGGTGGTCAACATCGAATCCACCGTGCAATCCATCCAAGCCGCACTGGAAGAAGCCGAGTTGATGGCCGATTGCAAAATTCGCACGGTGTTGACCGGCATTGCCGGAAGCCACATCCGAAGCTTCAATTCCTCAGGCATGGTGGCCATCAAGGAACGTGAAGTGACTCAAGCCGACGTGGCGCGGGTGATTGAAACCGCCAAGGCGGTGAATATCCCCACTGACCAACAGATCCTGCACGTGCTGCCTCAAGAGTTCATCGTTGATGGGCAGGAAGATGTGCGCGAGCCCCTGGGCATGAGCGGTGTGCGCCTTGAAACCCGTGTCCACATTGTCACGGGTGCCGTGTCTGCTGCACAAAACATCGTCAAGTGCGTGCGGCGCTGCGGGCTGGAAGTGCAAGACCTGATGTTGCAGCCACTGGCCTCCAGCATGGCCGTTCTGACCGAGGATGAGAAAGAGTTGGGTGTCGCCTTGATCGACATTGGCGGTGGCACCACTGACATCGCCGTGTTCACCGGTGGCGCCATTCGGCACACCGCCGTCATTCCGATTGCCGGTGACCAAATCACCAACGACATCGCCATGGCCTTGCGCACCCCTACGCCCGACGCGGAAGAGATCAAGCTGCGTCACGGTGTGGCCAAGCAGGTGCTGGCTGACCCGCACGCCAAAATCGATGTGCCCGGTATTGGCGAGCGGGACACCCGTACGCTGTCCAAGCAAGCGCTGGCCGCCGTCATTGAGCCCCGAATTGAAGAGCTGTTTTTGATGGTTCAGCAAGTGCTGCGTGAGAGTGGGTACGAAGAGCTGTTGTCCTCGGGCATCGTGCTGACCGGCGGAACCAGTTTGATGCCAGGCATTGCCGAGCTGGGCGAAGACATTTTCATGAAACCGGTGCGCGTGGGCGTGCCCGAATACAACGGCGGACTGGCTGACATGGTCCGCACACCCCGATTTGCAACAGCCATGGGCTTGTTGCAGGAAGCACGCGCACAGCACCTCAGGGGCCGCCGAGTGGCCTCACAGGGTGGTGGCATGAAGCAAACCATGCAGCGCATGAAGGAATGGTTTTTAGGCAATTTTTAACTTGATTTCATTTTCGGCGAAGTCGCTTTGATAGGAGGCAGTGAATATGTCGTTTGAGATACTCGAGACAGAGACCAAGGGTACTGTCATCAAGGTTGTGGGTGTCGGCGGTGCCGGTGGCAACGCAGTCGCACACATGATTAACCAGGGCGTTCAAGGCGTGGATTTCATTTGCGCCAACACGGACGCACAGGCACTGGCTAAAACCGGTGCGCACACCCTGATCCAACTGGGCCGCACTGGCCTGGGCGCAGGCGCCAAACCAGAGGCGGGCCGTCAGGCTGCTGAAGAAGACCGCGATCGCATCCGTGATGCCTTGCGTGGTGCGCACATGGTGTTCATCACCGCAGGCATGGGCGGTGGCACAGGCACAGGCGCTGCCCCCGTGGTGGCCGAAGTGGCGCAGGAGTTGGGCATCCTGACCGTGGCCGTGGTCACCAAGCCTTTTGAGTTCGAAGGTTCCAAGCGCAACCGCATGGCCGAAGAAGGGTTGGACCAACTCACCTCCAAAGTGAACAGCCTGATCGTTGTGCTCAACGAAAAGCTGCTCGACGTGGTGGGCGATGACGCCACCCAGGAAGATTGCTTCATGGCCGCTGACGACGTGTTGCACAACGCGTGTGCCGGTATTGCCGAGATCATCAATGTCGAAGGCAACGTGAACGTCGACTTCGAAGACGTGAAAACCATCATGTCTGAAGTCGGCAAAGCCATGATGGGCACCGCCACAGCCAATGGCCCTGACCGTGCCCGTGAAGCGGCCGAGCAAGCGATTGCTTCGCCCTTGCTGGAAGGTGTGGACCTGTCCGGTGCGCGTGGTGTGTTGGTGAACATCACCGCCAGCCGTGGCCTGAAATTGAAAGAAACCAAAGAAATCATGAACATCATCCGCGCTTACGCTGCAGAAGATGCGACTGTGATCTTCGGTACCGCCTACGACGACAGCATGGGCGACGAATTGCGCGTGACCGTGGTGGCCACGGGCCTGGGCCGCAAAGTGGCCAAGCCCAAACTGGTGCCCAACGAGCAATACGTTCCTGTGATGCGCACGGGTACCAACGATGTTGTTGGTGGCCACGAGCAAGACCTGTCCATTCCCGCTGTGTTCCGCAACCCACGTGAAAGTGCAGCCACTCGCGTGGAAGCGCTACAGAACAGCGGCATGGACAAGTTTGACATTCCCGCGTTCCTGCGTCGTCAGGCGGATTGAGTTGATTTAGACTCAACGGGGAAAGGACCCGCATGCCCCTGGGATGTGAACCGGGGCCGTGTCCTATCCGCGCAGAAGGGTGCCAGAAGCAGTTTTCGCAGTTTTGCCGAAGACTGCGGGCTTCTTGCCCCCTAAAGATGTGTGAACCTTTCCCCACAACAAGGCGCCAGCAATGGCGCCAATTTGTTTTACTCAGGAGTACACCATGAGCATTCAAGTCGGAGACAAACTGCCTGCCGCCACCGTTTACGAGTTCTTCCATGAAGAAACGGGTGGTTGTGCGTTGGGCCCCAATGCCTTTGATGTGGCCAAAGAGGCCGCAGGTAAAACCGTCGCAATTCTGGCCCTGCCCGGCGCCTACACGCCCACTTGTTCAGCCAAGCACTTGCCGGGCTTCATTCAACTGCGCGACGAGTTTGCCAAGCGTGGGGTGGATGAAATCTGGTGTGTATCCGTTAACGATGCGTTTGTGATGGGTGCCTGGGGCAAAGAGCAGGGTGCCAATGGAAAAGTGCGCATGTTGGCCGATGGCTCCGCTGAATTTACCCGCAAGGTGAGTATGGAGCTGGACCTGACCGCGCGTGGCCTGGGTGTTCGCTCCCAGCGCTATTCAATGCTGGTCAAAGATGGCGTGGTGCAAGTGGTCAACCTGGACCCGCCCGGTGCGTTTGAGAACAGTGCGGCAGAAAAACTACTGTCGCAAGTCTGAATTGCGTGAAATGCCGGAAGTTGGTGTAAGTTAACGTCTTCTTGTTGTGTTTTTCGCAATTCTGGAACATTGATTCCATCAAATTGCTTTGGATTAGAGACAGGGCTGGGTACACTTGCCCTGTTTTCCAAAAGGACCCGACGTGAAACAGCGCACACTCAAACAGGTACTCAGTGCCACCGGCATCGGCCTGCACTCTGGCAAACGGGTCACCATGACCCTGCGGCCAGCGCCGGCTGACACGGGCATTGTGTTCCGTCGTGTGGACCTGCCTGAGCCCGTTGATTTCCCCGTCAATGCCTCCGCCATTGGCGACACCCGCATGGCCTCCACGCTGGAGCGTGAGGGCGCGAAAGTCTCCACCATCGAGCATTTGATGTCGGCCCTCTGCGGGCTGGGTGTGGACAATGCCTACATCGATCTGGATGCCATGGAAGTGCCCATCATGGATGGCAGCGCGATTTCCTTCGTCTTCCTGATTCAACAGGCCGGTGTCGAAGAGCAGTCCGCCCTGAAAAAATTCATTCGAGTCAAAAAGGCGGTTGAAATCCGCGAGGGCGATGGCCCCAGCCTGAAGTACGCCAGCCTCAAACCCTACAACGGCTTCAAGCTGCGGTTCGAGATCGATTTCGGTCACCCGGCCATTGATCAGACCGGGCAAATGCTGGAAATTGACTTTGCCAGCACTTCTTTTGTCAAAGACATTGCCCGTGCCCGCACTTTCGGTTTCACACAGGACGTGGAAACCCTGCGCAACATTGGGTTAGCCCGAGGCGGGAACCTGGACAACGCCATCGTCATGGACGAATACCGCATTCTGAACGCCGATGGCCTGCGTTATGACGATGAATTCGTCAAACACAAAATTCTGGATGCCATTGGTGACCTGTATGTGATTGGTCACCCCATCATTGGCGAATACCAGGCGTTTCGCTCCGGCCACGGCCTTAACAATCAGTTAATCCGGGCTTTGGTGAAGGATCCTTCCGCTTTTGAAATAGTCACTTTCGAAAGTATTCGTGAAACACCCACCGTGTTTCGAAGCGACTGGGCGGTTGCATAAGCCGCCCGGCTTCACTATCATGGCCGCTCAGCCTGCGTTTCAGGGGCTCGCGGTTAGTTCATTTGAATCGGTGGTGCTTGTTCAGGGCCCGGGTGGCCTCCAGCACTGGTGATTCCGGCAGCTGTTTTTCCAGTTCAAGCCATGCCTTTCTGGCGGCTGGGCCGAATGAGGCCTGCTTCGCCTTGGGGGTGTTTGCTTTGGAAAGCGAAGCACCGGTTTGAACTTGCAGTTGAATGTGTTTAACATTCCAACCGTGTTGTTGCAGCAATTCCAGCAAACTGGGCAGCGATTGGCGCAGCCTGGTCAATGCTGAAGGGGTGCCCACAAACAGCTTGAGCTTGTCTTGCTTGAGCGGCCCCACCGCAAAGGTCACGCCTCGAAGGGCGGGCCAACTTTTTAACGTTTTCTCCAGCCGGGCTGATTGCTCGGCCAAAGCCACCAGCCCGGCAGTGTCGCCGCGGCCCAGTAGGCTAGACATCGGGGAAAACTGGGAATGCTTGGGTTTCACCGGGGGTTCTCTTTACAGTCCGTGAGCACAAGTCTTGCTTGGTGCAGGGTAAGGCCGCGAATTGAGGAGGTCACACATGCAGTTGATTCTGATGCGGGGTCCGTTTGGCCGCGTCGCCACTGTCAGTATAAGTGCTCTGCACCTTTGGCTGGCATTGGCATTCTTCATTTTGGTGCTTCTGGGCTCCGTGTTCGGCGGCATGATGCTGGTGGCCCACTACGGCGACGAAATTCCCGGTGTTCAGAATGTGATGTACGAACGCCAAATGGAGCGTTTGAGCCAATCTCCTGAATCATCCAGCCCTTTGGATGCCATGGCCATTCGGCTGGCTGAAATGCGGGCTCAGTTGGCCCGTCTGGATGCCGTCAGCGCGCGTTTGCTTAAAGCCAGTGGCGTTGAAAGCAAGGCAGCAACCGTGGAAGTGCTGGGTCAGGGTGGTTTGCGCCAGCCCGATGAGCGGTCCCTGAGTTACGGGGAAGTCAAAGCCACCATGAAAGACTTGGCCAAGCAGATCGACAAGCAGGCTGATGTGCTCAGCATCATTGACACCGACATGCAATTGGCCCGGGTGCGCAATCAGGGCATCCCCAATGAATTGCCGCTGACCGATACGGTGGCTGTCAGCAATTTTGGCAACCGCATTGACCCGATCACCGGTCGCCGCTCCCTGCACGAGGGCATCGATTTCATTGCCCCAATCGGCACCCCCATTCTGGCTGCAGCAGCCGGCGTGGTGATTGAGGCCAGTTTCCACCCGGCTTACGGCAATATGGTGGAAATTGAGCACGACAACAAAACCGTCACCCGCTACGCCCATGCTTCCCGCCTCTTGGTCAAGAAGGGCGACATTGTGCGCAACGGGCAAAACATCGCCTTGGTGGGCAACACCGGGCGTTCGACAGGCCCCCACCTGCATTTTGAGGTGCGGGTTGAAGGGCAGGCCAAAGACCCCATGGCTTTCCTGGCTAAACACGGGCAACCCCGCCCCAGCCCGGGTGCCGTTGCCGCGCTGGCAGGCATCTTGCCGGATAGCACCGCCAAGCCGATTCAATAAGTTACGCGTGCTAAACTCTGAGGCTGTTTGTCCGTGCCGGCAGGCCCAGTGCCCGACCGGCCTTTACAGCTTTCAATAGCCCCCGTGGGGGCACAAGCCCGCGCCATCATGATTGATACCCTCAAGAAGATTTTCGGCAGCCGAAATGACCGGTTGTTGAAGACCTATCGAAAAGCCATTGCACAGATCAATGCCCTTGAGCCCGCCGTGTCTGCCCTGACCGACGAACAGCTTCGAGGCAAAACCCAGGAGTTTCGTGAGCGGCTGGCCGCTGGCGCCACCCTGGACGACCTGTTGCCCGAGGCCTTTGCCGTGGTGCGCGAGGCTGGCAAACGTGTGCATGGTATGCGGCACTTTGATGTGCAGTTGATTGGGGGTATGGCCCTGCATCAAGGCAAGATCTCCGAGATGCGCACTGGCGAGGGCAAAACCCTTGTGGCCACCTTGCCCGCGTACCTGAACGCGCTCGAAGGCAAGGGCGTACACGTAATTACCGTGAACGATTACCTCGCCTCCCGCGATGCGGCGTGGATGGGCAAACTGTATGGCTTTCTGGGCATGACCGTGGGTTGCAATCTGTCCCGCATGCCGCACGATGACAAACAGGCCGCCTATGCCGCTGACATCACCTACGGCACCAATAACGAGTTTGGGTTTGACTACCTGCGCGACAACATGGTCTACAGCGTGGGTGAGCGTGTGCAGCGCAGCTTGCATTACGCCATTGTGGACGAAGTCGACTCCATTCTGATTGACGAGGCCCGTACGCCATTGATCATCTCTGGCCAGGCCGATGACCACACCGAGGTGTACCTCAAGCTCAATGCCGTGCCTGGCCTTCTGCAGCGCATGACCGCAGAGCCCAAGCCCACCGAACCCGAGCCGGAAGGCGACTTCTGGGTGGACGAGAAAGGCCACCAGATTCACCTGAGCGAAGCCGGGCACGAACACGCCGAGAACATTCTGAATCAGATGGGCTTGTTGGCCCCCGGTGCCAGCCTGTACGACGCGGCCAACATTTCCCTGATGCATCACTTGATGGCGTCATTGCGGGCGCACAACCTGTTCCACAAGGACCAGCATTACGTGGTGCAGAACGGTGAAGTCATTATTGTGGATGAGTTCACAGGGCGGCTGATGCCTGGTCGCCGCTGGTCCGACGGCTTGCATCAGGCTGTTGAAGCCAAGGAAGGTGTGCGCATTCAGCCAGAAAACCAGACGCTGGCCTCCATCACCTTCCAGAACTACTTCCGCATGTACAAGAAGCTGTCCGGCATGACCGGTACGGCGGACACCGAAGCCTTTGAGTTCCAGTCCATTTACGGTCTGGAAACCGTGATCATTCCGACACACCGCCCGGTGCAGCGCAAGGACTCACAGGACAAGGTGTACAAAAGCGCCCGCGAGAAGTACAACGCGATTCTGGTGGACATCAAGGATTGCTACGAGCGTGGGCAGCCTGTGTTGGTGGGCACCACCTCCATCGAGAACTCCGAACTGATTGCCTCCTTCCTGCAGAAGGAAGGCTTGCCGCACAACGTGCTGAACGCCAAGCAGCATGAGCGCGAGGCGGAAATTGTGGCGCAGGCGGGCAGGCCCAAGGCCGTCACCATCGCGACCAACATGGCTGGCCGGGGAACCGACATCGTGTTGGGTGGCAACCTTGAGCGTGAACTGAGCGCGATTGAAGCCGACCCGGCGCTGGACGAGGCCGCCAAAGCCGCCGCGCTGGACAAGGCCCGCACCGAGTGGAAAGCCCGCAATGAACAGGTGTTGGCCGCTGGCGGTTTGCACATCATCGGCTGTGAACGCCATGAAAGCCGCCGTATTGACAACCAGTTGCGCGGCCGCTCCGGCCGTCAGGGCGACCCGGGTTCTTCCCGCTTCTACCTGTCCATGGAAGACAACCTGCTGCGTATTTTCGCTGGGGACCGCGTGCGCGCCATCATGGAGCGTCTGAAGTTGCCCGAAGGCGAGGCGATTGAGGCAGGCATTGTCAGCCGCTCGATTGAATCGGCGCAGCGCAAGGTCGAGGGCCGCAACTTCGACATTCGCAAGCAGTTGCTGGAATACGATGACGTGTCCAACGAGCAGCGCAAAATCATTTACAGCCAGCGCAACGAAATTCTTGAAGAGCAGGATGTCGAGGACACCATCACCAACCTGCGCCACGGGGCCATTGAAGGCACCTTCCGCACATTTGTGCCTGAAGAGTCGGTTGAAGAACAATGGGATCTGGAAGGGCTTGAAGCCGCGCTGAAGGCGGATTTCGACCTGGATTGCCCGGTCAGCCAGTGGCTGGAAGCCGACCCCAAGGCCGGCGATGACGATTTCCTCAAGCGCATTTTGAACCAGGCCGACCAGGCCTACAGCGAGAAAGTGGCCTTGGTGGGCCGCGAACCGTTCGCGCGGTTTGAGAAGTCGCTGTTGCTGCAGAATCTGGACGCGCAATGGCGCGAACACCTGGCCGCGCTCGACTACCTGCGCCAAGGCATTCACCTGCGCGGTTATGCCCAGAAAAACCCCAAGCAAGAATACAAACGCGAAGCCTTTGAGCTGTTTGCGGCCTTGCTGAATCGGGTTCGCGACGATGTCAGCAAAAACCTGCTGACGGTTCGTATTCAAAGCGCCGAACAAGCCGAGGTAGCCGAACACGCCATCGAAGAACGTGCGCCGCAGTTGGACAACCTGCAGTACCAACACCCCGATGCCGAGGGCACAGCAGACGAGTCCTCAGAGGCCGCACCCGCCGATGCCGAGGGCATGGCTCAACAGGCGCCACGCCGGGTGAGCGACAAGGTGGGGCGCAACGACCCCTGCCCCTGTGGTTCCGGCAAAAAATACAAACACTGCCACGGCAAACTGTACTGATTCGGAGACAACATCCATGCCTGTCAATTACCAGGTGCCCCAAGCACAGCAACTTCACCCCGTGCCCGGTGTTGAACTGGGTTACGCCATGGCCCACATTCGCAAGCCCAACCGCAAGGATGTGCTGGTAATGCGCCTGGCGGAGGGCACCAGTGTGGCTGGTGTGTTCACCACCAACCGGTTCTGTGCGGCCCCGGTGCAGGTGTGTCAGGCCCATTTGGCGGCCGCCCAAGGTGTCCGCGCCTTGGTCATCAACACCGGGTGTGCCAACGCAGGCACTGGCGAGCGCGGCTTGGCCGATGCGCGGGCCACGACAGCCAAAGTCGCCAGTCTGTTGGGCCTGAGCGCCGAGCAGGTGTTGGTGTTTTCAACGGGTGTTATTCTCGAAAACCTGCCCATGGAGCGGCTGCTCAATGGGGTTGATCAGGCCGTCGCAGGCCTTGGTCAGGCGGACTGGCTGGATGCGGCTACGGCCATCATGACCACCGACACCGTGCCCAAAGCCAGCAGCATTCGTATTCCTCTGGGGCAAGGTGAAGTCACCATCACCGGTGTGTCCAAAGGCGCAGGCATGATCCGCCCCAACATGGCGACCATGCTGGGTTACCTGGCTACCGACGCCGCCATCAGCCAAGCTGTGCTGAGCCAATGGACCCGCAGCATCGCCGACGCCTCCTTCAATCGCATCACCATTGATGGCGACACGTCGACCAACGACAGCTTCATCATCATGGCCACCGGCCAGTCCAAGGCCGTCAACATTCAGACTGGCCAAGAACCTGAAGCGAAGGTGCTGTACGAGTCCCTCAAGGCGCAGGCCACCTTGTTGGCCCAAGCCATTGTGCGTGATGGTGAAGGTGCCACCAAATTCATTACTGTCACCGTGGAAGGCGCTGGCAATGATGACGAAGCGGCCAAAGTGGCCTACGCCATTGCGCATTCCCCGCTGGTGAAAACTGCCTTTTTCGCATCCGACCCCAACTTGGGCCGCATTCTCGCGGCGGTGGGGTATGCAGGCATCACCGACCTTGACCAAACCCGCATTCAGCTTTATCTGGGCGATGTGCATGTGGCCCGTGACGGCGGTCGCCACCCCGATTACCGGGAAGAGCAAGGGCAAGCCGTGATGAACCAGGCTGAAATCACAGTGCGGGTGCAGTTGGGGCGTGGCCAGCATGCCACCACCGTATGGACCACCGATTTCTCGCACGATTACGTCAGCATCAACGCCGATTACCGCAGTTAAGGAGCGCATGCCATGCAGGGAGGGGAAGACTGGCGCGAGCTTGTTGGGCACCTGCGCCGCATTGCCGACGCGTTGGAGCAGGGCGTCATGCGCCCGCCCGAAGATTGGTCGGCATCCTGCGCGTTTCGCCTGCATCACCGGGCCGGCCAGCTCAGGCTGGAACCGGTTCAGACGTTCAACCCGCTTGACCTGAGCGCCCTGCGCAACATTGATGTGCAGGCGGGTAAGGTTGATGCCAACACCCGCCAGTTTGTGCGGGGGCTTCCCGCCAACAATGTGCTATTGACTGGCGCGCGGGGGACTGGCAAATCGTCCTTGGTTCGCGCCATGTTGACCCGCTATCAGGCTGAAGGACTGCGGTTGATTGAAGTGGACAAGTCGGACCTGCTGTTCCTTCAGGACGTGGTGGACTTGGTGGCTGCCCGGCCCGAGAAATTCATCGTGTTTTGTGATGATCTGTCCTTCGAGGAAGGGGAGCCCGGTTACAAGGCCTTGAAGAGTGTGTTGGATGGCTCGGTGGCCGGTACATCGCCGAATGTGCTGATTTACGCCACCTCGAACCGACGCCACCTGTTGCCTCAAATGATGAAGGACAACCTGGCCACCACCCACGACCAAGGCGAGGTTCGGCCTGCTGAAACCATCGAAGAAAAAGTGTCCTTGTCAGACCGCTTCGGTGTCTGGGTGTCGTTCCACAACTTCACACAAGATGAATACCTTGAAGCGGTGCGCATGTGGCTTGACCATTTTGCTTGCCCGCTGGACGATGAAGCCCGTTTGATTGCCCTGCGCTGGACCATCGATCGGGGTGGTCGCAGTGGCCGCCTGGCCTTTCAGTTTGCCAAGCACTGGGCTGGCCAAAAAGCCCTGAAATCCGACACATGAGGCCCGACGGTGGGTGACGTTCGCAAGCGCGTGGATGTGGCTGTCGCGGTGGTGTTCAACGACCGCGGGCAGGTGTTGTGGGGTTGTCGGCCCGAGGGCAAGCCGTACGCCGGGTACTGGGAATTTCCCGGTGGCAAGGTTGAGCCTGGCGAAACGGTGTGGCAAGCCTTGGTGCGTGAACTCAAGGAAGAGCTGGACATCACTGCTCAGGCGGGTGCCCCGTGGTTTGTGATTGAGCACGATTACGAGCACGCTTTGGTGCGTTTGCACCTCTACCGGGTGTGGCAGTTCAGTGGGCAGGTGCGGGCCCTGGAAGGCCAGGCCTTCACCTGGGCCAGTTTGGATGCCAACGACCTCACTCCCATTCTGCCGGCCACTGAACCCTTGTTGCCCACCTTGGTCCAGCCCCGTTTCATGGCGCTGAGCAGCTACAGCCAAGGCTTTGAGGCCTGTGCAAGCCGTCTGGAATCTGCCTTGTCCGTGGTGGCCGAGCCTGTTTGGGTGCAGTTCCGCGAAAAAGGCCTGAGCGGGGCGGCTTTGTGGGACGCTTACCGACACCTGCAAGCCCTCTGCCAACGCCTCGGCCACCGGGTATTGATCAATTCCAGCAACTGGGCAGACCTTGAGCGCATGTCGGCGCAACGGAACGAGCCCTTGAACCCTGCGGGTATTCACCTCACGGAAGCTGACTTGCACCAAGTGGCTCAGGGGCAGTTCAAGCCCACCGGCCGCTTGATTGGGGCCTCGGTTCATGATGAAGCGGGCCTGCTGCTGGCCCACCGGGTGGGGCTTCAGTACGCCGTGTTGGGGGCGGTCAATGCCACACCGTCGCACCCGGGTCAGCCGGGAATGGGTTGGGCCAAGTTTTCAGCCAGTGTGCAGGGCGTGCGTTTGCCGGTGTATGCCATCGGCGGCCTGGGGCTGGAAGACTATGAACAGGCCCGCGCACATGGGGCTCATGGGGTGGCTATACTGAGCCGCTTTACAGGTTACACAACCTGATTCGGAACTGCACCGCGTCGGCTGTGGGGTTGTTTTTGCTGACGCCTTGGGCGTTGGGCACGTTGAAACGTATCCACAGCATGTATTTGTTGGCGCTGAATTCAGGCACCAGTTCAAGGTCAGCAGGCATGTCGATGCGCAGCAACTGGTAAGTTTTTCCGCTGAGCTGTTGCGTGAAGTTGCCTTGCTCGGCAGTGACCAAGCTGACCTCACCACTGTTACGCAGCAGTTGCAGCACCAAAGCCACCGCTTGGGCCAAAGGCCGCATGGGGGCAAACCAGTGGTGAATGTCGGCCCGGCGGCTTGCAGCCGTACGGCTTTGCCAGCGGTGATAGCCCGGCAGATCGAACTCGCACACACCGCCCGGGATGGAGCAGCGGCTGCGGATGATCATCAGGAATTCATTGTCCCGAAGGTGGTAGCCAAGCCGACCGTTGCACTGGTTCAAATCGCTGGCCACACGGTCGATGTTGCCCAAGGTGTGTTCAAGGGCCTCGCTGTCCACACTGGGGTGGCCACGGTAATGCGACAAGGTCAGTCGCTGGCGGTCCAATTCTTGAAGCAGGTCGCTTTTGAGGTCGGCCCTTGAGCCCACTTCGATGATTTCGAACAGGGTCAGCAGGGCGGTGTGGTGGTCCAGCCGGTGTTCACGTTGCGTGAAAAAATCAAATTTACTGAACAAATCTTCAAGACGAAGCAAAGTACGAACACGCTCGTTGAGCGGAAATTCGTAACTGATCAGCTGGGCAACCGAGGTGCTTTCCTGAGTTTCGTCAAGCGCTTGTGACACCAATACTCCACGCGGGGCAAAAACTTTGCTTCACCGTGATTGTGGCGCAGTCGTGGTTTTCATGCAAACGTTCAGTTCAATTCGGCTTGATTTTTTTCAGTAATTCGTGCAATTGCTGAACTTGTGTCAAAACTTGACTGATTTCTCCGTCGTTCACGATGACATGGTCGGCTTTGGCCAAGCGTTGTGTCCGGCTGGCTTGGGCGGCCAGCACCGCTTGAATTTGGCTGTCTGGCCAGCCATTGCGGGCTTTCACCCGGGCAATCTGCGTTTCTACGGGGCAGTCAACCACCACAATTCGATCGGTGAGTTCAGCCCAGCCCCCTTTTTCGATCAACAAGGGAACCACCAGCACGGCGTAGGTGGTGGGCGGCACCGCATTCAGCGCTTCAAGCATGGTTTGCCGAATCACCGGGTGAACAATCGCCTCAAGCCGTGTGCGTTCCGAGGGGGTGTCAAACACGCGCTGGCGCATGGCGTCCCGGTTCAGGCTGCCGTCCGCGTTCAGGCTGTCCGCCCCGAAGGCGGCGCGGATCGACTCAATCGCCGGGCCCCCGGGCGCAGTGACCCTGTGGGCCACTTCATCGGCGTCAATGACGACGGCACCCAAGCTGGCCAAGTGGTTGGAGACCAGCGTTTTGCCCGAGCCTATGCCCCCGGTCAGCCCCACGATCATCGGTTTGTTGCGCATGCCTACACCATCAGCCATTGCAGCACATCCACCTGGGCCATCCACGCCAGTGCGCCCAGCACCAAACAAGGCCCAAACGGAAACGCATCGCGCTTGCTCTGGCCGCGCAACGTTAGCAACGCCAGCCCAAACAGCACACCGGACACGGAGGCCAGCAGCACCACAGTGAACAGGCTTTTGACCCCCAACCACGCGCCAATGGCGGCCAGCAGTTTGAAGTCACCGTAACCCATGCCTTCTTTGCCCGTGGCCAAACGGAACAGGTGATAGATCAGCCACAGCACCAGATAGCCCGCCATCGCCCCGATGACTGCCTCATGCAGGGGAACCCAATGCCAGATCATTTGCGCGGCCAGGCCCGCCCAAACCAAAGGCAGGGTGATTTGGTCGGGCAGCAGGAAAGTGTCCAGATCAATGGCTGCCAAGGCAATCAGCGTAGCCAGAAACCCCATCAATGCCAGGCTGGACCATTGCTGGGGGTAGAGCAATGCGATGGCCGCAAACCCGCCTGCAGTCAGCAATTCCACGGCGGGGTAGCGCCATGAAATGGACACGCCGCAGTGCCCGCATTGGGCTTTCAGCCACAGGAAGGACAGAACTGGAATGTTGTCATGCCAGCGCAAACGGGTTTTGCAGGAGGGGCAGTGTGACGGGGGCCACAGCAGGTCAAACCGGGTTTGCTGAATGTCTTCCTCGCCTTGCGCCTGCGCCAGTTCACGGGCCCAGGCCTGTTCCATCATGATGGGCAGCCGGCCGATCACCACATTCAGGAATGAGCCCACGCACAGGCCCAGCAACGCCATGCTGGTCAGCCACAGGGTAGGGCTCATTTCGGCGGGTTGGATCAAACAATGCCTCCGATGTTGAAGATGGGCAGGTACATGCCGATGATGAGCACGCCGATCAAGCCGCCAATCACACACATGATGGCGGGTTCCATGATGGTCGACAGTGTATCAACTTGATCGTCGAGTTTCACTTCGTACTGGTCTGCAAGGCGCTGCATCATCTCGTCCAAGCGGCCCGATTCTTCACCAATCCGGATCATTTGGATGCTGTCCTGGGGAAACACGCCTTGCAACTCCATGCCATCAGAAATGGTGCTGCCGCTGGCCACGGCTTGGCGAACTTCCCGTGTGGCCACTTCGAAACTGCGGATGGTGCTGACCAGTGCAACGGATTCCAAGGCATCGGTCACCGGTACACCAGAGGCCGACAGGGTGGAAAAGGTGCGGGTCCACCGCGCGTTCATCGCGGTGCGGATCAACTCGCCGAGCACGGGGATGCGGAGCATGACTTGGTCGCAGGCGTCTTTGAAGCGGGGCAGGCGTTTATAGGCCTGGTGCAGGCTCACCAAGCCGGCAATCACTCCGCCAGCCACCCAGGGGCCGTGGTTGACCAACACATCCGACAAATTGAGCAACATGGTCGTCAATGCGGGCATGTCGGCTTTGAATTGGGCATACACCGACCGGAACGAGGGCAGCACATAGGTCAACATGCCCACAGTCACCAGCGAGGCCACCACAATCACAATGCCCGGGTACACCATGGCTTTGCGCAGCCGTTGTTTGATGCGCTGTGCCTTTTCCAGGTGAATGGCCAGTCGGTTCAGGGTGCTGTCCAGTTCGCCGGCATGTTCCCCAGCGGCCAGGGTGTTGCAGAACAGGTTGTCGAAGTGTTTGGGGTGTTTGCGAAATGCGTCGCTCAGTTTGATGCCGCTTTCTACATCGGTGCGCAGGGTTCGAACCAGTTCCCGAATACCGGCTTTGCTTCGGCCAGTGAGGTTGCCACCAATCAGCCCGAGCGACTGGGCCAGTGGCACCCCGGATTGGGTCATCACCGCCAATTGCCGAACAAACGCGCAGATCTGAACCTGCTTGATGCCTGTGGTGCCTGATTTTCGGACCTTGCGCACCCGCGCGCTGCGGATGCCCTGGCGCCCCAGTTGGGCCATGGCATGCTGCTCGGACCTGGCCCTGATTTCACCCTGACGAGGTTTCCGTTTGCGGTCCCGGGTGGTTTCTGTCCATGCAAAGGTCTGTTCGGTGCTGCCTGTTCGGGCGCGTGTGGCAGTGGGCATGGCAGAAAGCCTCCATCAGGGTTTATTCCATTTCTGTCGCCTCCAGGATTTCCTCAATCGTGGTGATGCCTGCGCGGATTTTGCTGATACCGGAATCGCGCATGGTGCCAATGCCTTCAGACCGGGCTTGACGCTCCATGTCCAGCGCGGAGGCATTTCGAATGATCAGTTCCTGCATGGCTTCGCTCACTGGCATCACTTCATAAATGCCCGTGCGACCCAGATATCCTGTGCCATTGCACTGGTCGCAGCCTACCGCCGTAAAGGGGGTCCACTCCTCTTGGGGGAGCTTGTCGAGCAAGCCCACATTCACCAAGGCTTGGGCGCCGTCGGGGTGGGGGGTTTTGCAACTGCACAGCTTCCTGACCAAGCGTTGCGCAATCACCATGTTCAAGGACGAAGCAATGTTGTAGGGCTCCACGCCCATGTTGCGCATGCGCACGATGGTGGCCACGGCGTCATTCGTGTGCAGGGTAGACAACACTTTGTGACCCGTTTGCGAGGCCTTGATGGAGATGTCGGCGGTTTCAAGGTCGCGAATCTCGCCGACCATGATCACGTCCGGGTCTTGCCGAAGCAGTGCGCGCAGGGCCTTGGCAAAGGTCAGTCCAATGCGTTCGTTGATGTTGACCTGGTTCACCCCGGTCATGTTGATTTCCGCCGGGTCCTCAACCGTGCTGATGTTCACCGACTCCTTGTTCAGCATCGACAAGAACGTGTACAACGACACTGTTTTGCCGCTGCCCGTGGGGCCCGTGACCAGGATCATGCCGTGGGGCAGCGCCAGCGCCGCCTCAATGTGGGCCGTCTGTATCGGGTCCATGCCCAGTTGGTCCAGGCGCAGTGCCGATTTGCTGGAGTCCAGCAAACGCATCACGATTTTTTCGCCGAATACGGTGGGCAGTGTGCTGACCCGGAAGTCAATCTTGCGGTCTTCTGCACCCAAGGTGACGCGAATCCGGCCATCCTGAGGCAGGCGGGTTTCAGTGGTGTTCAAGCGGCTCATCACCTTGATGCGCGCTGCAATCTTGGTGCGAGCGGTCAGTGGAGGTTGTGAGGTTTCCTGAAGCACACCGTCAATCCTGAAGCGAACGCGGTAACTTTTCTCATAGGGCTCGAAATGGATGTCCGAGGCTCCGCGTTTGAGGGCATCGCTCAGCACGCGGTGCACGTAACGCACAATGGGCGCCTCATCCACGTCGGGCTCATCACCCCGTGGGGCATCGCTGCGCTCTTCTTCCTCGGTCAGCAGGGCATCTTCAATATTGTCGCTGTTGCCTTGGCGGCTTAGTACGCTGGTCAGCGCGTCGTACTGCACCACCACGGGTTCAACTTGCAGCTGGGTGCGAAATTTCAACTGCTGAATGGTGCTCAGGTCGGTGGGGTCGGCCACGGCCACATGAATGTAATCCTGACGGCGGTTGAGCACCACGGCTTCAAGCCCACGTGTGGCCTGAACCAACTCAGCGTCGAGTTCCAGTTGGCTGGCTGGGTCCCAGGCTGACAGGTCCAAAAGAGGGTAAGCAAAGTGGCTGGCGGTGGCGAGGGCCACCTGTGCAGGGCTGACAGCACCCGTCCCGCAAATCCATTCAGCCACTGAGCGGCCCGATGGTTCGGCGGCCATCAATTCGTCCAGTTTGGCCTGGTCGATCAGGCCTTGGGCCAACAGGGCCCGAACCAAGCCAGAGCTTTTCACGACAGCGCTGCTGATGCTCATTCGTCACGTCCTTCTGGAATGCGGGCTGGCCACACGCCAAGCCCCGTGTAATGCGCAGTGTAACGGGCCTTGGCGGTGAATGTCTTGCCTGGCCGGAAAACTACTCTGTTCGGGGGTTAGCTGTTGCGGGCGACGGCAAGGTCGCACAGGTCGGCCATGGACTGCCGGAACACGCTGTCACCAAGGCCTGTCAGTCTGGACTTGGCGGCCTCCGCCAAACTCACGGCTTTTTGACGGGTGTAATGCAGCGAGCCGGATTGTTCAATGGCGTGCAAAATGTCTGTGACATCCGAGGTGCCCCCCTCTTCAATGGCCTGACGGATCAGGTGATGAACTGGCCCGGTGGTGTGCCGCATGGCGTGGATCAGTGGCAGGGTGGGCTTGCCTTCACGAAGGTCGTCCCCCACGTTTTTGCCCAGCTCGCCGCTGTCACCGGCGTAATCAAGCCAGTCGTCGATCAGTTGAAACGCGCCGCCCAGTTCGCCACCAAAACGCCCCAATTGGTCGATGACCGCTTGCGGTTGCCCGGTCACAATGGCCGCCAGGCGACAGGATGCGTCAAACAGCTTGGCTGTTTTGAAGTCGATGACCTGCATGTAGCGCTCTTCGGTCACTTCCGGGTCTTTGCAGTTGAGCAGTTGAAGCACCTCGCCCTCGGCGATGGTGTTGGTGGCTTCGGACAGCACATCCATGACTGGCATCAGGCCAATCTTGACCATCATCTGAAATGAGCGGCTGTACAGGAAATCGCCCACCAGCACTGCGGCAGGGTTGCCATACTGGGCATTGGCCGTGAGGCGGCCGCGCCGCATGTCCGATTCGTCCACCACGTCGTCGTGAAGCAGAGTGGCCGTGTGAATGAATTCAACGATGGCCGCCAGTTCGGTGGCGTGGCGCATCTGCTGGGCGTTGGCGCCCAAGGCGCGGGCGGTCAGCATCACCAAGGCGGGCCTTAAGCGTTTGCCGCCCGCTTGAATGATGTAGTCGCTGATCTGGTTGATCAGAGGCACAGCAGAATGAAGACTGGTGCGAATCACCTCGTCCAGGGCGCGCATGTCATCGGCAATCGGGGCTAAGACTGTTTTTGCACTCAGTGTGGCTGTGGACATGGTTGGTGCGGTTCATGGACGGATGGACTCCCCCATTGTACTGAGGCGCACTGTTAAATTGTGCGACGCGGCGCAGGAAATGCTGCCCGGTGTGCCTTGTTGGCGGGGCGCTCCGCCGTCAAGCTGCCTTGTTTTTGCATCAGTAATGCTTCAAGCATTTGACTGTTCAGGGTTTTTTGTGGAATAATCGCGGGCTAACCATTTCAAAAGCACGCTTGTGTCTTTGGGGTGGGGTTTGAACACATTCCTTTTTGAGGTCAACCATGTACGCGGTCATAAAAACCGGTGGCAAGCAATACAAAGTTGCTGCTGGCGAAAAACTGAAAGTAGAACAGATACCTGCAGACATTGGCCAAGAAATCTCTTTGGACGAAGTGCTTGCCGTGGGTAGCGGCGACACCGTCAAGGTGGGTACTCCACTGGTTCAAGGGGCTTCGGTCAAGGCTGTTGTTTTGGCACACGGTCGTCACGACAAAGTGAAGATCTTCAAGATGCGTCGTCGCAAGCACTACCAAAAGCGTCAAGGCCATCGCCAGAACTACACACAAATCCAGATCCAGGCCATCAACGCCTGATTGCGGGAGAATGAACCATGGCAAGTAAGAAAGGCGGCGGCTCTACGCGCAACGGTCGTGATTCGGAAGCCAAACGACTGGGTGTTAAGGTGTTCGGTGGCCAGGCCATCAGCGCCGGCGGCATCATCATTCGCCAGCGTGGTACTCGTTTCCACGCCGGTGACAACGTGGGCATGGGCAAAGACCACACCCTGTTTGCACTGACCGATGGTCAGGTGCAGTTCTCGGTCAAGGGCGCGCTGCGTCGCAAGACCGTGAGCGTGGTGTCCAGCGAAGGCTGATCCCCACTGACTGGCGCCTCCCGCAGGCCTGACGTTTGCCGGGTGCGCCAGTGAAATTCCAATAGCCCTGCCTTGCAGGGCTATTTTTATTCCGGATTGGGCATTTTCATGAAATTCATCGACGAAGCCACGATTGAAGTGTTTGCAGGCAAGGGCGGTAATGGCTCGGGCAGCTTTCGTCGTGAAAAATTCATTCCCAAAGGTGGCCCCGATGGTGGCGATGGTGGCCGTGGCGGCAGCATTTTTGCCGAGGCCGACCGTAACCTCAACACCCTGATCGATTACCGCTTTTCGCGGCAATATCGGGCCAAGAACGGCGAAAATGGCCGAGGTTCCGATTGTTACGGCGCGGCGGCGGACGACATCGTTCTGAAAATGCCTGTGGGTACTACCATCATCAACGACGACACGGGGTTGGTGGTGGCCGACCTGACTGAGCACGGCCAGCGCGTCATCTTGGCCCAAGGCGGGGACGGCGGTTTAGGCAACATCCATTTCAAGAGCAGCACCAACCGAGCACCCAAGCAGTTCACCAAGGGCAAGGACGGCGAACAGTCCCGCCTGCGTCTCGAACTGAAGGTGCTGGCCGATGTGGGCCTGCTGGGCATGCCCAATGCGGGCAAGTCCACCCTGATTGCGGCGGTGTCCAATGCGCGGCCCAAAATTGCGGACTACCCGTTCACCACCCTGCACCCCAACCTGGGCGTGGTGCGCCTGGGCCATGCCCAAAGTTTTGTGATTGCCGATGTGCCCGGCCTGATTGAAGGCGCGGCAGAAGGCGCTGGCTTGGGCCATCAGTTTCTCAAACACTTGAGCCGCACGCGTGTGTTGCTGCACTTGGTGGACCTGGCCCCGTTTGACGAGGCCGTGGACCCTGTGCGCGAGGCGGTGGCCATTGTGAATGAATTGAGAAAATACGATGAGGACCTGCACGCCAAGCCCCGGTGGTTGGTATTGAACAAAATCGACATGATCGCCGATGATGAGCGCCAATCAAAGGTGGATGAGTTCGTTAAGCGCTACACTGAGGCCACAGGCTGGGCCGGGCAGGTGCATGCCATTTCCAGCTTGACCGGGGAAAACACCCAGTTGCTGATGCGGGCGGTGTACGAACAACTGGTGCAGCAATTGAATGCGGAACATCCGCCCGAGCCGGATGTGCGTTTCCGCGAGGACGACACAGGGGAATAAGCGGCATGGCCGAGCAGAATCAAGCCAACACCGGCGCCCAAGCCTTGCTGGGCAAGCGTTTGGTCGTCAAGGTGGGCAGTTCGCTGGTGACCAACGGTGGTCAAGGCGTGCACATGGAATCGATCAATGCATGGGCTGCGCAAATTGCCGACATGGCGCAGTCGGGTTGCGAAGTGGTTTTGGTGTCCTCCGGGGCCATCGCCGAGGGCTTGAAGCGTCTGGGTTGGGCCAAGCGTCCCAAAGAAATCAATGAGTTGCAGGCGGCCGCAGCCGTGGGCCAAATGGGTTTGGTGCACGCCTATGAAATGGGGTTTGCGCAGCATGGCATCACCTGTGCCCAGGTGTTGCTGACGCATGCCGACCTGGCGGACCGGGCCCGTTACCTCAATGCCCGAAGCACGCTGACCACCTTGTTGCATCACAAAGTGGTGCCCATCATCAATGAAAATGACACCGTGGTCACCGATGAAATTCGCTTCGGGGACAACGACACTCTGGGCGCTTTGGTGACCAACCTGGTCGAAGCCGATGCCTTGATTATCCTGACCGACCAAGTGGGTCTGTTCGATTCCGACCCCCGCAAGAACCCCAACGCGCGCTTTGTGCATGAGGATGTGGCTGGCAACCCCGAGCTGGAAAAGATGGCTGGGGGAGCTGGGTCCAGCGTGGGCACCGGCGGCATGATCACCAAAATTCTGGCGGCCAAGCGTGCAGCACGCAGCGGTGCGGCCACCGTCATTGCCAGTGGCCGCGAGCCCAATGTGCTGGTCAGGCTGATGAAGGGCGAGTCAGTGGGCACCTACCTCAAGGCCCCGCTGGGCCGCTTGGCCGCACGCAAGCAGTGGATGGCCGACCACCTGAAAATGAAGGGTGCTTTGCTGCTGGATGCAGGCGCCGCCGACGCGCTTCGCACACGCAAAGGCAGCTTGTTGCCCATCGGGGTGACCGGCGCGCAGGGCCAGTTTCAGCGCGGTGACGTGGTGGCCTGCCTCAGCCCAGAAGGTATTGAAGTGGCGCGGGGGCTTGTGAATTATTCTGCCGCTGAGGTGAACAGCATTGCAGGGCAACCGACGGGCGCCATTGAGTCCATCCTGGGTTATCTGGACGAGCCAGAACTGATTCATCGCGACAACATGGTGGTGTTGGGCTAAGCTGGGGCTTCCGGTTCCAGCGCGAGTGCCGCGCATCAGAGGAGGACGGATGACCCTCAGCACTTGGCGTCAGCGTGGACAAACCCTTCACTGGCGTGACTTCTCGATTTTCTATCGCGATTCCGCTGCCGACGCTCCCTCAGCGTTGCGCAAGCCCGTGCTGTTGCTCATCCATGGGTTCCCCACCTCCAGCCTCGATTTTGAACCGGTGTGGCCCCGGTTGGCCGAGCAGTTTCGGCTTGTGGCCTTTGACATGCTGGGCTACGGCTGCTCCGACAAGCCTGCCCGTTGGCAGTACAGCATTGCCCAGCAAGCGGACATCGCCGAAGCCTTGATGGTTCACCTGGACATTGGCCGGGTCAGGCTCATCACTCACGACGTGGGCGACACTGTGGGCCAGGAATTGCTGGCCCGTTTCAATGCCGGCCAGTTGGGTTTTCACATGGAGCAATTGGTGTTGCTGAACGGCGGCCTGTTTCCTGAAACCCACCGTGCCCTGCCGATTCAGCGTCTGTTGCTCAGCCCGGTGGGGCCCTTGCTGTCGCGGTTCACCAATTACCGGAAGTTTCGGGAAAGCCTTCGCAATGTGTGTTCCGAGGGTCTGCAAGAGAAGGACATTGAAGACGCCTGGGCACAAATGACCTTGAACGACGGTCATCGCCGTTTTCATCAATTGATTCGTTACATTCAGGAGCGGCGCGACAACCGCAGCCGCTGGGTAGGTGCCCTGCAGCAGGCCCGATGCCCATTGGCCGTGATTGATGGGGTGGAAGACCCGATTTCAGGCGGCCACATGGTGGACCGGTTTGAAGAGTTGGTGCCAGGGCACCCCACGGTGCGCCTGGCCGGCTTGGGGCATTACCCCCACCTCGAGAACCCTCAACGTTTCATCGAGGCTTTGGCCAGTGTCTTGCCCCAGCCCAATGGCCTCTGATGAGGCCGGGCTGTGAGGCTTAGGCCGCTACAGCAGTGGCCTTGCTGGCCAAGCGGCTGCGAACCGCCTGTTTGACCGCCTCGTTGGGTTCACGCATGGTTTGGTGAACCTTGGCGACAAAAGCGTCAATGTCGTTCAGGTAGGCGCTGTTGTCGTGCATCCAGGGGTGGAAATCAGCCCGGAAGTAGTCGAAAAAGTCGCCCAGCGCCTTGCGGAAAATACCCTCTTTGCCCACCAGAATGCGGGCCACAGCACCGTAGCCTTTCAGGTGCTTGCCTTTGGTGTTGGCATCTGCAAACACCAAACGGGCGTGGAAGTAGGCAACTACAGGCCAGAAAATAATGGAGGCCAGCACCATGCCAAAGCGGCGAATGAAGCGGTTGTAGACGTTGTCAGGCATCACCTCGTTCCACACGTCGTAGGCCACGGCCTTGTGCTCGGTTTCTTCATAGGCGTGCCACTGCCACACCTGGCGGAACCCTTCATCCGACTTTGTGCCGGTCACGTTCGGGTCTGACAGCACGGCATTGGCCATGATGGCGGTGTAATGTTCCAGCGCAATGGTGCCAGCCAGGGCCATTTTGTTACCCAACACGCCTTTCAGTCCGCCAAGCAGTTTCCACAGCATCCGGTCCAGTTCCAGCGCGGGCACGCCAGTGCGGTCCATCATCTCGTTGTATTCCTCGTGCTCGCGGCTGTGAAGCGCTTCCTGGCCAATGAAGGCGGTGATGGCCTTCTTCAGGTCAGGGTCTTTCACCTGATCCTTGTACGCGCGCACAGAATCCATGAACAGGCGTTCGCCCGCAGGGAACAGCACAGACAGGGCGTTGAAAAAATGGGTTACATGAGGGCCCATTTCATGCCAGTCGTTGACGCGTGCCTCGTTGAGGTTGATCTTCACGTCGCGGCGCACGGGAATGATTTTCTTCATGTCGGAAACTCCTCCGGATGGATCGTTGTGATTATCTTGACATTGGCTAATGTATCAATGAGTTTCGACATTAACAACTGTAAACACCGAGTTCCTTCTCTAAATTCAAACGAATGTTTGATTTTTGCCTCAACAAAAAACGCACGCCTTGTTTCAAGACGTGCGTTTTTCATAGACCGAAGGATTCAGGCCACAGGCCCTTGTTGATCGGTGCCCGGGTCGGTACCGGCGGGTTCAACTGACCGGTTTTTGACTTCCCAAATGTCGCCTTTCGGCTGTCTCCTGGGGTCATTGCGCGAAAACAGCAATTTCGCCAATTCACCCAGGGCCTGTTTGTACACTTCCCGCTTGAACTCAATCACATTCTCAAGCGGAACCCAATACTCGTTCCAACGCCAGGCATCAAACTCGGGGTGGTCGGTGGCCCGAAGGCTCACGTCGCTGTCCCGTCCAACCAGCTTCAGCAAGAACCAGATCTGTTTCTGGCCTTTGTAACTGCCGCGCCATTCCCTGCGTATCCAATGGTCAGGAACGGTGTAACGCAACCAGTTTCGGGTTCTGCCGATGATCTCCACATGCTCGGGCAACAAGCCCACTTCCTCATGCAGCTCGCGGTACATTGCTTGCTCCGGGGACTCACCATGTTTGATGCCGCCCTGCGGAAACTGCCACGAATGTTCGCGAATGCGCTTGCCCCAAAAAACCTGCTTTTTGGAGTTGGTCAAAATAATGCCGACGTTGGGACGGTAGCCTTCTTTATCCAGCATACGCGCCCCGTTACAAATCACATTTCAACCTCATTATAAGCACGCGGCTGTGTTTGTACACCGGGGGCACGGCGGGCTGGCTGGATAAACGTAAAATAGGGCCCTCGTGTAAACCCCGATTGAGAGCAGCCCATGCGCGCCACCCAGTACTTCATCACCACACTCAAAGAGGCCCCCGCCGACGCAGAAATCGTCAGTCATCAACTGATGATGCGTGCAGGCCTGATCAAGCGGCTGGCTGGTGGCATTTATACCTACATGCCCATGGGTTTGCGCAGCATTCGCAAAGTTGAAAACATTGTCCGTGAGGAAATGAACCGGGCTGGCGCCATCGAGCTGTTGATGCCCGCCGTACAGCCCGCCGAGCTGTGGGAGGAGAGTGGACGCTGGGTGAAATACGGCCCGGAGTTGTTGCGCCTGAAAGACCGCCACAACCGGGATTTCGTGATCGGACCCACCCATGAGGAGGTGATCACCGACGTGGTTCGCAAGGACGTCAAAAGTTACCGCCAACTACCGGTCAACCTGTATCAAATTCAAAGCAAGTTCCGCGATGAAATTCGCCCCAGGTTTGGCGTGATGCGTGGCCGTGAGTTCGTGATGAAAGACGCTTACTCCTTCGACCGCGACCAGGCTGGCGCCCTCAAAACCTACGACGCCATGTACGCCGCGTACCAGCGCATTTTCACCCGTCTGGGCTTGAATTTCCGCGCTGTGGCGGCGGACACCGGATCGATCGGTGGCAACCGCAGCCATGAATTCCACGTGATTGCCGACACCGGTGAAGACGCGATCGCATACTGCCCCGATTCCGACTACGCCGCCAACGTAGAACTGGCTGAAGCCGTGTGTTCGGCCACACGCCCTGCAGCGGCCCAAACCATGAACAAAACCCACACGCCGGGCCACTCAAGCTGTGAAGCGGTGGCTGCGTTCCTGGGTTTGCCCTTGACCCAAACCGTGAAGTCTGTGGTGTTTGCCAATGAGGTGCCGGTGGAAGGCAAGGTGCAGGTGGAGCTGATTCTGGCCTTGGTGCGTGGCGACCATGAGGTCAACGACATCAAGCTGGGCAAACTCCAAGGTGTGCGCGATTTGCGCTTGGCCACCGAGGCCGAAATAACGGCGGCCTTTGGCACCAAGCCGGGTTACTTGGGGCCTGTGGGTGTGACGGGTGTGCGGGTGGTGGCTGACCGTACTGTGGCTGCAATGGGTGATTTTGTGTGCGGGGCCAACGCCGCAGACTACCACTTGACCGGTGTGAACTGGGGCCGCGATGTGGCCGAACCCGAGGTGGCCGACATTCGCAACGTGGTGGAAGGCGATGCTTCGCCCGATGGGAAAGGTGCGTTGGCCATGTGCCGGGGCATTGAGGTGGGCCATGTGTTCTACCTGGGCACCAAGTACTCAGAGGCCATGAATGCTTCGTTCCTGGAAGAAAACGGCCGACCCACCTTCTTTGAAATGGGCTGTTACGGCATTGGTGTGACCCGTATTCTGGGGGCAGCCATTGAGCAGAATTTTGACGAACGGGGCATTGTCTGGCCCGCCAGCATGGCCCCGTTTGAAGTGGTCCTGTGCCCGATTGGTTACAAGAAGTCGGAGCAGGTGAAAACCCAGGCCGATTCGCTCTACCAAGCCTTGCAAGGTTTGGGTGTGGACGTGATTCTGGACGATCGTGACGAACGGCCCGGCGTGATGTTCGCTGATTGGGAATTGATTGGTGTGCCGCTGCGTGTCACCTTGGGTGACCGTGGTCTGCAAAATGGTGTTGTGGAGTTCCAGTCCCGTGATGGACGAGTTGAAAAGCGCGATGTGGCAGTCGCTGACATTGTGGGACAGGTGCAGAGCGAGCTTCGTGCGCGTTTGGCTGTCTAAAGCCCTGTTGGGTTGTGTGGTGTGGCTGGCTGACCCGGTGTCGGCCAGTCAGCAGTACGAGCCCATGGCCGACAATGTGCGCCTGGCCTTGCGCACCGCGTTGGGGGACGAGCGGCCGCTTAACCCCATTTTCGATTCCACCGAACATCGCCTCGATTGGCTGGCTCAAATGTCGCGCCGGCTGGCGCGGCGAGTCCCGCATTTTGGTCAACGCATTGAGTTGATCAAACTCATCCGGTACGAGGCCCAGCGGGCGGGGTTGGACCCTCAATTGGTGTTTGCGCTCATCGAGGTGGAAAGCAATTTTCGGGATGATGCGGTCAGTTCAGCGGGTGCCATCGGTTTGATGCAAGTGATGCCATTTTGGACTGACTTGCTGTCCAATGGCCGCCCAAGCCAGTTGTTTGACCCCCGCGTCAATGTGCGTTATGGGTGCTTGATCCTTCGGCACTACCTGGACATTGAGCGTGGCAACCTGGACCGTGCGCTGGGCCGTTACAACGGCAGCTTGGGCAAGATGACCTACCCGAACATGATTTACGACCGACTGGACCGCAACTGGGGCTACCGCTTTGTGTCGGCATCGCCCCCAAGCAAACCGCCGAAAGCGGTCAAGCCCTAGGGCTGAGGTTCCTCAGCCAAACGGGAAGCCGCCACCGGGGGGCATGCCGCCGCCGGGGGGGAAGCCTTTGGAGCCGCCCATCTTGCGCATCATCTTGGCCAGCCCGCCTTTCTGCATGCTCTTCATCACGCCGCGCATTTGCTCGAACTGGGCCAGCAGGCGGTTCACTTCCTGCACCTGAACGCCTGCACCGGCCGCGATGCGGCGTTTGCGTGATGCCTTCAGAATGTCGGGCTTGGTGCGTTCTTCCCGGGTCATCGACAAAATGATGGCCTCGGTGCGCTTCACCTGTTTGTCTGCCGCGTTGGCGTCCACCTGGCCAGCACCTTTCATGAGTTGGCTGGGCAGTTTGTCGATCAGGCCTTGCATGCCGCCCATTTTTCGCATTTGGGTGATTTGCGCCAGAAAGTCGTTGAGGTCGAAGCTTTTGCCGGACTTCAGTTTTTTGGCCAGCTTCTCGGCCTCGGCTTGGTCGATGCCTTTTTTGGCCTCTTCCACCAGCGACACAATGTCGCCCATGCCCAGAATTCGGCTGGCCACACGGTCTGGGTGAAAGCGCTCGAAGCCAGTGAGCTTTTCGCCCACACCCATGAATTTGATCGGTTTGCCAGTGATCTGCCGCACGGACAAGGCCGCGCCGCCTCGGGCATCACCGTCCATCTTGGTCAGCACCACGCCGGTTAAGGGCAGGGCTTCATTGAAGGCCTTGGCGGTGTTGGCAGCGTCCTGCCCCAGCATGGCGTCAATGACAAACAGGGTTTCGGTCGGGTTCAAGGCCGAGTGCAAGGCCTTGATTTCGTTCATCATCACTTCATCAATGCCCAGCCGGCCTGCCGTGTCCACCAGCAGCACATCAAAGTACTGGCGCTTGGCGTGGTTCAGGGCGTCCAGCGCGATGTCCACTGGCTTCTGGCTGGGGTCTGAAGGAAAGAATTCGGCACCGGCTTGGGCGCTGACCGTCTTGAGCTGTTCGATCGCCGCGGGGCGGTACACGTCCGCCGATACGGTCAACACTTTCTTCTTGTGGTTTTCTTTCAGGTACTTGGCCAGCTTGCCGGTGGTGGTGGTTTTACCCGCACCTTGCAGGCCCGCCATCAGCATCACCACCGGGGGCTGGGCCGCCAGGTTGATGTCTTCGGTTTTTTCGCCCATCAGGCGGGTCAACTGCTCGTTGACAATGCCCACCAGCGCTTGGCCCGGGGTCAGGCTGTTGAGCACTTCCTCGCCCAAGGCCCGCTCTTTCACCTGGTTGATGAATTCCTTGACCACAGGCAGGGCCACGTCGGCCTCAAGCAGGGCCAGACGGACTTCCCGCAGCATCTCCTGCGTGTTGGACTCGGTGATGCGCGCTTCGCCCTTGATGTTTTTGACAACTTTGGCCAGGCGGTCAGAAAGGTTTTCGAACATGAATGTGAACCCGCGAATCGAGTAAACTGGTTTGATGAACAACACACTATTGTACGCGCTCACTGTGCCTCTGCTGGCCGCTTCGGGTGGATTGGCTGCCGCGGGTGTCTTTGGCCGTTGGGCTGCGCCCGGCTGGTTGACGCGCGGTCTGGCTGGCTTGGCTTTGGCCTGCGCTGCATTCGTTTTGGGTCAATCCCTGTTTCAACCCGACGGCCTGCATTTCGGGTTTGTCATCGGGCTGATGTGCGTCAGCTGGCTGGCCGCGCTGGTGGCCTTTGTCGAAGGTTTTTTCAATCGGGTACCATTGCTGGACATGCTGGTGTACGGCATTGCAGCCCTCGTGTTTTTGCTGCCCGGCGTGTTGGGTAACGACCCTGCCATTCGGATGGCCGGTGACCAATTGTTCCAACTCCACTTGTTGATTGCCCTGGCGGCCTACAGCTTGCTGGGGCTGGCCGCAGGGCATGCGCTGGTGATGCATGTGCAGGAGAAATCGCTGCACAGCCTGATGAAAACCACGCGCCCCCAAATGGCGCTTCGTGAACGCCTGCTGGACCAATTGCCCCCGCTGATGGCCATGGAAGCAACTCTGTTCCGCCAGTTGTGGGCGGGTTTTGTGCTGCTCAGCCTCACCCTGTTGACCGGCTTCGTGTTCTCAGACCAATGGTCGGGCTCGGTCGGGCACCTGAACCACAAAACCATTTTTTCAATCCTTAGTTGGGTGTTGCTGGCGGTGCTGCTGGCGGGCCGTGTGGTGTTGGGCTGGCGGGGGAAGGTGGCTTTGCGCTGGTGCTTGGCCAGTTATGGGGTGTTGCTGCTGGCCTATTTCGGTACGCAGTTTGTTCTTGAATATGTGCTGAAGCGGGTGGCCTGACATGGGGCGTGTGTTGTTCTTCGTCGTGCTGGGCCTGGTGGCCTGGGTGTTCTACAAGGCTTGGGTTCGGCGTTCACAGCCGGGCCCCAAGGTGGGTAAAACTCAAGATCAGCCCGGTTTGAGCCGTAAAACACAGGAGGAGATCCTGGCGTGCCAGCACTGCGGTGCCTACACGCCGCTGTCTGAAGGTGTGATGCTGCAAGGCCGCTTCTATTGTGGCTTGGAACATGCCAAGGCCTCGGGAGAGCGGGTGCTTTGAGCGTGCGCCGTTCAGGCTGTTCGACTTAAGCGGACCAGGAGGGCCCAAGCATGTGGTTCGATGACGATGGCTGGTTGAAACACGACTGGGTGCAACGCCAGCCCAGCCCCAATTACGACACTCGCCCCTTGGGCACCCGAATTGATACGGTGGTGGTGCATTGCATCAGCTTGCCTGAGCGGGGGCGCAGTCGCCAGTTCATTGAAGACCTGTTCCTGAACCGCTTGGACACCTCGGCACATCCCTCTTTCGCTGAGTTGCAGGGCTTGCATGTGTCCTCTCATTTTCTGATCGACCGTGATGGTTCAGTGGTGCAGTTTGTGGGTTGTGAAAACCGGGCGTGGCATGCAGGGGTGTCCTCCGGTTTTGGGCGGACCAATTTCAACCATTTTTCCGTGGGTATCGAGCTGCTGGGGGACGTCTACTCCCCATTCGAGGTAACCCAAATTCAGCGCTTGAAGCAGTTGATTGTGGAGCTCAAGAAAAGTTATCCACTGCGTTATGCAGCAGCCCACAGCGAAATTGCACCCGGTCGAAAAACCGACCCCGGCCCATTTTTCGACTGGAAAGGAATCCGCAAATCAACCACTTATGAGTTAGACCTCTGAGTGCACCGAAAACCGCCGAACCCGGCGGTTTTTTTTCGTCCGAACTTGTCCACACGTTCTCCCAAAGTTGTCCACAGCCCCGGGATACCCCCCAAAAAAAGGGTTTGCCAAAATGGAGTGGGACTACTAGAATTAGGTGGAATTCGAAAACAAACCACAACATCTTGTGGTCGGGTCCAAAGTGCTTCAATCTCAAAAAAACGGCGCGGGCCCATCAGTTCCTGTAGTGCATCCTAAAAATAAACACCCACACCCAACGCTTGTTCCAGGAGAAAAGTGCATGCAAACCAGCCACGATACCTCTGCTTTGGCGATCAACGCACCACTGGCCGACCTGCCCGCCGACACAGCGGCCGCAGCCACCAGTGAAGCCAGTGCGTATGCAAATTACAAAATCATTCGCCGCAACGGAGCCGTGGTGGGCTTTGAGCCCAGCAAAATTGCAGTGGCCATGACCAAGGCCTTCCTGGCCGTCAATGGCGGCCAAGGCGCAGCCTCGGCCCGTATCCGTGAATTGGTGGAACAACTTACCGCTGGCGTGGTGAACGCCTTGGTGCGTCGCCAGCCTTCCGGCGGCATTTTCCACATTGAAGACATTCAGGACCAGGTTGAGCTGGCCCTGATGCGCTCTGGCGAGGCCGAAGTGGCCCGCGCCTACGTGCTGTACCGCGAGCGCCGTGCCCAAGAGCGCGCCGCCAAGCAGGTGGAACAAGCCACCCAGAACCAGTTGAACGTGGTTGATGGCGACATCACCAAGCCTCTGGATGTGGCCCAACTCAAGCAACTGATTGAATCGGCTGCAGTGGGCCTTGAGGCAGACACCGAACACCTGTTGAAAGAGACGCTGAAGAACCTGTACGACGGCGTGAAGATTGACGAGGTTTACAAGTCCGCCATTCTGGCCGCCCGCGCCATGATTGAAACCGAGCCCAGCTACACGCTGGTGACCTCGCGCCTCTTGCTGCACACCATCCGCAAGGAAATTGTGGGCCGTGAAATCGCTCAGGATGAAATGGCTGAGGTGTACCCCGAGTACTTCCCCCAGTTCATCCGCAAAGGGGTGGACGCCGGTTTGCTCGACAACCGCCTGTTGCAGTTCGACATGAAAAAGCTGGGTGCGGCCCTGAAGTACAAGCGCGACTTGCAGTTCGATTACCTGGGCCTGCAAACCCTGTACGACCGTTACTTCCTGCACGTGGACGGTACCCGCATTGAAATGCCCCAAGCGTTTTACATGCGTGTGGCCATGGGTTTGTCACTCAACGAAATTGACCGTGAAACCCGCGCCATCGAGTTCTATGAAATTCTGTCGACCTTCGATTTCATGAGCTCAACACCCACGCTGTTCAACAGCGGCACCATCCGTTCGCAATTGTCCTCTTGCTACCTCACCACCATTGGTGACGACCTGGACGACATTTACGAAGGCATCAAGGAAAACGCGCTGCTGTCCAAGTTTGCCGGTGGTTTGGGCAACGACTGGACACCTGTTCGCGCCTTGGGCAGCCACATCAAGGGCACCAACGGCAAGTCCCAAGGCGTGGTGCCGTTCCTGAAAGTGGTGAATGACACTGCGGTGGCGGTGAACCAGGGTGGCAAGCGCAAGGGCGCAGTGTGTGCCTACCTGGAAAGCTGGCACCTGGACATTGAAGAGTTTCTGGAGCTGCGCAAGAACACCGGCGATGACCGCCGCCGCACCCACGACATGAACACCGCGAACTGGATTCCCGACCTGTTCATGAAACGTGTGATGGAAAATGGCGAGTGGACCCTGTTCAGCCCGTCCGATTGCCCCGACCTGCACGACCTGTACGGCAAGGATTTCGAAAAAGCCTACGTGGCTTACGAAGAGCGTGCCGCCCGTGGCGACCTCAAGCTGTTCAAGAAAGTG
This sequence comes from Limnobacter sp., assembly GCF_046297615.1. Classification (GTDB taxonomy): domain Bacteria; phylum Pseudomonadota; class Gammaproteobacteria; order Burkholderiales; family Burkholderiaceae_B; genus Limnobacter. The sequence goes on along the minus strand of NZ_JBKBHM010000005.1, from coordinate 240,852 downwards.
GAAGCGGCCAAACTGTGGAGAAAAATCCTCTCCATGCTGTTTGAAACCGGCCACCCCTGGATCACCTTCAAGGACCCTTGCAACATCCGCAGCCCCCAGCAGCACGTGGGCGTGGTGCACTCGTCCAACCTGTGCACGGAAATTACCCTGAACACCAGCGCCACGGAAATTGCGGTGTGTAACCTGGGTTCGGTGAACCTGGTGGCGCACCTGAAGAAAAATGAAGATGGCACCCACAGCATTGACCATGACAAGCTGCGCAACACAGTGCGCACGGCCATGCGCATGCTGGACAACGTGATCGACATCAACTACTACGCTGTGGCCAAGGCCCGCAATTCCAACTTGCGCCATCGCCCCGTGGGCTTGGGCATGATGGGCTTCCAGGATGCGCTGCACGTGATGCGCAAGCCTTACGCCAGCCGCGACGCTGTGGAGTTTGCCGACGAGTCCATGGAAGCGATCTGCTACTACGCCTACGAAGCCTCGGCCGACCTGGCCAAGGAACGTGGCACCTACAGCAGCTACCGCGGTTCGCTGTGGGACAAAGGCATTCTGCCGCTGGACAGCATCAAGTTGCTGGAAGAGGCCCGTGGTGGTTATGTGGAAGTGGACATGTCCGCCCGCATGGATTGGGACAGCCTGCGCGCCAAAATCAAGGCGCAAGGCATGCGCAACTCCAACTGCGTGGCCATCGCACCGACAGCCACCATCTCCAACATCATTGGCGTGGCGGCGTCCATCGAGCCCACGTTCCAGAACCTGTATGTGAAGTCCAACCTGTCTGGCGAATTCACCATCGTGAACGAGCACTTGGTGCGTGACTTGAAGCGTTTGGGCATTTGGGACGAGGTGATGATTGCGGACCTGAAGTACTTCGATGGGTCTGTCATGAAAATTGACCGCATTCCCGAAGACCTCAAGCGCCTGTACGCCACTGCGTTTGAAATGGACCCCCGTTGGTTGGTTGAGGCAGCCGCCCGCCGCCAGAAGTGGATTGACCAGGCCCAAAGCCTGAACATCTACATGGCGGGTGTCAGTGGCAAACGCCTGGACGACACCTACAAACTGGCTTGGTTGCGTGGCCTGAAAACCACCTACTACCTGCGCACCATAGGTGCCACCCACGCCGAGAAGTCCACCCTCAGCGGTGGTGAATTGAACTCGGTGAGTGCCGATGGCGCTGGCGGTGGCTTTGCGGCAGCCGCAGGTGGTGTGGCCGCAGCCCCCAACCTGCCTGAACCTGAAATCGTCGGCAAGGTGTGCACACTGCGCCCCGGCGACGCCGGTTTTGAAGAGTGCGAGGCTTGCCAGTAAAGCGCAGAACAGCCTGGGCATGCGGGAAGCATGCCCTGCCCGGGTGGTGCAAGTTCGCTTGCCTGCCCCATTAAAAACAACCATAATGGCACTGTATAGATACACAGTGAATTGTTGAAGGAGTAACAACCATGCTGTCTTGGGAAGACGAATTCGATTCCGCCATGGGCAAACCCGCAGCCGCACCAGCCGCTGCACCCGCCATGCCTGCCATGGGTTCTATTGCCTCCGGTTTTGCCGCTGCGCCGGTAAGCCAAGGCCTGTACCAGCAAGCCGCTGCGGCCAGCACCGCCAGTGCGGCTGTGGCCAAGCCTGCCGCACCACAGACTGGTGAGTCGCGCCGCGTGAATGCCGCAGACAAACGCGTCATCAATGGCACCACCGACGTCAATCAATTGGTGCCCTTCAAGTACAAGTGGGCCTGGGAAAAGTACCTCAGCCAGTGCGCCAACCACTGGATGCCGCAGGAAATCAACATGGACCGCGATATCGCGCTGTGGAAAAGCCGCGATGGTTTGACCGAGGACGAGCGCCTCATCGTCAAGCGCAACCTGGGCTTTTTCGTGACGGCCGACTCACTGGCTGCCAACAACATTGTGCTGGGCACTTACCGCCACATCACCGCGCCTGAGTGCCGCCAGTTCCTGCTGCGCCAAGCCTTTGATGAAGCCATTCACACCCACGCCTACCAGTACATCGTGGAAAGCCTGGGTATTCCTGAAGCAGAAACCTTCAACGCCTACAACGAAGTGCCCTGCATCAAGGCCAAAGATGAATTCCTGATTCCATTCATCGATGTGCTGACTGACCCGGAATTCAAAACCGGCACACTGGAAGCCGACCAGACTTTGCTGAAAAGTTTGATTGCCTTTGCCTGCATCATGGAAGGCATGTTCTTCTACGTGGGCTTTGTGCAAATTCTGGCGCTGGGCCGCCAGAACAAAATGATTGGTGCTGCCGAGCAGTTCCAGTACATTTTGCGCGACGAGTCTGCCCACTGCACATTCGGCATCGACTTGATCAACACCGTGAAGCTGGAAAACCCACACCTGTGGACGCCAGAATTCAAGGAAGACATCAAGGCCATGTTCCGCAAGGCTGTGGAGCTTGAGCATGCTTACGCCGTGGACACCATGCCCCGTGGCGTGTTGGGCTTGAACTCGGCCCAGTTCATGGAGTACATGCGCTTCATTTGCAACCGCCGATCCAACCAGATTGGCTTGGGCACCCTGTACGAAGGCGCTACCAACCCCTTCCCGTGGATGTCGGAAATGATGGACTTGAAAAAGGAAACCAACTTCTTCGAGCGCCGTGTGACTGAGTACCAAACTGGTGGTGCATTGAGCTGGGATTAATCGTCAATTTCACTTAAGAATGAGACTCCCACATTAAGAATGAGACTGTTTTCAATTAAGAATGAGACTAAAGAATTTTTAGTTCTCAGCAGTTATAGAAAATAAGGATTGGGCTAAATTCAGTTAAAACTGATTTAGCCCTTTTTTTAAGTTTTTGCGATGATTACGAGAAATTTATGGCAAAAAGAGAGACAACATCGAAAAAAGTTGCGACTAGCGCTTCTAAGACCCTCAGTTCGCCGAAGTCTACGAAAAATGAAAAGTCTGCTGCCGGCAGTGCCCTCGCTCAGCACAAGACTCCAAGTAAAGAAACTAGCACAAAAGCAGCTTCAGCCGCATCGAAAGTTTTGAAAAACCCTTCAGCCTCAAAGGCTGCTAAGAGTTCCGCCGGATCTTCTCTTACTCAAAAATCTGGCAGTGGCACCAACAGCGGTGGTCCTAGAAAAAGCTCTAAGAAATGAATCTTGAGAAAGCCCGAGAGTTTTACTACTTCTACACTGGAAAGACGAGCGATGTAGCTAGGCAGCTCTCTTTTGCTGCGATTGCAATTATTTGGTTATTTAGCAAACGTGATGGCGTGGAGTTTTATATCGCTTCTGACTTATTGCTCTCCCTAAAGCTAGTGGTTCTCGCCCTAGTTTTTGATTTGCTGCAATACATAATAGGCTCCTTTTTATGGGGGTTATGTCAGCGTAGCTATGAAAAGCAGGGCGTCGGAGAAGAAATTAACTTTGAGGTATTTAAATATATTAATTGGCCCACGATTTGTTGTTTTTGGTTGAAAGTTATTTTGTTGGCACTTTCATACGTGTCGCTGTTTATATTCCTTCAAGGTGTTGTAAAGGGGGTTTTATAATAATTAAGTTATAATAAAAAACAAGGTAATGATATTACGCTTGTATAAAGATGTGCCATGTTTAGACAGTATATGTTCATCAGGTATATGAGATTTGGTGGAGGTAAGACTTCAGTCGATTATATATCTAGGCATCACAAAGTATTGTATCAAGGGTTTCAAGTCGAATATACCTTGAGTTTTTTGATTACAATGCCCAGTTCTTAGATAGTAATTCAAACTTTCTATGTTTTGATCTTAGCTTATTTACGTTTAAAAAATTCGCTGGTGTGCGTCTTACGTCTGTACGATTAACCGACAACCCTTTTTGAAATTCTTCAGTGGAGATGGTAAGTGAGCAACAAGCCTGAAATCAATCTTAGGGCGGCAATTAATGCAATTTCTGACGTGATTCAGAATCGTCCAAGACCACTTCGCGAATTCGATCAAATTTACATGAAAGCTGGTGACATGGTTCTCCAGTCTGAAATTGTGGCGCGATGGGCCGACGGAAAGTCCTTGGCGTTCATCGGGGACGGTGACGCCATCAGCGTTTGTGTAGCTTATCTAAAGCGCAAAGGTATCCTTGACTATGGCCCCAAAGAAATCACAGTATTTGATTTTGATGAGCGTATCTGCAATGCAGTGACTAGATTTGCCGATGCAGAAAGGATCGAAACCCTCCGATCAGTCAATTACAACTGTCTAGAAGCGTTTCCTGAAGTTGGTTCCTTTGATTGTTTTTATACAAATCCACCATGGGGTGCTAGCAATGATGGCGCTAGCGTGCACGTCTTTATGCAGCGAGGTATGGAGGCAATCGGAAACCAGGGGGAGGGGATGATTGTAATCGCTGATGATCATGAAATTGATTGGCCGCAAGAGGTCTTGGGTACTACACAAAAATTTGCTATAGACCACGGTTTCTTTATTCAGAAAATGGTCTCCAAGGTTCACCAGTATCACCTAGACGATAGTCCTGAATTACGGTCTTGTAACCTTCTAATCAAGTCCTTGCCTTCAAATCCAGCCATATCAACTTCTGAATCGATCACCGACCCTGCGAGATTGGACCATTTCTATGGAAAAGATCAGGCGGCGAGAATCCGTTATGTCAAAGAGAAATCCCGTGTTGATTATGGCAAGGCCAATGACAGCGAGTACGAACTAGACTACTTGTGAGGAGCGAGCGATGGGTACAGTTTTAATTCCGGGTCAAGGTCTTATCTTCATGAAGGTAGGAGTGCACGCAAAAGAAAGTCTGGAAGAGATTATTGCTAGAAAGAAAAAAGAGATCGATCAGGCTGGTTTCGCGTTATGGGGTTACGGTGGCGCTACTTGTTACCCAAACTCAATGGTTCAACCGTTTGCAAAAGAGTGCGTCGCTAAGGGCCAAAAACTTATGCTTTGTATGCAAGAAATGGACTCTAAGCATTTTGCCGAGCCTGTTCGCGCAACTCACTGTTCTGTTGATGGTCGAACTTGGTCCGAGATTCATCCTGCAATAAATGTTCGTGGGTCGAGATTTGCTATGGCCATTAAATCTCTGGAGACAGAGGACTTCGTACTCCCACTCGATCATACACGCGTTGCGATTGGGCCCAATAAGGGCCGCGTCGGGGATACATATATCCGAGGTAGGGCCGACAAGGGTTGCTTCGAGTTAACGTCTGGACTGATCTCTGGAGGCCCGGTGGACTCACTATCGAAGGTAAGAATTAGTCTCGTTGCCGAGCTTTGCGAGCCTTATGCGGTCTTCCTGAAGAACCCTCCGCAGTGACCTCAAATCTCAGTTAGAGCTTCTCCAGAATTTTTCCTCAGAAAAATGATGTTGCTGGTGAGTCCTGCGATAAAATTCTCAGATGGCACTTCAGGCGAACTACACGAAAAGCAGATAGAGATGCTCTTATCAGCGTCTCTTTCTGTACACACAGCCTTGCGCAATTCGATGGCATCTAATTTTGCGAGCCAGCAAAGAAAGATTTGCTCCAGGCAAATAAACTTTTCTTTTAGCTCCTTATACGCTGATTCTTGAAGTACTTTCCCGATCCCCGTAAGAGCTCGTTTGTCCCCGGTCATCGCGTAGTTACAAGCATTGTTTACTATCATTGCACAAATGAGACTTTCTCCGGAGTCGATCGCTAACCCATGCTTTTGTGCGTGAGCTTCAATTGCTGCCGCAATTTCAATTTCAGTTTCACTTGGCTCCGCTGAGTTAAGCCACTGCATCGCGTCCGTCAATTCAGCCGTAACTTGTTGAATGCCTCGTTGGGGTGGCTTCTTTTGAAGTTTCTTTTGAAGCATGAACTTGGCTGCGCCAAGAATACTAAACTCACTGTCCGGATGAATAGGGTGCACTGAAAGGTGATTCAAGAGCCCAAATCTAGCTAGTTTGAACAAGATGTCTGTATCTAGGAAAACTTTAGTCAAGTGTTCCTCCCATAACGGCCTCTAAGAACGCCCGACTATCGTCTGTTAGAGACTCCCATTTTATTTGGGTCTTTGCAGTGCTGTTGATGAATTTCCAGACATCGTGGGGTTTTTCGTAGATTCCCTTTATCGCGGTATTTGCTACGTCCCATTCTCTTGTTGCATACCCATAACAGAGTGCCAGCGTGCCAGGTTCAATCCCAAACTCGAAGCCTTTGTCTAAGCATTGCTTGGCCAACTCGGCTGGGTTGCGACCGCTTCCAATTTTCTCGACTTCAAAGTCTGGATCTCCTGTTAGTAGCTCCAAAGCAAATCTGTCCGCAGCTAACTCTTCATTGTCAGCTTCCTCGCCAAGGCCTAGAGGGTCTTCCATGTCGATTACGGGCTGTCCATTTGTAACATGACCCAATGAGAGGTGGCCGATTTCATGCGCGAGGTGAAAGGCGGTATGACAGGGATACTTGTTATCTTTTGCCAGAAAGATTGACGGACCCCCGTCTGTGACCACAGCCATGCCGCACATCCTCTTCGCTGGTAGCGGATGGACCTTGAGGTGTACGACCGGAATATTCAAGGCCCAGCAAATTGACACCAGGTCTGCCAAGGACACGAAAGGGCTGTTTGCCAACACCGCCTTGCGCAAAACTGAAGCGCTAGCAAGCGACGTCTCCTCAGACTGAGGTGTGCCTTGAGTCAAAATGCGCGCAACAGATATACCAAACGCACATATGGCCATCTTCTCTGCTTCTGTTCCAGTAAAGTTTTTAAACTTGCCAGAATCATCCCAAAAGAAAGTTGCCTCATTGTTGATCAGCGCCCTTGGATCCAGTCCCAGTTTCCTTGAGAGCGAAAACTTCAGTTCCGCTACAGCAGAAGGTGAAGACTCCGCTTCAGGTGTCCACCACTCAGGCCAGGCGGCATCGACCGCTGCTTGGCTGTATCCAATATCTCTGGTTAGTTTTTTTCGAAAGTCCGTACTCATGGGCACCCCTTTCCGCTAACGATATTCATTCTATATCTGCGGATTTACGTTCGATTCTAAAGACTTTCGTGCTCTGCAGTAACTGGGCGATCAACTCGGCGTGCGCCTCAGATCCATCCCACACATCCTCAAGGACTTTCCGCAATTTCGGTTTTGACCAGTTTTCTCTGGTTTGCACTTTGTCTTTATTGTTGGCAATGCGGAAATAAGTGCAAAGAGAGTCGGAGAGCTTTGTTTGATTCTTGATCCCATTAATTAGTGCTCGCCGGGCCGCGTGATAATCAATTTTCGCGCCAATAGAGAGCTCCGTGGGGCCTCCTCTGTAGGCCTTAAGGCAAGCGTTTAGTTCAACGCAAGTAGCTTCCCAATTACTTTGCACTTTGTACATTTAAGGGATAATATAACGAAAGTGCAAAAACGGAAAGTATAACTATGAATGCTAGAGACAATGGTTTTCTCGGAAATCTACCCTCAATGCAGCGCCCTTGTCTTCCCGATGTGTTCTGTTGGACAAAAATTGGGGCGGAGGCTGGGCAAACGTTGGAGGATATTATCCGACGTAAAGAGTTTGAACGAATTGCTGGTAATGGTCGATTTGGCTGGGGCATCGGCAATGCGTTAGGTGACTCCCCACGACTTGCAATGGCTGCCGTTCCGCAGGGTAGGTTAAAGGTGGTTTTTTCAACAATGAAAAGCCCACCAAAACCTCAAGATGTAAACCCTACTCAGATTTGTGTCTGGACGAAATATCAGTTACCTAGCGGTGAAATTCGTCCTCTTGACCAAACAATGTTGATTACTAGCAGATACAGCGAGAAAAAGACCTGCCACTACGCGTTGATCTGCAGTTCACCCGAATCTCTGTTGTCGCCATCCAACATATGTGAATTGCCTTCAAAAATGCTGCGGAATTTTATAAGCAATAAGCCTGTAGGGGCGTCGCAAGTCACCTCGGTTGTGAGCTGTAGATCTGAGGTAGAGGAGTCGTTCAAGGGCGACTATCCCGTAACTTTTACAGCGGATTTGGATAGTCCGGGATACGTCCGTTTAGTCAGCCCCGTTGTCGTTGAAGGTGCCTTATACTCGGTTTACCGCGATTTTAGTCGTCAAGTTGAGTACTCAAAGTGGGCTTCTTGTATGGCTAGTATTTGGATGCTGATTGAGGAAAGGATTGAATCGCCCCGAGTTAACTAGACACTCGTTGGCCTCGTTAAAAATTGGTTTTCAAAATCCACAGGCGACATCCCGTTGGTGAACGAGTGCCTGCGTTTTCGATTGTAAAACACCTCGATGTAATCAAAGATTTCTTCTCGGGCCTGATTTCGGGTTTCATATATTCGGCGTCGAATTCTTTCCCGCTTGAGCAGTTGAAAGAAGCTTTCAGCCACAGCATTGTCGTGGCAGTTTCCTCTGCGGCTCATGCTGCACACCAGCCTGTTGGTGGTCAGAAAGTCCTGCCATTCTTTGCTGGTGAATTGGCAGCCTTGGTCGGAATGCACAATCACTTGCTGCTTTGGCTTGCGTCTCCAAACCGCCATCAGCAAGGCATTGATAACCAGCTCAGTGTCAATTCTGGAACCCATGGACCAGCCCACAACTTGCCTTGAGAACAAATCAATCACCACAGCCAAATACAACCAGCCCTCATGGGTGCGTATATAAGTGATGTCGGTGACCCAGGCCTGATTGGGCTGGGGCACTGTGAAGTTCTGTTCAAGACGATTCGGTGCAGCCTGTGCCACAGCACCAGAACGCATGTAAGGCCTGCGGTTGTATCCACGCTGCGATGCAAGGTTGGCTTGCTTCATCAGTTTGTACACGCGGTGTTTGCCGCACTTGGCACCAATGTCGCGAAGGTCGTCCGCCACTTTGCGATAGCCATAAACGGAACCGCTTTCCAGCCAGCTTTGTTTAATCAGCCCAAACAACTTGGTGTCCTGTTTCTGACGTTTCGATTCTGGATTGGCCTGCCATGCGTAATAGCCACTGCTGTTCACACTCATCACCTTGCACAGGGTTCTAACAGCGTGATGGGGCTCTTCCCTAGCAATAAATGCGTACCTCACCTTGACTGGCTGGCAAAGTACGCGGCGGCCTTTTTTAATATGTCGCGCTCCTCGGTGACTTTGCGCAGCTCAGCTTGCAGACGTTTGAATTCTTCTTCGGCTGCAGACACCTCAGCGGGTTTCTTGAATTCCTTGAGCCACGCGTACAGGCTGTGGGTAGACACACCAAGAGCGGTGGAGACCTCGGCCACAGAGCGGCCTCAGTCAACAATTTGACGGATGGCTTCTTGACGAAATTCTTCAGTGAATTGAATCTTGGGCATTGCACATTTCTCCTTGCATGTATTGTGAGGATAAAAAGTGCCTAGGGAAAGCGGGGCGATTCACACAAAGGCAGTCATATGGCAATATCGATTGAGAAATGAACTAAAAATGCAGGGAGGGTCAGATGTGGCGCGACGTCGAGGCTGAGGTTGATTTGCTCAACTTCAGCGTGGTAGCACGGGCTGCTGCGGACATCATCCATCAGGCAGGCGGGAGTCCGCTGACTGTGGGCGTATCGGGAGGATGGGGCACAGGAAAATCGACGCTCGTCAAGCTGATAAAAGCGGAGCTGGAGCAATCAGATTCCTGGAAAGACGGGCGCAGCCCATACGTCATTATGGAGTTCAACGCCTGGCTCTATCAGGGATATGAGGACGCTCGCCAGGCATTGTTGCAGGCGGTGTCCGATCTTCTACTAACAGAGGCGAAGAAGCGTCAGAAGTTTGTCGACAAGGCCTTTGCCTTTGCGAAAAGGGTCAGATTTTTGAAGTTGGCGCGATTGGCTGCTCCTGTTCTAGCCCATGCCGGTATCGGCTCAGTCGCTGGCGGGCCGCTTGGTACATTTATTGGTGCAGCAACTGGCCTTGCCAAGGGTTTCTCTGATGAGTCAAATCGAGAACAGTAACTGTTGGCACTCAAAGACGCGTATACCGATCTCAAGCCGGAGTTGAAGGAACTGGTTTATGAGAAAGAGGACAACTCGCTGCCGAAAGAGATTGACGCGCTTCGAAAGGCTTTCGAGCAGCTACTAGCGGACATGAAACTGACACTAGTGGTCTTTGTTGACGACCTAGATCGATGCTTGCCAAATACGACCATCTCGACACTTGAGGCAATGCGCTTGCTCCTGCATGTTAAGAATACGGCATTTGTTATCGCGGCCGACGAGGCAATGATTCGTGGTGCAGTGCGAGCTCATTTTGCAGGCGTCGACATCGAGAGTGGTCTGGTGACTAGCTACTTCGACAAGCTTATTCAGATCCCCATGAAAGTGCCTCGACTCGGCGTTAACGAGGTGAAGGTCTAACTCCGCACCCGTCTTGGTCTACGCCCTTCCACCCACAGTGGGTGCGTCTAAGCCCGCGATTAGGTGGCTCAGACCATCCCGGGTTACACGACGTCTGATCAGATCCAGCTCCAGGTCACCAGCCTTGAGAACATCGGAGTCCTTCGTCTTGTTGCCGCGCCAGAGTAGCGTCCGAACGCGAGCCAGCAGCTCGGAGAACACAAATGGCTTGACCAGATAATCGTCAGCGCCGAGCTCAAGCCCTTGAACTCCATCAGTGACATCGTCCTGGGCACTCAGGAATAGCACTGGTACGTCTTTACCTGCCCGTCGAATCCCGGCAACAATCTGCCAGCCATTGAGGCCTGGCAACATGACATCAAGGATGACGAGGTCGTAGGCTTCAGTGAGGGCGTGGTGAAGGCCGTCAACACCATTGCGGACGAGGTCGACCACAAAACCTGCTTCAACGAGGCCTTGGTGGAGATAGTCACCCGTCTTGGGCTCGTCTTCAACGATGAGGAGTTTCACAGCGCGTAATGAATGCTTAAAGGCAAGATTTTGAATGTATGTTGCCCGTTGCGAAACATGACAAAAGTGTAATGCGCTAGATGGTGTGAGGGTCTCCAAATGCAAACACGGGGCGAAGCCCCTTGTTTGTGGTGGAGAGAGGAAAGCCTGGCAGGGCTTAGCTGAGGGAGTCGAGGCTTTCCGAAACGTAGACCGTCACGCCTTCAGCACCGGGGATGATCTTCGACAGCGGGAAGTTCGGGGTGCCCAGCGTGTCAAAGGTCCAGGTGACCGACTTGCCGGCCACATTGATACGGACAGTTTCCATGCGGTTAACGTTCAGGTATTTCGTGCCCTTGTCCAGATTGACCACGCGGTCCGCAGCGGCATTGGCAGAATAGCCCAGCGGGGCCTTGGCGTTAGCACTCGGTTCGCCGTAGGCTACCTTGCTATGAGTCGTGAAGTTCTCTTCGTAGGGTTGGGCGATAGCAGCGCTGGTACCGATCGAGCCAACCAGGGCAACAACTGCAGGGATAAGAAGCTTTCGCATTTGAGTCTCCTAAGATTTGCGTTTCGGTCGGGAGCACCATTGCTCTCAACCACGGCTCAATCTTAGGAAGCGGCCTCCCACAAACATCTGACCGACTCATTACGTTTGTGTCATTGATTTGTCATGTACTGCAAATCAATTTCTCGAACATCTAGATCCCATGCCGATTCACGCCAAGCCCTTCTTCTGCTGGTTGCGATAGCTCTTTTAATATTTCGCATTGCTCTGTGTGCTGAGTGCTGTGACACAAGCCGCGCAAATCTTTCAGCTGTTTCTCTAAACGAAGTAGTTCTTTGACACGTTCTTCTACGTGGCTGATGTGCTCATCGAGCAATGTGTTCACGCCGTCACAGTTGTCTTGAGGATTATCTTTAAAGCGAAGCAACTTTTTGATTTCGTCCAGCGTCATATCGAGGCTTCTGCAATGACGGACAAAAATTAAGCGCTCGACATGAGATTTTCCGTAGATGCGATAGTTGGCATCGGTACGGGACGGCTCAGGTAAAAGTCCTTCACGTTCGTAGTAGCGAATCGTTTCAACCTGGGTATCGGTGGCTTTGGCCAGTTCGCCGATTTTCATAGGAGTTCCTCAATTTTCCTAAGAATAGTTGACTCTGTACCCACTACAGGGTTTTTAATAGGTTGCATGGCTTGGTCATAAAAGCGATCCAGTAGCAGTCCTTATTACGAAGCCTTAGCTAGCTAACTGGCCATTAATCAGATTTTACATAACAATCGAGTTGCCTGTACAATAGTCCTCATGTTGCGCCGCCTTATTCTCGTTTTCATGATCTGCGTGTTGCCATTCCAGATATCCTGGGCGATGGCTGGCGCCTATTGTGAGCATGAGTCTGGCAAGGCTGCGCAGCACTTTGGTCATCATGACCATGTTCATACTGCTCCTACGGATTCCGATTCGTCGGATACGAAGACCCAGCTTAAGCTGGATCTTGATTGCAGCTTCCACTCCCATGCTGCATTCCAAGGGGTTACCACCGACGGAATGTCGGTGAGTGCTGTTATGAATGGCGCTGTCCAAAATGCGACAGCCTCATTTCTTAATCCTCAAACGATCTTCGATCGACCTGAACGTCCTAATTGGATCGCCACCGTCTAGGTGGCGAAACTGATCCCAGGGCGCTTAATCACTTAGCCCTGTTTTCAGTCTCGCCGAGTTCATTCCGTTTTACTGGAGAATTCGATGGGACGATTCGTCCTGCCGCTTGGATTGGCGGCACTGCTACTACTCAATCCAGCCTTCGCCCAGACGCCGTATAAGTCGGCCAGCGAAGCGGCCACTTTGGCCACACAAAACGAGCCTGCAGCTACGCTCACGCTGAATCAAGCGATGAGTCTGGCCATCGAGGCCAATCCCGATCTAGCGATCGCTCGCCGCGAACTTGAAGCTATTGCCGCGACACGCGTGCAGGCTGCAGTTTTCCGTAACCCGGAAATTTCCGTCGATGTCGAGGATACGCGCTCTCAGACCCGGCAGACCACCTACTGGTTGGGGCAACCCCTTGAACTGGGTGGCAAGCGCGGTGCCAGAATCGAAAGCGCTGAACGCGCTCGTGATGTCGCAAGCGCTGAACTTGATATGCGCTTCGCGGGAGTCCGCGCCGCAGTCATCCAGGGTTTCTACGATGTGCTCTCTTCACAAGAGCGCCTGCGTCTGGCTCAAAGCTCAATGGAGCTAGCCAACCGCGGCCTCGATGTTGCGAGCCGTCGCGTCATGGCCGGCAAGGTTTCACCGGTAGAGGAAACACGAGCCCGGGTAGCGGCATCGGGTGCCCGGATTGAGCTGAATCAAGCGACGGCCGACCTTGGCAATTCTCGCAAGCGCCTAGCTGCTCTCTGGGGTAACCCAGTGCCGCGATTCACCGAGGCTGCTGGTCAGCTGGAGATGGTCCCTAAGCTGCCGACCCTCACGAACCTTGGTGACCGCCTTCAAACCGCACCGGAATATTTACGCGCTAGGCAGGAAGTTAGCAGACGTGAAGCCATGCTTCGTGTCGAAGAATCCAAGCGATGGCCTGACTTGATCGTACGTGGTGGTGTGCAGCGTAGTGCAGCAACGCTCGAAAGCGTGAATGTCGTTGGCCTGGCTGTTGCCATCCCGATCTTTGACCGCAACCAAGGCAACATCCAGGAAGCCAAGGCTCGCGTCATGAAGGCACGGGATGAACAAACGGCAACCGATGTCCGACTTCAATCTGACTTGGCGCAAGCCCATCAGCGACTGACTGCAGCGTTGCAGGAAGTCTCGGATATTCAGAAAGAAATTCTTCCTGGCGCGCAAAGCGCCCTTGATGCCACTACCCGTGGTTTCGAGCTTGGCAAATTCAACTTCCTAGATGTGCTCGATGCGCAAAGAACCCTGTTTCTTGCCCGCGGCCAGTACGTCCGGGCGCTTGGCGATGTCCAGCGCACCGTTGCAGAAGTTGAAGCCATCCTCGGCCCGCAAGGCGCCTCTCTTTTCACTTCGCCTGTTGGCAAGGAATAAGGAACGATCATGAAGAAGAATCAAAAAACCGCCATCATCGGCATCGTTGCAGTCACCCTCGTCTTGGCCATATTGGTCTTTGTTACTACCGGAAAGCCGTCTTCCGAAGGGGGAGACGAACATGGTGGCGGCGCACACGAACATAGCGAATCGGAAGGCAAGGGCGAAAAAGCCGGCGGCGAGCAGAAGAAGGAAGAGGAAGTCGATTCGGTGATGCTGACCGAAGAGCAGATCAAGTCTGCGGGCATCGAGTTCGCAACTGCAGGCCCTGCCAAGATTGTCACGACGCTGACCCTGCCTGGTGAAATCAAGTTCAACCAGGATCGTACTTCGCACATCGTTCCGCGTATCGATGGCATTGTCGAATCAGTGACTGCTGAACTAGGCCAGCTCGTTAAGAAAGATCAGGTATTGGCGGTTCTTGCCAGTACCGGTATCTCCGAACTGCGCAGCGAAGCATTGGCAACCCAGAAGCGCTTGGCTCTGGCCAAGACCACGTATGAGCGTGAGAAGAAGCTTTGGGAAGACAAGATCTCGGCTGAGCAAGACTATTTGCAAGCAAGGCAAGCGCTTCAAGAGGCTGAGATTGCTGCGCAGAATGCGGGCGAAAAGCTGCGTGCCCTTGGTGCCGGCAGCCAAGCCAAGAGCGGTCTCAACCGCTTCGAGCTCAAGGCTCCTTTTGCCGGCATGATCGTTGAACGCCATCTCTCGCTTGGGGAAGCGGTTCAGGCCAGCACCAATGTGCTGACGCTATCCGACCTCTCCACCGTTTGGGCCGAAATCGTTGTGTCGGCAAAAGACCTGAACACGGTCAAGGTGGGTACCACGGTCACGGTTAAGGCCGCTTCGTTCGACTCTCAGGCGAAGGGAAAAATCTCCTACGTAGGTTCTCTGCTGGGAGAGCAAACCCGTACGGCAACTGCACGTGTGACGCTGCCCAACCCAGAGACTGCTTGGCGTCCGGGCTTGTTCGTCAATGTTGAAATTGCCTCCGGCGAAGTCGATGCCCCGGTTGTTGTGAGTGCCGATGCAATCCAGACCGTGGAGAACAAGACTGCCGTATTCGTTCGCAGCGATCTTGGCTTCAACGTCGTGCCGGTCGAAATCGGCCGCACTGATGGCAAGAACGTCGAGATCATCAAGGGGCTGCAGGCTGGCGCGGAATATGCCGCCAAGGGCAGTTTCGTCCTCAAGTCTGAACTCGGCAAAGCTTCTGCCGAGCACAGCCACTAATCGAGGAGACGAGCATGTTTGAACGCATACTCAACTTCGCGATCGAGCATCGCTGGTTGGTGTTGCTTGGCGTCCTGGCTATGGCTGTTCTGGGCGTCTTCAGCTACCAAAAACTGCCGATCGACGCGGTACCGGATATCACAAATGTCCAGGTGCAGATCAATACCCGTGCTTCGGGTTACTCGCCGCTCGAAACCGAACAGCGCGCAACTTTCCCGATTGAAACGGCGATGGCGGGCCTGCCGCACCTGCAACAGGTTCGCTCCATTTCTCGTTACGGCCTGTCGCAAGTCACGGTGATCTTTGAAGACGGCACCGATATCTACTTCGCACGCCAACTGGTGAATGAGCGTATCCAGTCTGCCAAGGAGAAGCTGCCAGCCGGGGTTTCTCCTGAGCTGGGCCCCATCTCTACTGGCCTTGGTGAAATCTACCTCTGGACAGTCGAAGCGAAGGAAGGCGCCAAGAAGCCTGACGGTACCGAGTACACCCCGACGGATCTGCGTGAGATTCAGGACTGGATCATCAAGCCACAACTGCGGACTGTGCCTGGCGTTACCGAAATCAATTCTATCGGCGGCTTTTCCAAGGAATACTTGATTGCCCCCAATCCGGCTCGCCTGTCTTCTTATGGGCTTGGCTTGCAGGATGTGGTGAATGCGTTGGAACGTAACAATGCCAACGTCGGTGCCGGCTATATCGAGAAGAACGGCGAACAGTACTTGGTTCGTGCTCCTGGCCAGGTCAAGACCATCGATGACATCAAGAACGTCATCGTCAGCAATGTCTCCGGTGTGCCGATCCGCATTCGCGATATCGGTGACGTTGGGATTGGTCGAGAGCTCCGTACGGGCGCTGCTACCGAGAATGGCCGTGAGGTCGTTCTGGGAACGGTGTTCATGCTGATTGGCGAGAACAGCCGGACTGTCGCTGCCGCTGCTGCTGAGCGCCTAAAGGCCATCAACAAGACCCTGCCTGAAGGTATCGTTGCAATCCCGGTCTATGACCGTACCGTTCTGGTCGATAAGGCCATCAATACGGTTAAGAAGAATCTGATCGAAGGCGCCATCCTGGTGATCGCGATCTTGTTACTCTTCTTGGGCAACATCCGCGCAGCCGTCATTACAGCGATGGTGATTCCCCTGGCCATGCTGTTCACCTTTACCGGGATGGTCAGCAATAAGGTCAGTGCCAACCTTATGAGCCTTGGTGCGCTGGACTTCGGGATCATCATCGACGGCGCAGTTGTGATTGTCGAGAACTGTATCCGTCGTTTGGCGCATGCCCAGGGTGAGAAGGGACGCCTCCTGACTCAAAGTGAACGCTTCACCGAAGTCTTTGCTGCCGCACAGGAAGCACGGCGTCCGCTGATTTTCGGTCAGCTCATCATTATGATCGTGTACCTCCCGATCTTTGCCCTGACGGGTGTCGAAGGCAAGATGTTCCATCCGATGGCCTACACCGTCGTGTTGGCCCTCGTCGGCGCCATGATCCTGTCGATAACCTTCATTCCGGCTGCGGTTGCCCTGTTCATCAACGGGCCGGTCGCCGAAAAGGAAAACCGTCTCGTTACTTATGCCAAGAAAAAGTACGAGCCGATCCTTGACTGGGTGATGGATAACAAGCCGGTGGTTGCTGTCTTTACCGCCGCCATGATTTTCCTGACCGGTTTGATGGCAGCTCGGATGGGGAGTGAATTCGTTCCTAGCCTGAATGAAGGCGACTTCGCTATCCAGGCGCTGCGTATTCCAAGCACCAGCCTGACGCAGTCGCTGGAAATGCAGAAGGAGATCGAAAACACGCTGAAGGCCAAGTTCCCTGAAATCGATCGGGTGTTTGCCCGTACCGGTACTGCAGAGATTGCGTCCGATCCGATGCCACCGAATATCTCGGACGGCTACATCATGCTGAAGCCTGAAGATCAATGGCCGAAGCCAAAGAAGACTCGAGACGAACTGTTGGCAGAAGTTCAGAAGGTCACCAACAAGCTTGCTGGTAACAACTACGAGTTCTCTCAGCCGATCCAGCTTCGTTTCAATGAGCTGATCTCAGGTGTTCGTAGTGACGTCGCTGTAAAAGTCTTCGGTGACGACATGGATGTGCTCAATGACACGGCCAATAAGATCTCGGTCGTATTGGGCAAAGTCCAAGGGGCTTCCGAGGTCAAGGTCGAGCAGACAACCGGCTTACCGGTATTGAATGTCGGTATTGATCGGGAGAAGACCGCCCGCTATGGCCTGAACGTCGGTGATGTCCAGGAAGCGATCAGTGTGGCGGTGGGTGGCCGTGAGTCCGGGATTGTTTTCCAGGGTGACCGCCGCTTCGACATCGTGGTTCGTTTGCCGGAAGACATCCGGAACAGCATCGAATCCGTGAAGCAACTGCCGATTCCTTTGCCGAAAGCCGCCAACAGCACAACTGCCAGCTACATCCCCTTGGGTGAGGTAGCGACACTGGAAGTGACGCCGGGTCCGAATCAGGTCAGTCGCGAAGACGGTAAGCGCCGCGTTGTGGTCAGCGCCAACGTACGTGGTCGTGATCTAGGATCGTTCGTCGAGGAGGCCGAACAGGCCATTAGCAAGGAGGTGAAGGTTCCTTCCGGCTACTGGACCGTCTGGGGTGGCCAGTTCGAGAACCTGCAATCCGCTTCGAAGCGCCTACAGATCGTCGTGCCGGTCGCATTGTTCCTAGTCTTTACGCTGCTGTTCGTGATGTTCAACAACGCTAAGGATGGTTTGCTGGTGTTCACCGGCATTCCGTTTGCATTGACTGGCGGCATCGTGGCGCTATGGCTCCGTGGCATTCCTTTATCCATTTCAGCGGGTATTGGCTTCATCGCTTTGTCAGGTGTGGCGGTTCTGAACGGTCTGGTGATGATTTCCTTCATCAAACACCTGCGAGAGGAAGGAAAACCGTTGATGGAGGCGATTCATGAGGGTGCGTTGACTCGCCTTCGCCCGGTGCTGATGACGGCGTTGGTCGCTTCCCTGGGCTTTATCCCCATGGCGATTGCAACCGGTACTGGTGCTGAAGTGCAACGCCCGTTGGCCACGGTAGTGATCGGCGGGATACTCTCCTCGACGGCACTCACGTTGCTGGTGTTGCCAATGCTTTACCAGCTGGCGTACCGAAAGCAGGAGTCTCAGCCCGAGAAGTCGGAAACCACGACGGTCTAATCGAAATGCGCAACTTTTCGATTCGAACGGAGACACTGGCATTGATTGCCAGTGTCTTCTTCACCGTCGCCTGCAATGGCGCGTTCCTGACAGCGTTGGTCTCTCATCGGCCGCTACCTCTCTTTGATCTGGTAGCGCTGGTGACCTTCACTGCGATCCTGGTGACTGGATTCCAATGGCTGTTACTACTGCTGATCGTTAATCGGTGGACGGCAAAGCCTGTCCTGATATTGCTGGCATTTGTTACGGCGCCAGCGGTCTTCTACATGACGGTCTATGGGATCTATATCGATAGAGCCATGGTCCAGAATGTTCTGGAGACCGATTGGCGTGAAGCGAGCGAACTATTTGATTGGCACCTGGGGCTTTATTTCGTCATCTACGGCTTGATCCCCGCGTTCCTTGTCTGGAAGGTAGAGATTCGCCGTGGTCCTTTGATGGATGCACTTAAAGCGCGGACCGTTGGTGTAATTGCTGCGATTGCCTTGATTGGCATTGGACTTTGGCCAGCCATGGATAGCCTAGTGCCGATGATGCGAGAGCATCGCGAGACTCGCTATCTTGTTACCCCTTCGAATGTAGTTGTCTCGACACTGAGACAAGGCGCGGGGAATCAAAGTTCGGATAGCGATAGGCAGAAAACCAAGATGGCCACCGACGCTGTCAGGTTTATTCATGCCGCTCACCAAAAACCCAAAGCATTTGTTTTGGTAGTCGGTGAGACCGTCCGCGCACGGAACTGGGGTTTAAGCGGCTACGAGCGGCAAACGACCCCGAAACTAGCCGGGTTGAGCGTCGTGAACTTCCAAGACGTGGCGAGTTGCGGCACAGATACCGCGACCTCTTTGCCTTGCATGTTGTCGTTGTATGGGCGGCGCCAGTATGACAAAGAGAAGATCCGCGACAGTGAATCTATCCTCCATGTCTTGAATCGTGTTGGTGTGGAAGTGAACTGGCGAGATAACCAGTCTGGCTGCAAGGGTACCTGTAGCGGCTTGCCGTTTACTGATTTCTCGAACACCAAGGATTCAGAGGTTTGCCCCAACCCTCGTTGCTACGACGCGGTGTTACTCAAGGACCTGAAGAAGGAAATTGATACTGCCAAGGGCGACGTGTTGATCGTATTGCACATGCTCGGTACGCATGGTCCGGCTTACTACCAACGCTATCCGGACAGCTACAGGCAGTTCACACCAACGTGCGACACGACGGACCTATCCCGTTGTGAATACCAAAGTCTGGTTAATACCTACGACAACGGAATTCTGTACACGGACTTCGTTTTAAGTCAGGTGGTTTCTGAGCTCAAGGGCATTGTGAGCCATGAGACTGGGATGCTTTACGTCTCAGACCATGGCGAGTCGCTCGGCGAAGGAAATCTGTACTTGCATGGATTGCCGTATGCCTTGGCACCAAAGGAGCAGACGCGCGTGCCTTTGGTGATGTGGCTGTCAGAACCACTCATGAGGTCACACGATCTGAGCCCGACGTGTCTGGGCGATCGATCAACCGTCCCCGCTAGCCACGACAACATTGTTCACACGCTAATGGGCGTCTTTGATGTTCGCAGTGAAAGCTACATCAAGCGTCTGGATCTGGGCCGAGGCTGCACGGTGGCGCAGCTATGACACCTCATGTCGCATTTCTTGTGGAGGTCTGATATGTCACTCGATATCAGCAAATTGGATTCATTGATTTCGGAACTCAACGCTGGACGAGTTGCAGCGACGGGTGGTGTCAGCAAATCCAACGGTGAAGACGGAACTACGGTTTCCTTTGTAGATGCTCTGCACAAAGCCATTGAAAACGTCAGCGCAGCTCAGGACCAAGCCCACGAGAAGGTGAATCAGTACATCACTGGGGATAGCAACATCACGCTGCAGGACATGTTGATCACGTCTCAGAAGGCCGATATTGCGTTCCTGCAGATGGTTAAGAGCAAGGAAAAACTGCGCGCTGCCTACACAACCATCATGAACATGCCAGTGTGAAGGGGCCCCTGAGACATTAATCGATGTCAAATAATTTTAGGCATTCAGAGCATCTTTCACACATGCCACAAGCCGTGGTGGATTCGATCTCGATTCTTTTTGCTGTATGGGCATGTATTTTGGTTGCGGTATGTGTTGGTGAATATCGCGCCCATAAAAAGAAGAGGCAGATGAAACGCAGAAAGGCTAAAACGCGGCGGAAACCCCGTAGGTAATCTTGATTATTGGCGTTGTTGACTCTGTAGTTCGTGCAGGGTTTTTAATGAGATTCAAGGAGGCTGTTATGACACAACCTAACTCGACAAAGACTGAATGTGGTTCGAACTGCGGGGCTCACGTGAGCGAACTCGCGAGTACTAAACAAACGGCCGCGCCCGGCAACGTGCTCTACCGAATTCCATCAATGGACTGTGCAGCGGAGGAAAGTGAAATCCGCAATGCGCTATCCAAGGTTGAAGGGGTACGTGGCCTGCGCTTTGCCCTGGGCGCTCGAACACTGGAGATTGGCGGTGAAGAGGCGGTTCAAGCGCAAGCAGTTGCCGCAATCAGCAAGGCCGGATTTGAGATCCAGCCGCTTGCAGATGCCACGCTCAAGGACTCCGGCGAGGACGATCATGGGATCGACAGCGGATTCGTCCGACCGGTCCTGGGTTTGATGCTAGCTATTGGGGCCGAGAGCATTGAGTTCTTCGTACCAGAAGCCTCGCAGATCATGAAGGTTCTGGGCATGAGTCTGGCCGCTGCTGCCATTTTCATGGCTGGCTTCAGTGTTTACAAGAAGGGTTTTGCTGCGCTGATTCGTGGCCGGCTGAACATGAACGCATTGATGAGCGTTGCCGTAACAGGTGCGTTCTTTATCGGCCAATGGCCTGAAGCCGCCATGGTCATGACTTTGTATGCCATTGCCGAGCTAATTGAAGCGAAGTCGGTCGATCGTGCTCGGAATGCCATCAAGAGCCTACTTGCCCTGACGCCGGATGATGCTGATGTCAAACAGCCCGATGGTGCTTGGCTGCGCATGCCTGCTACTGAAATCCCGCTCGAAGCAATTGTACGGGTACGCCCTGGCGAACGCCTGGCCTTGGATGGTGTGGTTACCGCTGGAACCAGCGCAATCAATCAGGCACCTGTTACAGGTGAAAGTATTCCTGTTGATAAGAAAGAAGGCGACCCAGTCTTTGCAGGGACGATCAATGAGTCCGGCACGTTGGAGTTCCGTATTACTGCATTGGCAAGCAATACCACGCTGGCCCGCATCATTCATGCAGTTGAAGAGGCTCAGGCCACCCAGGCGCCGACGCAACGCTTTGTCGATAAATTTGCCGCTGCCTATACCCCGGCAATTTTCGTATTGGCTCTCGCTGTGGCCGTGCTTACGCCATTCTTGTTGGGCTGGACATGGATGCAAGCGATATATAAGGCCCTTGTTCTCTTAGTCATCGCTTGCCCCTGCGCGTTGGTCATTTCAACGCCAGTGACGGTTGTTAGTGGTCTGGCCGCGGCTGCTCGCCGTGGGATGTTGATCAAGGGTGGGGTCTATCTCGAAGAGGCACGCAAGCTTAAGGCTATTGCCTTAGACAAAACCGGAACGATTACTGAGGGTAAGCCTCGCTTGGTCGGGTATGAGGCTTGGAGTAATTGGCGTGAGAACGAAGTGTGGGCAATTGCTGCGGCTCTGGCTCATGCCTCTGATCATCCAGTCTCCAAGGCCATTGCGAATGGTCTAGCAGCGACTGAATTACAAGCAAAAAACCTTCAAGCGCTGGCCGGCCGTGGCGTGCAAGCAGACGTTGATGGGAAAAGCTATGTCCTTGGAAATCACCGCCTGATTGAAGAAAGAAACCAATGCTCTAAGGCAGTTGAGGCCGTACTTGAGGAACATGAGAAAGCAGGCAGAACTGTCACCTTGCTAGCCAGTGATGAAGGTGTGATGGGCATATTTGCCGTCGCTGACACCATCAAAGAAACCTCACAGGAAGCCATCGCTGACCTTGATCGCTTAGGCATCGTCTCGATCATGTTGACTGGAGACAACCAGGCAACCGCAACAGCCATTGCTTCACAGGCCGGCATCAAGGAGGCACGCGGAAGCCTGTTGCCTGAAGACAAGCTTCAGGCCATCAAGGAAATGCAGGTCCAGTACGGCGCGGTCGCTATGACCGGTGACGGCATCAACGATGCACCGGCATTGGCACAGGCCGACATCGGCGTTGCGATGGGCGCAGCCGGCACCGATACCGCGATGGAGGCTGCTGACCTGGTGGTGATGAATGATGACCTCAGACGCATCCCCGAAGCAGTACGCCTCTCCAAGAAAACCCATTTCGTACTGTGGCAGAACATCACGATCGCGCTGGGCATTAAGGCGGTGTTCTTCTTCTGGGCACTGTTTGGCGACGCAACCATGTGGATGGCGGTCTTTGCAGATATGGGCGCCAGCCTCATTGTGGTTGTGAATGGGCTGCGTCTGCTGCGGGTCAAGTCGGAGCCTGCTAAGCAAGCCTGATCGATGTAGATGGGCTGAATGGCATTGCCCTTGAAATGCCTGTAGATGAAAGGTGTATGGAGATGAAGCTCGCAGAACTTCTGCTTGTACTTGGCCTAGTTACTTCCCCTGCGTTGGTACACGCCCATGGGCTGGCAGAGCCCAAGTACGGCGGTATCGTCCAGGAAGTGAAGGAGGTTCAATATGAACTGACTCACAAGAATGGCATTGTCACTATCTATGTCAGTGACCACGATGGCAAGAAGACTCCGACCGCTGGTATGAGCGGGACCTTGATCGTGATGAATAACGCTGAGAAGGTGGAAATTCCGCTCCAGCCTGGCAAGGACAACGATCTGATTGCCCAAGGGCCTGCGACAGTGAAGAGTGGCTCGAAAATCGGCGCAATTCTCAAGGGTCCCAAGGGCAACGCCCAAGTCCGCTTTACGATTAAGTGAATGTCCGCGAGGGCCCAGCTTTGCCGGGCCCTCTGCGTTTAGGAGCTAGTGATGAGGCAGCCGAAGCGTTTCGCGAATTGGTGGGAAAAGACCGTCGAGTACGCATTTGTTCAGAAACACATGGGTGAGTTAGCGAAGGCTATCCCTCTCGATGCGAATCAAGAACAGTGGTGGGGGGATCTGATTACGGAGGAAGGGTGTACGTAGAACTTATCTAGGGAGATCTTGATTCGTTTGCCGATCAAGCTCTTGTCGCCGGCGATCTTGCTTGTCCCCTGGATCGCACTGCTGGATGTGGCCTTGTCTGTTACTTCAGGGATGTAGCCCAAGATGCAGCCGATATGCTCATAGGGCTTTTTCCCGAAAATTCCTTGCACTTCCACCGCACCCGGCTGGAAATGGCCAGCTTCAGTGACGTCACCAATAGCAAGGAGATAGTCGCCGATCTTGGCTCTTGGCAGGCTGCCGAGAGAGTCTGCATCATCGAATTTGCTCATGATTAACCTTTCGCCCTTGTTGTTGCACGTACGCTGGTGCGTGAGCGAACTTCTGTGCTTACGTCCAGGTACAGGTTGGTTTTTTGTGACTGAGCCATCTCCAGGGTGACCGCGAGTGCATATGGCGTTTTTGCGGTGTCTTGGGATGGATGCAGTGCACGTGCTTGCACGCCGATGAGCATCCCGTTGGCCAGTGCTTGTTTGATCTGCTTTTTGCCATCCAGTCGCAGGTGGGTCGCCTCTTTACCAGCCATGCCCGATAGAACCGGTACGACTACGACTGAAGTGAAAGAGTGGTTGAAGTTTGGAGGGTTGGTTTGGCTGTCCAGCGCTTGACGTCGTCCGTCAACCCTTTGCTCGCCAGTGACTTCTCCAACATTATCACCGGAGCAGAATCTCACTGGTTCATTTCATATTGGCACATCCTCTACCTGAAGCGGAGAGACGTGCCATATGCGCTGCGCTGCTTGCAATTTGATCTCGGATGGGCAAGAACGCCATCAGCCGCTCTCCAATCCTACGGAGAGCATTTCATCCCAGCCCTCTACTTTTTGTAGCCCTTCGGGCATTTCATTCATCAGGTCGACTAACTTGTAGCGTCGCCTAGTAGGGGCTTCAACTGTCATTCTCCTACCTTGAAGTTGGAGTTCTACCTGAGAACCCTCGCTGAGACCATTCTGTTCTATGAACGCCTTCGGAACGGTCATTACGAGCGAGCCGCCCGCTTTGCGTAGAGTTTGAAGCATATTAACCTCCTCACAGAATATCCTTCTTTAATATAACTTAATGTTTTACTCGGCAGGATGATCTTGGTGGGGTCAATATATGAGAACACCCGCTGAGCAGAACTAATTAGCGGCCTGAACTGTGCAGATTACGCCGGTTCATTACACGTCTCCAGAGTGATGATCGATTGTGGTCGATCAGGAGATTCGATGTGGCGGCAGAATCATAAAAAAAGCCCACCGAAGTGGGCTTTTTCCAACTACTTTTCGATTTACCCAAGGGGCAGTTTCCCGCGATCCCAAGTGGCGTAGCGTCCCAATGTTATCAAATTTGAACAATGGTAGCTACACGCCGTATGTCCAAATGCGCTTAATAGTTTCGGAGAGATTGAGGCTTCCTGTTAAATCAGGTCTTGTTGGAAAAGTCTATTTTCCATTCGCCTTGGCAAGAAAATAAGAATTCTTAAAATATATAAAAATACAAATATATAAAGCTAGAAAAATATAAAAATAGAAATCTAGAAAAGCTAGGCTGGGCGCGGTTTTCAGGGCGTTTCGTTCATCAAAAAAACACTAGACAAACTCTCCGAAGTTTGGTTAATCTCCTGCACTTCTTCGTTGCTAAAAATAATCCACCCATGTTTTTCTTTTGGAATAGCTATCGGTTTGGATATCAGAATCCAACTGAAAACCTGAGGGATGGCTTTGAGCGATTGCTCGCCAAAAAGTTGAGTCCAGTAGTCGATGAGAATCCATCCGTCGAACTGGAGAAATTCCAGATGGGGTTAACTGCGAAGCAACAACGAACGCTCGATTGGATACAAAACCACATCAATCAGATGGCGCAAGGGAAGGTGATTGGTTCAGACCAACTGAGAGCCTTGGCCATGATGCGGGGAATCGAAGCCATGGAGGCGGACTGCAAGGCCTCGATGGAGACCTTCCGCGGTGTGTACGAAAAGTTTATTGGCGAACCTGGTTAGAGAAGCGCGACCCTGCTTGAGGGGGTGGCACTGATCACCTCGATCGTGGCCGACCTTTAGGCAGTTTGACGATGTTCTTGAAAGCTTTCACCAACTCCCCATCCGTGAGGTTGGAAAGTAAGTGGATGCCTACGCGGATCAGTTGAGAGTTGTTGAAATCGTCGCCCGCGAACTTCCGTGCCCGAGTTGCGTGGTGCTCTATGTAGCCGTTTTCAGCTTCAGTGATGATGTAGCTCACGCGAACCGCTTTCATCAAGGATTGCGGGTCTTCAGGGGGCGGCGGTTTTGCGCTAGACATGGGGCAAAAATTTTTTTGGATAAATATTTATACCATTTATTTATTAATAAGTCTATGCAGTTTTAAAGAAGGGGTTTGAATGGGGTAGATCAAAGGTCAAGTAGGAAGACGCGCTAATTTGGATTGAAGGCCCAGGGTTCTGGGATTAGCAAATCTTATGTAGGGGTGGGTTGTGAAAGAGCGTTCTTTAGAGGTGTGGGGTGAATTCAAGTTGCCGGAACCGGTACGGGCATTGAAGCGCACGCGCTTGGGAATGCAGAGATCTTCGTTTCCCTCCGCAAAGTGCAAACGCGTATGGAATCTGGAGAGTTCCATTGAATTGGACTATGCCCATTTCCTTGAGTGGTCGAGCGATGTTCTTCAGTACGTACCTCAGCCCATGGTGGTGGACATTCTGCAAGCTGGGCGAAGGAGGACCTATGTTCCGGACTTCTTGCACCTCGCCAAGGACCAAAGACGGGTTGTCACAGAGATCAAGCCGAGTGGGTGGGATGAGTCTCCGCAATTGTTGGACAAATACAGGGTTTGCCATTCTGAACTGCAGCGTCTCGGATATGACTTCCAGGTCGTGACAGATACAGACATTCGGGGGGATGAGTTGCACCGAAATCTGCGTCACTTGTACCCCTGTTTTAAGGGGATCACAGGCGGAGAGATCCTAAGCGTTATCACAGGGCTCTCGATGTTGAACTATGGGAGGGGCAGCGTTCGGCAATTGATGGGTTTGGCAGAGGCGCCTTCCTACAAGGCCTGTGCGGCCTACGCCTATCAAAACTGGTCTGATATTTTTTCCACGCCATTTACAACGAATTCGGTTCTGGAGCTGGAGGGTTGATATGTCATTCGAAACCACCCCCCTACCCAAGGTAAATTCAATCTATCGGATGCGAGGTGAGCAGTACCTGGTCGTCCATAGTTCAGAAGACCACATTCGACTAGAAGCCAGGACCATACGAAAAAAACTCAACCCGTCACCAAAGAAATTTGCGGAGCTTTTGCGTTCGGGTGAGTTGACGCTAATGAGCGATGTGGCAATGCCGGCTCATATTCCTGCTGTACATAACTTAAGCGAACCGCAGAAGAAGCGGTTTGACAAACGCCGCTTTTACCTTGATGCCGTGATGGCTGAGACCAACGGCAACTTGTCACGTATTCATTTCAAAGAGGTGATCGAGAAAGCGGCGCAAGCATTCGGGGACAATAAGCCTCCGAGCTACGCCACGATCGTCCGTTGGCGCAACAGTTATCTAAGCGGCGACCGGACCAATCGAGCGCTTCTTGATCGGCATGTGTTTATCAAAAAGCGTGAGGATCGCCTGGATAAATCGGTCGAGAAAATCATCGAGATGGTGGTTGAAGACGTCTTGTTGAAGCCTGAGCGACCTTGCGAAAGATATGTCCACAAACTCATCCAGGCAAAGGTTCGCGAGTACAGCGAAATCCTTGGTGAAGAAAACTACCTTCGCCCTCCATCACTGAACACTGTCCGCGCTCGAATTGATCGCCTGGACGTGATGTACAAGATCGAGAGACGGCATGGCAAGTACGCTGCCATGAAACGTAACCAGCACGGCGGAAAGATCTATGTAGGGGACTGTATCGGTGAACGCGTGGAGATGGACAGCCAGATTGTTGATGTTCTCGTGTGGGATGAGATGCACGGAGTTACATTGCGCCCACGCCTCACACTTGTCATGGATACGGCATCCCGCTGCGTTCTTGGGTGGGATCTTTCCTTAAACAATGTGTCTGCTGCAAAGTCGATGGCTGCGCTCAGGGATGCAATGACACACGATGATTTTTGCGAAACCAAAGCCATTCCTCACAAATTGTACGTGGATAACGGGTGCGAGTTTGTCAATCAAGCGCTCACGGTTTCATGTGATTTGTTGGGTATCACGCCTGTGTATTGTTCGCCCAAAAGCCCAAATCAGAAGCCACATGTTGAGCGACTTTTTAAGACGTTTAACGATGGCTTTTTTCACAATCTTCGTGGTACTACCAAGTCCAACCCAGCACAGCGGGGTGACTATGCTTCACAGGATGAGGCTCGGTTAAGAATCGAAGATTTGCGCCTTTATTTTCGGAGGTACGTTCATGAGGTCTACCACCTCACTGAACACTCCAGTCTCAATATGGCGCCATTGGATAAGTGGCGAGAGCTGACCAACGTCAACCAACCACGGACGTTGGCTGCGAGCGAGACGGAACACCACTTTTTCATCCCCAAGGAAGTGACCATCAATCATGGCCGCGTGCGGGCATTCAACATCGAGTGGACAAGTCCGGGACTTCCGACAATACAGGAGAAGGTATCCAGGAGCCGGACAAAGCGGAAGGTGAAGCTGATGATTAATCCAGACAGTATTGGAATAGCGTATGTGTTGGATCCCGCCAATCCGCACTTACCGCAGCCAGTGCGTTGCATTGAGCCAGAAATTTATCACGGTTGGTCCCTTCGTCAGTGGAGGTGGGTTCAAGAGCAGGATCGAGCAAACGCCAAGGGCTCGTCTCTCCAGGATTCACGTCGACTATCTCGGGCTCTTATACAAATTCAGGAAGGGCTTACGCAGGCCACAAAATACAACAAAGACAGGGGTAAGCGCAAAAGAGCTGCGCAGCAGTCGATCTTAGAAATCCAACCCAACATCGATAAGCCGGAGGCGTCTATGCGAGGGATTATAAAGGTCGCAGCAAGGCCAAAGCGGGAGCTCGTAGAGCCGTCCACAACAACTTTTGCTGTGTCGTCGATCTCCGTAGATTCTGCCTCTGAACCAAGCCTTGAGATCGGCACAAGCCCGCCTGCCCAAGTCATTGAGGCCTCCTCTAGGCCGGACACTATTTCCACAACAACCGTTCCCGAGCCGATCCTGGCTCCTACTCCCGCATTGGGTGACTCCATTGTTGAATCTTTAGACGATGGACCTCTTTTTAGTTCATCGGTCTTCATAAGGAAAAAACATGACTGAATCTGAAAAGAACGCCTTGGCCAATTTCTCTGGTCTAGTCATTGCCCATTCATCCTTTAAGCGTGCATACGACACCATTCTTGAGGTGATTGAGTTCAACAAGATCAATCAAGCCCCTGAGCCTCAGAGTGTCCTCGTATTGGCGGAGTCCGGGGAGGGGAAGTCCACCCTGTTTACGCATTTGACGAACACTCTTCCGAAGCGGTACGAGGTTAAGGAAGGACTGGATATTGTGTCCAAGATACCCTTCTTTAATAGTTCCATACCCACCAATGCAACGCCAAGCACCATGGCGCAAGAGCTATTTGCATCTATGGGAGTCGGTGATCGAAATAAACATGCTGCGGAACAGCGCATCAAAGTCGCATTAAAAAAGGCAGGTACACAAGCCATTTTTTATGACGAATTAAACAACATCGCTGGCAGTAAAACACCCCACAAGATCGGGTTGGCCCGAGGATACATCCGTGACTTGATCTCGTCATCGGGGGTGATGATTGTCGGTTTTGGTTTGCCTGAATGTGAAGAAATTTTCCTCGCGGAGGCTCAAGTCCGAAAAAGATTTCCCTGGGTTGAGCGGATGACCCCCTTCGAATTTGATCTTGATCCGAAGTCCGAGTTTTGCATTGTAGTGAAGACACTAGAGCAAGCGATTGCTCAGTCTAGGCATCTTTATGTGCAAATCGAACCACGAATGAATGAGGGATTTCTCACCTCTTTATATGCCACCACTGGCGGCTCTATCAATGCAATCAAAAAGCTTTACGAGCAGGCCCTAAAAAATGCATTTGACGGAGACCACATCCTCAACACAGAAAAGTTCTCGATTGCTGCCGACAGAATGAGATTCCCAACATCGATTTCAAGGAACGGCTTCAGAGAAGACCGAAAGATATGTCTCACCATGATTGCTGATCGCTGTTACGCCCGCCGTTGAAAGGAGCAACAAGATGCTGGTCAAACCCATACCCCAAGTAGAAGAGAGTCCCAAAAGTCTGCTGTCACGATATGCAAGCGGGAATTTCTACCCCAGTGTCCGGTTGGCATTGGGTGTTCGTGAGGAGAACTCGCGTAACTCGCGCGGATTTTTGTTCGGCGGGCTTAATGAAGTAAAGCATTTTGCTTCGCAGCTAGAGGGCTCTATGCAGGTAGATCTTGAGAAATGGTTTTACGGCCAGGCTGCAGGCTTCACCGATGAGAGTCCTGTGATTTGGAACGGTTGTGAGGTTCCCTGGGATTTTTTTATCCCCAGCCGGGTGAGGATCTGCCCATGCTGCATTGGTCACGGGATCGTCCATCAGAGTGCTGACTTTGGCTTTTTCTCATCATGCCCCATTCATCGGGTCAAGTTACACGACGTTTGTGGGGGCTGTAAGAGAAGCATTCAATGGAGCCATGGAAGCATCGATCGTTGTCTACACTGTGATTTTCAGTTCAAAGCCCTAGAAGAAGTTCCGGTTAGTAGACCGAGCGAGAATCTGGTCATGGACTGGGTGCGCTCAGGTGATAAAGAGTCTTTCAATCGTTGTATGAGCTTTTTGCGCGCACTTCGTAGTTTCTACTCTAAGGAAGTCTTTCAGTCAGGCGTATTGCTGGATGTCGCGGTTAAGCTCAGCCAGGGGCAAGCCGCCGGGCTTCTCGAACTGCTCGCACCTTTGTATCCCCCTGGTATTGTTCCTCATCGCCTAATTCTGGCTCCGCTGTTTCTCTCCTGTGGATCCGATTCCGAGGACATCAAGAACAAGCTCGCTGCGCTGTTTCCAGGCGTCGTCCGTAGAAGTGGATCGGGGGGCTCGAATCCGTCTCCGGGTAAGCAGCATCTCAGGGTACATGAGGTGGAGTTTGCCTTAAACATTTCTTCCCAGACTCGAAGAAAGCTTGTCGAGCATGGCTTTTTGAATGATGCGCAGAAGCTGAACGGACTTCGCCAGGTCGCTACTGCTTCAGTCATCAAGTTTTTCAGTCTGCTTAATGGGTCAATGATCCAGTCAGTCACTTCCCCCATGGAAAAATGGGATCGCTTTGGGGCCAGCGTTCTTAACAATACATTGCTTGTTTCGCAGGGAAAAGCGACGCTTAACCTGCATGACTGGTCCAACGGGTGCGCTGGTCTTTGGATCAAGCCAATCGTAAAGAACCCAAGGTCAAAGCCCGATGGTCTACTGAATATCAATGACTTCGCCAAGGCTGCCAACACATATCCCGATGCCATTCGCAGAGTGGTTAAAGCGGGTATCGTTTCGCCAGATCCGCGTGAGAACTCGAAAGCAGGGGCAGGGTTCACGCCCGAGACTGTGGAATCGTTTTGTAAGCAGTATTGTTTCTCCAGCGAGATTGCTCAGCAAACTCAGATGGGTAGAACGATCATCAGTGCTGTGCTATCAAGCGTGGGCATTGAGCCCATTTCTGGCCCCAAGGTGGATGGAGCGCTAGTTCCTTTGTATAAACGGTCTGACCTTGAAGGTCTGGATGTCCGCGCCCTCATTGAAAAAAAGGAATATAAAAGCAACGCTGGGCGTAAGAAAGAGGGAACCGTGTTGTACGACAGCGAGACATGGATGGCTTCAAAGGAGGTTTCTGCCATATTGGATTTTTGTCCGCTTGAGCTTAGCTCAGCAGTTTCTCAAGGGTATCTAAAAGTCGGAGTTCCAGACGGTCGGGAGAGTGACAATCATCGCTACTACCTGCGGACAAGTGTCGAGGCTTTCAGGCAACTCATCGATTCCGCTATCCCTATCTCCAAAGTCCCTGAGAAACTTGGGATTTCAAAAACGGAGTTCTACAAGCGATTTGTCTACAGTAATTTCGTGCAAATCATGAAGGTCGGTAAGCAGTCCTGGTTGCCGGCAGAGGACTTTCTTCGTGCTGAACAAGACTGTCAGCTCTACGTGGGAACCGAAACCGCCACCAAGCTAACTGGTGCACCATTCCGACATTTCCAAAACCTCATCAATACCGATCGAATATCAAAGGTCTCGTCCAGTGAAACCATCACCGCCACGTGTTTCAACTTGATCCGCAGACGAGACATCGCGATTCATGCAGTGAAAGCCCCAGGCTCTCAGCTAAAGGCAGGCCTGACGGACGAGGTCGAATCACGCAGTCTCAAAATAAGCTGATTTTCGGTCTCAAAATAAGCTGAACACAATGTTAAATCGATTGACAATCAGTCTCAATTTTAGCTGAAACAGCAAACCACCATTCTCCTGGAATCTGCTGTCCAGATCTCCGAAAAATAATCCCGATTTCATTCGCACTGACTCACGAACTAGGCTGGTCCTTGCTCTGCCGGGATGTGCTTTACGAAGAATTCCGCTGTCTGGAGCAACGAAGTCCGTTTTTCAGTCTCAAATTAAGCTGATTTTCAGTCTCAAATTAAGTGTTTCTTTGGGGTGGAATTCGACAAAAATTGACATTTAGTCGCATTCTTTAAGGGGAGGGTGGGGGAGTAACTGATTGAAAAGACTAGATTTTGAGTCGCAGATTAAATTGAAACTTACGTTAATCGCTCAGAGTTATTCGGCTGATTTCAGCCTGATCAAAAAACCCGGCCACAAGCCGGGTTTTTTGTTGCCCCATCGTGTGTACTTACTGAAGTACTACAATGTTTGGTGTGCGTGCATACAGACGCGCACAATGGTTCAGGAATTGGTTGAAGCCAGGGCTCTCCATCTGAATGGGGCGAACATACAGGGTTTCCAGGGCGGGCACTTTTCTCGCTAATGAGACTGTAAACCCAAGAGTGAAGGGGTCTGTAGAGCAGTTGGACAAGTCGAGTCGCTTCAGACCTTTGAATGTGGTTGACGATAAAGGCTCCCTCATTAAGTCGGCCAATGACCACGTGTCATTCGGCGTGAGGACTTTGATTTGTTCAACCCGACGACCTAGACGACCAAGCAAGTTAGAAATTCTGATGTTGGTATTGCTCACATCCAGTGATTTGCACTGACCCAGCAATGTGGGAATTGACTGGCAGGCGTCCTCGGATATGTAGCAGTTTTTCAGTATCAATTCGTTGATGCCCGCCTTGTTTGTTGCGCTCTTGCGCCGGTGTTCTGCAATGCGATTGGTTAACTCAATGATCGCTTGGCTAGGGTTCTCGCAATTCACCAATTCAAGCTTGGTGAGCTGATCAAGCTTGGTGGACTCAAGCATGCTCACCAAATTGTCAGGAATCGCTTTGTTGTGCCAGGCCAAGCTTTTTAGCTCAGTCCACTCGTCGATCGGACGGAGAATATTTTCATCGCCCAGTTGTGAGACGATTTCCGCGCGTCGATAATCCATAGTGGTTCCGCCAAGGCCCACCTTACCTTGACCGAGTGTGCGATTCAGTGCCGCTTTGATTTGATTGATCGCCATTTTCAAACGTGTGGAAAAACGTATGGGTTCACTGTGGGTGCCTTTTTTTGAAGGACTAAGGCGATCCGAGAAGATCAGCTTCTTGAGACTATTGAGCAAATCATCAGAGGCATTGGATTCTGGTTCCTGCTCTGTGACTGTGTTCTCTGTACTCATGCCGCCCAGTTTGAGGTCCAATTCAAAGCTGGATCGCAGTTCTTTTAATGGACGCAGTTTCTCCGGGCTCCAGGGCCCTTTGATGGAGACCTTTGTTGCTGTCGGGAACGCCGAGACAGCTTGTTCCAATGCCTCCACCGGGCATTGAATGCGATTGACCAAAGGATAAGAGCTGTGTTGTGTGGTCACATGCATAGCCTTGCGCATGTGCCTGCAAGTGCTTCGCACGTTCAGCAAGGCAGCCATGTTCAGGTCCCGACCAATCTGATCCCACAGCACGGCCGGTAGGGCTGGCAGTTCAGCAGGCGAGGTGCCCGTGCTTGCAGGCGATGACAGTGCAGCTTTATTTAACTCAGTGAACACCACATGTGCGAAAAGCCCCAGAGGGTTGGCGTAGGTCGCGTGATCAGTGGCAGGTTCAATCAACGCGCTAATCATCGGAGCGCTGTTAATTTCTGGTGTCGTTGCGTTTGAGCCAACGGACGAATCAACATGGCCTGGGGATGGAGTGATCATCGTAAGTCGCCGGGCGTCGGTGAAACCAATTAACCCCTTCAGTGGGCAATACTGACGGAATGGTTCACTTTCTGGCTCAGATAATCGCCTCAGGAACTTCGATCTGTTTGTCGCCACTCAAGCCAGTTGCATTTGCGCCATGCTTTCCGGGGCGGATGCTGATTCATGAAGGCGGACCACTCATGCACCCAGTCCCTAGTTACTCCGGCAGTACTTCAACTTTCGGTGTAGATGACCAATTTGGCGATGTCGCGTCAAGCGGCGCAGTGCAAGTGGCTCCAGTACCTGTCCCTCATCAGTCACAGCAAATAATTGGCCTCATTCGGGATGTTGACTTGCAACTTAAGCGGGCCATTACAGAGACTTGCCCGAATAGCCTGACTATTCAACAAGCGTCATGGCGATGCGATGTGGAGATTGAGCAGCAAAACCCGCTGGTGTATTACGACATTGAAAAAATGACGCACAGCAACCCACCCGAGGTTGTTCAGGCGGGGTATTGCCCGGCGCATGTGTATCTGAAGCGAGAGCTGGTTGAGTTCGCGAGAGGTCAACTCAGCAACGAGGGTCGAACATTTGTGGCTGCATTAATTGCAGACGGCTTGATCCTTTTGAGTATGCTCACGCCTGATCGAACGTACCCCTCGTTGGTCGATCTTGACTGTAACTCACCTGATCAGCGGGCCCAGATTCTCAACATCAAGCGCCATAACAACAAACAGATGCTCTTGGGGGAGCCGATGATGATGGATGACCCATTTTCTGCACTTGACCATTTGCATGCTGTGGGAGTTACAGAAGATGCCAAGGCACAGTTTTTATCTGCACTTGGATGTTTTCTCGCCCAAAACCACCAAACGAACTTAAGCAATGAATAACCAACCAATCAATTCAGATCTGGCTCAACTTCCGCCCCAACAGGCCAATGCGGAACAACACGTGTCAACATGCCAGAGCGCAGCAGAAAGCGGTGCCCAGGCCCGCCGGGCCCAAACTGCCATGGTGGCTTTGTCTCGCCCTGTGAATAGGGGTGGGGTGTCATACAAAGCAGCTGGCAAAGGTGGTCAGCCCGAAGTCACAGGCAGACGCTTACCCAAAGGCACGTACACGACGGTCAGCCTCAATGCTCATGAGACGTTTCAACGCGGAAAGCTGTCTCCTGCATCAACAAAATCCACAGCAAATGCCGATTACTTGGCCTCTAGAAAAGCATGGAACCAGTTGGTCAACGAGGGGAAGCTAATCGCGCAACCCGTGAATCAAGAGATTCTTGTTGATACGCTGAAGATTTGCCCCGAACACATCGGTGTTTACCGAGGCCCTTTGAATCCTGACTCCAATCAGATTGAATTGACACGATGTGTCTTCTTTTCACCGACTTCGGATACAGCGGATTTGTACAAAGGCAATATCGAGAGCCTGCTCAAGTTGATCTCTAAAAGCGATCAATCCCGTCTGAATCTGCTGACACACCCCACAAAAGAGGGAAACGACAGCAACGTGCTGATTACGGCCGTTGATGGGTCTTTGATCGCAAAGATTCTCAATAGGAATCAGTTGTGTAACAGTCGATTGCTGATCTCGCTATCGGGTGTCAGCTTTTCAAAGCGTTTTCGAACTCTAGATGGCGGGGCGGGAGGCAGAGAGGCATGTCATGTATTCACAATCCCGTCCTTGGACTATGACGAAAAAACCTCGACGGTCAGTGAGCGAAACTCCGGTTCGACAGAAACTCTCGGGACTGGCGTAATCCGTGGTCACTTGATTGGTGGTGGCTTAAATCTCAGACGTTTCTTTCGAGTCGACGGCAGCGAATCGGGTGTCGTCATAAATGGCGCACTACTGCGTGATATGGACACCGGGGTGCCGTTCACTATTCACACAACAAAGATGGACAGCTTCAGAACGGAAGTTGAGGAGGAGCTGATAAGAGTCACTGATATCTTGAAGGACCCCAAAGACACCCGTCCATTGTTTGTTCAGCCTGGGTTTCAGGATGCGCTTTACATTTACTACAAGCACCAGCATGACAACAACATTGTACCGATATTCCTGCCACACGGTAACGCCATATTAGAGACCAACAGGTCTCACCGGCATGGTTACTCTCCAGTAATCTTTAGCCGGGCATGTTCTGAACAGTCCACGTTTGCCCTGTTAACGGCACTTGGTCGTAGGCAACGCCAGACGAAGCACTCTGGCAGCAGTTCCGCGGGTGCATCGTCAAGTGCGGCGGTAAGCACCGTTTCCCAAGTTGATGATGGCTCGCATGTCGATAAACTGAAGATGCTGTCTACTAAGCATCCGTGTACTCAGTGTTTGATGTCGATCGTTCATAGTTCGAAAATCCTCCTGACCAATTGCGGCTTCGACCTCACCGCCCTGCAGATTGCTTGGGCAAGACACTTCACAGAGGAAGGGGTCGGGAATTCCGAGCGGAAAGTCGAAATCGAGCCCACCCCGGCTGGCAGCAGCTCGGCAAGACCCGTAAATCCTAGGTCTGGTGTATCGGGGGCGGATGCATCGGGAACGAGTTCGTCCAATAGGCTGTCCTTTGCTGAGAGGTTGAAACAAGCCGCTTAATTTCGTCCGAAGCAAGTCAGTATTTGAAGTTGGGTGATCAGGTTCTGCTCGTGCCCACTGCGGCTTGATTCGGGGCTAACGGGGTTTGTACTGCGTTGGGCAATGATGCCGGTTAACTTCGCCACTGCGCAGTTTTACATGCTTGGTGGTGCGTCCGGACATGCGCTTGCGCCACATGCGAAAGCTCGAGGCTTTCATTTGGCTGCGCATCAGTTCGATGACGGCCGATTCATTCAAGCCGAACTGCTGTTCGATGGCTTCGAAAGGGGTGCGGTCTTCCCACGCCATTTCGATGATGCGCGAGATGTCTTCGTCGGTGAGCTTAGTGGGCATAGTGGTCTGACCGATGCTGCGTCAGCCGACAGGATAACCAAAAAATGGGTGTTGAGGACTGCTTGCTTACTTGGGTTCAAAATAAACAGCCGTTAGATGACGCGTCCCTTTGCCGGACACTTCCAGACTGATTGACCCCCAATTGCTTGGGTAGCCAAACACGGTGGCTTCATCGATCGCCCTGCCTCGGGGTGCTTGCAGCAAAGTCAGTTCGGGTAGTTCTGTACGAAGCGAATCAAAGGCCAGACCTGGTTCAGCCAAGTAAACACTCAAAATGCCCTTAAAGCGCCCGCGAGGCCCAGGCAGGCGAAGTTCAGCCCGTTCAATTGCAAGGTTTGGAATGCCTTTGGCTTGAGCGCTTTCGTAGACCAGGGAGTACTCGTCACTGAGCGTTAAATTCTGGATGAATTGAGAATTCAACAACACGTTAAGCTGATCCACCGCAAGCCCAGATTGACTGGTGATGGTGTGGATCAGCGATTTCAGTGGTGCGGCGTTGTTCATGGTGCTGCGCTTCCGGGCGTGGGTAACATTTGTCAGGGGGCACAAGGCCAAAGCCAGCAGGCTGGCCATTAATCGTCGCCTTACTCTAACGGCGTGGCTGTCGTCAGGGCTTGGTGTAATGCTGGTCATACCAGCCTCCATAATACTGTTCATAGGCTTGCCCGGTGGTCGAGGTTTTCTCACCCTGCCCGAACACTTGACCAATGTCGCGGATAGCCTTAGCCCTGTCCCCGGTGCGTTGGTAGGTGTCATAGATGGCGTTGTATTTCGCGTGGTTGCCCGTGTTGCCAGCAATGCCGATGTCTGGCCCACCGTTGGCTTTGATTTCGCGTTGAACCTGAATATTCATGAGGGTGGCGGCACCCTCGTCATCAAGCATACTGTTCAGGAATTCTTGTCTGCTGCGGGTATCAATGGCTTTGGGGTGTTTGGCGTGGCCCACTTCATGGGCCAATGTTTGAACCAATGCTTTTGGATTCTGCTTTAAGTTTGGATCTAACGTAATGATTTTGCCCCTGATCGAAGAGCCCCCACCTGGGGTGCCGAAACGAATCTGATACCCCGCCGCGCGAAGTTCGTCCAGGTTTTTGGTCAGTGTGGGTGACTTGGCCACCAATTCATCCACACTTTGCCCCAGCCCGGTGTTGGGTTGCTGGCCACCGGCCGAGCCTGAACTGCCAGCCGGTGCTGGAGCGGTGGCACCCGCCGCGACAGCAATCAGTTTGGCGCCACAGCCTACGGTGTGCCCAGCCAACGCCAAGGGGCGGCCTTGGTCCAGCGCATTGGGCTGGCCTTCAACAATCGGAAAGAGGTGGGGTTTGCATAGGGGGCAGGTGACCATGTCACCGACGCGGGCAACGGGAATGCCGCCGACAGTGAAGTTGGGGCTGCCGGAGATGACCGTGCCGCCATGTGTGGTGGTGTCGCCTACCAGAACTTGGGCGTGACCGGCAACGCTGGGCCTGCTGGGCATGGGGGGAGGGCAATGGGGTGTTGGCTTACCTATTTGGTAACGCTGCGCTGCCTTTGGTTCTGCTCAGAACCGAACGTCAAGCAAGCTGGGTCAAGCCTTTGATTGTTTTCTAGTGGCTTTTGAGTTGTTTGCTGAGCCAGCGGTCCAGTTGGTTGGCGAAGGCTTGCCGGTCTGCATTGGACAAGGCGGGCGGCCCACCGGTGTCCACTCCACTGCTGCGCAAACTGTCCATGAAGTTACGCATGGTCAGCCGTTCTTCGATGTTGGCTTTGCTCAGCAATTCGCCGCGTGGGTCGATGACGGTGGCCCCTTTGGCAATCACCTGTGCGGCCAGCGGGATGTCTGCGGTGATGACCAGGTCGCCCGCATTGGTTTCTTGGGCGATGCGTTGGTCGGCCACGTCAAAGCCTTTGGACACCTGAATGGCTTTGATCCAGGGTGAGGGCGGGGTACGCATCATTTGGTTGGCTATGAGCGTGACAGGCACTTTGGTGCGGTCAGCGGCGCGAAAGAGGATTTCTTTGATGACCACAGGGCAAGCGTCGGCGTCGACCCAGATGTGCATGACTGGACCCGTTTGGGGAATTGGAAGGGTAGAAGATTAACGGATGACTGACGAAGCAGGGAAGTGCGATACCGGATGCAGCACGCCTTTAAGGCTGCCGCACCAAGCATCAATTGAATATCACAGGACGCGAATGTTCGATGCCTGTTCGCCCTTTTGACCCATGGTGACATCGAATGTCACTTCCTGGCCTTCAGCAAGGGTTTTGAAGTCGGAGCTTTGGATTGCCGAGAAATGCGCGAACAAATCTTTGCCGCCATTGCTGGGGGTGATGAAGCCGAAGCCTTTGGAATCGTTGAACCACTTTACAGTGCCATTTGCCATGATTGAATCTCCTGAACAATAAAAAGGGGGAGTTGCCCCCAAAAGGGGCGACAGTCAAGAAGACAAAATAACGGAGGGAATGTACTGCGCAGGGCAGAGGAAAACCGGACAGCTAAGAAGGTACTTGAAGATCGCTTAGGCCACTATCCTCTCATTCCCTGTTGAACGCAAGACAATTCGGCTCGGGGGTAGGCTTGAGCTATGCTTTGGTTCAGGAGGAAGACATGACAACAACATCAAAACACACCCGCATCGCCTTCAGTGGCGCCCCCGGCTCACCCTACACACGCAAGATGCTGGCGCTGATGCGTTACCGCCAGTTGCCATACCGTTACTTGGTGGGCAACGACTTGAAGGCAGGCTTGCCGGTGGCCAAACCGGCGCTGCTCCCCACTTTTTATCTGCACGACGAGGCGGGAGTTTTGCAGGCTGTCACCGACTCAACCCCTTTGATTCGCAAGTTGGACGCGTTGAGCCCAGAACGCAGGGTGGTGCCCACAGACCCAGTGCTGGCCCTGCTGGATGCACTGCTGGAGGACTACGCCGATGAATGGATGACCAAGCCGATGTTTCACTACCGCTGGGCCTTTGAGGCGGATGTGGACCGGGCCAGCCGCATTGTGGCCCTGCCCATGAACATCAAGTGCAGCGAGCAGGAACATGCATGGATTGGTCAGGCTTTTGGTGGGCGCCAGGTTTCTCGCCTGGGTGTGGTGGGCTCCAACTCGGAGACCGGGCCTTTGATTGAGGCCAGTTACCGCCGCCTGCTGGGTATTTTGGAGCGGCACTTCAGTGTCCATGATTTTCTGATGGGCAAGCGCCCGGGGGCCAGCGACTTTGGCGTGTACGGGCAATTGAGCCAGTTGGCCTTGTTCGACCCAACCCCGATGGCGCTGACCTGCCAAGTGGCACCCCGTGTGGTGGCGTGGACTCAACTGGTTGAGGATTTGACTGGCCTTGAGCCCCGTGATGAGGATTGGCTGAATGTGTCAGGCTGCCCAGACACACTGCGCGAATTGCTCCACGAAGTAGGGCGCACCTACGTGCCGGTGATGCTTGCCAACGAACAGGCCCATTTGGCCGGAGTCAAGGAGGTCAACGCTGAGGTGGATGACCAGTTGTGGACCCAACAAACTTTTCCCTATCAGGCCAAATGCTTGGCCTGGTTGCGCCGGGATTACCGTGCCCTCAGCCCCGCTGACCAAGCCCAATTCATGGGCCTGATTCAGGGCACGGCGTGTGAACGGATATTCAGGGCTTGAGTCCCTGTACCACTGCTCAGTCCCCCGGGGTAAATTGGCGTGGTGGGCTATTCAATTCCGCCAGCCTGTGTCTTTCCAGCGTCCCGGGACTGGGGGGTGGGTACGGCGGAGTTGGAAAGCAGCGTTTGATAGTTTGACCAACCGTGAGACTTCCTAGGCATACGGACCAACCTGCCGCGCAGGCGGCCGCCGCCATCTTGTCGGTAGACAAGGCTAAAAGCACCGAACCTCCTACTGAAGCGGCGCAGACGCCGAGAATGCCCGTCGCACATGCAATGTCTTTGACGCAGTCAACTCGTCGATCAATTAAATCGTGCTGAGGTGTTCGTTCGCTCTGCATTGTCTGCCCGGTTGGCGCAGTCATTACCCCATCAATTCGCATCTCGTTGCCCCCAAATCACAAAGACCACTTGAGTA
Source organism: Limnobacter sp. (assembly GCF_046297615.1). Classification (GTDB taxonomy): domain Bacteria; phylum Pseudomonadota; class Gammaproteobacteria; order Burkholderiales; family Burkholderiaceae_B; genus Limnobacter. Next base: position 200,227 of record NZ_JBKBHM010000005.1, on the reverse strand, counting down.
CCTTGCCAGCCCTGGTGAGTTCCTATCTGACGTGGTTCTGGTGTTCATGACCTGTCAGGTCATCGTCTTCTGTACCCTGCAATGGCACACTGTGCGCAACAGGGAGAAGAATATGAACCCACAAGATTCCGGGCAGGTGCTAAAGCGCCTGCGTGAACAAAGCCGCATCAGCCAAGCGGAGCTCGCGCACCGGGTTGGCGTGTCGCAGCGCCACTTGAGTTGTATTGAAACCTCCAAAGCCCAACCCAGCCGTGAAATGTTGGTGGCCATTCTGGACGCACTTGAGCCGCCTTTGGCCGACCGCAACCAATCCTTCCTGGCCTTTGGTTATGCGCCGGTGTACCCCAGCCGAACACTGGAGGATGGGGCCATGAACGATGTGTCGCAGGTCATCGACCTGATGCTGAGCAAGCATGAACCCTTCCCCGCCATAGTGCTGGATGCGGACTGGAACCTGCTGCGTTTCAATGGCGGTGTGCTGAAGCTTTTCGAGTTGCTGGGCATGCCGGTGAGCGCACCGCAGGGCACGCCCAATTTGATTGAGTGGATGCTGGCACCCGGGGGGCTTTTGACCCGAATTGTGAACCGGGACGAGGTGGTGCCTTACCTGCTGCGGCGCCTTCAGGCCGAGGCCATGCATTTGCCGCAGCTGCAACCGCTATTGGCTTCAGTGCCACAGGCATGGATGAAGCAGGTCAGCGGTTTGCCCAGCCCGAAGTCGCCCACCTTGATCACGCGTTTTGGCGCTGTCGATGGGCAGGAGTTGGCGTTCATGACCACCATCACCACCTTTGGAACGCCCTTGGATATCACGGTGGAATCTTTGCGGATTGAATTGCTGTACCCCGTCAATGAGGCCGCACGTCTAGCGTTTCAATCCAATGAATTGCACACGGTGGGTTCGCTGCCCAAAGGGGTTTGATCATGATGCAGTTGTCCGCGATATGTATAGCAGTGGTGGGGGTAATTCACCTTTTGCCCTTGGTGGGGGTGTTGGGTGCCGAGCGTTTGAATGCCTTGTATGGCATCGCTGTGGGCGAACCCAATCTTGCCCTGTTGATGCGCCACCGCGCGGTGCTGTTTGGGCTGTTGGGCGGTGTGATGCTGGCCAGCGCACTGCATGCACCCTGGCGCTTGCTGGCCTACGGTTTGGCTTGGGTGAGTGTGGTGAGCTTCATGCTGCTGGCGGCAAGCCACCCTGGTTTGAATGCCGCCGTATTGCGCGTGGTGAAGGTGGATTGGGTGGCTGTGGTGTTCTTGCTGGTGGGCACGGCTGCGCTGTGGCGTGGCACTGACTGAAGGTTTTGATTGTTCAATGAAGGAGAGGGCAATGAAGTGGTTGAAACTATTTTTGGTGGTGGAGTTGTTGGCGTTGACGGCCTACACGGTGCTGGTGATTCAAGACCAAGGCTTGAACCTGCTGCCCCATTTTTTCGGGGCGATCGCGGCGGTTAATTGGCAGGGGCAATTCAACATGGATTTTCTGATTGTGTTGGCCTTGTCGGGCATTTGGGTGTCATGGCGGCATGGGCACAGCGCTGCGGGTGTGGTGCTCGGGCTGTGTGCAGCCACCGGTGGTGCCATGTTCCTGTGCGTGTATCTGCTGGTGCAGATTGCCCGTTGCGGAGGTGATGTGAAGGCTTTGTTGCTGGGGCAGCAGGCTACACGGGTTTAAACCATGGGCGCGACTGGCTTCACCGCTTTGCAATACACCTTCACCACAGGCTGGCCGGTGCTGTGCAGTTCCCGAAGGTGTTGAACCAATGTGGTGTTGGCAGTGGTGCCCTTGGCGGCCACCAGCAGGCCTTCATGGTTGACCAAGTCCCGCGTCAACACCATGCCCGGGATGAGTTGATGGCTGTCAACCAGTTGTTCATCATCCCGGGGGGCAGCTTCCAGTTTTTCAAGGGCCAGAGGCAGCGCGGCAACCACATCGGGGTCGTAACGTTTTCCGCTTGCAGCCAGAATGAATGCCAAGGCATCTTCTTGGGCCAATCGGTTGGCAGACAGCCAACCTTGCTGTAGTTCATCGAAGTCTTCGGCCACCGCCAGTACACGCGCACCTCGCGGAATACTCGTGCCGGACAGGCCATCCGGGTAACCTTGCCCGTCCAGCCGCTCGTGGTGATGGCGGATGTACAGCGCGGGGGTTTGCATGTCGGGCAGCGGCAGCAGGGCTGTTTGGCCTTTCACGCCATGTTTGGCCAAGGCCATGCGGTTCATCGGCTCAAGCAAGGTGAAGGGTGTGGTCAGCACCTTCTCGGGCAAGCCAATTTTACCGAGGTCGTGCAGCAGGCCTGCCACATGAATGTGGTGCACCTCCGATTCGGGTAGGCCCATTTCCATCGCCAGCAAACGGGCCAACTCACCGACACGTCGGCCATGGCCTGCCAGTGCGGGCGAGCTTAACTCCAGCAGGTTGGCGAACACTTTCACTGAACTGAGAAACTGGGCCTGCAATTCCTGATAGGCGTTTTCCAGGAACAAATTGGCTTGGGCAATTTCTGCGGTGCGCATGGCCACGCGCTGGTCCAGTTCAGTGTTCAGGTGTTCCAGTTCCTTCACTTTGACTGACAGCGATTGGGCTAGGTGATCCCGTTCCAGTTTGACGGTGTTCAGCGCGAAGGCATGACGAAGCACCTGCTTAAGCTCGGCATCGTCCCATGGCTTGGTGAGGTAGCGGTCCACATGCCCGCTGTTGATGGCGTCAATGGTTGAACTGAGGTCAGCGTGCCCAGTCAACAGCAGTTTGGTGCACAGGGGCACCACGCGGTGCACTTGGGCCAGCACTTGCGCCCCATTCATGCCAGGCATGCGCATGTCGCACAAAATGACAGCGGGCTTGCACTGCTTGGCCAGTTCTGCGGCCTGTTCAGGGTCGGAGGTGGATTCAATGTGCCATGCCTCTGTGCGCAGGGTTCTGCGCAGTGCACTGATGACGTTGGGTTCGTCGTCCACCAGCAGCAGGCAGGGTTGAGTGGTGTCGGTCATGTCAAGCCTCGCCCAGCATGGTCAGCAAGGTGTGCACTGCATGACGGGCCGCATCCAGTTCGTCATCGTCCACCGGGCAGGGGGCTGTTTGACTGCAATCAGTTTTGCAGGCCATTAACCTGCGCAATGTGTGGCTTTGTTGCAGCACACGGGTCAGAATGCCGGTGCTTTGTTGCGGCGGGTCGTATTGCTGTGCCACGGCATCCATTAACTCGTTGGGGAAATGCCAGGTGTGCAGCACCTCAGCGCCCAGTTGGGCTTGTTCACTGCATTGCACCACTTGCGCAGTGGTGCAGGGCGGGGTGTCTTGGCCTGTGCTGAACAGGTGAAGTACACGCTGGGGTTCTTGTTGCAGCAGCGCCAAAAGGCCTACGGCATGGAAAAGCCCAGCGCTGAAGGCTTCTGAAGCGGGCGCGCCAATGCGGCGTGCCACGTGCTCGCAGATGGCGGCCATCACCAGGCTTTGTCGCCAAAAGGGCTTGAGGTCAACCTGATTCCACGGCGGGCAGTTCACCACCCCGCGCAGCACTTCAACCTGCACCAGGCTTTTGGTTCGCGCCATGCCAAGCACCATCACGGCTTCTTCCATGCAGGCGATTTGTCCGCTGACGCCAAAGAATGGCGAGTTCGCCACATGCAGCAGGCGGGAGGTCAAACCCGGGTCAAGCTTCAGTGCGTTGGCCAATTCCTTCAGCGACAAATCGTCATTCTGAACCTTGGCCAGCAAGGCGGGTGACTGTGTGCTCAGCGCCGGTAAGGTCAGCACGCCGCAGAGGTGGCTCATGATGCGCTCCGCTGGCTGGGTGTCAGAAGCACCAGGCATCCCGAGGACCTGCTTTTGCCACCCATGGGCTTGAGGTCCACACGGACAGGCCCGTGGCCAAAGTCAAGTGTGCAGGCGCTGCATTGGGGTTGTGGGTCAAACAGGTGGTCGTCAATGGCGTCTTTCAACGGAAGTGGCAACACGTCCAGCGTTTGTGCAATCAGTTCGCCTTCCTGCAGGCCGAGCAGTTGCCCAGCCAAGGCATTGCTCCAGACAATTTCCGCATCCTGGTCCACACCCAGTATGCCCAAGGGCAACAGGTCCATCATTTCCTGCATGACGCAGGCCACCGAGGTGTCCCGTTCAATGCGCAGGTTTCGGTCTTGCAGTTCCTGCTCCAGGGTGTGGTTCAGTTGCAGCAGTTCGGCGTTGACCTCTTCCACTTCCCGTTGCAGCAGCAGGTTTTGGGTTTCAATGTGATGGCGGTGGAAGGCTTCCCGAATGTTGGCCCGAAGTTGGTCATCGTCCCAGGGTTTGGTCAGGAATTTGTAGATTGACCCTTCGTTGATGGCGTCTGTGACGCTACCCACTTCCGTGTAGCCGGACAGCATCAGCCTGACGGTCTGTGGGTACAGGGTTTTGACTTGGCTCAGGAATTCGGTGCCATTCTGTTCCGGCATGCGTTGGTCGGAGAGAATGACATCGATCGGATGGTGTTTGAGCACATCCAGCGCTTCACTGGCTGAGTGGGCGGTGTGCAATTGGTAGCCATCACGCCTCAGGGCACGGGTCAGCGAGCGAAGCACATTGTCTTCATCATCCACCAGCAGGAGGTGTTGGGGGCGCTCGATGGGCTCGACGCTGTTCATTGGGGGCTCCTCGTCCGGGGCGGTGTGAATGCCCCACAACTCTTTAACGGCAGTTTCAATCGAAAGTTAAATGGTTTCTTTCGATAGATTTTGCAGTTTTGAGCTACGGGTTAACCTGTAAGAAGAGGGGTGTTTGCCCCTGTGTTAAGCCTAAGCCCGGGTGCTGTCTTTACCACCCTGGATGGCCGCCTGCCGCTTTTTGCCAGCGGCTTTGAACAAACCGATGGCTTTGGCGCTAAGCGCGGGGGCCAAGTTGGCCAATTTGGCGGTGAGGCCGCGCGTGTAAGGCAGCATGACTTCCATCACCTGGGTGCGTTCGGAGTCCACAATGGCATCCACCACTTCCTGAGCGGTCAGCGCCCGGGAACCTGAGAAGGTCAGGGCGGTTTCGTCCTTGCCCATTTGAATGTCCAGCATTGGGGTTTGAACCGCATCGGGACAAATGGTGCTGACGCTGATGCCGTGGGCTTTCAGTTCCATGGCAATGGCCAGTGAGTAGGCCCGCACCGCAAATTTGCTGGCGCTGTACAGCGACAGGCCGGGCACTGGGGACAGGGCCGCCAGGGAGGCGATGTTCACAATATGGCCCTTGCCGACCTTTTTCATGTGCGGCACCACGGCTTGCACGCCAAACACCACACCTTTGACATTGATGTCCATGTGAAAGTCCACCTCGGCCGGGGTGGCAGCATCGCACCAGTTTTCTTTCAATACCCCAGCCACATTGCACAGCGTGTCGATGCGGCCCCAACGGGCCACGGTGTCCGCAACCACGGCCTGCCAGGCCTCAGGTTTTCGCACATCCAGGCTGTGCAGCGTTAGGCGGCTGACGGTGGCATCGGTCGCCAAGGTGTGTAACCCGTCCATGTTCACGTCACAAGCCACCACAATATGGCCACCACTCAGCAGTTGGCGAGCCAGCGCTTGTCCGATACCGGAGGCCGCGCCAGTGACGAGATAGACCTTGCTCATGCAGCCACCTTTTCAGGCACCGGCAGGGAGGTGGGCAGGGTGAGGCTGCCGAACTCGAGCTCGCCCATGCGAACCGTGGGTGTGGTGCCCGGGAAGAGGAAGAAACCATCCGATTCGGAACTGGGCATCATGTTGGGGAAGCGCTCGTCCTTGGGCCAGCGGCCTGCGATGGTTTTTTCCTGAACCATGGAAATGTACTGGTCGACCACATATTCCTGCGTGTTGCCATTGATGATGACTTCCGCTTGGGTTTGTCGGGCGTACTTGGCCAAGCCGGGCATGTTGGACTGTGAGGGCTCCCACGAGTCCAGCGCCACCCCGTTTTCGCTGGTGACCAGCAAGCCTTGTGGGGTGTGGGCCACGATGGAGTGATTGCCCTCGGTGTGCCCCTTGGTTTTGATCAATGCCACTGAGCCATCACCGAGGAACACGCTGTCTTCCAGAAGTTCAACCCGGTTTGCAGCAATGCCTGCAATGCCGGAGGGGCAATACCACTGGTTGTGCCACGGAATCAGAGCCTGTGTGCTTTCCCATTCCTCACGCATGATGAGCAGTTTGGCCTTGGGGAACAGGGCGTTGTACCCCTCGCCACCCAGCCAGCGGCGAAGGTTCTGGGTGTGCAGGTGGTCGTAAGTGATGTAGTCGATGTCTTCACCAGTCAGGCCCAGTTGTTCCAGACACTGCAGCACCGTGGATGTTTTCTTGAACAGCAACCGTTCCATCACGCCAGACAAAGGGCCAGCCTGTTTGTCCAGGTTCGCAAAGAATGGCACTTCGCGCTGGTTCTCCCAGTCAGACGGTCCAACCAGCAAGGTTTTCAGGCCTTCCGCGCTGTCGAACTGGATGACGATCATTCGGTTGCACAGGTGAACAAATGGGGTAGGGGCCGAATAGGCATTCAGGTACGCGAACTTGGTGGGGTAGGGCACGCGAATCAGTTCGAACGACTTGTAAAACTTCACTTGGGGTTTGTTGCGCATCAAGCCATGAAACTCTTCGGACGCGGCGCGGACATTGGCCACGCGGTCCATGGGCCTTGCTGCCTTGCGTGCACCGTCGAAAGTGCGAATAGGGGTGTGAATGCTGCTCATGCTGTCTCCGGTTTTATTTTGATGACGCTTGCCATCACTTTATTGAAAATTGTGTGTCCAGTCAACGGCAACGGCACGGTTTACAACATGGCTGGCACAATGCCGACATGCCTTGCTGACCTGTTGAGCCCTATGCCCTTTACGCTTCAAGCCCCTGTCCACAGCGAGCTGTTGATCAAAAAAAGCCGATTCATTGGCTGCATTCAGCCGGTGGAAGACCGCGCCCAAGCGCAGGCTGTGGTGGCCGCATTGAAAGCCGCGCACCCCGGTGCAGCGCATGTGTGCTGGGCGCTCTTGGCCGGAGGTCAATCTGCCGCGGTGGACGATGGCGAGCCCAGTGGCACCGCAGGCCGGCCCATGTTGGATGTACTGCGGCACCAAGACTTGCAAGGTGTATTGGCCACAGTAGTTCGTTACTTCGGCGGTGTGAAGCTGGGCGCGGGCGGGTTGGTCGGTGCGTACTCGGACTGCATTGCCCAAGCCGTCAAACAGGCGGTCAAAGTGCCCATCGTGGCGAAGACGGTGCTTCGGTTTGAAGTGCCGTATTCACTGGAGGGCTGGGTTCGCAGGCAACTGGCATTGTTCGACGCGGTAGCCTTGCAGGTGCATCATGCCCAAGGCGTGATATTCGACATTCAACTGCTTTTGCATCAGGAAGCGGCTTTTCGTGCAGCAGTGACTGCATCGTCGGCTGGCGTTGTGGTTTGGCATGCCAAAGCCCCATGAAAAAAGCCCGCCTCAGGTGGGGCGGGCTTGCACAACACGACCGTCCAGGGTGAAGACGGAGGCGCTCAGTCTCAGATCAGTTCCAGTTTTCGCTTTTGGTGGAACACTCTGAATCGGCAGGGTTGATCCCGCAACGAATCTTTTTCATCAAACGCAGGCCATTCTTGTCGTACAGGCCTTGTTCTGCGATCGATACGCGCGATTCACGCAACATGATGGTGTACTTGATCATGTTCTCGGGCAGCAGGTCGCTCCATGTTTTTTCGGGAATGGTTTTCTCGGCGCGCAGAATAATTTGCAGCGCACGGTCAAACTGGCTGAGCCAATACTGGCGGGATTTCAAACCAAAGCCATCGGGAAACTTGGCCGTGTTGATCACCATTTGGTAACTCAGAATCACGATAGGGAAGCGGTTCACCGCACCTTTGGTGCCGATGCCCCGGTAGAGTTCCAGCGGTTTGTAGGCGGCTGCGGGGGCCGCAATCATGTCCACTGCGCCGTTGTTGAATTTGCTGGCGAAGTTGGTGATGTCCGCCGACACGGGCTGGGCACCAATCTTCTGAATCATCACCGCTTGCGCCTTGTCGTAGTCGAACGCAGCAATCTTCTTGCCGGCCAAGTCTTCTACCGTGGTGATCTTCCTGTCATTCACCACTGGGTAGGCTGTGCCGAAGGGGATAATCCCGGCAATCTCATACTTGCCGTTCACGGTGAGCTTGCCCGCCTGTGGCTGGGCAAACAACTGAATGGCACGGCGCACCACTTCGTAGCTGGCGTCCATGTCCACTTTGTTGTTCTTCACGATGGACGACACACCGAGTGAATCCAGCACGGCGGTGGTGGCGTTGAACTGGCGGGTCCGAAAGCCTGTGGCAAACACGGCGTCGCATTCCCCGGCAATGAAGTCCTGCGTGGCCACGCGCTCGTCAGTGTAGGCGCGCAGTTCAAGGTCTGCCCCCAAGCCTTTGGCCGCGACCACAAAATCCTTCGACATGTTGTAGACGTCGCCAGCGGCGCCCAGCAGGTCGTAGACGCACAGTTTGGCTTTCATGGGGGTTTGGGCTAGGGCAGGCGAAGCTGCCAGGCTCAAGCCGAGACCAATCGCAGCAATCAAGGTTTTGGGGTAATGCATTCGGTGTCTCCCTCTGTCGATTTGTGGTTCTTATAGCCGCTGATTATTGCAGCAGCCGCCTTCGAAACCATTGATCGAAGAGGACAAAAACATCAGGCGGTTGCAGTGCCTGGATTGACTTTCACAAAGCGTTGCACGTGCTGCCCCTGAACTTCAATGACCTCAAAGAACACGGTCAGCGGGCGGCTCCACGCTTGCGCTGTGTTGCCCTGCAAAGGGCGGTACACCACGATGGGGCTGAGGTCAGCCTCGTTGATGGCTGCACAGATGATTTCATAAAGCCCGCCTTTGTAATGTTGATACAGGTCGCCGGGGTGGATATTCAAGTGCGCAGTAGATTCCATGGAAAATCCGAAAAAATAGAAAAGAATCAGGGGCTTGACAAACGTGTTTGGCAGTTTACCATGGGTTGAATTTGGTCAACGCTTTCCGCCTTGGAGGCCCTATGAGCAAACCCCGGAAGTGGACACTGAAGGACGTGCGCAAGTCTTTACTGGCCTGTGCACCCTTGTTTCACGCCCTAGGTGATGTGAACCGGCAGGAGATCCTGCTGCTGTTGGCCAAAGGTGTGCGAATGAATGTGGGAGAGTTGGCAGAGCATGTGGAGTGCGCCAGGCCGACCGTGTCCCATCACCTCAAGGTACTCAAAGAGGCAGGCTTGGTGGATTCTGAGCGCCAGTCGCGTGAGAACGTGTACTTCCTGGTGTGGGATGACTCGATTGCCCAATTGAAAAAACTGATTGACCAAGCGGAAGTCGCCTGCAGCTAAAAGTGCTGCAATGAAAAACAATTACACACAACGCGTTGATGTGTTTAAACCAATCGACCGATTAGAAAATTAACTGACCAACGGAGACAGACATGAATTCAACCCCCAGCCAGCAGCAGACCCATGCATTGGTCACTGGTGCATCCTCGGGCATCGGCCTGCATTTGGCCGAGTGCTTTGCCGCAGACGGTATTCCCTTGATTGTCAGTGCACGTAGTGCTGAAACCTTGACAGCCTTGGCCGCACAGTGGCAACAGCAATACGGGGTTTCGGTGGTGTGCATTCCTTCAGACCTGTCCAAGCCCGGCGCTGCGCAGGCTCTTGTGGATACGGTGCGCTCCAAAGGCTTGAGTGTTGGACATGTGGTGAACAACGCCGGTGTGGGTTTGTTCGGTGAATTTCGCCATTCAGTCTTGGAGGGCGAGCTGTCAATGATGACACTCAACATGGAGGCCTTGACCATTCTGTCCAAACAGTTTCTTCCCGATGTGTTGCTGCACCAAGGGGGAATTCTGAACGTGGCCTCCACCGCGTCCTTTCAGCCAGGGCCCTACATGGCTGTGTACTACGCCACAAAGGCGTATGTGCTCAGCTTCACTGAGGCGATTGCAGAGGAACTGACGGGCACGGGCGCCACCGTGATGGCCTTGTGCCCCGGGCCGACGGCCTCGGGTTTTCAGGACAAAGCCGCCATGCACGATTCCGCTTTGGTCAAAGGCAAGAAACTGCCCACTGCCAAAGCCGTGGCTGTTGATGGGTACTCGGCCTACAAGGCTGGTCGCCGTGTGTACATCCCCGGTGTGATGAACTGGGTGATGGCGCAGAGCGTGCGCTTCAGTCCACGGCGTGCGGTCACGTTGATGGTCAAGTTACTCAGCCGACCAAGCTGATCAGGCGGTGGGGCTGCGCAGTTCGTCAATGACTTGCCGCAGCTTGCGCACCGAGTCTTCAATGGTGCTGGTGTGAATGGTGCCATAGCCCAGCAGCATGCCACTTTCACGAAGGTCTGCCGGTGTTTCGGGCAAGTAATAGGTACTCAGCGGGGCCACCACCAGCCCCTGGTCTTTGCAGCGGCGGTTCAATTCCAAATCGTCCAGCGGTTGGCGAAAGCGGGCTGCCAGTTGCAGGCCGGCGGAGCCCCCCGTCACCAACACTTCGCGGGGCAGGTGGGTGTGCAAAGCCTGCCGCAGCACCCGCTGCTTCTCTGCATACAGCCCCCGCATCACACCGATGTGGCGCGCATAATGGCCCGCCTCAATCCACTTGGCCAGGGCCACTTGCTCCACAACGTGGCCGGGCCGCGTGAACTGGGCTGCAATCATCGACATGGTGTGCGCAATGTCGTCCGGCACCACCAGAAACCCCACGCGCAGCACTGGCAACAATGTTTTGCTGAACGTACCGACATAAATCACGGGCGCATTGCTTGCCAATCCGTGAAGGGCAGGAATGGGGTCGCTGCTGTAACGTAACTCGCTGTCGTAATCGTCTTCAATCACCCAGGTGTTGTAACGCGATGCCTGGTTCAGTAACTGCGCCCGCCTTGGCATCGACAACACCGAGCCCAGTGGATACTGGTAGGCCGGTGTCAGGTAAACCAAGCGGGGTTTGTCCGCATCCCAATCCATGTCATTGATGCGGGCACCATCTTCATCCACCGGCATGCCGCGCACATCCAGCCCGGCTGCCCGAAAGCAGGTTTTCGCAAAGTAGTAGCCCGGGTTTTCTACCCAAGCCACGTCGCCCGGGTCGGCCAGCATGCGTGCCACCAAATCCAATGCGCCTTGGGCGCCTTGGGTGATGATGACGTTGCGAGCTGAGCACATCACGCCGCGGCTGGCGCGAAGGTGCGTGGCCAGTGCTTCGCGCAGTTCGGGTTCACCCCCTATTTCACCGAAGCTCAAGCGCCGTGTGTTGATGGACGCATAGGTGCGCGACAGCATCGAACGCCAACGCGACAGCGGAAACCGTGACACATCGGGAATGCCGGGGGTGAATGGCTTGACGATGTCGGAATGCGTACGCCAATGTGGCGGCATGGATTGCCCGCGTTGCGACAGTTGAGGCGACTGCCCGCCCTTGGCCTGGTCCAGTTGTTGAAGCTGTTGCAGTTGGGCCACCCAGGTGCCCTTGGGCGTGGCGACCAGATACCCCTCGGCAGCCAGTTGATCGTAGGCATACAGCACGGAGTTGCGTGCAACACCCAAGTGGCTGGACAAATCACGCGACGCAGGAAGTCGCAAGCCTGATGCCAGTCGCCCGCTGCGTATCCCGTTTTTGATGGCGAGACACAAGCGTTTTTGGAACGAAAACTTTTCATGCTCGACTAACACGGCGTCAAGCAGCTCCTGCACAACGGAGTAATCCACGACTGGCTCCAACTTTTATGACAACAGTGGTTCTAGCCGAACTTTAACAGAGTGTTTAAGTTGGATTCTCACTTGAAAGAGGGGGGTATATGAACCTTCCGTTGTGCGTTGGATGACATCATGCAAGCGACAGCAGTTCGACGAGGGTTGTATCTGGAACGTTTTCTGGTGGCTTTTGCCTCCGGTCTGTTTTTGTCTCTGCCTTTGTACTTTCGGGACATGGGGCGCAATGAGGTGTTCTTCGCGGAGGTCTATGCCACCGGGGCGGTGGGCACACTCGCGGTGATTGCAGTCGGTGTGCCATGCCTGCGGCGGTGGGGCCTGGTGCGTTTGGCCCCGGTCGGTTGCGGGGTTTATGCGCTCGGTTGCCTCGTGTATGTGCTTGCGGATTCTGTGGGTGGGTTACTGCCGTTTTACTTTGTGGCCTCGCTGATGCAGGGCATGGGTTGGGGCTTGGTGTTCACGTTCGGTCCAATCTGTTTGTCCTCGGTGGTGTCCGATGGGCAACGCACGCAAATTTTTACGGAGTATGCGGCCTTCAGCACGCTGGGGGTCGGCTTGGGGCCCCTGGCGGCTGCTCTTTTGCACGACTGGGGCTTAAGCCATTCAACCGTATTCGGAGTTGGCCTGGTGAGCAGCGCGATGGCATTCATGGTGGCTTTGCGCGTGGCGCGTGGCACTCAGGCATACGGCTCAATTCGATTGGAGACCGGGCACCAAGGGATCCGGGAAATCAAAACCATCATGACTCAACCCGGGTCCCTTTTCCTGGTGCTGGTGTTTCTGGGCGCCTGTGTATACACCGCCATGATTAATCTGCAGACCACCTATGCAGAATCTGTGGGCCAAGCTTATGTACTTTTTTACGGGGCTTACAGCGTAGCGGTGGTGCTGGCACGCCTGCTGTTGGCCAAGGCTTTGGCCAAGCACTCGCCTGCGCGGGCCTGCAAGGGCCTGATTGGGTTGATGGCCATAGCCTTGTTGATGATGACCGTCAGGCCTTTGACCACACCGATCTACATCCTTGCTGCAATGACCTTGGGTGTGGCGTATGGCTTGCTCTACCCCTTGATTCAGGCGCAGTGTGCCCAGCACACCGAGCCTGTCTACAGGCCGCAAGTGATGGTGTATTTCAGCCTGTCGTATTTCGTGGCGGTGTACCTGTTTCCCCTGTTGGTGGCCCACGTTGCCGTGGGGTGGGGGTACACACCAGTCCTGCTGATTCTGCTGGGTGTGGTCACTGTGCAGTGGGGGCTGGCAGCCCGCTTTTATGCGGTGAAGCGCAGTGCCGCATAACTACTTTTTAATCTGATTCAACCTCGGGGATTTTCATGAACTTGTCGCAACGTGTGACGGACATTGTGCCGTCACCCACCCTTATTCTGGATGCCACAGCCAAGCGAATGATTCGTGAGGGGCACGATGTGGTCAACCTCAGTGTGGGTGAGCCAGACACACCCACACCGCAGAGTGCCTGTGAACGTGCGATTGAAGCCATGCAAACCGGCATGACCCGTTACACCGATGTGGCCGGGCATGAAAGCCTTCGGCAAGCCATTGCAGACCATGTCAAAGCGCGGTTGAACCTGACTTATGCACCCGACCAGGTTGTCGTGAGCAATGGTGGGAAACATGCCCTGTTCAATGTGTTTGCAGCACTGTTGAACCCTGGTGATGAAGTGCTGATTCAGACTCCATACTGGGTCAGCTATCCCGAACAGGTCAAGTTGTGTGGAGGCGTGCCGGTGCTGTGCAAAACCACTGAGGCGACCGGCTTCAAAATGAATGGTGCCATGCTGGAGGAGCTGGTCACACCGCGCACCAAACTTCTCGTCATCAACAGCCCCAGTAACCCCAGCGGCGCGGTCTACAGTCTCAGGGAGCTTGAGGATTTGGCGCACTTTGCCATCCGTCATCGGCTTGTGATCATTTCGGATGAAATCTATGACCAGTTGATTTATGACGGACAAGCCCATTGGTCGATTGCACAACTGAGCCCCCATTTGTTGGAGAACACCGTCATCGTGAACGGGTGGTCCAAAACCTGGGGAATGACCGGGTGGCGGCTGGGCTATACGCTGTCCAACCCGCGGTTTGCCCGTGCGTTCCGTGACCTGCAAGGCCACGTCACCTCCAATGTGTGCTCGGTGGCGCAGTGGGCCGCGCTGGGGGCACTTGAATCAAATGACCCAGACATGCAGGAGCGTTTTTCGCTGCGCCGTGACTACCTTGTACGTACTTTGCGTGCGATTCCTGGCGTGAAGTTGGCCAGTCCTCAAGGGGCGTTCTATGCCTTTCCAAATCTGAGTCATTTTGTGGGGCGACGCTACAAAGGCCACGTCCTTACTTCGGTGGACGAGTTGTGCGTGCACTTGCTCAGCGATTACAAGGTCTCGATTGTGCCGGGCTCTGGCTTTGGCAGTCCGGACAATGCGCGCATATCTTACGCTGTTGATCTCAAGCGCTTGGTTACAGCCAGCGATCGCATCAACCAGTTTCTGCGCGAAGTGGGGCCTGCTCAGGACCGCGAGCTCGTATTGAACAACTGATGCGCAGGCCACTTTGGCCTGCTTACCCGAGGATATGACCATGACCATCCAAGCGATGATCGATGATTTGGTGCGTCTAGGGCAGACCACCATGGGCACGTCGGATGTGCTCAGCCGATGCCTGACCTTCAACCAGCGTGTACCGCTCAAAGCAACACTTTCAGCCCTCAGCCACTTTGAGCGTTGTATTGCCGAGTACCTGCTGGGGGGTGGACAGGACCCAGACACCAACACCGCTGAGTTGGCTTTGGTGATGAGGCCCCATGGTCAGTGTCGAATTGTCAACATCGCTGACTACCATCAGCACCGTGTTCACCTGCGGCTGGTTCGTCAATTCAGCGTGCCTTCCTTTGTCCATTTTGAAGCGGGTGCCCGTACCCTGTTTGCCCAAAACCACTGGACGATGTGGGCCAGTGATCTGAGGCAGTCGGTGACGCAGGGCGAGTTGATGGATGCTGCCCGTGCCTTGCAGGATGGCATTACCCACATGGCGCCACTCGTTCTGCATGTCGAGCGGCAGTGCTTTTCCAACTTTTATTACGTAGGCACTGACGAGTTTGTGTGGGAAACCACGTTGCACACCGCGTTGGAGGCCGTCATCCAGCAAGGGCACGACGCGCCGATGGACTGTGTGGTGTTGACCCGTTGCATGCACTTGCTGTGGCGTTCGGGTGGCTACACCCGCCTGGAAGAATTCAATGGTCGACAGTTGACACCGCTGTCTTTACAGGCTTGGTTTCTGAAGCGGTTTGGTGACTATCAGGCATCAAGCCAGGGGGAAGAACAGGATTTTGATGCATTCGTGGCTTTAAGCCCGGAGTCACAGGCAGACGCATTGGCCCAGATGCGTAGCCGCCTGATGGAACAAGGGCAGTTTGTGCGCGAGATCAATGGCCTGAACTTGTCCAAACAAGAGCGGTATCTGCCCCATTGGCTGCTGGGCGATGAACTGCGTCGCATCACCTTGCGGGCCCAATCCCATGCGCTGATTCAAGAGGCCTTGGGTGTGGACGTGTCTGCCTCGGAGTTCTTTGACAATCAGGCGTTGAGCAATCTGATTCATCACCGGCGGCTGCGCTCGGCCAGCAGCCCGTTTGCAAGCGATCTTGAGTTCCTGATTGATGCCTTGCTCAAGCGTGTTGTCGAGGTCACAGGTTCTGATTTTTCCATGAGCCGTGGTGTGCGTTCCTTTCAGGCGTTTGTGCATGCCCTGCGTGAGGGGCAACATGCCGAATTGTGCGACTGGAGCCAGGCGGAATACTTCTGCCATGTGGTGCCCAGCGCTGGAGCCCGAGCCCATTTGGCACCACGAACCCTGCAGGGTGTGTTGAATGCGGTGTCGGCGCGTATGCGCTACAACAGTTGGCATTACACACCCAGCCATGTGCCTTCCGGGGCAGTGCCTGAGAACCGGTCCTGGTTTTTCGCACCCAAAATGGCGGACACCACGGTGTGGTCAGACCAGCATCACGCAGGGCATGTGCACGCCACAGTGCGGTACTGCATCCGTTCGCCCTATGCGCTGACCATGGGGGGCACTCCTTTGCCCGGTTTCGTTGACTTAAGGCTGTTTCGTCAGCATGGCGAGCCTTATTCCGCGCGCGACTTGGGCACCGCCTTGGCGTACACCGAGGCATTGGGCGTGTTGTACCAACGCTTGTTGAACCACGTGTTGGCCACACAAGACCCATTCAGTTTTGAATTCGGCAGCAAAGCCTGGATTGACCGCCAGTTTCAAACCGACGCCGATGCCCTGGAGGTGCAATCATGACCTTTGTCGTCACCGAGCCTTGCTACAAATGCAAAGAAAAAGCCTGTGTAGACCCTTGCCCGGTGGACTGCTTTCGGGAGGCGGACGCTTACCTCGTGATTGACCCCAACCTGTGCATTGACTGCAATGTGTGTGTGACTGAGTGCCCCGTGGATGCCATTTTTCAGGACAAGGATGTGCCGGCCGACCAGCGGCGCTACCTCGACTTCAACAGAGAGATGTCCAAAGTATTGCCGCCGGCCACACCGGTGGGTTGCACCGGTTGAATTGACCCCCGGGTGCGGCATGCCCGATAATCGCGGGCATGCAGACCAAGCCTTTGACCGTGCTGTCGCTCATTCCTCCGATGACGCAGCTCAACACCCCTTACCCGTCCACCGCCTACCTCACCGGTTTTTTGAGGGGCAGGGGGGTGAATGCCGTTCAGGCGGATGTGGCCTTGGGCCTCGTGCTGCGCCTGTTTTCGCCTGAAGGCCTGGATGCGGTGGCCGACGAGGCACAGGCCATGCTGGATGACGGGCAGGCATTGCCCGAAACGGTCCATTTTTTCCTCAATCACTTTGACCGCTACCGAAGCTCGATTGGTCCGGTCATTCGTTTTCTGCAAGGTGGCGATTCCACCCTGGCCCATCGAATCAACAGCCGAAACTGGTTGCCCGAGGGCATGCGTTTTGACGCCCTGAACAACTACGCGGGCCATGACGGAGAAGACCCCTTGGCTTGGGCCTTTGGCAGTTTGGGCTTGCAGGACAAAGCCCGGCATTTGGCCACGCTGTATTTGAACGACCTGTCGGACGTGATTCGCGATTGCATCGACCCGCGCTTCGAGTTTGTGCGATACGCAGAACAACTGGCGGCCAGCCAAGCCAGTTTCGACCCGCTTGCCGAGGCGCTGGACGCACCCAACACTTTGGTCGATGACGTGCTGGTGAGCCTGGCCCTGGAGGCCTGCGACGAACACCAGCCTGATTTGGTGTTGCTGTCAGTGCCGTTCCCTGGTGCCGTGTACGCAGCCTTGCGCATTGGCCAGGCCATCAAGGCGGAGTTTCCGGACACCCGCATCGCGTTGGGGGGCGGTTATGTGAACACCGAATTGCGTGAACTGTCCGAGCCGCGTCTGTTTGACTTTGTGGACTTTGTCACCTTGGACGCCGGTGAACGCCCCGTGCTCTGCCTGATCGAGCACCTGCAAGGGCAACGGGGCGTCAGCCGCCTGGTTCGGACTTTTGTGCGCAACGATGCGGGCGAGGTGCAGTATCTGCAATGGCCCGAGCCCGATGTGCCGTTTCAGGATGTAGGCACCCCCACCTGGGATGGGCTACCGCTGGACCAGTACCTCAGCCTGTTGGACATGCTCAACCCCATGCACCGCTTGTGGAGTGACGGGCGCTGGAACAAGCTGACCGTAGCGCATGGCTGCTACTGGAAAAAGTGCAGTTTCTGTGACGTGTCGCTGGACTACATAGCCCGCTACGAAAATGCCACAGCCACCGAGTTGGTCAATCGCATTGAAGCCATCGTGGCTGAAACCGGTCAAACCGGTTTTCATTTTGTCGACGAGGCCGCACCGCCCAAAGCCTTGCGGGCCTTGGCTGAAGAACTGCTGCGCAGGGGCGTGAGCATTTCCTGGTGGGGCAACATTCGTTTTGAAAAATCGTTCACGCCCGAACTGTGCGAACTGCTGGCACGCAGTGGTTGCATCGCCATCAGCGGTGGTTTGGAAGTGGCGTCAGACCGGCTGTTGGCCTTGATGAAAAAGGGTGTGTCTGTGGAACAAGTGGCCCGTGTCACCCGCAGCTTCGCACAAGCTGGGGTGCTGGTACACGCTTACCTGATGTACGGATTCCCCACGCAAACCGTGCAGGACACAGTGGATGCGCTGGAATATGTGCGCCAGTTGTTTGAAGAAGGGTGCATTCAGTCGGGCTATTTCCACCGCTTTGCGTGCACGGTGCATTCACCGGTGGGCAAGAACCCGCAGGACTATGGGGTGACTTTGGCGCCGCTGGCCGAAGGCCGTTTTGCCCGCAACGACATCGGCTTTGTCGACCCCACCGGCACCGATCACGAGGCCATGGGCCGGGCCTTGAACAAAGCCTTGTACAACTACATGCACGGGGTAGGGCTGGACCAGAACGTGCGCCAGTGGTTCGACGTGAAAGTGCCCAAGCCCACCGTGGCCCGGGGCTTTATCGCCCAAGCCCTCGGCTTGACCACTCACTGACCCAATCAGGCTTGAAGCGCACCGATGGCAGCCAGGCCGTGCTTGGCCACGTACTCGTCCTGCGTCGAATGCATGCCTGACACGCCAATCGCACCCACCACTTTGCCTTCGAGCAGAATCGGCATTCCACCTTCCAGCGGGGTCATGTGAGGCATGCCCAGCAGGCGCAGGCCCAAGCCGCCACCGGCCACCAATTCTTGAAACACGCGGGTTTCACGGCGGAAGTTCACCGCTGTCGTGGCTTTGGCAATGGCCACATCCACACTGGCGCGCTGGGCTTGGTCGTGGCGGTGCAGCATCAACAGGCTGCCGCTGCTGTCCACAATCGCAATCACCATGGGCCAGCCCTCGGCGTTGGCCACGTCTTCTGCCGCCTTCATCATCCGGGCTGCCTGGGCGGCCGTCAGGGGGGGGCCGTATTCCGGGGGCAGCACTGTGGGCACGGTGGGGCGGGGAATGGAAGGGCTCATGACAGGGGCTCCGTGAAGTGGTTTTTTAAACAGCCGACAGTGTGTACCGCCTCCCTGGGCAATGCAATGCGTGATCACCCGGGTTGTATCGAATCGGACAATTGAAAATCCTTGTCCGGATTGCGCATTCACATTGGCGGCATTTTGAGTGAAGGTTACGCCTGACCACCTACGAATCAAGACTCACCTTTACACGGACCAATGAGCATGAACAATTTCGACCACGATGTGCTGATCATCGGCGCCGGCATTTCCGGCATCAGTGCCGCCAGTCATCTACGCCGCATGAGCCCCAAGCGACAATTCACCATCCTTGAGCGCCGCAACAACATCGGCGGCACCTGGGACTTGTTTCGCTACCCCGGCATTCGCAGCGACTCCGACATGTTCTCCTTTGGCTTTGATTTCAAGCCGTGGCGCAACGCCCACTTTTTCTCCCATGGCGGGGACATTCGTGAATACATCCACGAGGCCGCCAATGAGAACAAGGTGTTTGAACACATTCGTTTTGGCATTCGGGTGTTGAATGCGGACTGGAACTCCAAAGCGCGCCGCTGGATTGTGAAAGCCATCAACGAGGCCACCGGCGAAGAAGAGCTGCACCGCGCCCGATTCTTCTGGTGTTGCGCGGGGTATTACAACTACGACAAAGGCTATCGCCCCGACTTTCCGGGTGAAGAGAACTTCAAGGGTCAAATTGTGCACCCCCAGCATTGGCCAGAGGGCTTGGACTACACCGGCATGAAGGTGGTGGTGATCGGCAGTGGAGCCACCGCAGTGACCCTGCTGCCCAGCATGGCTGGACGGGCTGGGCATGTCACCATGCTGCAGCGCTCACCCACCTATATTCTGAGCCTGCCCTCAGTGGACGCCATCACCCGAACCCTTCAAAAGGCTTTGCCTGCTGGCCTGGCGTACAAACTGAACCGACTGCGCACCATCGGCCTGGCGCATTGGCTGTTCAAGGCCTGTAAAACCCGGCCTGAAACCATGCGCAAAATCATCATCGGCTTGGTTCGCCGCCAGCTCAAGGGGTCGAATGTAAGCATGTCGCATTTCACGCCCAGTTACATGCCGTGGGACCAGCGCCTTTGCCTGGTGCCCGATGGCGACTTTTTCGAAGCCCTGCGCAGCGGCAAAGCCAGTGTTGTGACCGACCACATTGAGCGGTTTGAGGCCGAGGGCATTCGCCTGAAATCGGGCGAGTTGCTGCCCGCCGACTTGGTGGTTACTGCCACAGGTTTGAATGTGCAGATGGCCGGTGGCATTGCCCTGTCGGTCGACAAAAAGGCGGTGACCCTGTCCGACAAAATGTTCTACAAGAGTGCCTTGATGCAGGATTTGCCCAACGCGGCCATTGTGCTGGGGTACACCCACGCCTCATGGACCCTGAAGTCTGATTTGGTGTCCAAGTTTGTGTGCAGGGTACTGAACCACATGGACCAGCAGGGGTTGAGTGTGGTGATGCCCCAAGCCGAGGGTGTGGAACGCGTCAACGAAATGACTGTGCTGGGTGGTTTGAACTCCAATTACCTGCTGCGTGTGGCCGACCAATTGCCCAGACAGGGTGCGGTGCACCCCTGGCGCAACAAGCAGGACTACTATCACGACCAGCAGGTTTTGGCCAAAGACCCGGTTGATGAACCGGGCCTGCTGTTCGAGGCCTGATGGCCAACCCCCTTCGTTGAGTGTCGGTTTATTGCTCACCTGCATGGGTTTCGTGCAGATGATTTGTTGAGTATTCAAGCCCTTAGCCGTACACTGTTCAGAATATTTCTAAGAACGAAGGGGGAATGTGACATGCCCGCCAAGAAACCCGTTGCCGCGAAATCCGGTGCCAAAGGTGCGGTGAAACCGGCCACCAAAACGCCGGTCAAGCCCGCTGTCAAGGCAGTCAGCAAAGTCGCCAGCAAGGCTCCTGCCGCCCCCAAAGTGAAGGCTGCTGCGCCTGTGGCCAAGAAATCAGCCACCAAGCCAGTTGCTAAACCGGTGTCCAAACCTGTCACAAAACCCGCTGCCAAGCCGGCCGTGAAAGCCGCGGCCAAGCCTGCGCCTAAGGTTGCTAACAAGCCTGCCGCTAAGCCAGCCGCTAAGCCAGCCACCAAGCCAGCCAATAAGCCCGCCGCCAAGAAGCCTGCCACTAAGTCGGCGCCCAAACCAGCAGCCAAGGCTGCTCCCAAAGCTGCTCCCAAAGCTTCAGCGAAACCGGCGGCCAAGCCAGTGTCCAAAAAGTCGGTGGCGCCCAAGCCCGTTAGCAAAGCAGCCCCGAAAGTTGCTGCGAAAGCGGCTCCGAAAGCGGCCCCTAAAGCAGTTCCTAAAGCAGCTCCTAAAGCGACTGCAAAGGTGCCCAGTAAACCTGCGCCGACATCCAAGTCCAAGGCCATTCAGTCTGCTGCAAAATCGGCGGTCAAGTCGGTGTTGAAAGCAGCGGCCAAGTCAGTTGAAAAGCCAGTCAAATCGGTCAAGGCTGCTACGCCCAAAGCCCCTGCTGATGTGGGCAAAGCCGTGTCCAAGGCCGTGAAAAGTTTGGTGAAAACCGCCTTGCCGAAACCGTCGGTGAAGGTGCCGCCCATCGAACCCCCACCCAAGAACAAGGGGGTGAAATCTACCGTCGAATCAGATAAAATATCACCTTCCGCAGCAGTGAAAACTGTTGCTCAACCTCAGTCGCCTGGGGTGGTCAGGGCCCCAGTGCCTGATACCGCTCCAGCCGCACCTGTCATTGAATCGAACGCTGTGTCCACTGTAGCTACTAGCAAAACCGTCAGCCCCGTCCGCAAACCGTCCAAAACCGCACTCTCGCCTTCCGAGGTGACGCCTTTGGCATTGCTTACGCCGGTCAAACCTGTGCGCAGGCGTCGCTCCGGGGCTGCCAAGCCTCGCAAACTCAAAGGCGCCACCACCACGTGGCCATTCCCCACGGGTTCACGCCCCTGAACTGAATTGACCCACACTGAAGGGGCCCTATGCTGTTGATGGACATTCTTCGACTGGTGCTTGAATCGGCGGCCAGCCTGTTGGCGTTTTGTTTGTTGCTGCGTGCACTGATGCAATGGGTGCGCATTCACCCCAGCAACCCGCTGTCGCCTTTCATTTTTTCCATGACAGATTGGCTGGTCAAACCCTTGCGCAAAGGGGTGCCGGGCTATGGTGGTATCGATTGGGCGTCAGTGCTGGGCGCATTTTTGGTGTCTTTCGTGCTGCATCTGGTGTTGATTCTGTTCGCAGCCATGGCCACCGGGGGTGGGCCGGCGTTCACCAAGCTGGTGGCGCTGACCTTGCCAGTTTCCCTGTTCTGGGTGTTGCGCAACATGGCCTATCTGCTGATGGGCATCGTGTTGATTCAGGTCATTCTGAGTTGGGTGAATCCATTTTCGCCCATGGCCGCCATCTTGAACGAATTGTCCCGTCCGTTTCTGGAGCCTCTGCGCAAGCGATTGCCTCAGGTTGGCAATGTGGACCTGTCACCCATGGTGTTTCTGCTGTTGCTGCAGATTGTCATGATGGTGTTGCAGCGCCTCATGCCAGGGTTCTAAACCCAGCCTCGGCGCTGCTTTTCATTCACGCGGCTTATCGCGTTACGCGGGCCACACCACCACTGCTGACGATTCGAACACGTTCGCCAGGGCGGAATTGTTCGTCAGCGTCCTGTACATAGGCACGCAGTGTGCCGTTGTCCATGCGCACAGTGATTTCCAGGCCTGCGCGGTTGGAGGCATTGCGCTCTACCGCCTGGCCCGCAATACCACCGGCCACAGCACCCAGAATGGCGCCAGCCGCACGGCCACTGCCACCACCGATGTTGCTGCCCGCCATGCCGCCCAACACGCCGCCGGCCAAGGTGCCCACGTTGTTGGTGTCGCCCTGAATGGTCACATTGCGTACGCTTTCAACAACGCCTTGTTCAATCATCTGCGCTCGGCGTGTTTCACCTTCTCGATACACGGCACCAGAGGTGCTTTGGGTTGCACAGCCCGCAAGCGTGGCTGCCAACAAGGCTGTGGTGACAGCCATGGTTCGGAGTGTCAGGTGTTGGGTTTTGCTCATGGTGTTTTCCTTTCAAACTCACCAAAGGGTTTCGCCGAAAGCGGCGTTAAACTGGGTTGAGATCTCTTCCCGGCTGAAGTGGTAATTCTGGGGGCCTTGGTGTGCAATTTTCAGTGCACCCATCAGGCTGCCCAGTTTGGCCGCTTTAACCACGCCCAGCCCGTGCGACAAGCCATACAGCAGGCCGCCTCGGAAAGCGTCGCCACAACCGGTGGGATCTTTCACCTCACTGGCTTTAACGCACGGCACGTCGTGTCGTTGACCCCCTGTAAAAATCCAGCTTCCTTCGCCACCCCGGGTCACGATCAGGGCCTCCACATGTTGGGCCAATTCTTCCAAAGTCTGCCCCGTGCGGTCGCACAGCATCTTGGCTTCATAGTCATTGACCGCCGCATAGGTGGCGAGTTCCAGGAAGCGGTCCAGCTCGGGCTTGCCGAACATGGGCAGGCCTTGGCCCGGGTCGAAAATGAAAGGAATGCCCGCTTGGGCCAGTTGCTCGGCGTGGTTGATCATGCCGTCGCGGCCATCCGGTGCCACAATTGCCAGGGCAACCTGCCCGGCTTGCGCCACAGTGTTCAGGTGAGAATGGCTCATCGCACCGGGGTGAAACGCGGTGATTTGGTTGTCGTCCAGGTCGGTTGTGATGAACGCCTGTGCCGTGAATTCGGTGTCCACTTTGCGCAGGCAGGTACTGTCAATACCCAGGTCCCGGAAGCGGGCCAGGTATCCGTCGCCATCATGGCCCACAGTGGCCATGGGCACTGGCTGGCCGCCCAGCATTTTCAGCGCGTAGGCAATGTTGCCTGCGCAGCCGCCAAAGTCCTTGCGCAGGGTAGGCACCAAGAAGGCCACATTCAGGATGTGGACTTGCTCGGGCAGAATCTGGTCCTTGAATCGGCCTTCAAACACCATGATGGAATCGAAGGCCATGGAACCACAAATCAGGACGCGGGGTGTGCTCATGAATACTCGTAATGCAGGTCAATATTAGGGGCGGTCCAACAGGCTCAACTGAAAACCGGTTGCCCCATTTTCAGGGAATTGGGCCTGTAGGTCTTGAAGGTTCAAGTATGCCAGCAGTTCGATGGTGTGCTGGCCTTTGAGGGGCGATGCTTGCGCGGCAGGTGGCCCATCTCGCAGTTGATAGTCGGCAGGTGCCAGCACCAGGCTGGCTATCTCACTGCCTTGGGGGTCGGTCAGGCGCACGCGAAACGCAGGCCATTGGCTGGGCCAGTTCAGGGTGTTGCGCAGGGTAATCTCGACCCGCACATGGGTTTCATCCATTGCCTGGAACCCGCTGCCGTCGATGACCAGCGCTGTTGATGCGGGCGCTGCCGTGGCATGGGCCAGCCAACTGGGCATGGGCCAATTCGCCGCCTGTGCGGGCAGGTGAACCAGCAAGGGGTGCCTTGCCCACCATGCTGTTTGCAGCACAGCCAGCAACAGGGCCAGCATGGCCCAGCGTCGGTTGGCTGGGCTCAATGAAGGAAGCCTGAGTCGAGTGGCCAGCCCGTGGCGTGCCGGCCTGTCGCGCCGAGTCAGAAAGTCGGTGGCCGTCGGCTGGGTTTCAGGGGGGCTGTTGGCCGGGCCGTCCAGGTGCAGGTCTTGCCAGATTTGCGAGTCCGAGGCAGTCAAGTATTCAATGCCGGAAAAGACACTGTTGCACTGGCCACAGCGCACCTGGCCCTGGTGCACCTGAAGCTGGCCTGCGCTGACCTTGAACAAGGTCTGGCAATTTGGGCAACGGGTCGCCAGGCTCATGGCGTGAGCTCGCCCTGTAAAGGGCGGTAGACGCCCAGTGGCTTAGGCCTTGGGGCGGCCATGCAGACACACCCAACCATCGCGCTCAGCCCAGATGGTCATGTCCATCCATTGGCGATAAACGGCCATCACTTCCTCGGCTTGCCGTGCCAGAACGCCCGACAGCACCAAATGGCCGCCTTTTGCCACGTGTTCACACAGAGACGGCGCCAGCACTTTGAGCGGGTTGCTCAAAATGTTGGCCACGACCACCGGAAACTGACGGTTCGCCAAGGGAAAGTCGGGCAGGCCACAGGGCATGGTCACACCGTTGTTGCTGGCGTTGAAAGCCGTGCTGTCCACCGCTTGTGGGTCAATGTCCACGCCCACGGCGTTGGCCGCACCCAGTTTCAGCGCGGCAATGCCCAAAATGCCAGAGCCACAGCCGTAGTCCAGCACGTCCGCCCCATCAAGGGGGTGTTCTGTCAGCCAACGCAGGCACAGCGCGGTGGTGGGGTGGGACCCGGTGCCAAAAGCCAGGCCAGGGTCCAGCACCAAGTTCACTCGGCCTTGGGCCAGTTGCGGTGTGTGCCATGACGGCACAATCCACAGGCGCTCGGTGATTTCAATCGGGTCGAATTGGGATTGCGTCAACCGCACCCAATCCTCTTGAGGCACTTCGGCATACTCAATGGCGTTCAAATCCAGGCCGCCGTCAGCACCCAATTCATCGGCCACTGTGGCAAACACCTGCTCGGCTTCATCCCGGTTGCGGAACAAGGCCACCACATGGTTCAAGTCCCAAGCCGCACTCTCTGGCTCCATGCCCGGTTCACCGAACAGCGGTTGTTCTTCATCGCTGTCGGCGTGGGCATCTTCCAGGCTGACCGCCAGCGTACCCAGTTCCATCAAGTGGTCCGACACGGCGTCGGCCAATTCGAAGGGCAGGGTGAGGCGGGCTTGGGTCAGCGGTGCGGTTTGGGCGTTGCTTGTGGTCATTTGGTGGCGCGTTGCTCCAGCTTGTGCTCCAGGTAGTGAATGCTGGTGCCGCCTTCGATGAAGCGGGCATCGTCCATCAATTCCCGGTGCAGGGGGGTGTTGGTTTTGATGCCGTCCACCACCAGTTCAGCCAAGGCCTGCCGCATACGGGCCATGGCCTGCGCACGGTCTTCACCGAAGGTAATGACTTTGCCGATCATGGAATCGTAGTAAGGGGGCACTTGGTAGCCACTGTACACATGGGAATCCACGCGCACGCCCGGGCCGCCGGGTGGATGGTAGTTCTTGATCGGGCCTGGGGACGGTGTGAACTTGAACGGGTCTTCGGCGTTGATCCGGCATTCAATGGCATGGCCCCTGAACTGGATGTCCCGCTGACGGAAGCGCAGCTTTTGCCCCGCCGCAACACGAATCTGTTCCTGCACAATGTCGATGCCGGTGATCAGCTCGGTGACCGGGTGTTCGACTTGAACCCGTGTGTTCATTTCAATGAAATAGAACTCGCCGTTTTCGTAGAGGAATTCGAAGGTGCCTGCACCCCGATACCCAATCTTGCGACAGGCTTCGGCACAGCGTTCACCGATGCGCTCAATCAAGCGGCGGGGAATGTGGGGCGCTGGCGCTTCCTCGATGACTTTTTGATGCCTGCGCTGCATGGAGCAGTCGCGCTCGCCCAACCAAACGGCGTTTTTGTGCTCGTCCGCCAACACCTGGATTTCAATGTGTCTGGGGTTTTCCAGAAACTTTTCCATGTACACGGCGGGGTTGTTGAACGCCTGGCCCGCTTCGGTTTTGGTCATGGTGACCGCGTTCAGCAGGGCCGCTTCGGTGTGCACGACTCGCATGCCGCGGCCGCCACCACCACCGGCCGCCTTGATAATGACCGGGTAGCCGATTTGCCGTGCAATTCGCACGATTTCACGGGGATCATCGGGTAACTCGCCTTCCGAGCCGGGTACGCAAGGTACGCCCGCTGCAATCATTGCGCGTTTGGCGGACACCTTGTCGCCCATCAGCAGAATGGATTCCGCCCGTGGTCCAATGAAGACAAAGCCGCTTTTCTCGACACGATCGGCGAAGTTGGCGTTCTCGGACAAAAAACCGTAGCCGGGATGAATGGCTTCTGCATCTGTGACTTCAGCGGCGCTGATGATGGCCGGAATGTTCAGGTAGCTTTCTTTGGAGGCGGGTGGGCCAATACAGACCGATTCATCGGCCAGTTTGACGTACTTGGCATTGGCGTCAGCGGTGGAGTGCACAGCCACGGTTTTGATGCCCAGTTCCCGGCAGGCCCGCAAAATGCGCAGCGCGATTTCGCCTCGGTTGGCGATCAGGATTTTTCCAAACATGGTGATCGACTCCCGATCACTCGATGATGAAAAGCGCTTGACCGAATTCCACGGGTTGGCCGTTGTCCGCCAAGATGGCTTTGACCACACCGGTCTTGTCGCTCTCAATTTCGTTGAGCAGCTTCATGGCTTCGATGATGCACAGGGTTTGGCCTTCCTTCACAGGGGTGCCAATTTCCACAAACGCGGGTGCGCCGGGGCTGGCCGACCGGTAGAAGGTGCCGACCATGGGTGAAGTGACCGAGTGGCCGGCTGGTGCTGGGGCTGCCACGGGGGCTGCCGCTGCAGCAGCAGGCGCGGCAGCGGGTGCTGCCACCTGTGGCGCGGGTTGCTGTACGTAAGTGGGGGCAACCATGGCAGCCACTTGGGGCTGGCTTTTCACGATGCGTACCTTGCCTTCGCCTTCGGTCACTTCCAGTTCGGAAATGTCGGATTCGGCGACCAGGTCGATCAGGGTTTTGAGCTTTCTGAGGTCCATCTACAACTCCGTGTGAGGAGGGTTGATCGTGCAGGGCGCGGCCAATGGGCCGCAAACCCGTGTTGGTTCGGCTGTGCGGGACACAAAGTAACGGCCCCGCTTGCTGCAAATGGCCCCAACGTCGTCGAGTACGGTGTCAATTCACGTGAACTTCCATCTCGCCGCGAGGGTGTCGCTGATTCTCTGGTTTTTTGCACTTGCAGCATTACCCAGCAAACTGCGATGAGGATACATCAAATTACTGACGAATTGCGGATTTGATCTCATCCATGTGGATCCTGCCTGCTTTTGCAAGTATTTGCTGGCCATTTCCGTCCAAGATGACCGTGTAGGGAAGGCCGCCCTGCGCATTGCCCAAGCGTTTGGCCAATTCGCTGCCGTTCAAGCCTGCCAGCAGGATGGGGTAATTTACAGGGGTTTTTTGCAGAAATTCGCGGACGTTCGAGGGTGAATCAATCGCCAAGCCGATCAGTTCGATGCCCTTTCCTTGCAGTTCTGGGTAAAGCGCGTTCAACTCGGGCATTTCCTCAACGCAGGGTGGACACCAAGTGCCCCAGAAGTTAAGCACCACGATTTTGCCCTTCAAGGCACCCAAGTCCAAGGTGCCGCCGCTGGGGGATTCAAACGTTTGGCCCGCCAGTGGGTAGGGTGTTGTGCTGGGCACAATGCCACTCTGGGTGCCGATCATCAGGCCACCGGCCAAGGCGGCCGCGCCCACCAGGGCAGTTAACCAGCGTTTGTTCATGAGTCCTCCAGCAGGCGAGTCAGCCCTGCGATGTCTGTTTGAAACTGAGACCCGTCCGGGCTGTTTCGGTTCAACAGCCCCCGGCGGTCGCGAAGGGACGCCACGCCCACCTGGAACCAGCGGCGTTGCCATTGAAAGGCCACTGCCGGGAAATCCCGCCCGGCCAGTCGTGCGTCTTCACAGGGCTCGAAATTCACTTGGTTGTTCAGCAGCCAATAGTCGATTTCTTTTTCATCGTCGGCAAATGCCAGCAAGTGCACGTCGGAATGCTGGCTGCCGGTGCCATTCACCGCCGCGCCGTACACAATCGGCTCGAACTCGGCCATGCGCACCATGAATTGAAGGGCCAGGGTGCGAAGTTCTTTCAGTTCCTGCGGTTGCGTGTCGGCCATGAACAGGGCTTGATACGCCCGAACTTCATCTTGCACTTCCGCATCGGTGGGGATGCTGTTTTTGGGCAGGCGGGCTTTGCCAGCAACCTGCCGAATGGCCTGATTGCGGGCGCTGGGGTAATCCAGGCCGTCTTCGGCAATCATTCGGGCGGCTGCAGCCGCAATTTCACGCCGCAGATCGTCCTGAGGAAAAGGCAATTCGTCCATGCCCGCAGTGTATCCAAATTCCTTGGCCGTACAATATGGGCTTGTTCTCACGGGAAAAAAGAATGCACATCCACATCCTCGGAATCTGCGGCACCTTCATGGGTGGCGTGGCCCAGTTGGCCAAAGCCCTGGGGCACACAGTGACGGGGTGCGACACCAATGTGTACCCGCCGATGAGCACGCAGTTGACTCAGGCTGGCATCGAGTTGACCGAGGGGTTCTCGGCCGACCAGTTGGCCATCAACCCGGATTTGTGGGTCATTGGCAATGTGGTCAGCCGTGGCAACCCCCTGATGGAAGCGATTCTGAACAAGGGCCTGCCCTACGTCAGCGGCCCGCAGTGGGTGGGCGATCACATTCTTCGTGGCCGAACTGTGCTGGCCGTGGCGGGTACACACGGCAAAACCACCACCACTTCCATGCTCGCTTGGGTGCTGGAGCAGGCCGGGCGCGCGCCCGGGTTCCTCATCGGCGGCGTTCCCGCTGGGTTCGGGGTGTCCGCCCGCTTGGGGAGCAGCGATTTGTTTGTGATTGAGGCCGATGAATACGACACGGCTTTTTTTGACAAGCGGTCCAAGTTTGTTCACTACCGCCCCACAGTGGCGGTGTTGAACAACCTTGAGTTTGATCATGCCGATATTTTCGCGGATCTTGCTGCCATCGAGACGCAATTTCACCATTTGGTCCGCACCGTGCCTGGGCTGGGCAGGGTGGTGTGTCCCGCTGCCACCGACAGCCTGGAGCGGGTATTGGCCCGGGGTTGCTGGACCCCTGTTGAGCGCTTTGCCGTGGTGCCCGCTGGGCAAGAGCCGCCGCACAACGCGCAGTGGGTGGCCCGCCCCCTGGGGGCATCCCAGTTCGAAATTCTGCGCGCCGGGGTGTTGAGTGGTGTGGTGTCATGGTCTGCATCGGGCCAGCACAACATGGCCAATGCGTTGGCGGTGGTGGCCGCAGCCCACGCGGTGGGTGTTGAACCTGAAGCGGCGTGTCGTGCCCTGTGCGAATTTCCGGGGGTGAAACGCCGTATGGAGTTGCGGGGTGAAGCCGGTGGAGTTCGGGTGTACGACGACTTCGCCCATCACCCCACGGCTATTGCCACCACACTAGAAGGTGCACGCGCCGCCATGTTGGAACAGGCTAAGGCCGAGGGCCGGGCGCCAGGCCGCCTGATTGCCTTGTTTGAGCCTAGGTCCAACACCATGAAGATGGGCACCATGGCCCAGGCTTTGCCCGGTTCGTTCGAACAGGCGGATTCGGTGTTGTGTTACACGGCTGGCATTTCCTGGGATGTGGGGCAGGCCTTGTCGCCATTGGGTGACCGGCTGTTCGTCAGCCCCGACCTTCAAGCCGTCATTGATGCTGTGTGCCAACAGGTCTGCCCGGGTGATTGGGTGGTGGCCATGAGCAATGGGTCCTTCGGCGGGCTTCACCAACGCCTGCTGGATGCACTGGTGAGCCGGGCGGCAGGCCACTGACATGCTGGCGTTCACCCTGGACAGTCCGGGTGGTTTCGGGCCACCTCCCCAGCCCTTGGATTGGGTGGTGTATCTCCACGGTTTTCGCTCGTCGGCCCGTTCCATGAAGGCCTTGAAAGTGGCCGAGGCGTATGCCCGGGCTGTCCAGGCGGATCGCTTGTGGATTCCGGACTTGCCCGCCTCTCCCGCTGAGGCGCTGGCCTTGGTGCAGTCAACATTGAACGCGCGCATGGCCGAGCGACCCGAATTGCGGATCGGTGTGATGGGCAGCTCTTTGGGGGGCTTCTACGCCACTGTGTTGGGCGAGGCCTACCCCAATGCACGGGTGGTGTTGCTGAACCCGGCCGTCAAGCCGTATGACGACCTTCAAGACCAGATCGGCCGAAAAAAGGTGTATTTCAGCGACGAAGAAATCGACTTCGTGCCTGCGTACTTGCAGCAACTGAAAGCCATGGAAGCGTGCACGTTGACCAACCCCTCCCGCTATTTGTTGGTGGCGGCCAAGGGCGATGAGGTGCTCAGTTATGCCGCCATGGTGGCGCGTTACCCGGGTGCCCATCAGTTAAGGCTGGACGGGTCGGACCACGCGTTGTCCGACTTCGATGAGCAATTGCCCTTCGTGCAGCAGTTCATGGGGGTGTGGTGAATCGTTCCGTTGCCCCCGGGGTGGTGTGGCATGACACCTGCCCCGCCACATGGCCCCAGTGGGCCCGCGAGTGGGCCTGTTCGCGCGGTTCCCTCACCCGGCGCCTCGTGGCCTTGGGGGGTGGCTTTGCGGTTCAGCCCTGGCAGCAAGGGGTGGCACGGGTGCGGGTCGGCAGCCGCCCGGTTGGGGCCGGTCATGAACGGGTCATGCGCCGTCGTTTGGTGACTTTGAAAGTGCAGGGGCAAGCCGTGGTGCTGGCCCAGACACTGATGGCGGTGCGTGGTGCGCGCTCGGATTGGCCGTTCTGGAATGGATTGGGCAACCGGTCGCTGGGGTCGATGTTGTTCACTAACCCGGCGGTGCGTCGCGGGCCGCTGATGTTTGCAAGCCTGCCCGCCAGCACCCCGTGGGTGTTGGGCCTGTGCAAGGCTCAGGGTTTGACCACCCAAGGGCATGAGCGCTGGTACGCGCGTTGCGCCCGTTTTGAATTGGGGCGCGGTGTGACGCCCCTGTGGGTTATGGAAGTATTTTTGCCCTGCTTGGGGCAGTTCAGTCAGGACATAAAATGAATCTGGTGTACGAAGAGGCTGGCGCATTCAAAGTGGGCCGGGTGTTGCAGGACCAAGGCGGTGCCTATCAGGTCGAAACCCTGCATGGCAAACGCAGCAAGGTCAAAGCCAACAGTGTGATGTTGCGTTTTGACAGCCCTGAGCCTGGCGAATTCGCTGCCGCCATGGACACTTTGGCCGCTGACGTGGACACCGGTTTGCTGTGGGAATGCGCGCCTCAGGAAGAGGTGGATTTCCAAACCATGGCGCAGGAATATTTTGGCGAAAAGCCCACCGTGGTTCAACAGGCGGCCATCTTGCTCGCCTTGCATGCGGCACCCGTGTATTTTCACCGCAAGGGCAAAGGCCAATACCGCCCCGCACCTCCCGACATTCTCAAAGCGGCCTTGGCGGGGCTTGAGAAAAAGCGTTTGTTGGCTGAGCAACAGGATGCGTGGACGGCCGCACTGGTGCGTCGGGAATTGCCCGAGCCATTTGGCCGACAGGCGGCGGTGTTGCTGGTGCGCCCCGACAAAAACAGCATGGAGTACAAGGCCCTGATGGCGGCGTGCACGCAAGCGGGCCGCTCGCCCGATGTGTTGCTGCTGGAATGCGGTGCATTCCCCAGCGTGCACGCCATGATGCGGGCCAAGTTTTCGGCGGTGTATTTTCCGCGCGGCACTGAGATTGACCTGCCCGCCCCACCTGTGCCTGCTGACTTGGCTGATCTGCCCATTGCCCCTGTGCAGGCTTTTTCGATTGACGATATTTCCACCACGGAAATTGACGATGCGTTCAGTGTGACGTTTCTATCGGAGGGGCGCGCCCGCGTGGGCGTGCACATTGCTGCACCCGCGCTGTTGATTGAACGTGGCAGCCCGCACGACAAGGTGGCCCGCGACCGGTTGTCCACCGTGTATGCGCCGGGCGACAAAATCACCATGCTGCCCGCCAATGTGGTCGAGTTCAGTACGCTTGAGGCAGGCCGCACAGTGCCAGCGCTCAGCCTGTACGTGGAGGTGGACACCCGCAGTGGCGAAGTGCTGGGTGGCCAGCACAGCGTGATTGAACAGGTGCCCATTGCCGCCAACCTGCGCCACAATTTGCTGGATGAGGTGGTTACCGCCGAGCTGCTGGAAGACGAGCACATCACCGAGCACCCAGACTTGGACCCGTTTTTGCCTGCTCTGAAAGTGCTGTGGACCTGCGCCAAAGCCTTGAAACTTGAGCGCGAACTGGTGCGTGGTCAGCCGGAAAAGCATGCGCGCATTGACTTCAACTTTTATGTGTCCGGGGACGGTGTGGTTGAAATCACGCCACGCCGGCGAGATGCGCCTCTGGATGTCTTGGTGGCCGAGTGGATGATTCTCGTGAACCGAGAGTGGGGTGGTTTCCTCCACGAGCATGGTGTCACGGGTATTTACCGCATTCAGCCTCCGATGGGTCGTGTTCGCATGTCCACTCACGCAGCGCCGCACGCCGGTTTGGGTGTGCCCCAGTACGCATGGAGCACTTCACCCTTGCGCCGCTATGTGGACTTGATCAACCAGCAACAATTGATTTCTGTGTTGAAGGCTGAGAACCCGGTGTACGCGCCCACGGATGCCGACCTGTTGTCGGCGGTGAACAGCTTTGACATCACCTACAAGGCCTATGCCGAGTTTCAGTCCAGCATGGAGCGTTATTGGTGCTTGAAGTGGATTCAGCAAAAGGGCCAGAAGCAGTTCGACGGTGTGGTGGTGAAGGATGAGCTGGTGCGTTTGAACGACATCCCCCTGTTTGTGCGTTTGGTGGGTGTCACCACGCCAGGCCGAGGTGCCCAGGTGGAGGTTGAGTTGGACGAGGTCGATGAGCTGACACTGACCGTGTCTTGCAAATTGTTGGGCATCAAGAAAGGCATGCCCACCCGCCTGCTGGATGAGGATGAACTCGACGGGTTGGACGAAGAAGCGGTGGAGGGTGAGACGGTGAACCAAGAGACGCCTGCTGCCCCCGGCGACGATTCAGGCCAGCCCCTTGGAGAAGCGCCTGCTGCATGATGATGACTCTGCCCACGCCCGGACCGTTCAACCTGCGCAAGGCACTGGTGTTGTCTGTGCTGGTGCATGCGCTCGTTCTGGCGGTGCGGTTTGCCCCGCCGGAATTGAACCGTGCGCTGAATGCGCCGCTCGAGGTCATTTTGGTGAACGCGCAGTCGGACAAAGCCCCGGACAAACCGTCCGCCTTGGCCCAAGTGGCCTTGGATGGCGGTGGCCAGGCCGATTCCGGGCGGGCAACCACTCTGCCCACCGAGGCCGATGACAGCGTGATGCAACGCGAGTTGATTGCAAGCCAGGAGCGGCTGGCCGCCTTGGAAAAACTGCAGCGTGAACTGACCGGGGGTGGTCTGCGCTATGCACCCAACGAAGCCGCCACGGAGCGCGCTGCCAAAACAGAGGTGACAGCACCCGACCCCCGCAACGGGCAGGACTTGAAAAGCCAGCGGGCGCTGGAAATTCAGCGCCTTCAGGCCCAGATTGCCGACAACATCAAAAGCTACAACGAGCGGCCCCGCAAACATTTCTTCTCGCCCAAAACCTCGCCGTATGTGTTTGCCATGTACGAGGAAAGCTGGCGTTTGCATGTCGAGCGTGTTGGCAATGCCAATTACCCGGAAGAGCTAAAAGGCCGCATCTACGGCAAACTCCGCATGACGGCATACATCAAAGCCGATGGCACGCTCGACAACGTGGAGGTGGACCGGTCTTCAGGCTCGGCGGTGTTGGACCGTGCGGCCGTGAAGTTGTTGCGAATGTCGGCCCCGTTTGCGCCGTTTTCCTCAGACATGAGGCAGAAAATCGATGTGCTGGCCATCACGCGCACCTGGGTGTTCACCCGCGATGCGCTGACCACCGAATAACCTAGCAGGCAGCGTACAGACATGAACTCAAGCCCGAGCATTCAACGGTTTGTGGTCATCGGTAACCCGATTGCCCACAGCAAATCGCCGATGATCCATCAGGACTTCGCCAGGCAAACCAACATGGCCCTGCAGTACCAACGCCTGTTGGCCCCGCTGGATGGTTTTCAAAACACGGTTGCAGCCCTGAAAGCAGCCGGTGTTGCGGGCGCCAACGTCACCGTGCCATTCAAATTGCAGGCGCTTGAATTGGCTGAGCATGCCAGCCCGGCCGCCCAATTTGCCCAGGCCGCCAACACCCTGATATTCACCCCCCAGGGCGTGCGGGCCGACAACACCGATGGTGGTGGTTTGTGTCGTGACTTGAACCGTCTGCTTCAGGCTCAAGGCCTGAGCCTGGCCGACTGCGACCTGCTGATGTTGGGTTCGGGTGGGGCCGCCAGTGGTTGTGTGTCTGCATTGCATGCCGCAGGGCTTGGGCAACTGACCATCCTGAACCGCACACCCGCCAAAGCTGTTGAGCTGGCTGCACGCGCCGAGGCGCTGGGCTTGCCTTGCCAGGGGGGCGGGTTTGACATGAAGCCCTCGACCACTCATCGCCCAAGGGTGGTGGTGAATGCCACCTCAGCCAGTTTGCAGGGGGGCGTTCCGGCCATTCACCCAGCGTGGTACCAAGGCGCGGTGCTGGCCTACGACATGATGTACGGCCAAGAATTGACCGCCTTCCTGGCTGATGTTCACACGCGTTGGCCACAACTGGCGATCAGCGATGGTTTGGGCATGTTGGTGTTTCAGGCTGAGCTGGCTTTTGAAATATGGACTGGTGTTCGGCCCGATGGAGCCGCTACACTTAGCCGACTGAGGGCTGCCTTGAACAAGCCCCGCTGACTCCAAGAACCGCACAGGTCGACCCACCACCATGGCTAATACAAAGAACGGTTCCTTTCAATTTCGGCCATTTCGCTGGCTGGGCTTGCTGCTTTTCTGGGCATTTTGCGCGGTGGTGTTGCTGCAGTTGTGGTACCTCGCGCAAATCACCTACTGGGCGCGCTTCAACCCCGGCAACACCAGTTTCATGAACATTCGCTTGCAGGAAATGCGGCAGACTGACCCCCGCGCCCAACTGAAACACCAATGGGTGCCCTACGACCAGATCAACCTGAACTTGAAGCGTGCCGTGGTTGCGGCCGAGGACAGTGGTTTCATGGACCACATGGGCGTGGAGCCCGAGGCCATTGAATTGGCGCTTAAACGCAACCTGCGGCGTGGCAAGGTGACCCATGGCGGTTCAACCATCACCCAGCAATTGGCCAAGAACCTGTTTCTGACCGGGAAACGCAGTTACTTGCGCAAAGCGCAGGAGTTGATGATTGCCTTCATGTTGGAAGCCGTGTGGGGCAAGCGCCGCATTCTGGAGGTCTATCTGAATGTGGTGGAATGGGGCAACGGTGTGTATGGTGCACAGGCGGCTTCCCGCTACTACTACGGGGTGGACGCGGCGCAACTCAACCCGGCCCAGGCAGCCCGCATGGCGGGCATGTTGCCAGCCCCCCGCTATTTTGACAAACGCCGTGGTTCGCCGTTTCTGGCCCGCAAAACCGGTGCGATTCAGGCCAGGTTGTATCAGGTCGCTGTGCCTCGCTGAGCGGCCTTAACAGCCTGAAGGCCCTCAGCCCAGCACGAGCTTCCACAGGGTTTCGATGGGCTTTCGCAATACCACCATGTAGGGGTCGGCAGTGCGTGAGCTGCCTTCGCCCGCCAGTCGAAGTGCGTGCTGTTTGGCCCGCAGCAGGCGGTAGGCATCGGCCACAGCCTGGGCCAGGTCGCCGGGAATCAGTCCCAAGTCGCCCGCCATTTTCAGCAAGGCAATGTTGCCTTTGTTGCCCGTCAGCACCGGGTGCTGGTGGGCATGCCCCAGCACCAAAGCCTGCACCATGAACTCCACGTCCACCATGCCGCCCCGGTCATGTTTCACATCGAACAGGTCTGTGGGGTTGGGGTGGCCCTCCAGCATTTTTTGACGCATGGCCACCACCTCGCGCCGAACCTCGTCCCATGGCCTGGGCAGGCGCAGCACATCCTCTCTCAATTGCTCAAACCACCGGCCAATGCTGGCATCGCCCACGCAGAAACGCGCCCGCGTCAGGGCTTGGTGCTCCCAAAACCACGCACCCACACCGCCTTCGCGCCGCTGATAGGCTTCAAATGATTGAAGGTTGCTCACCAGCAACCCTGCTTCTCCGTTGGGCCTAAGCCGGAAGTCGGTTTCGAACAGGGTGCCCGCTGCTGTATGGGTGGTCAGCCACCGGTTGAACCGCTTGGCCAGGTTGGCATAAAGCTCTGAGGCATTTTCGTCAGCGTCGTCGAACAGAAAAATCAGGTCCAGGTCCGAGGCATAACCCAGCTCTTTGCCACCATGTTTGCCGTAGGCAATCACGGCGAATTTCGGGTTGTCCCTGTGGCGTTTGGGCACCTGTTTCCAGGCCTGTTCAAGCACCACATCCAAGGTGTTGTCGGCCAGTTCCGATAGCAGGTCGGACACCACCTCCACCGTGTGCAAGTCTTCCAGGTCCTGCGCCAGCAGGCGGAATAGTTGGGCGTGGTGTTGCTCGCGCACCAGGTCCATTTGTCGCTCAAGGTCGGGTTGTCCGTCTGGGGTTTTGGCTTCCTCAAGCGCTTGCCTCAGTTGGGCTTTCCATTGGGGGAAATTGGGCGGGGCCAGCAGGGTGCGGCTGTCCAGCAACTCATCCAACAGCAGCGGGTGCTGAATCAGGAAGTCAGCCGCCCATGGGCTGGCTGCCAACATGCGGCACACGCGCATGCGGGCCACAGGGTACTCGTCCAGCAGGGACAAATACGCACCACGCCGTGATATTTTTTCAATCAGTTCACAGCAATAGCGCCAACACACATCGGGGGCCAGCGACGACGCTGCTGCCGCCAACAGTGCAGGCATCAGCCGGTCCACCCGCTGTCGGTGGGCATCGGGCAGGGTCTGGTAGCGCCCCGATTCGATCAGCACCTGATATCGGTCCTGCGCAGCGTGTGGGTATTTGAAACCATGGGTGAGTTTGTCGGGCCAGGGCAGCGTCAGGTCTGCGCCTTCCTCGTCGTCGGTCTTGTCCCCGAACACCAGGTCGAAGTTCATGGCGACAAAATCCATGTGCCCCGA
The DNA here is from genome assembly GCF_046297615.1 of Limnobacter sp. Lineage (GTDB taxonomy): Bacteria > Pseudomonadota > Gammaproteobacteria > Burkholderiales > Burkholderiaceae_B > Limnobacter. The sequence continues at coordinate 162,834 of NZ_JBKBHM010000005.1, read as the reverse complement.
CAACGCCGCCATGAAGGGCTCCGGCCCATCGAAACCCATGGACAGTGCGATGCGTCCAACCTCCTCAGGGTCTGCAGGCAATCGGTGGGTTTGTGCATCGTCCACATACTGCAAGCGGTGTTCAACATCCCGAAGGAATCGGTAGGCGTCCACCAACAACCGCAGTTCTTCCGTGCTGATCAAGCCCATCTCGGCGCACACCGCCAGCACATCCACGGTGCGTTTGCATTGCAGCCGAATGTCCCGCCCGCCTCGAATCAATTGAAAAGCCTGGGCGGTGAACTCAATTTCACGAATACCCCCGCGCCCCAGCTTCACATGCACGCTGCCGGGGTGCTGAATTTCCCGTTTCCCCACTTCAGCCCTGATCTGTGCATGAAGGGACCGAAGTGCCCCGATGGCACCAAAGTCCAGATACTTGCGGTATACGAAGGGGCGAACAATCTGGTTCAGGTTGTTCAAGTTGGCCTGGAAAGCGGTGTCTTGGTCTGGGTGTACCGTCCAGTTGATCACCCTTGCCTTGATCCACGCGTAACGTTCCCATTCGCGGCCTTGCACCATGAAGTACTCTTCAAGCATGTCCAGCGTCACCACCAGCGGCCCTGCATCACCGTTTGGCCGCAGGCGCATGTCAACACGGAACACAAACCCGTCTTCAGTCACTTCCGACAGCAGGCGATTCACCTTGCGCCCCACCTGCGTGAAAAACTCAGCGTGAGACTGGCTGCGGCCGGTGGGGCCTCCGAGGGTGTCGCCTTCGTTGCCGTACAGAAAAATCAGGTCGATGTCGCTGGACGCATTCAACTCCAGCCCACCGAGTTTACCCATGCCCACCACCATCAGGCAGTCGTTGTTCGCGGGTTCGCCAAAGCGCTCAGCCTGGGCTTTGTGGGCGAAATTCAGCGCAATCTGCACGCTGGCATCGGCCAGAAAGGACAGGGCTTCCGTGACTTCAAACAGGTCCGCTTGCCGGAGCAAATCGCGCTGCATGATGGTCAACATGCTGCGTTGGCGCACCAGCCGCAAGGCTTTCATCAGCGCGGCTTCATCCGTAACGCCCCGTGCTTCGTTCAGCCACCGGTCGATCAGACTGAGCAGGTGGTCACCCTGTTCACATTCGGCGGCCCAGTCGGGGAAGCGGTTCAGCCATCGCTGGGCATAGTGAGAGTGTTGGGGCCAAAGTGCTGTGGATGGTGAGGGCTGAGTCATGTCGGTCTTTTTGGGCGTGCCGAGCATTTACAATAACGCAACCGATGCAACAACCCTTTGGTGGTTCGCTGTTTTGCAACAAGAAACAACGCCTCTGTCCCAAGCCGAAGAAATCGCCACCAAGGCCGGTCGGCGAGTTTGGCCTATTGTGTTCTGGGTGCTGGTCAGCCTGTACATTCCGTTGTGCCTTGCGCTCTTGGGTGTTCAATGGCTGTTGCTGCCTATGGCCAGCCAATATCGGCCCCAGCTTGAAGCATGGTTGACTGAGCAAACCGGTCAGCCTGTGCACATCGGCAGCATGAATGCGCAGTGGCTACGGTCGGGGCCTGAACTCACCCTCGCCGATGTTCGCGTGGAGCAAGCCGATGGCACGCCTGGTCTCACCCTCAAATCCCTCAAAGCCAACTGGTCGATTGGTGGCCTGCTTACCTTTCGCTGGCACACCCGCAATCTCGAACTCAATGGCCTGAGCCTGGCTGCAAAACGCCGCACTGACGGGCTGTTTGAAGTGGCAGGCATTGCCCTGAAACCTGACGGCACAGAAGACAACCTGATGCTGGACTGGCTGTTGCGCCAGCGGCGTGTGCTGGCTGATGATGTGTTGCTGTCCTGGCAAGACGACACCCACAGCACCCCCAACATGCCCCAGGTGCGAATACAGGCGGAATTGGTCAATCAGTTTACGCATCACCAATGGGGGGCTTTGGTTCAGTCGGCCAATCTGGGTGCTGAACCCATTGATATTCGAGCCGATTTTCGCAGCCCCTTGCTGTCCACTGCGCGCGGTCGTGTTCGCGACTGGCTGGGTGTGGCTTACCTGTCTTCCAGGCTGGACCGAACCGAGCCCGTTGAAAAACTGCTGAAGTCGCTGGACTATCGGCTGGACCTTCAACACGCACAGGCCCGTGTGTGGGTGGACTTCAAAGCCGGTGCCGTACTGTCGACTTTGGTGGATGCGCAGGTTGGCCGTGTGTCGTTTGCCGACCCGGAGGTGAAAGCCGAGCCTTTTGCCCTGAACCACGCCAGTGCCTTGCTCGAAGTCAAAGGTGAGGCTGGGCTATGGCGCCCCAGTGCTGTTACCGTGAAGCGGCTGACAGGCCAATTACAGGGGCAACGGCAGTTCGGCCCCAGTAATCTTGCCTTTGCAAGGTCTCAGGATGCCGGTCAACTTAACCAAAGTTTGTTGCTGCAGAATCTGGACGCAGAGCAAGCACGTTCCGTGGTCATGGAGTTGGCCCCCCACCTTCGCAAACCTGAGTGGGTTGATGTGCTGCGCGAGTATGTGGTGGGCGGGAAAATCGACCATGCCCTGCTTGCCTGGAAAACAGCACTGGGCAATGCCGATGCAACGGCGGTGTCTGAGTTCAACACCGACACCCATTTCCAGCATCTCACTGTGCAACACCAGGGGCCCGTTGTGGCTGGTCAAGCCCAGGTCACCGGCTTTAAGAACCTCAGCGGTTCTGTGCGCGGTAACCAGGCCAAGGGCGAATGGCGGGTTGATGGCAGTGGTGGTGAATTGGCCCTGCCCGAGTTGTTCGACACTGAAACCTTCGGGTTTGATACCCTCAAGGGGCAGGGGGCTTGGGTCAATCTGCTGTCCACGGACAAGCCGCTGGAGCTGAGTTTTGCGCAACTTCAGTTGGCCAACGCCGATTTGTCGGCGGATCTCAAGGGCCGCTATGTTTTTAACCCTCAGGGGGCTGATGAGGCCGACTTGAAGGGGCGCCTGCTGCGGGCCAATGTCAGTGCAGTGCCAAAGTACTTGCCCACATTCATCGGTACGGACACCCGCCAATGGCTTAAGGACAGCCTGTTGGCAGGCAACGCCTCTGGCGGTGAATTCGTACTCCGGGGCGTGTTGCGTCAATTCCCGTTTGTGGGTCACAAGTCCGAAGGGCAGTTCAAGGTCGAAGTGCCCATCAGTCAGGCCAGCTTGAGGTTCGCACCCAAATGGCCAGAAATCACTGGCATTGACGGCAAAGTGGTGTTCGAAGGCCAAGCCATGCGCATCGTGGCCCAACGCGCCCAAACCTTGGGTGTGCCTTTGGTGAATGTGGTGGCCACCTTGCCCAATCTGTCGGTGCACACACCGGTGCTGTCCATCGTGGGTGCAGGTGAGGGCGAGTTCAAATCCATGGTGGATTACGTCAACAACAGCCCTGTGAACGACCTGCTCAGCCAAGCGCTCACCCGCGCCGAAGTCACCGGTAACACCCGCTTGAATCTGGACTTGCGCATTCCCTTGGACAAGCCAGAAAACACTGAGCTCAAAGGCAGTTTGTTGCTCAAAGGCAATTCGCTGCGCCTGAACAAGTCCATGCCCATGGTCACCGCCTTGGACGGGGCCATTCGCTTTACCCATCAGGGGCTCTTCATTGATCAACTGCAGGGGCAAGCGTTGGCTGGCCCGGTGCAAGTCAAAGGCAGCACCGACAAAACCGGCAAAATTGACATTCGGGCCACCGGCACTGCCAAAGCCAATGGCCTTGCCCAGTACCTCAACCCCTTGTTGGAACCTTACCTGTCAGGCAGCGCCCCGTATTCGGTTCAGGTGGCTGTGCGAACAGGCCGAACGGATGTGGACATCACCAGCCCGCTGACAGGGCTGGAGATCAAGCTGCCCAGCCCCTTGAGCAAGAAGCCCGAAGCACGCTTGCCCCTGCGGGTCAGCCAAAGCCTCACTGGCCCCACAGAGCGTTGGTCCGTTGACCTGGGGGCAGACCCTCAAACGCCCGGTGGCAGCTACGTCACTCAACTTCGGGCTTTGTCCACCGAACGTCAAGGCGCTTGGTCTCTTGATTCCCTGCAATGGGTCATGGGCATGCCCTTGCCAGTACCGGCCGCTGGCATCCAGGGAGACCTTCGTTTGCCCACCCTGGATGCAGATGCCTGGAAAGCTGTGGTTGACCAAGTCAGCGGGCGCCCCGCCAGCCCCAAAGGGCCAGCAACCGTGCCCAGTGGTCTGCTTGGCGACCTGTTTGCCTCAACCAACCCCGATGCCACCGCAGGACGTACCCGCGTGCGCCTGCGGGCGGACAAAATCCAGATGGGCAACAAAACCTTCGAAGGCGTCACACTGGCTGCACGAACCGTTGAAAAGCGTTGGCAATTTGACCTGAACGCCAAGGGGGTCGAGGGTTATTTTCAATGGGTGGTGGACAAACAGCGCCCGGAAGGGGCTGTGTTGGCCCGTTTCAAAACGCTGACCATTCCCAAAACGCTGGACGGTGGTGCCAAAAAGCTGGTGGAGCAACCCGCCTCCAGCATTCCGGCACTGGACATTCAAGTGGACGATTTCGTCCTCAACGACCTGCGCTTGGGGGCCCTCACCCTGCGCGCGGTCAACCAAAGCCGCGAGGAAGTTCAGGCACAGCCCAACAAAGCCCGCGAATGGCGGCTTGAGGAAATGAAACTTGAGAACCCGGAATCCACCACCCAGGCCAAGGGCGTGTGGCGGTACACCCCGGGCTTGGTCAACCAGCACACCGACATTGAATTGACGCAGACCGTGCGTGATGCGGGCGGGCTGCTCAACCGCCTGGGCATGGAAGATGTGTTCAAAGGCGGCGAAGGCACGCTGACTGGCCGTCTGCGTTGGGACGATGCACCCATGGACCTCGACACAGCCACCCTGGGCGGCCAGTTCAAACTCATCAGCAAAAAAGGTCAATTCCTCAAAGCGGACCCCGGCGTGGCCAAATTGTTGGGGGTGTTGTCCCTGCAGGGCATCACACGCCGCTTCACGCTCGATTTCAAAGACGTCTTCTCACAGGGCTTTGCTTACGACAGCATCGAAGCCGATGTGTCGCTCACTGAAGGCGTGGCCTCCACCCGCAACCTGAAAATGATTGGCCCTGGCGCCACTGTGGTCATGGACGGCACACTCGACCTGGATTCAGAAACCCAAAACCTCAACGTGGTGGTGTTGCCCGACCTCAACGCCACAGGCGGCTCACTCGTGTACTCCCTGCTGGCCGCCAACCCGGCGGTGGGCATTGCCAGCCTCATTGCCGACTTCCTGCTCAAAGACCCCATCTCCAAAGTATTCTCGGTGCAATACAAGGTCACCGGTCCGTGGGCTGCACCCGTCATTGAAAAGGTGAAAAAATCCGGAGATGCCCAGTCGTCGCCCCCGGCGTCTGGAAGCCCCAACCCTTAAAAGCCCACCGGAGCCCCCATGCAGCCTTTGCGCGTTGCCAGCGTCCAGATGATCTCCACCCCAAATCTTGAGGCCAACCTCGACACAGCCGCCCGCTGGGTGGGCCGAGCCATGGCCGAAGGGGCCGACTTGGTTTTGCTGCCTGAGTATTTCTGCTTCATGGGCCACAAAGACACCGACAAACTCGAACTGGCTGAAGCCCCAGGGCAAGGGCCCATTCAGTCGTTTCTCGCCGATCTGGCCTGCAGCCACGGCATCACCCTCATTGGCGGAACCATTCCCTTGCGCGTTGAAGGCCAAACAGACGGCGAAGCGGCGCGGGTTTACAACAGTTGTCTGGTGTACAACCCACAAGGCCAGCAGCAGGCCCGGTACGACAAAATCCACCTCTTCTGTTTTCAGAAAGGGGCCGAAAGTTACGACGAAGCCCGCGTGCTGAAGGCTGGCACCCAGCCGGTGGTGACCGAGGTGGCTGGTTATCGCATAGGCCTGTCGGTGTGTTACGACCTGCGTTTTCCCGAGTTGTACCGTGGCATGGCCGAGCAAGGTGGTCCAGTTGACCTCATCACCATGCCCGCAGCCTTCACCGCCACCACTGGCCGTGCCCACTGGGAAGTGTTGCTGCGTGCCCGCGCCATTGAAAACCAGTGCTATGTGCTCGCCAGCGGGCAGGGTGGGGTGCACGACAATGGCCGCCGCACCCACGGCCATTCCATGGTCGTCAGCCCATGGGGCGTGGTTGAGCAGGTTCTGGAAGAAGGGGAAGGCATCGTCCTGGGCACGCTGGACCCTGATAAGATGAACGACGTACGGGCCAGTTTGCCCGCGCTGAAACACCGGGTGTTTTGAACCCACGTCACGAAGGTAGTGTATGAACGCAGTTGACCCCGCCATCGCCAACCTGGCCATTGCCCAAGACTTGTTGTGGACCCCTTATGGCCTGACCGAACAGACCATCCACAAAGCCTTTGGTGAAATTTTCACGCACAAGGTCGATTTCGCCGACCTGTACTTTCAGTACGGTTGTGTGGAAGGTTGGTCGCTGGACGAAGGCATCGTCAAAAGCGGCAGCTACAACATTGAACAAGGCGTGGGTGTGCGTGCCGTCACCGGCGACAAAACAGCCTTCGCCTATTCCGACGACATCGGCCTCAAGCCCATTCTCGCCGCTGCAAAAAGCGTGCGTGAAATTGCCTCTCTGGGTAAAACCGTCAGCCGAAACCTGAAAACCGGCCAAGGTTTTCAACCGTCTGAAAGCCTGGCCCTGTATGCACCGCTGAACCCCATTGCCTCGCTCACCTCCAGCCAGAAAGTGGACTTGCTCAAGCGCCTGGAAACCTTCGCCCGCAAGCGTGACAAACGCGTCAAACAAGTGATGGCCAACATTGTGGGCGCTTACGACGTGGTGCTGGTGGCCCGAAGCGATGGCGTTCTTGCCGCCGACGTACGTCCGCTGGTGCGCGTGAACGTCAGCGTGGTGGTTGAATCCAAAGGCCGCCGCGAAACAGGCAGTTCCGGCGCCGGTGGCCGGTACGATTTCGCCCGTTTCACAGATGAATTCCTCAAACACCACGCCCACAAGGCTGTGGATGACGCCTTGGTCAACCTGGATGCCAAACCCGCCCCTGCAGGCCCTCAAACCGTGGTGCTGGGTTCGGGTTGGCCCGGCATTCTGCTTCACGAAGCAATTGGCCATGGTTTGGAAGGTGACTTCAACCGCAAAGGCAGTAGCGCGTTTTCCGGCATGATCGGCCAGCGCGTCGCGTCCAAAGGCGTCACCGTGGTGGACGATGGCACACTGGCGGGCCGCCGTGGCTCACTGAATGTGGACGACGAAGGCAACAAAACCCAATGCACCACCTTGATCGAAGACGGTATTCTCAAGGGCTACATTCAAGACATCACCAACGCCCGTTTGATGAAAATGCCCGTCACCGGGAACGGACGCCGAGAAAGTTTTGCCCACCTGCCCATGCCCCGCATGACCAACACCTACATGCTGGCTGGGCAACATTCCCCCGAAGAAATCATCGCCAGCGTGAAAGATGGTGTGTATGCCGTCAATTTTGGTGGGGGCCAGGTTGACATCACCAGCGGCAAGTTTGTGTTTTCAGCCTCGCTGGCCTACAAAATCGAAAACGGCAAGATCACCCACCCCCTCAAAGGCGCAACCCTGATCGGCAATGGGCCAGACGCCCTCACCAAAATCAGCATGATTGGCAACGACATGGCGCTGGATGACGGCGTGGGCACCTGCGGCAAAGAAGGCCAAAGTGTGCCCGTGGGCGTGGGTCAACCTACCCTGCGGATTGACGGCTTGGTAATGGGGGGCACAAATTGATGATCGCCTTTCTGTCCTCATCTGACAGTTGGATTAATGGTTCACCTTCCGAAGCGAACTGACTATACGCCGAAACCCGTTCAGCTTGCTCGGTCTCTAAGCCACTCAGTTGGTCTGGATTCATGTTCAACAACACCGGGTGCATGACCGTCCACGGAAGAATGGCCAGTCCACCACTTAGCTGAGCGTTGATTGCTTCGCTTATCCGTTGATGAGTGAAGTACCGAAGAACGCCATCATTGCACCACACCTCCAGCGGTGACCGATTCAGTAAGAGGGACTGTTGCAAGTACTGGTTCAACAGGGTGAAATGCGGCGTATCTAATACTTGATTGATGAGCTGCATAGCCCAGGGCCACACGTCACGCCCTTCGATCTGGGCTGTCACTGCCCAAAGCGCTTGCTGTGCCAAGGGTTGCGCTATCGCATGTGCAGCGGCTGTGGTGGCCGGCAAACCCTGAGCGGGTGCTCCCCCCGATGTCGATGCAACCGGCGGGAATGCCGCCCCCAAGTTGTGTGAAACATGCATCTGCAAACCCACCATTAAAACGCAACGCCTTTCGTGGCCTGCAGTTTCCAAAAGTTCGATGGGCAGTTGGGGTTGCCATCAGCTTTTTTGGCCAAACTGCCGCCTCATTTGCACATTCACCATGATTTGCGGTACATTTCTGCCATGAACTCGTTGAATGCACACCGCTTTTACTCCTTTTTTGGCTTTTTTGCCTGGTTCAGGCAAATGGCGGCAAAGGGTTGCGCGTAACGTCAACAGACACCAAGAACACCCAAAACCGCCAGGCTCCAGACCCTGGCGGTTTTTTTTTAAGCCGACGGCCCCAGAAGCAACCGTCAGCGTCCAGGAGAATGGCCCATGAATACGGTAGTAGACGACTTGAGAATCAAAGAAATCAAAGAACTGCGTACCCCCGCAGCGGTGATCGCCGAAGTGCCCATCACCGAAGCCGTGGCCCAGGTTGTTTCCGGCAGCCGCAATGCCCAGCACAAAATTCTGCATGGTGCGGACGACCGCCTCATCGTGGTCATGGGCCCGTGCTCCATCCACGACCCCAAGGCTGCGCTGGAATACGCCCACAAGCTCAAAGCGTGCCGGGACAAATACGCCGATGACCTTGAAATCGTCATGCGCGTGTACTTCGAAAAGCCACGCACCACAGTGGGCTGGAAGGGCCTGATCAACGACCCCGACCTCGATGGCAGCTTCCAGATCAACAAGGGCCTGAAAATGGCCCGTGAAGTCCTGATGAGCGTCAACAGCCTGGGCCTGCCCGCAGGCACCGAGTTTCTGGACATGATCACCCCCCAGTACATTGCCGACCTGGTGAGCTGGGGTGCCATCGGCGCCCGCACCACCGAAAGCCAGATTCACCGCGAACTGTCCAGCGGCTTAAGCTGCCCGGTCGGTTTCAAAAACGGCACCGACGGCAACGTCAAAATTGCAGTGGACGCTATCAAAGCCGCCCAACACCCCCACCACTTCCTGAGTGTCACCAAGGAAGGCCGCAGCGCCATTGTCAGCACCACCGGCAATGAAGACTGTCACGTCATCTTGCGGGGCGGCAAAGCCCCCAACTACGACGCCGCGAGCGTTGAGGCTGCTGCACAGGAAATCGGGAAATCCGGTTTGGCCGCCCGCATCATGATTGACGCCAGCCATGGCAACAGCAGCAAAGTGCCCAAAAACCAGGTGGGGGTGTGCGAAAGCATTGCCGAACAACTGGCCGCTGGTGACCGTCGAATCATGGGTGTCATGGTGGAAAGCCACTTGGTTGAAGGCCGTCAGGACCTGGAACCCGGCAAACCCCTCACCTATGGCCAAAGCATCACCGACGGCTGCGTCGGCTGGGACGACAGCACCCAAGTGCTCGACACATTGGCTGCTGGCGTACGCAAGCGCCGTTTGGCGCAGGGCGGGCAATAAGCCCCAAGGCGTTCAGCTTCAACACCAACAACAAGGGCCGGGGAACCGGCCTTTGTTGTTTGTTGTTTTGAATTCAGGTGTGCACAGCGGGTGTATTAACGAACTAGGCAGCATTAATCGATTACTCAGCCTTTTAAGCTCCAAAAGGTGCTCATCTTGACTCGTCCTGTTGCTTACCATCCATCCCAATTCATCCCCACTCGCGATGCACTCGACTCAATCGGGGGCTGCATTAAAAGTCTGAAAGAGACCGTAAAACAACTTAAAGACCGGGTTGATCCACCACTTTGGAATCGGATGAATGTCGCTGCCCGTAAGATTCTGTGCCGCCCATCTGGGGACATGGAGCCTATCCAAGTCCCAGAAGAACTCAAAGCTGCAATTGTAGGCATCTATGAGGCCATCAAAGGATCAGTAAAGATTTTCGACCCCATCTGCAAAACCTACCGCAGTGAGGTTGAAAGACTCCAAAAAGACCCACGCGATATTCGTCTCTCCCCGGAAGGCAACCACTGCACTCTGGAATGGCATGTACACTTGGCCGAAAGGCTCGTTCGGTATTTGCTGACTCCAACTGAGGCGCCCTCTTGCTATCCCCCCCGAGGGCATGCAGATTACAAGGAAGGATCGGCGCTGAGTCTCCATGACTCAAGGCATCCTGAAGTGAAGGCAGGTCTTGAGCGCACCAGAAGCTGTGCCTATAAGCTTGTTGAGACCATCGATACAGTGCGTTGCCAACACAATATCTCTTCCATTCGATCTAGCCCGGATTATTGGATCGAACTAGACCGTCAGCGTCAGGCTGAGGAGGCCAGTACATTGGGCAACTACTACGACGCCCACCGCGCCTAACTGGCATTGAACCCCGGCCGCCACAAGTCGGCCTGTTGCAGGGCCGATTCAACTGGCCCTGCTTTACAATCGAAGGTCAAGCAGTATTCCTTTGCAGGACTTTCGATGACACGCAAGCGCACCCAATCGGCCGCCGCTGAAGAACAATCCACCTACCTGGGCCAGCTCATCCGCATACGCGGCGCACGGCAGCACAACCTCAAAAACCTGAACCTTGATATTCGCACCGGCGAAATCACCGTGTTCACAGGGGTCAGTGGTAGTGGCAAAAGCTCTTTGGTGTTCGACACCCTGTACGCGGAGGGCCAGCGCCGCTACGTCGAAACCTTTTCGCCGTATGCCCGCCAGTTTCTCGACCGAATGGACAAGCCCGATGTGGACAGCATCGAAGGCGTTTTGCCCGCCATTGCGATTGATCAGGCCAACCCGGTGCGTACCTCGCGCAGCACCGTGGGCACCATGACCGAAATCAACGATCACCTCAAGCTGATTTATGCCCGCGCTGCCCACCTGCATTGCCGCAAGTGCGGCCAGCATGTGCGCGAAGACAACGCAGCCACCATCCAAAGCACGCTTCGTCACCAGTGTGCCGAGGCTGGCGACCCTCGAGTGGTCGTCACCTTCCCTGTTACAGTACCGCTGAGCATGCCCGAACAGGAAGTCGAAGACTTCCTCAGTGCCCAAGGGTACACCCGTGTTCACCGCGAAACCCCAGTCAAGCTGGCGGCCCCTGCCGAGCCCAAAGCCACCAAGGGCAAATCAAAAACTGCCAAAGCGCCCAAGGCCCGCAGCAGCAAAGCCAACAGCACCGACTTCACCCACAAAGTGCTGGATGTGGTGGCCGATCGCTTCAGGGTGGGCGGTGTGGAAGAAAGCCGCTTGAGCGATGCCATCGCCAGCGCCCTGTTGCGCGGCAAAGGCAAAGTGAATGTGTTCGTGCTGCCCAACACCGAAACCGATGCCGAACCCGCACCCTGGCGCTTCTCGGAAGGCTTGCACTGCGCCACCTGTGACATCGACTACGCCCCGGCCTTGCCCAGCCATTTCTCGTTCAACTCCCCGCTGGGGGCCTGCGACACATGCCGTGGGTTTGGCCGGGTCATTGGAATCGACTATGGCCTGGTCATTCCTGATGAAAACAAAACACTGGCTGAAGGCTGCGTCAAACCCTGGCAAACCGAAAGTTTCAAGCCCTGCCAAAAAGACTTGGTCCGCTTTGCCAAACTGCGCGGTATTGCTACCGACATTCCGTTCAAACACCTGCCTGCAGAAGACCAACTGTGGGTGATCGAAGGCGATGCCAATTTTGATGGCAACTGGGAAGGCAGCACCTTCTATGGCGTGGCCCGTTTCTTCGAATGGCTGGAAACCCGCACCTACAAAATGCATGTGCGGGTCATGTTGTCCAAGTACCGCAGCTACACCCCTTGCACCGCCTGCCACGGTGCACGCTTGAAACCCGATTCACTGCTGTGGAAGCTACCCTACCAGAACGCGCTCTACAGCATTCACGACATCATGATGCTGCCGCTAACCCGGGTGGCCGAGCTGTTTGCCAACCTGCAACTGCCCGGCGCGCTGGACGACGCCAGCGACCTCGTGCTTCAAGAAATTCGCACCCGTCTGCAGTTCCTCATCCAGGTGGGTTTGGGTTACCTCACGCTGGACCGGCAAAGCCGCACCCTCAGCGGCGGGGAAGTGCAGCGCATCAACCTCACCACTGCGCTGGGCAGTTCGCTGGTCAACACCCTGTTTGTGCTGGACGAGCCTTCCGTTGGCCTGCACCCGCGCGACATTGCCCGTGTGGCCCAAGCCATGCAACGCCTCAAAAGTGCAGGCAACACACTGGTGGTGGTTGAGCACGATCCACAACTGATGAACCAGGCCGACCGCCTCATTGACATTGGCCCTGGCCCTGGCGATGCAGGTGGACACATTGTGTTTGATGGCGCACCTGCCGACATTACCCACGCTGATTCGCTGACCGCCCAGTACCTCACCGGCCAACTTCAAGTGGTGCCTGTTAGCACAGCCTTGGGTGATTCTGACGAGCATCTGCAACTGACCGGGGTCACTGCCAACAACCTCAAAGGCATCGACTTTCGTTTGCCCCTGAACCGCTTGGTGGTGCTGACCGGTGTCAGCGGCAGCGGAAAGTCCACCTTGGTGCAGGATGTGCTGGTCCCTGCTTTGAAAAAATTCAAGGGCGAGCCCACAGAAGCCCCCGGTGAATTCGAAGCCTTGGATGGGGCAGACCGCATCGGTCAACTCCTGTTTGTAGACCAAAGCCCCATCGGTAAAACCACCCGAAGCAACCCCGCCAGTTATGTGGGCGCATTTGATGAGCTTCGCAAGCTGTTTGCCAAAACCACCGTGGCGGTGGAGCGTGGCTACACAGCGGGCTTCTTCAGCTTCAACAGCGGCGATGGCCGATGCCCCATGTGTGGCGGCAACGGGTTTGAACATGTGGAAATGCAATTCCTCAGCGATGTGTACCTGCGCTGCGGTGAATGCAATGGCACACGTTACAGGCCCGAAGCGCTGGAGGTGACCATCGAGCGGCATGGGCAAACACTGAACATGGCCCAAGTGCTGGAATTGACGGTTGATCAGGCCCTGCAATTGTTCGATGTCGACAAAGCGCTGCTCAAAACCTTGCAACCCTTGGCCCAAGTGGGCCTTGGCTACATGCGTTTGGGGCAGCCAGTGCCCACACTCAGTGGAGGCGAGGCCCAACGCCTCAAGCTCGCAGGTTTTCTGGCCGAGCTTAAACCCACTGCAAGTGGCCAGAAAGTGGCCCGCCGTGGCGACTTGTTCGTGTTTGACGAACCCACCACAGGCCTTCACTTTGACGATGTGGCCAAACTCATGACCAGCCTGCGCCTGCTGCAACAGGCAGGCCACAGTGTGCTGGTGGTTGAACACAACCTTGATGTGATCTGCGCGGCCGACTGGCTGATCGACCTTGGCCCCGAGGCAGGCGAAGCAGGCGGAGAGGTGGTGGCCACGGGCACGCCCAAGCAAGTGGCCAAGCTCAAACACAGCCACACCGGCGTGGCCATTGCCCAATACCTGGGCCAAGCCAACCTGCTTCAGGCCGCTGACCTGAATGGATCAGGCTCACTGAATGAGCCCGAAGCTGTGTACAACACCCAGCCCCAGCAGCGCCGCAGTCAAACTTCGGGTATTGAAATTCTGCACGCCCGCGAGCACAACCTGAAGAATGTCAGCCTCACCCTGCCGCGCGAGCAGATGACCGTCATTACCGGCCCCTCAGGCAGCGGTAAGTCCACATTGGCTTTCGATATTCTGTTCTCGGAGGGGCAGCGCCGCTACCTTGAAAGCCTGAATGCTTATGCGCGCCAGTTTGTGCAGCCTGCTGCCAAGCCCGATGTTGATGCCATCTTCGGTATTCCACCCACTGTGGCCATTGAACAGCGCACCAGCCGGGGTGGCCGAAAAAGTACTGTGGCCACCGTCACCGAGGTGTATCACTTCCTGCGCCTGCTGTTCGTCAAGCTGGGTACACAGCATTGCCCCAGTTGCGAAGTGCCCATTGCACCACAGAGCATGGACGCCATGTTGGCGCAAATCATGCAGCACTACAAAGGGCAGGAAATCACCTTGCTTGCCCCACTGGTGCAGGGCCGCAAAGGCATCTACAACGAAATCGCCAAATGGGCTGTCGACCGGGGCTATGAACGCCTGCGGGTTGACGGTGCCTACGTGCCCACCAACCCTTGGCCAAAACTGGCCCGCTATCAGGAACACCACATTGAATTGCCTGTCGGCACCCTGACCATCAATGCCAAGGCCGAGAAAACACTGCGTGACCTTTTGTCGCAAACACTGGAGTATGGCAAGGGTACGGTTATGGTTGAAAGCCCAGGCTCAAAGCGTGAGCCTGAACCGCAGATTCGATTCTTCTCCACCAAGCGGGCCTGCCCATCCTGCGCACGCAGTTTCCCCGAGTTGGACCCACGGCTGTTCAGCTACAACAGCAAACACGGCTGGTGCCCCAGCTGCTTCGGCGTGGGCGAACAGGTGGAAGGCTTTGATGCAGACACCACTGGCGAAGAAGGGCGTTGGCTGTCCGAACAAGACCGCAGTACCGACGACAGCGATGAAGAAAACCTCAACCTTCGCGAAGCCTTGGTGTGCGGGGCCTGCCAAGGCCAGCGCTTGAACAGCACAGCACTGGCTGTGAAGTTCAAAGGCCACAGCATTGCCCAACTGGCTGACCAAACCGTGACCGAGGCCTTGGGGTGGGTAGATACGCTCGAGCTGGACGAACGCGAGCAGGCCATCGCCAAAGACATTCGTGTCGAAATGGCAGGCCGCCTGAAGTTTCTTGCGCAAGTCGGTTTGGACTACCTGCACCTGAACCGCAGCGCACCAACCCTCAGTGGTGGCGAGGCCCAGCGTATTCGCTTGGCCAGCCAATTGGGCACCAACCTGCGCGGCGTATGCTACGTGCTGGACGAGCCCACCATTGGCTTGCACACCCGAGACAACCACCGTTTGCTGGATGCGCTGGACGAGTTGCGCCGCAAAGGCAACACCCTTGTGGTGGTGGAGCATGACATTGACACCATGCTGCGCGCTGACCGCCTGGTGGACATCGGCCCCGGTGCCGGTAAATTGGGCGGCGCCGTGATGGCGCAGGGCACGGTTGAGGAAGTGAAACGCGACCCCAACTCGCTCACAGGCCGTTACCTCAACAGGCCCATTCCACATCTGGCCCAACCCCGCCGCCCCGTGTTGGCGGACACGCCACAACTCGCCGTTCAACAGGCGCGCCTGCACAATATTCAGGGCTTGGACGTGTCCATTCCATTGGGCCGCTTGGTGGCCATCACCGGGGTCTCGGGTTCTGGCAAGTCCACCCTGGCCCGCGACATTCTGCTGGCCAACATGCGTCAAGCGGTGGCCATGCAAAGCCGCAAAGGGGCTGTGCACAGCCAATGGTTTGCTTGCGACAGCATTGCCAACAGCCAAGCAGTGGCCCGTGTGCTGGAAGTGGACCAAACACCGATCGGTAAAACCCCGCGCAGTTGCCCAGCCACCTACATTGGCTTCTGGAACCGCATACGCAACGTCCTGGCTGACACCGGCGAAGCCCGCATGCGCGGCTTTGAAGCCAGCCGGTTCAGTTTCAACACAGGCCCCGGCCGATGCCCCGTGTGTGAAGGGCAGGGCATGCAAACCATCGAAATGAACTTCCTGCCCGATGTCAAAGTGGTGTGCGAAGCCTGTCGTGGTGCACGCTTCAACCCCGACACCTTGCAGGTCAGCTGGCGCGACAAAACTGCTGCCGACATACTCAACATGAGTGTGGACGAAGCCGCCCCGTTCTTCAGTGCCCACCCCAGCATTGCACAGCCCTTGCAACTGCTCGCCGACGTGGGCCTGGGCTACCTCACGCTGGGCCAACCCAGCCCCACGCTCAGCGGCGGCGAAGCGCAGCGCATCAAACTGGTGACCGAACTCACCAAGGTGCGCGACAACCGCATCAACCCCCACACCCTGTACGTGCTGGACGAACCCACCGTGGGCCTGCACATGAACGATGTGGAAAAGCTGATTGCCGTGTTGCACCGCTTGGTGGATGCAGGCCACACTGTGGTGGTGATTGAACACGACCTTGACCTGATTGCCCAGGCCGATTGGGTCATCGACATGGGCCCCGAGGCGGGTGTGGGCGGTGGGCAATTGGTGGCCCAAGGCAGCCCCCAACAGGTTGCCGCCCGCAAAGGCGCCAGAGCAGGCCACACCGCCAAAGCCCTGGCCGATTTCTACGCCAGCCGACGCACCCGAAGCGAGTGACCTGACACTGCATTGAACCGCCATGTACTGACCTGTTACCCAAGGTTCCTATCACATTCACGTGTTGGAGCAGCTCATGGCGTTTTTCTTCAATGTGGGTAAGCCGGCGTTTACAGGGTTTGGTGCCTTACACGGTACAGCGCTTAACCACGCCGCGGTTAGGCCTGTCATTGTGGTGCTGGTTCACCCCAGCGTAGTGGCTGCGGGCCTGGCCAGCCAATTTTTGAGTACCCCAAGCAGCCGCCAAGCCCACCGCACTTTGGAACGGCAGTCCGCATTCTCCCGCCAGCATTCTGATGCTGCTGCGTCAGCCTTGCGGGGGGTGTTGGCATCGCTGTTGCTGGAAGCACTGCTGCAACAACTGGGGCAGAACCCGGCCCCGGCTGGCCCGTGGTCATACCCGGCAGGGCATGTGCCAGAACACCATGCCGAGCAACAATCAAGGCCTGGTTTTCAGAAAGAGGCTGCCCCCGATGCGGCCTCGGCACCTACCGTTCAGTCTTTGGAAAAAGAGTTGTCGTCACTCCAGGCCAGGGCGGAACCGGCCAAGGCCCAAGCCCTGAATACCCATGGTCAACGTTTTTGTCACTTGGCGCGCACCTTGCAAGCCCAGCAGCAACAGGCTCAAAGCGCGGGTCTGCCGTACACCCCGGCAGCCGGCCAGCTGGACGAATTGAACAAGGCCTTCCGGAAGCTCTGCCTTCATCTACACCCTGACAAATGGGCCAATCAGCCTGAGCTGAAAGAGCAAGCCGGAGAGTTGTTCAAAACATTCTCCACAGTTCGAGATGCCCTGAACCCCTAACTTCGTACATCGGGTTGCCCCAAGCAACGCCTGGGGCAGTCTGGTTTCACGGGTGTTCAGGTCAGCGAATCAACGCGGTTGTCCTCGGCATGGGCTGCAGCCGCGATTCGGTTAAGCTCAGTCCACGGTGTAGTGCTTTTAATACAGGCCACAGTAGTGAGCCAGATGTGGCTTTAATGCCTGAAGCCAACTGTTGCATTCGTTTTTCCCCGATTCCGTATTTGCCAGCTTGAAGCGCAGCAGAGTAGGGCAATATAAACGGGAGGGCGTACATCGTGCCTGTGAGCGCGAAAGCGTCCAAGATCACGGCTGTTCCGATTTTAACCGCAGCCTTGCATGCTTTCACCAGCACGCCACCCAGGCCTGCTGCCGCTTTTGCAAACAACGACCTACCGTCACCGGCTTGTTGTCCACGCTGGTTGATCAACGGTGAAACCTCGCTTGCGCTGGGGGCTTGATAACTTTGAAGCTGAACCGAACCCGTCATGTGAACCTCACAATACGTTGAAAAGGATCATTGGGTGGGGCATTGGCCGAGGTTGGTTCGCTCGCGGGTGGTCGCTAGGTCCGGTCACTCGGTATGGGTAGGTTGTTTGCGTTGTAACTGCGGTATTCAGCCTCAACCCAGGGCGTTCAACAACACCTCATGCAGGCAATATTCGCGGTCGGCGCGTGGCAGCTTTCCGGTCAGGTAGTTCAGCACCGGGCCCAGTTCCCGAATACCCTGCATGGCGTCCCATGCACGGTTCACCCCTGCGTTGTCGGCTTCAAGCCCGTTCAGAAAATCGGCTTGTTGGCCCACCAACACAGCCAGGCATTGGGCCAGTTTGTCCCGCGCGTCGTCAAACTGCCTGTCGATGGTGTCCAGTTTGTTTTGCAGCGTGGTGCTCATGGTGTCAATCAACGCGGCTGCTGCGGCCCGCTGGCGCTTGCGCACACTGCTGCCCTCGGTCTGTACTTGCGGTGGCAAAAGCCCGTCCTCAATGGCCAGCAATTGGCCTTTCTGGCTTTGAATCAAACCCAGCAAGGGCAGGCGCAAAGGCCCCAGGCTTTCCTCGGCCTCTTCAAGCCACTTGAAGTAAGCCGCCACAAAGCGGGTGCTGTCTTTCTTGTAAGTGGTCACCACCTCGCCCAGCGCCAACAGCGCCGACAGCAACTTCTCACGTGCCAATGCTTGCATGGCAGCCTTTACTCAGGGCTCAGGGTGCGGTTCACACCACCGCTTTCATTGGTCTGGCTTACCCATTCCACCCCTTCTTCACTCAGGGTAATTTTCAGGCGCACCACACTGTTGCCTGTGGTTTTGTCTTTCACGTCGGCTGTGCGAACATTGGTCAGGATACGCGCAGGAATGGACGGTTTGGCCACAGCGGCCAAGCCTGCCTCGCTGCGAATATCCCGCACAAGGGCAAGCTTGTCCTGCGCAGAAATGTCCGTGTTGGTTTTCTTCAGAGTGTCTACGAAAGCATCTTGCATGGTGCGCGACACCACTTCCCGCGACACCACACCGTTGCTTTTATGAACCTCAGCCAGGCGCAGTTTGGCATTGTCGGCAAACGCTTTCTGGAAGTTGGCGGACAGCTTGATGTTGCTGTTGGCCAGCGTGTTCTTCAACCGGGTGGACGTGGCTTCCACCACACGAGTGGGCTCGTTGAACTGGCCGTCGGTGCCTTCCTCGTGGTTCTCGATGATCAACGGCAAATCGATGGTAACTTCAGGAATACGCACACGCGGCACGGATAACCCTTCCAACAACGGGTTGTCCTTGTACATCTCGGCCAGTGCGGCAGTTTGAAGGTCTGCCGCCTGCCGTGCCCGGATCAGGCCGGTCATGAGTGAACCCAAAATATCGCCCAAATCATTCATGGTCTGACCCGTGTCGTGTGCTGTGTACGTTCAATTAAGCTTTGGTTTCCTTGATGTTGTCTTCAAGAATCGACAACAACTTTTCCAGGCCGGCTGGCAACTCGTCCTGCACCGCACGCACGTGTATCTGCAGACTGTAGGTGCGCTCGGTTTTCTGGCCACTGGTGCTGCTCTTTTTGTTGCTGTACGAACACTTCAGTTCCGCTGACACGGGCCCCCAGCCTGCCTTCACGCCCAGCGTCGCGCTCAAGTCCGAGGAGTTGGATGTGGTGGACTCGGTCACCGAGTTGATTTTCGCGTTGAAGTCGATGGTGGTTTCTTCCACGCGAATGAACGGAATCGGCAGCATCGTCAAGATAGGCACTTCCAGCTTGAACGGCACCGCTGTCACGGTGATGTTGCCCTGCGCGTCCTTGCTTTCCACCGGCTTGTCGTACTTGAAACTCACCATGGTGGGCTTGCCGGGGTCGGTTTGCGCGTCCGACGGGTTAAAGCCCACGCTCTTGATGAAGTCCACCGAAGTTTGGGCGGACTGCGCCTGCGCCTTGATGACCGCACTCAGCGGCCCGCCCAGCATGGCTTGAAAGTCGATTGAAGAAAGTTCTTGTCCAATGGCCATAGTCAGGTTCTCCGGTCGGCAAAAATCAACAATGAATTGAGGGGTGCTTGTTCAGCCGACGCAATTTGAATCAGCGGGCAGGCATTGGCAACTTCAGTGTTGCCTCAGCAGAGGGAAGGTTGAGGGTGAACCAATGCATCCAAAATCGCGACTCATCAAATGAAGCCGATGTTGATGCGTTGGTGTCACCCGGTGTGGGGTTGGTTCTGCACAACCGGGTGACTTGCTGGGGTTTTGAGGGTCCCCCAGCGAACTATTTCCGGTTTCTGGTTTACTCAATTCAAATGCACGTTGTTTAGAGGGGTGCCATGCCTATCACCAGTGGAAAGCCATCACCAGCTCAAGAGGCTGCAGCCAAAGCGTATTGCGCTATGGAGCTGGGCGCGATCGACCGAGAAGACGTGGTGCAGTCCAGCAGGGACCCATCCAAATCATTCAGTGTCAAGGTTGCGTATCCCGGCATTTCCAAAGCCGCCTGTGCAGTCTTCGTTGATTTGGTGACTGACCCAACTACAAAGGCCCCCCTCAAAGACGCCATAGGCGGCGAGTTCACTGAGTTCGGCAAATTATTGTGCGAGATTGGTGCGGGTGGTGAATCACCTGCCGTGCAGAAGCAATTGCTCGAAGACATTCAGTACACCTTGAAATCAATTCTTGGTACCAATACGCAATTAGACCCTCAGTCCAAAAAGCTGTACGAAGATAACCTTGCCGACGTAGGGCGCGCCTTGGGCAGTTTGCCCTTGTTCGTGCAGAGCAGCGTAAAGAGGCTTCCAGGTTTGGCTGCCGCTTACCCAACTGTTGGTGGGGTGGTGCCCCCTCAATCTCCGTCGACACCCCCTCCCAATCCGCCGCCGCTGGTGGGTTCTACACCAGCTGAAAACCCGAGTATGAATTGCGATGCCGATACTTCAGGAGGGGCTGATCTACAACCCCCCGATCCGGCAGCACACTCCAATTTAATGCGCTTGGCCGGTGAATCATTGCCTTCAGATGCATTTTTTAGGTTCCAACGGCAGGTTGGTTAACTTAATCGTTGATGCACTTCTTGTTTCGTAGAACAACAACTTGGGGATAAACATGACTGAGCCAGTAGCTATAACAGCCGAATCCGACATGGAAAAGTCGATTGCGCGCCTCGAAGCCATGACTTGCCAGGTTGCCAGTCGAGGAGTGTGCGACGCAAATTGCAAAGATTTGGTCGAAAATGTCAGGAGTGTGGCCAAGTACTATTTTTCTAAGCCAGATCGCTCGGCAGCAGACAGAGCGTCACTTGAGCTTTGCGTTAAGCTGGCCAGCGACAGGCTGACGCTGTTGCACAATCACGCCGGGACCTTCCAATCATTGGCCCGTGTACTAGTGGGGTTTTGGTTGTCTCAATTGGGGGAGGCTGATAAAACGGCTTTCTTTGCCAGCCCAACAGGTGTAGATCTTGTGAGGTTGCTGTCCATCGAGCTTGCAAGCTCAAGCATGGAAAAATTACAAAGATTGGCCAAACTGTCTCAAGATACACACCTTAAGTCCCTAACAAGTAGTGGTTTCCGTGCGTTACAGGGCTTGAATTCAAGCCTGAACCCCAGCCCCAGTTCATCACGTTCGCCGTCCCCCGACCCTCAGAGGTCGGCAACGGCAGTGGCGCCCCAAGGGCAACCGGTACAGCCCGCTTCAACTTCGGCTATGGTTACTCCACCTACAGTCAATGATGCATCACCAGGGGCAAGTGCATCTAGTGGTCAGCCCACGGCTAGGCAGTGGCATGGAGTGATGACTAGGGCACCATCTAATTCAGGAGTTTCCAACGGTGCGGCTAGCGATTCCGGTGAGAAAAATTCTGCGTCTGTGCAGGGCTCAGTTGATGTATTGAATCTGGCCTCTGAACTTACCAACATACTCGGAGACCAGTGTGCGTTGCAGATGCGCATGATGAAGCTGCTTTGTATGAGTAGGGGAGAGACTACTGGACCTGCAGGTCGTCCGAATGTGGACCGAAGCCCAGTATTGTCTTTGATCTCGAGTCGGTATGGTGCACTGCTTAACAGCGTCGACCATTCGGGAGATTTGATCGATCCAACCATTCCCATCTTGGAAAGCGCGCACGAGATGATGTTGCACTTCGCAAAACTCGAGGTCATTGCAAGCGGGGCAGGGCGGGCTCTGGCGAACGGGGTAAATGCTGACTACGATGCCAGCCGGGGCGTGCTGGACAAAATCTTGCAGGCCAATGAAACTTATCTTGTTTCAACCCAACTTGGTTTACTGAATAATCAGGTTTTTGATACGGGCTGGAGGCGGTTGTGTCCTCCTGACACCTTGACGGCGGTGGATGAAGTATTCAACGAAAGCATCACGCAATATTTTGATTTGGCGCGTGATGATGTTCAAGCTGGTAAGAATCCAGTTGATGGGAGATCTTTCAATCACCTCCTTAACCGTGCACTCTCGAGGGCTGTCCCGCTTAATGAACCATTGCTTCAGCACAAACTGGCACTTAAAACTCAGTGTTTTTACAACCATGCTTTATTCAACGCGTCGGACGCTGAGCGTGCACGATTAGACAAAGCCATAGAGTCAGCTTCTGTTTACTTGCTTAGGGACTATATTGTCCAAAGCTCAAACTCATTCACAAAGGCAGATAAAGTACGAGCACGTAACGAATTCATTGTTGCCGTGCTCTCATTTCTCTCAAATTCGGAGGAGCCATCAAGCCACTTCCTTTACCGTTCTTTGATAAAACCCACACAACTGCTGCAAAACGAAGGGCTGTTGAGTTCTGAACATGGTGGTTTTGTGCCACGTCGACCGTCCCTGTCGAAAATCATGTCGCTACTTAGTCCAGTAAAGGTGCCTGTAGTAGTGAATCGTTTGTCTTCGAAGATACCTATGGTTGCTTCGGATAAGTTTCTGGGATATGCGAGGGATGATCAAAGAATGAGATCTCAGCTTGTTCGGTCTTCGATTGCTGAACAGCTCGAGTCTATAGCGGGTTTGCTCCATACAGATGGAAGGCTGCCCCCTGATTTAATCATCAAGCAAGAAACTTCAAAGTTACTTGTAGAAGCTGATGCCGATTCAAAAACAATAGCTGTAAGCCATAAGGATCCTCGAGCGGGCAGAGTCCTGGGGCAATTCGCCGACCACCTGCTGCACAGATTAATCAATGCTTCGAACGATATCCCATCGCGGGTTTCGGCGGAGGGCCAACTTGATGGTTTATTTAAGGCTCAGCTGTCGAACTTTGGGGTAGATTTAGCCAGTTACGACAAATGTGTCGAAGACGCGGGGCGTGCTACAAAGCGAAAGATCTCTTTGGCTGCGGATTCGAGCGGTGGCTTTTACATGCAAGCTGAATCCCGATTAAAGAAGGCCACGTTAGAGGAAAAAGTTGTTTCTCAAGGTGGGACAACTTCGGGTAAGCCGCTGTCCAACGCGCTGCGGAATCCTGGTCTAGTGGAGCATAGCCACAATCGGGCAGTACTCTGGGGGTTTGCTTTACGGACAGCGATTTGGAATTCCATCAAGCCCTTGGGTGTTGAACAGCCTATCGCTCGTACTCGACGGGCTGATTGGGGGGTTGACTCTGAACTGTTTGACAATCTCGGTCTAAATTCTGCGACATTAACCAACGCACAGCTTATCCGCATATCAAAACTCTTACTGAGTGTTGTTTCTTCTCGAGCATTCCGCAGCGCCGAAAACGATCGCCCTGCTTATGGCATACGCGTTCTTGATCATTTAATTGACATTGGCAGAAGGGACTCTAACGAAGTATGTACCGGTCCTATAAAGTCTACAGTGCTCTTGCTGTTGGGCCGTATGTTACAGATTTCGAATGCTGATTATCAAGCTGCGCAAACTGTGTCTACAGCACGGGCAGAACGGGAGGAGTCGGATATTCGAATAACTCGGTTAGCTGAACGAGAACTAGAAAGACTGGAAGCGGAAGCGGAAGCGGAAGCGGAAGCGGAAGCGGAAGCAGCGTTGCAACGCCCACCTGCACTGGCACCGGCACCGGCACCGGCACAGACACCGGCACAGACACCGGCACAGACACCGGCACATTCAGAAGTTCTGGTGGCTGCTAACTTAGTGGAGAATAAGGAGGAAGAGGGATCTTCGAAGGCTTTTATGATGTTGGCTGAGGCTTTAGCCGGCGTTCTCAAGGTGATAAACAATGGGCCAGCTCAGGGTTCGACGAATGAAGGTCGTGAACCATCTAGTCTACCCAGAACGTTGACAATGCCCGCCAAGAGTCGCAATTAGTTACAAAAGGAACGGTCGATACAAGGCAATGTGAGACTAGTTCTGAATCTTCAGTCTCGAGTGTTGGCCATGCTCCCTTAGTTTTCTGAGTGTATTTTCGTTATGCTTTCTTTAAGTCAGTTTATCAAAGACAGGGTTGGTATTAATATTAATAGTTTGGATGAGAGTGGAAACGGAAGGGTTTTACTCGACTTCATTGAAAATCAGGGTGCGCAAGCTCTTTGTAAACATATCTATGAGGCTGTTGTTCGTCTGTCTGAAGGGGAGTTGATTTCACGTATATTTGCGCCTGATCAGATGGATGTTCTATATCGGGCGGCTATATCGGCGGAAGATCTTCAAGGTGAAAGCAAAATCTCGAACGAGCTTGAAAAGGTTGCATTCACCATCGGTTACTACTCTGATTTTCTAAAGGCCTCATGCTGTATTGGTAAGCCATATAGGGAAGAGGGTCAATCTACCTATTTTGATCGGAATGCGAATTTTTTCAGGGATAATCTTGATATACAGCCGCCCCACTCGCTGTTTAATCATAGGGGGGGGTGGTTGAAATTCTCTCTGAGCTGAATTCTGAGGAACTGTCCCGTTTTTACAGTCGACATCCATTTTTTAAGAATTTGATTTACCCTGTCGATGTGAATTTTAATCAAACTAGAAACGAGTTTGGTCAGCTGAAGTATGTTGCAAAAACACTGTTTTACGGTGGGAGAAATGGTGTTTTGCAACTAGGGCGTTTAATAAACTCTGATACATATGTAGTGGTGAAAGAAGGGTATCACAGAGTGCATGTTTGGAGGGTGCCGTACCCTCAAAGTTCTGTTGTTAATCAAGTGCTCAATAAAAATTTTCGAACTATCGCATATTTGCATGCTATAGCCATGCGAATGAACAATTGGAGAAGAAATCCTTTATACACTGAAGGCAATAAAAGCCCGGTTGTGACGGTAACCGAGTTGGGGCTTTCTAATCTAGATCCGATAATCGACGGCTTGAATATAGTTAAGTGGGTGTTTGCTGCTGGTCGGGGTGCGCTTGACTCCAGGCGATTGCAGTTTATCAAGAGGCTTGCCGATGAACGTTATAGGGTCTTTGATGATAATGAAGATGTATCGATAAACATGCGACCAAAGGTGAAATCATTCTTGGAGGAGATTCAGGGTTTTTCGAATCCAGTGACTTTGTATCGTTACATGAATGAACTTGGGCGTTTGGTGTTTAGTTGTGCGACAAGTTTACAGCAGATCAATGTTGTACATCAGGATATTAAGCCCGGAAATATTATTGTTGTAAATAATGAGGGTTTTACGGAACTAAAGTTGATTGATATTGATCATATGGTTCATAAAAACGACTGTGCATATCGTTATAAGGAAAGCAATGTTCATGCGAGTGGATATATTGACCCTCAGGTTTTGCGATTTGAAAACAATTTTGAATCCAGGTTGAGTAATGATATTTATGCGACGGGAATAACCCTTAGGCAGTTGTCAGGTCAGTCTCTTTCAAACATCTACAGGCGGGGTTCTCAGCCTGAGGTAAATATGTTTCACTTGGATGAGATTGGAAAGAGTTCAGATTGGTATCCGCTAGATTATCCAAGCATGGAAAAAGTGCTGTCCCGAGCAAAAGGTGATGCGCCGATTACCCACCTCTACTATGTTGGCTTGTTGTTGAGTTCCAAGCTTGCTACCAATTCATCAGGTAAGGTGGTGCAGAGTAGGATGGAGGGTGTTCGATTTGTAGTTGATAATTCTGGTTACTTTACACAGGGTAGAGGGATGGATGATCCTGAGTTACTCGATATGACATTGGCCCTACTTAAAACCTCATGTGCTATGAATAAAGATCTGCGCTATCAAATGTATAATAGCGCAGCTCGTGAGTACGGTATTAGTGTGAACGAGCGAAGTTTTTCTCAGTATTTGTTCAATATGGAAAAATCTCGTGTCAAGAAACTTGGATTGGAGTCATTGAACCGGCATCAAATCAGGGCTATTGAGGCTCCCCTAGCTTGGCCTGTTGATAGAATGCTGGGCTCGGAATCGCTTGTTTCTGGTTCTTCTTCTGAGCTTAGATGTTCGTCTGGTTCGAGTGTAGGCACATACGCCTGAAATGATTGAGTGGTGCAGCAGACCCAACCCCCATTCGAACTTCTGAGGTTTGCACTCCACCAAAGGCGTTGATTTTTTTCAAGGCCTGCACCGTGTACCCAGCGCTACCCCAATTAGACAGCCCCGCCACATCACCCCGCGCCAATGATGTTGGCGAGCAAACCGCCGCGTCATCGTTGGGCGGGGGCAATCAGCCGTCGCGCAGGTTGGCTGAATTCAAAACCGGGCTGA
Organism: Limnobacter sp.; assembly: GCF_046297615.1. Classification (GTDB taxonomy): domain Bacteria; phylum Pseudomonadota; class Gammaproteobacteria; order Burkholderiales; family Burkholderiaceae_B; genus Limnobacter. The sequence continues at coordinate 136,616 of NZ_JBKBHM010000005.1, read as the reverse complement.
ATGTTTGGGTGAATCAGGCCTCGAATGCCGAACGAACTGGGCGTTTGGAGGCGGTGCGGCGAATTCAGAATTACTTGGACAAGGGTGAGAAGTCACCCCATCTTGATCTGAGTAAACTCAGCCTAAGCACCTTACCGAACGATGTCGATGTGCTGGCCATGGTTGCCATATTGAGAGGTGCTGTGCCGGGCAGCGGGGTGATAAACCTTACCTATAACCCTCTGGATATTTCGACTCGGCAGGTGTTGGCACAACAGCCTGAAGGGCGACGTGACGTGTTCCAGGTTTCAGTGCCCGAGGCCAGCAATGATGCCGCCGTCGATGAGTCCAATACCGCTGTGGCTGGCCCAGCGCCGGGCGGTTCGTCACATGTGGCTTGGATTTGTAACTTGACCAATGTGGTCGGTGTGCTTCAAGACCACACACTGCCTGCCCTGGAAAGCTTGGCCAAAGCCAGTGTCGGGGTGTTCAACAACCCCATAAGCACACTGAGCCACGCCGTCAGCGTGTACACCCAGCAGCGCAGCAAAGCCCTCAGCGAAGTGGGCCGCACCAACCTCAAGAACTTCACCTTGTCTGACCTGGCCGACCTGAACCTGGTGGACTACATCGGCGGCTTGGAGCGTTTGAACCTGCTGGCCGAGGGGCTGAGAAGCGCCAGTCAATCCCTAACCGGCGCAGAGCCATCGCTGGCCTTCAGGGCCAACCCCTTCACCAAGGGCAACTCAGTCAACAAAGCCAAAGACAAACTGCTGGCCTTGGGCGGAACAGTCAAAACCATTGAGCACTTGTTAACTGCTTTGCACGAATGGCCGGGTGCCGCGAAGGCATTGCTGGAGCAGGCGATTGAGCTGGACAACCGGCTTGACGACTTGCAACGCCGAAGCCTTCAGTTGGAAGTTCGCGGCGAATCCGCTGGCGACAGCTTGACGCAGCTGGCCGGGCTGTTGATTGACCACACCCGCGTCTTGGGTGCACTTTACCGGGAAATTGATCAGCAAGTGGGCCAGTATAAAAACTTGGCGGAGCAATTGCCCGCTGGCTGGCCGCTGAAAGCCCACCTTCAGCAATGGCTGCAAGGCAAGGCCGAGGCGGTGGCCGATTTGCAGCAGCACAAAAACCTGGCCCTGTTGCTGGGGCGCTTGGCCAACCCCCGCGCAGGCAGCGATGTGCAGGCTTTTGCGCACACCCGGTTGGCAGGTATGGTGTCCACCTTGCCCGCTGGCAGCCCTTACCTTGAATTGCTGGCCAAGCACCCGAATGAACAGGTGCGTGGCTTGGTGCCTGCATTAGTGCCTGCAGTGGTGCCCGAGCCTACCCAGCCTACCCAGCCAGCAACAGACCTTGCCCCTGCGGGGCTGAAGCGCACACCCAGCGAAACAGCATTGGCGCAGTTTCCCGCAGTGAATGTACCCGACACTGCCTTGGCCAAAGTGCGTTACACCGCCCCGGCTTTTGAAGCGGTGAAGCAAGGCGACTTGGCCAAGCTGCATGAATACCTAAGCTTGGGCTTGAACCCTTTGGTAACTAATGACCTCGGCCAAACCCTGCTGCACATGGCTGCCCAGGATGGGCAAGTGACCGTGCTGCGCTGGTTGGCCACCGTGCAAAAGCTGCCATTGGAGGTGGGTGACAGATTTGGGAGCACACCACTTCACGTTGCTGCTGAGCATGGCCAGTTGCAGGCCATGGCCGCCTTGGTGGATGCGGGCGCTGACAAACACGCCAAAGACGAGCATGGCAACCAGGCCATTCATCTTGCTGCGGAGTGGTGGGGGGATGTTGATGCGGTGAAATTCTGCAGAAACGTACTGGGTCAAAGCCTTGAAGCCCGTGCGTTCAACGGCAGAACACCCTTGGTGCAGGCAGCCGGGAAAGGCAACTTGGCAGTCATGCGTTGGTTGGTGGCGCAAGGCGCAGAAAAACATGCCAAAGACAATAAGGGCAACCAAGCCATTCATTTGGCGGCGACGTTTGCGAATGCGGACGCGGTGAAGTTTTGTAGGGACGAACTGGGCCAAAGCATCGAAGCCCGTGGGTCACTAAGCATAACACCATTGTCGGTGGCTGCGATGCGAGGTAACTTGGAGGTAATGCGCTGGTTGGTGGCGCAAGGCGCGGACAAACACGCCAAAAGCGATGATGGCAACCAAGCCATTCATTTGGCGGCGACGTTTGCGAATGCGGACGCGGTGAAGTTTTGTAGGGACGAACTTGGCCAAAGCATCGAAGCCCGTGGGTCCCTAGGCATAACGCCATTGTTGGTGGCTGCGATGCAAGGCAACTTGGCAGTCATGCGTTGGTTGGTGGCGCAAGGCGCTGACAAACACGCCAAAAGCGATGATGGCAACCAGGCCATTCATTTGGCGGCGTTGTTTTCGAATGCGGATGCGGTGAAGTTTTGTAGGGACGAACTGGGCCAAAGCCTTGAAGCCCGTGGGTTCAACGGCAGAACACCCTTGCTGCAGGCAGCCGAGACAGGCAACTTGGCAGTCATGCGTTGGTTGGTGGGGGCAGGTGCGAACCCCCGTGCCGTGGATAGCAGCAGGCACACGCTACTCGATATAGCCAAAGTGTCCAATAACGCTGAAACCATCGCGTATGTGGAGCAACTACTCAGCAAACGGCCTTAACGCACCCAAGGGCAGGCCTCGGCCTGCCCACCCAGCCTGTGTAAAAGCACCCTCAGTGTTTCGCCTCGGCTTTTTTCTGCCCAATTTTGCTTTCTTTGCCGGCCATGAGGTTGGCGATGTTCTGTTTGTGGCGGTACACCAGCAGGGCGGCCATGATGAACACAGCCAGTGAGGAGTAGCGGAAAAAGTACGCAATGATGAGCCAGGTTACTGCGATGGCCACGCCTTGCCGCCTTCAATGCGGAAGAAAATGGGGAAGAGGTGGCCGATGAATGCGGCCAGACCCAACCCCCATTCGAACTTGTGCGGTGCTTATTCCACCAAAGGCGTTGATTTTTTTCAAGGCCATCACCGTGTTGTCCACTGTTGCCCACGCCCCTTCTTCTGAATTGCCCAGCTCCTCAAACACGCCCGTTGCCCAGGGCCTGGACGGCGGCCAGGCCAGTGCGGCTCCCTCTGCTGCATCCAATGCCGGGGCAATTTCTAAATTGCTGACTAGCGTCGAACAGTGGGTGCAGCAAGCACCAGCCCATGAACGGGTGGCGCGTGAGGATGCCCGGCACCGGATCGCTGTCTATGTCAGCCCCGCAGAACGCACGCCCCATTTGAATTTGAGCGGCCTGGGGTTGAGTGCCTTGCCCGATGAGTTCAGAACCGTGGTGATGGTGGCGAAGTTGCGCAGTGGCAATCGCCAATCGGCTGTCATCGACTTGCGTAACAACTCTTTGACGGCGCAGGCCCAAGACACAATCACTCAGCTTAGCCCGGCTTTGCGCCCGCTGGTGGACATTGCAGAACAAGCCTCGGTGCCCGGCGCCAACTCGGGTTTGCAAGGCGCGGCGCAGGCTGGTGCACCCAGCGAACCCCATCCGGACCTGCCTTTGTGGCTTGCCAATTTGGCGGCCGTGGTGGGCCTTTTGAATACGGACACAGTGCCGATGATCAGTGAACTGGGCTCGAAATGTCAGGATGCTCTGAATTTCCCCAAGGCCACTCTTGAAAAGGCCATGACGACTTACAACGCCCTGCTGGTTGAAGTGCAGACCAAAGCCGCTGCGACGGATGTGGGCCGTTTGGCCTTGGAGCGGATGCCGGATTTGAGTTTTTTGGTGGATCACCGAGCGCTAGAGGGCTTGTCGGGGATGATCGACAAGATTGATGAGGCCGCAGCCAGAGTCAGCTCGGCCAGCGTTGGTTTCTTCCGTTCCGAGAAGAACATCACCCGCGCCCTGGAAAAGCTGACGGCCATGAAACAAATTTGCGCCGCACTGGAAAACCTGTTCGAAAAAAAATACAACTGCCAACGGGCAGCAACCAGCCTGTTGAAAAAAGCCGAGGACTTGGGTGAAGCCTTGGCCAACCTGCATACGCGTTGCCTTCAGATGGATGCCCGGGGCGAGAAGGCCAACAACGAGCTAAGTACCTTGGTGTCGGTTTTACTGACACACACCGACGGTTTGAAAGGCTTGACGCATGAACTGGATGATTTGCTGAAACAATACCAGAACTTGTTACCCACGCTTGATAATGCGTGGCCATTGAAGGCCGAGCTGAGTTCGTCCCTTGCCCAGTGGGCCGCTGACTTGGCCACTTTGAAGCAGCAAAAAAACATCGGTCTGCTGATGGGGCGTTTGGCCAAGCCCGAGATGGGTGCGCTTGAGCAGTCCGGCCTGTTGCCCTTACTGAAAAACCAGTTGAAACAATTGCCGACGGGCAGCCCTTACCTTGAATTACTGGCCAAGCACCCGAATGAACAGGTGCGTGGCTTAGTGCCCACATTGGTACCTGCAGTGGTGCCCGAGCCTGCCCAGCCCACCGAGCCTGCAACAGACCTAGCCCCTGCGGGGCTGAAGCGCACACCCAGCGAAACAGCATTGGCGCAGTTTCCCGCAGTGAATGTGCCCCACACCGCCTTGGCCAAAGTGCGTTACACCTTCCCGGCTTTTTGCGCGGTGATACTAGGCGACTTGGCCAAACTTCATGAATACTTGACCTTAGGCTTGACCCCCTTGGTCACCAATGACACCGGCGACACCCTGCTGCACAAGGCTGCCCAGGATGGGCAAGTGACCGTGTTGCGCTGGTTGGCCACCGTGCAAAACTTGCCGTTGGAGGTGGGTGAAAAAAGTGGGCGCACACCACTTCACGTTGCTGCCATAAACGGCCAATTGCAGGCCATGGCCGCCTTGGTGGATGCTGGTGCGGACAAACACGCCAAAGACAATGAGGGCAGCCAAGCCATTCATTTGGCGGCGCTGCTTTCGAATGCGGATGCGGTGAAATACTGTAGGGACGAACTGGGCCAAAGCCTTGAAGCCCGTGGGTTCAACGGCAGAACATCCTTGGTGCAGGCAGCCCAGACAGGCAACTTGGCAGTCATGCGTTGGTTGGTGGCGCAAGGCGCAGACAAACACGCCAAAGGCGATGATGGCAACCAGGCCATTAATTTGGCGGCGCTGTTTTCGAATGCGGATGCGGTGAAATACTGTAGGGACGAACTGGGCCAAAGCCTTGAAGCCCGTGGGTTCACCGGCAGAACACCCTTGGTGCAGGCGGCCGGGCAAGGCAACTTGGCAGTCATGCGTTGGTTGGTGGCGCAAGGCGCAGACAAACATGCCAAAGACAATGAGGGCAGCCAAGCCATTCATTTGGCGGCGCTGCTTTCGAATGCTGATGCGGTGAAGTTTTGTAGGGACGAACTGGGCCAAAGCCTTGAAGCCCGTGGGTTCAACGGCAGAACGCCCTTGTTGATGGCAGCCCAGACAGGCAACTTGGCAGTCATGCGTTGGTTGGTGGCGCAAGGCGCAGACAAACACGCCAAAGACAATGATGGCAACCAGGCCATTAATTTGGCGGCGCTGTTTTCGAATGCGGATGCGGTGAAATACTGTAGGGACGAACTGGGCCAAAGCCTTGAAGCCCGTGGGTTAAACAGCAGAACACCCTTGGTGCAGGCAGCCGAGAAAGGCAACTTGGCAGTCATGCGTTGGTTGGTGGCGCAAGGCGCAGACAAACACGCCAAAGGCGATGATGGCAACCAGGCCATTCATTTGGCGGCGCTGTTTTCGAATGCGGATGCGGTGAAATACTGCAGGGACGAACTGGGCCAAAGCGTTGAAGCACGTGGGCTCAACGGCCGAACGCCCTTGTTGCAGGCGGCCGGGCAAGGCAACTTGGCAGTCATGCGTTGGTTGGTGGGGGCAGGTGCAAACCCCCGTGCCGTGGATAGCAGCAGGCACACGCTACTCGATATAGCCAAAGTGTCCAATAACGCTGAAACCATCGCGTATGTGGAGCAACTACTCAGCAAACGGCCTTAATACACCCAAGGGCAGGCCTTGGCCTGCCCACCCAGCCTGTGTAAAAGCACCCTCAGTGTTTCGCCTCGGCTTTTTTCTGCCCAATTTTGCTTTCTTTGCCGGCTATGAGGTTGGCGATGTTCAGTTTGTGGCGGTACACCAGCAGGGCGGCCATGATGAACACGGCGAGCGCCTGGCCGTTGATGCCAAAAAGCAGCACGTCGTAGAACACGGCGAACACGCTGGCCACCAGGGCGGCCAGTGAGGAGTAGCGGAAGAAGTACGCAATGATGAGCCAGGTTACTGCGGTGGCCAGGCCCAGCACCCAGTTCAGGGCCAGCAGCACGCCCAGTGCGGTGGCCACGCCTTTGCCGCCTTCAAAGCGGAAGAAGATGGGGAAGAGGTGGCCGATGAATGCGGCCAGGCCCACCCAGGCAATGTCGCTTTGGGTGAACTGGTAGGTGTCTTGGTAGTGATACGCCAGCAACACCGCCACGGTGCCTTTCAAGGCGTCGCCCAGCAGGGTGAGCAGGGCAGCCACTTTGTTGCCACTGCGCAGCACGTTGGTGGCGCCGGGGTTTTTCGACCCGTAGGTGCGTGGGTCAGCCAGGCCAACAAAGCGTGAAACCACCACGGCGAAGGAAATGGAGCCCAGCAGGTAGGCAATGACCAGGGCAGCAATGAAGTGGGTGGACACGGTTGTCTCCGTTTGTTGTGGTTGCTTGGCGTGTGCCGTTATTGTGCCGCAATTCGCCGGTTTTTTTGATGGGCAGACCGAACTAAGTGCCTTGCGCTTTTACTCAGAGTTTCCTGTGATTAACGAGAAACACCATGCAGCCCATCAATTCCAACAACCCCCCCGCCGGTATTGCTCCCCATGACTTGCTCGTACAGGGCTTTGCGAGTGTGAGAATCACGCCCGGGGCCCCCACGCAGGCTGTAGCCTCACTGGCCACCAACCTGCTGCACAATCAGGGCGCATCCTCATCGGCCCAGCCTGACCCACAGTCACCTGTCAACCAGCAACCGGTGTTTGCTCAGCCCAACACGCAGATGGCCCCAAGGGCGCCCGGCCGTGAGCGTCGAACATTGGGTCGTCATCCTGAGTTGCTGGGCAATGTACTCAGCCCGACGATCGGCACAGGCCAGGCGCACGCCAGCCCTCAGCCAGCGCCCACGCCCACCCAGAACCTCAGTCCACAATCGGCGGCAGGCATGCAGTGGTCTCCGCTGAGCGCTGGGGGCAGTGTGCAGGCGACACCGATGCACATGGATTCTCCCCCTGCTGGTGCGCGGTCTGAAGAAGCGGTGAATGCAGCGCGCGCTCAGTTGTTGTTCATGGCCACACCCACCAACCCCCACAGTCAACAGAACCGGTAAGCAGCCATGCCTTCTCCACTTGCACCCAACAACAGCCCTGTGATTCAGGTCGAACCACCGCAAGGTCAATCCTCGCTTCATTCACAGGCGGTGTTGCAGCAGTCGGCCGCCAGTGCTGCGGCTGCAATACTGTTCGTGTTGCTGGGGGCTCACCCCAATGCAGATGAAATGCTGCCAGGTTCATCTGGGCTTTGGCTTAGCCAGCAGGTACAAAGGGGCTCATCGGGCAGCGTTGATTCGGATGCGTCGTCAGTGCCCCCGACTGTGCCGCGTGGGTACCTCAGTGTGGGCGTTCAAAGCGCTTGGCTGGAACCTGATGCAACCCCCCTGCCAGTAGCCCCCACTGTGCGTTATCGTTCGGCGCAGGTAGCCATGGCGAGTGCTGCCGCTACTCCGGATGGCCTCATGGAGCTTGAGGGAGACGCTCCGAGGGTGCCTGCCACGGTGAAGTACAAAGCGGGCTACCAAGTTGCTGCGGGGTGGGGTACTCCGACCCAAGTTAGGTCTACATCGCTGGCTGATCACTTGGAACACCGACGCGTGACAGGTAGCCCGGTTGTGTCGCCTGCCGCCAATACGGATAACCATACTGCTTCTTCAGCACCCGGTCGCTTGGGCGGGCGGGCACGCCAGGTTCATCGACCATTGGTGTGGGACGACCCCTTCGGCTCTTGAGTTATCTGGGCCCCCGCCCCAGCGGGTGGTGGGCATTGAGCAACTCGTGCAGTTGCTCTTTGGCCACGTGGGTGTAGATTTGTGTGGTGGTGATGTCGGCATGCCCCAGCAGCAGTTGCACCACCCGCAGGTCGGCCCCGTGGTTCAGCAGGTGGGTGGCGAAAGCGTGCCGCAGCACGTGGGGGCTGATGGGGCTGTGGATGCCTGCCAGCAGGGCGTGGCGCTTGATGATTTTCCAGAAGGCTTGCCGGGTCATGGGGCCGCCCAGGTGGGTCACAAACAGGGCATCGCTTTCTTTGAAGCTCAGCAATTGAGCCCGGGCTTGCCCCAGGTACAGCAGTATGGCCAAGCGTGCCGGGTTGCCCATGGGCACCAGCCTTTCCTTGTTGCCTTTGCCCAGTACTTTCACGGCACCGGCGTTCAGGTCAACGGCTTGTAAGGGCAGGTTCACCAGTTCGCTGACGCGCAGGCCGCTGGCGTACATCAGTTCCAGCATGGCTTTGTCGCGGATGCCTTGAGGGGTGTTCAGGTCGGGCGCATTCACCAGGTTTTCCACTTCGGCTTCCGACAGGGTTTTGGGCACCCGCAGGCCTTGGCGCGCGCTGCGCAGGGCGGTGGTGGGGTTGTCGGTTCGGTGGCGGTTGTTCACCATCCACAGGCAGAAGCGTTTGATGCTGCTGGTTTTTCGGTTCAGGCTGCTGGGTTTGAGGCTTGAAAGGCTGTGAATGTAGCGGCGCAGGGTGTCGGTGTCGAGTTGCTCCAAGGGTGTGGCGTTGGTGCTGCTCAGCCAGTGGGCCAGTTGGGTGAGGTCGCTGCGGTAGGCGGCCAGGCTGTGGTCTGCAAGCCCTTCTTCCAGCCAAAGGCTGGTGCAGAATTCGTCGATCAGCGGGTGGGGGGTGTCGGCCATGGCGCTGATTGTATGTGCCACAATGGGCTGGTTGTCAACCGTTGAGCAGTACCCCCATGAGCACTCCCATCGCCGACCTTCGCAAGGATTACACCCGAGCCAGCCTGGATGAAACTGACGCATTGCCCAACCCGATGGACCTGTTCCAGCGCTGGTTTGAGCAGGCCCTGAATGCCCAGTTGCCCGAGCCCAATGCCATGACCCTGGCCACCGTGGACCACCGCGGGCGGCCTGCTGCGCGCATTGTGCTGATTAAAGGGCTGGATGAGCGGGGCTTCTGTTTTTTCACCAACTATGAAAGCCGCAAGGGGCAAGAGCTGGCGGCCAACCCGCACGCCGCCTTGTTGTTCCATTGGACAGAACTGGAGCGGCAGGTGCGTATTGAAGGCCGTGTGGAGAAGGTGAGCGCTGAGGAATCGGACACCTATTACCGCAGCCGCCCGCCCGGCAGCCGTTTGGGGGCCTGGGCTTCGCCGCAAAGCCGCAGGCTGGATTCACGCGATGCGCTGGAGGCCTTGGTGGACCAAGCCCGCACCAGCCATGCCGGTGACCCGGTGGACCGCCCGCCGTTTTGGGGCGGTTACCGCTTGGTGCCGGATTACTTTGAATTCTGGCAGGGGCGGCCTTCGCGTCTGCATGACCGCTTGGCTTACTCGCCGGACAGCGCCCAGCCCGGAGGCTGGCGCATCGACCGGCTGGCCCCTTAAGCAGGCGGCTAGGCCAGCGCCTGCGCCACCCATTCCACCCAGTGCCGCACATCCACTGCGGCCTCGCTTTCCAGGTGGGTTAGGCACCCAATGTTGGCGGAGGCGATGGCCTGTGGTTTGCCAGCCATCAGGCTGTGCAGCTTGCGGGTTTTGAGGGTGGAGGACAATTCCGGTTGCAGCACGGAATAGGTGCCTGCTGAGCCGCAGCACAGGTGGGCGTCGGGCACGGGGGTGAGTTCAAAGCCCACGCGGGTCAGCAAGCCCTCGACCACGCCTTTCAGTTGTTGCCCGTGTTGCAGGGTGCAGGGGGGGTGGAAGGCAATGCGGTGAGGAATTTTTTCTTCACGGATGGCCTGTTGAACCGCATCCACAATGGGTTGCAGGGCCTGTGCGGTTTGGCGAAGAATGAATTCGCCAATGTCCATGGTTTTGTCGGACACCAGCCGGGCTTTGTCGGCATAGGCAGGGTCGTCCGCAAAATGCAGGTGATATTCCCGAACAGTGACGCCGCAGCCTGAGGCATTCATCACCAGCGCTTCGGCGTGGCCGCTTTCCAGCATGGGGAACCACGCGTCGATGTTGGCTTTCATTTGGGCTTTGCCGCCATCGTGGTCGTTGAGGTGGAACTTCACCGCACCACAGCAGCCGCTGTTGGGCACTGCACGGGCCTGAATGCCCAGCGCGTCCAGCACCAGTGCGGTGGCTTGGTCAATGCTGGGCATCATGGCCGGTTGCACGCAGCCGTTCAGCAGGATGACCCGGCGCAGGTGCTGGCCTTGGGGGGCTTTGAATTCAGGGCGGGGCTTGGGAATTTTGGCGGCCAGGGCATCGGGCAATAAGCCGCGAACGGCTTTGCCCATGGCCATGCCCGGCTTGAACAGCCAGGGGGTGGTCATCAGGGTTTTAAGCCCGTCGCGCAGCAGTTGTTCCTGCTTGGGGCGGGGTACACGTTCATCCACCACTTTGCGGCCTATGTCCACCAATTGGCCATATTTCACGCCCGAGGGGCAGGTGGATTCGCAGTTGCGGCAGGTCAGGCACCGGTCCAGATGTTCCTGGGTTTTGCGGGTGACGGCCTTGCCTTCCAGCACTTGTTTGATGAGGTAGATGCGCCCGCGTGGGCTGTCCAGCTCATCGCCCAGCACTTGGTAGGTGGGGCAGGTGGCGGTGCAAAAGCCGCAGTGCACGCATTTACGCAGGATGGCTTCGGCGGTTTGGCCTTCGGGGGTGTCTTTGATCCAGTCGGCGAGTTGGGTGTCCATGGTTCAATGCCCTGTCACAGAATGGGGGCCAGACGACCCGGGTTGAAAATACCGGCAGGGTCGAACTGGTGTTTCAGGCGGCGCTGAATGTCCAGCAGCGCGCGCTGGGGTGTGTGGAAGGCCTGTTGCCGGTCGGTGTCGTGTTCCGCGCGGTACAGGGTGGCATGCCCGCCGCAGCGTTCGGCCACACCTCGCAGGGCATCGGCGGCGCAGGGTGTGTCGGGCCGGAACCAGCGCAGGCCACTGGCCCATTCATGCACTTGTTGGCCGTGCAGGGGCAGGTCCACGGTGGTGGGGGGCACGGCGATGCGCCACAGGGGGCCGGGTGCGGTGAAGAAGGGGTGGGTTTGGTCGCGCACGCTGGCCCAGAACGGTTGGGCCAGGGTGGGCAACAACACCGCGCCACCCAAGGTTTTTTCAGCAGCGCTGACAGCCGCTTGCGCACCCCGCAGGCGCACATGCAACTGGCCTTGGTGCCAGAAGGTGGCGTGAATGGGCAGTGGCTGACCCAGCCAGGTGTTGGTGCGTTCAATGGCTTGTTGGGCCGTGCATTCAAATTGCAGTGTGCTGTCGGCCACGGACATGGGCATGACTTTGATGGACAAATCCACCACGATGCCCAGTGTGCCCATGCTGCCGGGAATGACGCGCGACACGTCGTAGCCCGCAACGTTTTTCATGACCACGCCGCCGAAGTGCAGAATCTGCCCACGCCCGTCGATGAGGGTGCAGCCCAACACGTAATCTTTCACGCCACCACGGGCCAGCCGCCCTGGGCCTGCCAGACCGGCGACGATGGTGCCACCAATGGTGCTTTGGGCGGACAGGCGGGGCGGCTCAAACGCCAGTTCTTGCTGTTGTTCGGCCAGTGCGGCTTCAACCGTGGCCAGTGGGGTGCCGCTTTTGACGGTGATCACCAATTCCGTCGGTTCGTATTCCACAATGCCGGACCATGCGCGCATGTCCACGGGGTCGCCGTTGCAGGGGCCGCCATAGAAGGCTTTGGAATTGCCGCCCTGAATGCACAGCGGGGTGCGGGCTTGCGTGGCTTTGTCCACGCGCAAGGCCAGTTCGTCGATGAAATCGCTCATGCGAAGGGGCTCTTTAGAAACGTGGCAGGTCGGCAAACGGCATTTGCCCGCCGTGCACATGCATGCGGCCATACTCAGCGCAGCGGTGCAGGGTGGGAATGGCTTTGCCGGGGTTGAGCAGGCCGGGTGGGTCGAAGGCTTTTTTCACGGCGAAGAAAGCGTCCAGTTCCGCCCGAGAAAACTGCACACACATCTGGTTGATTTTTTCGATGCCCACGCCGTGTTCGCCGGTGACGGTGCCCCCCACTTCCACGCACAACTCCAGAATTTCTGCGCCGAAGTCTTCGGCGCGTTTGACTTCATCGGGGTTGTTTGCGTCGAAAAGAATCAACGGGTGCAGGTTGCCGTCGCCCGCGTGAAACACGTTGGCGCAGCGCAGTTGGTACTTGTCTTCCATGCGGGCCATGGCGTTGAGCACATCGGCCAGCCGTTTGCGGGGAATGGTGCCGTCCATGCAGTAGTAGTCGGGCGACACGCGGCCAGCAGCGGGGAATGCGTTTTTGCGGCCTGCCCAGAATTTGATGCGTTCGGCTTCGGATTGCGACACCTTGATGGCGGTGGCCCCGCAGCCTTGCAGCACGCGGCTCATGGCGTCTATTTCTTCGGCCACTTCGTCGGGCGTGCCGTCGCTTTCCAGCAGCAGAATGGCCTCGGCCTCGGTGTCGTACCCGGCGTTGACGAAAGGCTCCACCATTTGGCTGGCCCGTTTGTCCATCATTTCCAGCCCGGCAGGAATAATGCCCGCAGCAATGACGGCGGCCACGGCATTGCCCGCTTTGGCCACGTCGTCGAAGCTGGCCATGATGACTTGGGCCAGTGCGGGTTTGGGCACCAGTTTCACAGTCACTTCAGTGACCACAGCCAGCATGCCTTCGGAGCCGATGACCAGGTTGAGCAGATCCAGCCCCGGCACATCAGGCGCGTGGCTGCCAAATTCAACCACTTCGCCGTCGATGGTGATGCCGCGAACCTTGAGCACGTTGTGTACTGTCAGGCCGTATTTGAGGCAATGCACGCCGCCGCTGTTTTCAGCCACGTTGCCGCCGATGGTGCAGGCGATCTGGCTGGACGGGTCGGGCGCGTAGTACAGGTTCAGGTGGGCCACAGCTTCGGAGATGGCCAGGTTGCGCACACCGGGTTGAACACGTGCGGTGCGGGATTGCGCATCAATCTGCAAAATTTTGTTGAATTTTGCCATGCCCAGCAGAATGCCTGCGGGGTGCGGCTGTGCACCACCCGACAAACCGGTGCCAGCACCACGCGCCACCACGGGCACGTTCAGGCGCTGGGCAAGCTTCAGGATGTCGATGACTTGGTCTTCCGTGTGCGGCAGGGCCACCACCATGGGCAATTGGCGAAACAGGCTGAGGCCGTCGCATTCGTAGGGGCGGGTGTCTTCTACCTCGTGCAGCACAGACCCTGCTGGCAGAATGGCCTGCAGGCCCTCCAGCACGCTTTGGCGCAGGGCGCTGTTCAGGGTGAAGGGTTCGGTGTGGGCGTTCATGGTGGCTGAGTGAGTGCTGCATCAAACAAGCCGTAGCATAACCCGGAAGAGGGAATTTCAGTATCGGTGCTTGCCCCAGCACCGTGGGTTTACTTATTCCTTTGTGGGCTTGACCGGCTCAAAAGTGATGACCGGGGGCGGTGGAATGGGCCCCCACTCTCCGGTGGCGGGGCTTGGGCCTTCGAAGTTGTAGCGCTTTTCCTCGGGAATGGTGTCCCAAGTGCGGCCGGGCCATTTGCAGTAGTCCATGGGTGACCAAGTCACCCGTTCAATGGTGATGGGCGCGGACGCCTTCACCGCGATTTGCCGCAGCTTCACATCGGGACCGAAAAAGAATTTGTTCCAGCGCCTGTTCTCTAGACCAAAACCCGCTGCGGGGCTTGGCGGGTTGGTGTGATTGCTGTAAAGCCAGCCGTTTTGGGTTAATCGAACCTCGCGCCCTTGCTCATCCATGGCTTTCATGGACAGGTAGACCACGTTGCCCGAGGCTTTAATCTGGAATCCACTGGGTATTTCAAGGTCACTGGGCGCATTGTCTTTCAAGTCCTCAGACGTGTCATGCGCGGTGTGGGAACCATAGACATAGAAATCTTCGATGGCGGGCACCCGATGGACACTGCTGGGTAAATCGATTAGGGTCCAGTCGGTGGTTAGGGTGGTCGGTTTGTCCAGCAGGACGACCTGTGGTGCACGGCCAGTGGTGGCACAGGCCAGGTCGTAGGCCAGCAGCCGAGTGTCCACCGATGGCGCGCTGGTACTGGTACGAAACGCTAAGGGCGCAGCAATGCCCAAGGCGCACAGGATAGAGAGGAGAACCCAACGGTGTTGGCTAAGAAGGCGCATAGGGTAATTGGTCGATTGGTCAAGGCACTGTGGGCTTGACCGGCTCAAAGGTGATGACCGGTGGCGGTGGAATGGGCCCCCACTCGCCGGTGGCTGGGCTTGGGCCTTCGAAGTTGTAGCGGTCTTCCTCGGGAATGGTGTCCCAAGTGCGGCCAGGCCATTTGCAGTAACCTATGGGCAACCAAGTCACCCGTTCTATGGTGACTGGCGCCGACGCCTTCACCGCGATTTGTCGCAGCTTCACATCGGGGCCGAAAAAGAATTTGTTCCAGCGCCTGTTCTGTAATCCAAAGCCGGCTGCAGGGCTGGGCGGGTTGGTGTGGTTGCTGTAAAGCCAGCCGTTTTGGGTTAATCGAACTTCGCGCCCTTGATCATCCATGGCTTTCATGGACAGATAGATCACTTCCCCTGTCAATTTTGTGCGCATCACCATTGTCGTGTCAAAGTCGCTAGGCGCCACACTTTTCAGTTCCCCCGATAGTTCGTGCGCGTTGTAGGAGCCGTAAACGTAGAATTCTTCAATTGCGGGGACTCGATGGACACTCTTGGGTAAATCGATGGTGGTCCAATCGGTTGTCAGGGTCGTCGGTTTCTCCAGCAGGACGACCTGTGGTGCACGGCCAGTGGTGGCACAGGCCAGGTCGTAGGCCAGCAGCCGAGTGTCCACCGATGTCGTGTCGTCAATGGTCCGAGACGCCAAGGGCGCAGCAATGCCCAAGGCGCACAGAATGGAGAGAAGAACCCAACGCGAGGTGGACATGGCGTAGCCTATTTGAGTTGATCAACCATCACCAGTTGGTCTGACCGCAGCAGGCCACCCGGTAAAGTGACCCAAGGTTGTTTGGATGACAAGGCCAGACCCACTGACCGATAGGCCATCGCCACCAATTCGCTGCAGAAAAAGCTGGTTTCATGCCCGGATTGAGACTTGCTGAGTTCATCCACCAGCGTAATCAACATGCCGGGTGCTGTGTATTTGAAGGCCCCGCTGCACCCGGAGTTTGCCCCTGCCCTTGCTGCGCCCAGCGTGTCATAGGGTTTGCCCACTTGTTTCAAGGCATATTGCGCAATGCGAGTGCCTTGGGCGTGCGTCATGTGTTTGTGTCTGAGCAGGATGACTTTGCTTGACTCTCGCAGGGATTTTGATAGGTTGCTTGGTATCACCCCTTCCGGCACAGCCTCCACCGCATTGATGTGGTCAATCATCAACACAGCGTGGCTTACGGTTGTACAAGTCCCGTTCTGGATTGCTGTGGAGTTCAACGAGGCGGAGGCAGTGACAAGAATGTCACCGGCTTGGCAGGTGGCTTGGGTGGTCATGGCGGGTTGAGTGAATTAAGGGGGGCATCTTCAACTAGACCCCCAACCTTAATGGCAAACCGTTGGGGGTGAGAACCCTTGGCCTCGCTCTGTGTCGGCCAACCGGGTGAGGGGGCCCTGACCGTGACGGTTAGCTGCCCTGAAGCCCCGGAATGGCGCAGCGTGGTTTGGTCTGCATGCTGTAGTCCAGTTGACTGAGCAAGGCCGGGTTGGCTTTCAGGCGCATGGCCGCTGCAAAGGCAATCATGGCGCCATTGTCGGTGCACAGGGCCAATTCCGGAAAGTACACCTCGATGCCCCGTTGGGCGGCGGCTTCGGTCAGGCTGTGGCGCAGTTGTTTGTTGGCGCCCACGCCACCAGCCACCACCAGCCGCTTGTGGCCATTGGCGCGGGTGGCCGCGATTGACTTTTTCACCAGCACTTCAACAATGGCCGCCTGGAAGCTGGCGCACAGGTCGGCTTTGTCTTGGTCGTTCAAGACCATGGTTTCGGTGGGTTGGGCCACCCCGGCCAGTTTCATGGCGGTGGTGAGCACTGCGGTTTTCAGGCCGGAAAAGCTGAAGTTGTAGTCGCCGCTGTGCAGCATGGGGCGGGGCAGTTTGAAGCGGTTGGCATTGCCCTGTTCCGCCAGTTTGGACAAAGCTGGGCCGCCGGGGTAGGGCAGGCCAATCATTTTGGCGGTTTTGTCGAAGGCTTCGCCCGCCGCGTCGTCCAGTGTTTCGCCCAGTAAGGCGTAATGGCCCAGGTTTTCAACACCCATCAATTGGGAATGCCCGCCACTGACCAACAAGGCTGTGAACGGGAATGCAGGAGGCGTGGCCGACAACAGGGGCGACAGCAAGTGCCCTTCAAGGTGGTGCACGGGAATCACCGGTTTGCCCAAGCCCATCGCCAGGCTGGTGGCGAAGGCAGTGCCCGCCATCAATGCGCCGGGCAGGCCGGGGCCGGTGGTGACGGCGATGGCGTCCACATCGGTAAGGCTTTTGCCACTGTCTGCCAGCACTTGATTCATCAGGGGGACCAAGCGGCGGATGTGATCGCGCGAGGCCAGCTCGGGCACCACGCCGCCATAGTCTTTGTGCATGCTGATCTGCGAATGCAGGGCCTGGGCCAGCACTTGTCCACCGGTGGTGCACAGGGCAACGCCGGTTTCATCGCAGGAGGTTTCGAAACCAAGAACTAGCAGGTCGGACACGCGAGGGGCCTGAAGGTTGGGCAGGCCTGCATGTTACCAGCAAACCAGCCATGCCTTTGGCGTGGGCCGGTGGTCAACTCAGTGGGTAATGCGGTTGATCGCCGTTTTCGCACACCCAGTTCACCCACAATTTGCCGTCGTTGCCTTGTTCCAGCGTGGCGAAGTTGCGGGTGCGCAGGTAGGTGTCGGAGCCAAAGGGGGTGAGCATGCGGGCGCACACTTGGCCGTTCTCATCCAGCGTTTCTTGACGGTCGTTGGTGATGGCCAAAATACCCGCCCACTGGAATGGGTTGGGGGCCGGGTGCACAATGCCCGACGACACCACTTGGTGTACGTTCACAACCTGCCCGGCGCTGTTGTCCCGTATCACGCCCAGGCAACCCACATGCACATCGCCGGAAAGGATGACTGTGCGGCCATGCCGGGCGCGTGCATTGTTCAAGAGGCGCATGATGAACCGGGCCCTCTCCCCCTGGTGTTTCTTGGCCCGCCAATGGTCCTTCAGGTCGTCGGTGAGTTCTTCATTGCTGGGGGTTAAATCCAGTACGCTTTCGGCGGCTGCGAAGTCGCGGTAAACCACGGGCACTGCACTCAACACCAACAGGTCCCCCACCGCGCAGGAATCCAGTTTGGCGATGAAGTCGCCCCAGTGGCCGGGGCTCATGATTTGGTCCAGCGTGCGTTCGGTGCGGTGGTCCAGCGCAAGAATGGTGGTGCCGTTCAGCGTCAGTGACAGGCTGCGGTGCGGGCTGCCCGGTGCAATCAGGTTGGTGTTGTGGCCTTTGCCCCGAAGCTGGAACAGGTCAAAGTATTTGGCGGCCACTGAAAACACCTGCTGCATGACCGGGCACTGTTGAAACTCGGGGCTGTAACTGCCCCAGCCGTCAATGATGTCGTGGTCATCCCACATCATGATCTGTGGAATGCGGGCCAGCAGGTTGGCTGTGTCGGGCTGCGACCAACGCTCCAGATACAACTGCAGAAAGGCTTTGTCCACCGCGTTCAACTCGCTGGCGGAGAGTTTGGCTTTCACTTGGTCAGCCCTGTTTTTGCTGCCCCAGTTTCTGAGGGCGGGCTGGTTGGCCCACACCGAGTCGGCGTACACCTGGTCACCGCCCATCAACAGCAGGTGGAAAGCTTGGGTGTCTTGTCGGGTTTTCAGGGTGGACCACAGCCCGAAGGGCAGGGCCACGTTTTTCATCAAGGTGGGGTCTGAAAACCCGTTGCATGAGGCGTACACCATGCGGGGATTGTCCTGCAAGCCCGGGCATTCAACCGACCATTGCTGTTGGCGATCCACGCCTTGGGCTTGAACCCCGTCCAGCCACACGCTGTAGTCCAGCGCAGTGGCCTGCTGGCTTTGTTGCACCGGCCATTCGGCACGCCACACTTGGTGGCCGTGTTCTGTGGCGATGGGTGTGGCGCTGGCCACGCCTTGGTTGATGCGCACCTCAGCCACGGTAACGGGCGTGTTGGTCACAAACAGCACGGTGTAGGTCAGGGGGTGTTCAAGGCCCAGAAGGGGGCCCAGGGCCAGGCGGGGCGATGGTGTGCTCATGGTGAATGACAGTGGAATCAGTAATCAATCAGCATAAGCAGGGCACCTTGGCGGTGAGGGGCCCCTTGGGTTTCTGCTTCAAAGTGGGTCCGTTCAGGGGGCGACGGTGCAAGAAGTGGTGCGTTGCACCAAGCAAGTGCTGAGTTCCTCACCCGAAAGCGGGGTGCAATGCTGATTTTCAGCCTTTTTTCGGTGCAAATTTCCGGTTTTAAGGCTGGCACGCCCTTTGCATAAGAGTAACCGTAGGCCGTCAACGGCGGCGGCCTGCAGGTGGATTGACAGGTCTCCGAAGGCGTTCTCGCCCTAGGAGTTGGACAACGGCGTCCGTGCAGCTTCGTGCTGCCGGCCGCCGTTTTTTTTGCTTGAAATTGGGTGTGGCGATGCTGATGTCATTGAACAAACAGAAGCTGGTCGTGGTGGGCAACGGAATGGCCGGTATCCGGGTGGTGGAAGAGCTGTTGAAGCTTGCGCCGGAGTTGTATGACATCACTGTGTTTGGCGCAGAGCCACACCCCAACTACAACCGGATCATGCTCTCGCCAGTACTGGCCGGTGAGCAGACCTTCGACGAGATTGTGCTGAACACGGTGGATTGGTATGCCGACAATGGCATCACCCTGCACATGGGCAAGCAAGTCACCACCATTGACCGCACCAAGCGGGTGGTGCACTGTGCCGATGGCACACAGGCCCCCTATGACCGGCTGCTGCTGGCCACGGGCTCCAATTCATTCATCTTGCCGGTGCCCGGCGCTGATCTGCCGGGTGTAATTGGTTACCGCGACATTGCGGACACCCAAGCCATGTTGGACGCCGCCAAACAGTACAAACAGGCGGTGGTGATTGGCGGTGGCCT
Source organism: Limnobacter sp. (assembly GCF_046297615.1). GTDB lineage: Bacteria > Pseudomonadota > Gammaproteobacteria > Burkholderiales > Burkholderiaceae_B > Limnobacter. The sequence goes on along the minus strand of NZ_JBKBHM010000005.1, from coordinate 117,386 downwards.
GTTGGGGCTGGAAGCTGCCAATGGCCTGGCCATTCAGGGCATGGATGTGACTGTGGTGCATTTGCCGGAATGGTTGATGGAGCGTCAACTTGACCCCACCGCAGCCCGGCTGTTGCAGGATTCCCTCCAGGCCAAAGGCTTGAAGTTTTTGCTGGCCCGAAACACCAAGGCCTTGCACGCCGGTGCCGATGGGCGTGTGGCCAGCATTGAGTTCACCGACGGCACCGCACTGGACACTCAACTGGTGGTGATGGCGGTGGGCATTCGCCCCAACGACGCACTGGCCAAAAGCGCAGGCCTGCATTGCAACCGTGGCGTGGTCGTCACGGACACCTTGCAAACCGTCACCGACCCCCGCATTTATTCGGTTGGCGAGTGTGCCAGCCACCGCGGCGTGGCCTACGGCTTGGTGGCTCCCCTGTTTGAACAAGCCAAAGTGTGTGCCAACCACTTGGCCCAGTTCGGTATCGGCCGGTACGAAGGCTCTGTCACCTCGACCAAATTGAAAGTGACTGGTGTTGACCTGTTCTCGGCTGGCAACTTCATGGGTGGCGAGGGCACGGAAGAAATGCTGCTGTCCGACCCCATCGGCGGTGTGTACAAAAAGCTGGTGATTCAGGACAACAAACTGGTGGGCGCCTGCCTGTACGGCGACACTGTGGATGGCTCGTGGTATTTCAAGCTGATGCGCGACGGCCAAGCCATCACCGACATTCGCGACAAGCTGATGTTCGGCCAAAGCAACATTGGTGACACCGGGCATGAAGGCCAAAGCCAGGCCAGCCGCATGGCCGATACCGACGAAGTCTGCGGCTGCAACGGTGTGTGCAAGGGCACCATTGTTCAGGCCATCAAAACCAAGGGCTTGTTCACCATTGAAGAAGTGCGCAAACACACCAAGGCCAGTGCGTCTTGCGGGTCGTGTACGGGCTTGTGTGAACAAATCCTGATGAGCACAGCGGGTGCTGATTATTCAGCAACCCCCAAAACCAAGCCAGTGTGTGGCTGCACAGACCACGGCCATCAAGCCGTGCGTGACGCCATTTTCAGCCAACACCTCACCCACAAAGACCAAGTGTTCAAGGCCTTGGGTTGGCGCACTCCCAACGGGTGTTCAACTTGTCGCCCCGCAGTCAACTACTACCTCATCAGTTCTTGGCCCGGCGAAGCGGTAGACGACCCACAAAGCCGTTTCATCAACGAACGTGCGCATGCCAACATTCAGAAAGACAAAACCTATTCCGTGGTGCCCCGCATGTGGGGTGGTGAAACCACAGCGGCGGAGCTGCGCCGAATTGCCGATGTGGTGGAGAAGTACAACATTCCCACGGTGAAGGTGACGGGCGGCCAGCGCATTGACTTGTTGGGTGTGAAAAAAGAAGATTTGCAAAGCGTGTGGAAAGACTTGGACATGCCCAGCGGCCATGCCTATGCCAAAGGCCTGCGCACCGTCAAAACCTGCGTGGGTAGCCAATGGTGCCGCTTTGGTACACAGGACAGCACACAGATGGGCAAAGACCTGGAACAGGCCTTGTTCAAAATGTACGCACCCCACAAAGTGAAACTGGCCGTGTCCGGTTGCCCGCGCAACTGTGCTGAATCGGGCATCAAAGACGTGGGCGTGATCGGTGTGGATTCCGGTTGGGAAATTTACATCGGCGGCAACGGGGGCATTAAAACCGAAGTGGCGGAATTCCTGTGCCGCGTTAAAACGTCGGATGAAGTACTCGCCGTCAGCGGTGCTTTCCTGCAGTTGTACCGCAAGGAAGGTTGGTACCTGGAGCGTACCGTGCATTACCTGGCGCGGGTAGGCATGGCCCATGTCAAAGCCAAAGTGCTGGACGATGTGGCCAACCGCAACGCCCTGTGGGCTGAACTGCAAGCCGCACTGGCCCTTGAAGAAGACCCTTGGCACAAACCAGAGGCCGCGCAAGTGGACGTGCGCCAGTTCACACCCATTGCCATTCCTGTTGTGGTTGAATGAGGGCCTTTGTAATGAACGCGATCAAGGATATTTCCATGCAATGGATTGATGTGTGTGCCGTAGAAGACATTCCGGTGCTGGGTTCGCGCATTGTGCGCAGGCCGCAAGGGCAGGACATTGCCCTGTTTCGCAACGGTGAAGAACAGGTGTTTGCCTTGTTGGACGAATGCCCTCACAAAAAAGGCCCGCTGAGCCAGGGCATCGTACACGGCACCACCGTGACTTGCCCCTTGCACAACTGGAACATTGGCCTGAACGACGGCTGCGCCCGCGAGCCTGACGAAGGCTGCACCGCCAAGTTTGCCGTGAAAGTGGTGGATGGCCGGGTGCATTTGAGCATGGACGAAATCCGCACCCTCGGAGTGTGATGTGCTTGCTTCGCCTGATTCACTGACGCACACCAAAACCACCTGCCCCTACTGCGGCGTGGGTTGTGGCGTCGTGGTCAGCACGCGAACCCGCGAAGGGCAAGCCCCGGAAATTGTGGCTGTTCAGGGGGACCCGGACCACCCCGCCAACTACGGCAAACTGTGCAGCAAAGGCAGCAGCCTCGCGCAAACCGCCACCGTCAATGTGTACCGGCAGGTGAGGGCTTTGCAGCCCATGATGCGCACTGACCGCAAGCAAGCCCTCAGCCCAAGCACTTGGGACGAGGCGCTGGGCCAGACCGTGCAGCGGTTTGCCCAGTGCATTGAAGAACACGGACCCGACAGCGTCGCCTTTTACATCAGCGGCCAATTGCTGACCGAAGACTACTACGTGTTCAACAAGCTGGCCAAAGGCCTGATTGGCACCAACAACGTCGACACCAATTCGCGCCTGTGCATGAGCAGTGCGGTCAGTGGCTACAAGCGCACCCTGGGGGCCGATGCCCCGCCTTGCAGTTACGACGACATTGAGCTGGCTGATTGCGTATTCATCGCAGGGGCCAACCCTGCCTTTGCCCACCCCATTCTGTTTCGCAGGCTGGAAGCAGCGCGTGCCGCCAAGCCAGGCCACAAAATGATTGTGGTGGACCCCCGCGACACCGACACCAGCCAGACGGCTGACCTGCACTTGAAAATACAGCCCGGCACCGACGTGATGCTCTTCAATGCCATGTTGCATGTGATGGTGGAGCGCGGCTGGCTGAACAACGACTACATCGCCAACCACACTGTGGGGTTCGACGCGTTGCGCCAATTGCTGGCCGACCACACCCCGGCGTTGGCGGCCCAAGTCTGTGGTGTGAGCGAGGCCGATATTGTGACGGCGGCCACCTGGTTTGCTGGCAGTGCAAACACACTCTCCTTGTATTGCCAGGGCCTTAACCAGGCCACCACAGGCACCGACAAAAACACCGCGCTGATTGCCTTGCACTTGGCCACTGGTCAAATTGGCAAGCCCGGCAGCGGTCCATTTTCGTTGACTGGTCAGCCCAATGCCATGGGTGGCCGGGAAGTGGGCGGGTTGGCCACCTTGCTGTCGGCCCACCGTGACTTGTCCAACCCACAGCACCGCGCTGAAATCGCCGCGCTCTGGGGCGTGAAGTCTGTTCCCGATCAACCCGGTGCCAGTGCCTTGGAGTTGTTCGAGCGCCTGGACACAGGCAGCATCCGCATGGTGTGGATTGCCTGCACCAACCCGGCCCATTCACTGCCCAACAGCGAATTGGTGGCCCGTGCCTTGAAGAAAGCCGATTGGGTGGTGTTGCAAGACGCTTACCGCACCACAGCCACCGCAGAATTTGCCGATGTGCTGTTGCCCGCCACCACGTGGGCCGAGAAGGAAGGCACGGTCACCAACAGTGAACGGCGCATCAGCCGCGTGCGCGCCGCAGCACCTGCCCCTGGGCAAGCGCGTGACGACTGGGCCATTGCGGTGGATTTTGCACAGCGGCTTGAACAAGAGTTGCACCACCGTGGCCTGTCAGGCTCACGGCTTGAGCCTGGCAGAACACTGTTTCCCTACACCTGCGCTGAAGCCGTGTTTGCTGAGCACCGCGAAACAACCCGTGGCCGCGACCTGGACATCACCGGCCTGACCTACGCCATGCTGGATGAGCAAGGCCCGCAACAATGGCCCCTGCCGGAAGGCCAAGCCACCGGGGTGGCCCGCCTGTACACCGATGGCCGTTTTCCGACAGCCGATGGGCGCGCCCGTTTTGTGCCCAATGCCTTTGCGCCTGTGGCTGAAGACGCCGACGCACGTTTTCCCTGGCGCTTGAACACAGGCCGCCTGCGTGATCAGTGGCATGGCGCCAGCCGCACCGGCACACTCAACACCCTGTTTTCACATGAACCCGAACCCAAGGTGGCGGTGAACCCGGCCGACCTGGCCCGTTTGCGGGTGGCCGATGGGGGTTGGTTGACGGTGAGGTCCCGTCGAGGGCTGGTGATTGTGCGTGCCAAGGCCGACGCGGGCATTGCGCCCCAGCAAGCCTATTTGCCCATGCATTGGGGGCCAGAGTTTTTCGGGGGACGGTCATTTTTTGGTGGGGTAAATGCCCTCACCCTGGATGCGGTGGACCCGTACTCCCGCCAACCTGAACTCAAACACGCCGCAGTGCACCTGTCGCCTTTTCACGCCACCTGGCAACTGATGGTGTGCGTGCAGTCTGCAGACTGGTTGAATGCATGGCAGCGGGGCAGGGCCTTGATGTCGCAATTTGATACCGCTGTGTGTGTGACCACCGGGCGCGACCGCCCCACCGTGCTGTTTCGGGCCGCTTGCGCCAGCCGCCCCGAGCCCGCTCAAGTGCAGGCTGTGCTTGATGCACTCGGTTTCGACAATGCCAGCGCCATGCAATACACCGACCCGGCCAGCGGCCATGTGCGCCGTGTGTCCGTGCAAGCTGACAAAACTGGCGCAACGCCCAATGCGCGCATCACCGGTTTGTGCCTGGCTGGGGACATTCAATCCGAAAGCTGGCTGCGCCGTGCCATGGATGAAAGCACCAATGTATGGCCGCTTCGGGCTCACCTCTTGAGCCCGGTCGCCCAACCGCCGGGTGTGGATGCAAGCCCCGTGAGCATGGTGTGCAACTGCCTTGGGGTCAGCCAACAGTCCATCGAACAGCACTGCGCCAAGCAGCATGCCGGGTGTCACCCCGGTGAACGCTTGGCTGATCTGCAAACCGCCTTGAAATGTGGCACCCAATGTGGTTCCTGCGTACCGCAGCTCAAGCGCATCATTCTGGCCACAGCCCCTGCGTCTGCTGAACCGGTACAGACCGAGTACAATGCCGCTGTGTAGAACCCTCCCCCTGCGGGAATGAACGATGACCCCCACGCCACCGCTTGAGCCATTTTCCTGCGCCCCGCTGATCAAAGAGATTGGCCGCGGTAAGGACGGTGCGCGCAGCCTGGCCCGCGAGCAAGCCGCAGCCCTCTACGCCGCCTTGTTGGAAGGGCGCGTGAGCGAGCTGGAAACGGGTGCAGTGATGATTGCCCTGCGCGTCAAAGGCGAATCGGTCGACGAACTCTGTGGCTTCCTCGATGGCCTGGCTGGTTACCACGCCCAATGCAGCCTTGTGGCTCAACAGGCGTTGAATGCCTTGAATGAAACCAGCCAACGCACTGGCCTGCCGGTGGTGGTGCTGCCCAGCTACAACGGTGCCCGCCGCAAACCCAATTTCACCCCCTTGCTGGCGGGCCTGCTGGCTGCGCGCGGGTATCCGGTGTTGGTGCATGGCTTGGGTACTGAGTCAGGCACACGCATCACCAGCGCCATGGTGTGGCCGCATGTGCAGTGGGGCGATGTGCCCGAACCGCATTACCTCAGCCTTCAGGATTTGAACCCGGCCTTGGCCCGCTTGCTCAATTTGCGCAATGTGTTGGGCGTGCGCAATTGCAGCCACACCTTGGTGAAACTGTGGACACCCCCCGAGTTGGCCCACAGCGCACTCATCACCAGCTATACGCACCCGGAATTCTGGCATTTGCAGCGCGAGGTGCTCTCGCGCCTTGGTCGCACCGCGCTGGTGTTGCGCGCCCATGAAGGCGAGCCCGTGGCCGCACCTTATCGCGTACCCCGCATGGATGCAGTGCGCGACGGAAGCACCTGGCCATTGGCCGAGCCTGAGCAAGTGTTTACCGAGCAGCCCGACCCCCACCCTGACATTGATGCCGTGGCCACGGGCCAGCTCATCAGCCGCTGGTTGGCAGCACCGGACCTGCTGCCGCACGGGTTTGTTCGCCAAGTGGACGCGTTTGAGCAATTGCTGAATGCGCACGTTTGATGTTCTGGTGATTGGTGCCGGTGCCGCCGGCATGCACTGCGCCGCGCAGGTGGGGCAGGGTGCCGCTGGCCGAGGGTGGCGTGTCGGTTTGCTGGACCATGCCGAAAAGCTGGCCGAGAAAATCCGCATCAGTGGCGGTGGCCGCTGCAACTTCACCAACCGCACCGTTGGGCCAGACAACTTTGTGTCGGCCGACCCCGCCTTCGCCCGCATGGCCCTGAAGGCTTACACCCCCAACCACTTCATCGCCTTGGTGCGCAAGCATCACATTCCTTTTCACGAAAAGCACAAAGGCCAGTTGTTCTGCGACCGCAGCAGTGAAGACCTCATCGCCATGCTGCAGCGGGAATGCCAGGACGCAGGTGTGCAATGGCTCAAGCCGCATTCCGTCACGGCGGTGCAGTGGGCTGATGGGTGTTTCAGGCTGGACAGCACCGCTGGCCCCTTGCAAGCCCGCCACTTGGTGGTGGCCACCGGCGGCCTGCCCGTGCCAAAAATTGGCGCAACCGATTGGGGCCTGCATCTGGCCAAACAGTTTGGCCACCGCTTGATTGACACCCGGCCTGCGCTGGTGCCTTTGACATTCGATGCCGCCCACTGGGCCCCCTTTGTCGAGTTGGCCGGGGTTTCCCTGCCAGTGCACTCGCGTGGCAGCGAACCGGCCGCCCCCTGGTTCGACGAAGATTTGCTCTTCACACACCGTGGCCTCAGCGGCCCGGCAGTGTTGCAGGCCTCCTCGTACTGGTCGCCGGGGCAGCCCATCAGCTTGAACCTGGCAGGGCAGGATGTTTCGCCGACTGAATTGGCCGCGCAGTGGGCTGGTCTGGCCTCGGGTTCACGCGCCCAACTGGACAACTGGATGGCGCAGCAACTGGCCCATTGGCCCCGCCGCCTGTTAAATACCTGGCTGAACACCAGCTTGCCCGAAGGGTTCGCCCAGCGCCGCGTGGCTGAATTGGGCAAAAAACACTGGCTGGCCTTGGCCGAGCAGGTTGCCCAGTGGCAGTTGGTGCCCACAGGCACTGAAGGCTACCGCAAAGCCGAGGTGATGCGTGGCGGCGTGGCCACAGCAGACCTCAACCCCAAGACACTGGCGTCCCGCAAAGTGCCGGGCCTGTACTTCATTGGCGAGGTGGTGGACGTCACTGGCTGGCTGGGTGGTTACAACTTCCAGTGGGCCTGGGCCAGCGCCGTGGCCGCCGCCCGTGGCATTTTGGCCCCAGGGGCTTGAGGGTTAGGCAGTTTCAGTGCTATAGTGTCGGTCTTTGCCGGGTTCCCCGGTGGTCATCTTTTACCCCAACGCTTGGGTCTTCTTGAAAATTATCAAGAAAAACAAAGGGTTGGAAAATAATTGTTTGGGATTGGAGCCTGAATGCCTTCCGTTCGCGTTAAAGAAAACGAGCCATTTGAAGTTGCCCTGCGTCGCTTCAAGCGCACCATTGAAAAAACTGGTCTGCTGACCGAACTGCGTTCACGCGAGTTCTACGAAAAGCCCACTTCCGAGCGCAAGCGCTTGAAAGCTGCTGCTGTGAAGCGCCACTACAAGCGCCTGCGCAGCCAGATGTTGCCCAAGAAAATGTATTGATTGTCCCTGCGGGCGGCCACCTTGGCTGTTCGCTCGGTTCTGCTAGGTTGTCCGCATGTCGCTCAAAGCGCAAATCCTTGAAGACATCAAGAATGCCATGAAAGCACGGGAGCAAGCCAAACTTGCTACCCTGCGCATGCTGTCAGCCGCCATCAAGCAGAAAGAAGTCGACGAACGCGTCGAACTTGGTGATGCCGCTGTGTTGGCCATCATCGAAAAGCAAATCAAGCAACGCAATGAAGCCGCCGTCCAATTTGATCAGGGCGGTCGGCCTGAGTCCGCACAAGCCGAGCGCGCAGAAGCCGCCGTGCTGGCTGCGTACTTGCCTGCCCAGCTTAGCGATTCCGACATTCAGGCCGTGATTGCCGAGTGCATCGCTGCTGTGGGTGCCCAAGGCCCCCAAGACATGGGTAAAGTCATGGGCGCGGCCAAACCAAAACTGGCAGGCCAGGCCGACATGGGTAAAGTGTCGGGCTTCATCAAAACCGCTCTGTCCAGTCTGTAATTCCCAAGCGCGTCAGGTTGCCAATTGTTGGTAACCTGTTTGTTCGTCTGAACCTTCACCCCGGTTGTTGCTGCGCATGATCCCCCAGGCATTCATCGATGATCTGCTCTACCGCGTGGACATCACCGATGTGGTGGGCCGCTACGTGCAGCTCAAGCCAGCAGGCGCCAACCTTCAGGGTCTTTGCCCCTTCCACAACGAAAAGTCACCCTCGTTCACCGTCAGTGCGTCCAAACAGTTCTACCACTGCTTTGGCTGCGGCGCGCACGGCAACGCCGTGGGCTTCTTGATGGAACACCTGGGCCTGACTTTTCCTGAAGCGGTGGAGCAACTGGCGGGCAACTTGGGCATGGATGTGCCTTACGAAAAAGGCATGGATGTGCCCGCCGAGGTGCGTTCCGAACGCGAGCAAGTGCTCGACCTGCTGGCCCAGGCGGCCAACTGGTACAAAGGGCAGCTTAAAGCCAACCCGGTGGCCATCGACTACCTGAAGGGCCGGGGGTTGACCGGCCAAATTGCCCAGCGCTTTGCCTTGGGGTATTCGCCCGACAAATACCAAAACCTTGAGGTGCTGGTGGCTGACTACAACAGCAACAGCCTTTTGGACACGGCCGGGCTGACCAAGCTGTCCGAAACCAACCGCCGGTACGATGCCTTTCGCGGGCGCATCATGTTCCCCATTCGCAACCCCAAGGGTCAGGTGATTGGTTTTGGCGGGCGGGTGTTGGGCGATGAAAAACCCAAGTACCTGAACAGCCCGGAAACCCCCGTGTTTTCTAAAGGGCACGAGGTGTATGGCCTGTTTGAGGCCCGCCAAGCCATTCACAAAATGGGCTATGTGCTGGTGACCGAAGGGTATATGGACGTGGTGGCCCTGGCCCAGTGGGGGTTTGAAAATGCGGTGGCCACCTTGGGCACGGCCGTCACCCCTGACCATGTGCAGAAGCTCTTCAAACAAACCGACCGGCTGGTGTTTTCTTTCGATGGGGATGCCGCTGGCCGCAAAGCCGCGTGGCGTGCCTTGCAGGCCTGTTTGCCCCATGTGAATGAAACCAAACGGGCTGACTTCATTTTTCTGCCGGTGGAGCACGACCCAGACTCCTTCATTCGCACCGAAGGGGCTGACGCCTTCGAGGCCATGGTGGCCCAAGCCTTGTCGCTGTCGGAATTCCTGGGCCGCCATTTGGAGCAGAACTTCCCGCTGCGCCAAATTGAAGGCACAGCGGCGGCCATCGCTTTTCTCAAGCCGCTGATTGTACAAATGCAGGCCACGGTGCTGCGCTCGTCCATGTTGCGTGGCCTGGCTGAACTGCTGGGCTGCACCCCGGTGGAATTGGCCCAGCACTTGGGTTTGAAGCGCGCTGCCGAGCGCCAGCCCTTTGTGCCCAAAGGCAAGGGCAAGTACCGCGCCGAACCGCTGGACAGGCCGATGTACACCGGCCCAAGGCCTGCGGCCAAGTCGCCCTTGCTGAGCCTTGCGGCCCGGCTGGTGCGTGCCCCACAGGCCGTGCATGAATGCGACCCGCTGGTGAGGCTTTACGAGCGGCAGGACAACCCGCCCGTGGAGGTGCACAGCTTCATGCACTTGCTGGCCAAAGTGCGGCAGGATGCGCACCTGCTGGAAGCCCGCCTGCCCAATGCCTTCAACGATGAAGTGCATCAGCAGTGGGTGAACATGGTGCTGGCCGAGGCCCGGGGTTTGGACGATTCCCTGGAATTTGAAACCGAGTTGCGTTCGGCCGTGTATCAGTGTTGCGAGGTGTGGTTCAAAGCAGAATTGGAGCGGCTTTCTGCACGCTTGCCGCTCGATGGTGAGCAGCAGGCGTGGTATCACGAATGCATGCGTCAGTTCCAGCAGTTGAAACAGAAGAGAGTTAATCAGTTATAATTACTGGTTAAGGTACGGGTTTTACCCACATTCGGGTGCGCATCGGGCAAAATTGGAACAGTCTGTGTCATGGGCTGCCCTTGAACCGGTGTTCGAGCGATTCAGCGGAATTTCATGTTCAAAATTCTCAACATTTTTTCGAAATCGCAGGAACAGAAACCCGATTCTGACCACACAACCAAGTCCGGGCCGAAATCTGTTGCGTTGCAAAACGGCCCCCAGTCCAATCCAAAGAGTTCAAAACCCTCATCAACTGCCGTAAGTGGTGGTGATGAGCAATCTGAAAAGCGCAAGGGAGCGTCATCGATGGCAGGGAAGAAGGTTTCTCCGGGCAAGGCGGGCGACAAAGCAGCCAGCGAGTCGGCTGTGGTCAAGAAAACAAGCACCAAAGCTGAAGCTGCTAAAGCAGAGGCCAAACCAGCCAAAGCCAAGGCAACTGCCAAAGCCGAGCCTGTGAAAGCTGAGGCCAAACCCGCACCCGCCAAATCCGCAAAACCCGTTAAAGCCGCTGCCGCCCCCAAGGCGGAAGCCAAGCCTGCTGCCAAGCGCAAGGCCCCAGTTGAGGAAGTTGAAGTGAGCGTTGTTGATCAGGAAGAAGCCCCCAAAAAACGTGGCCGCAAACCCAAAGTGGAAGCCGCACCCGCCGATGAGCCGGTGAGCAAGGGCCGTGGCCGCCCACCCAAGGCTGGCAAGCCCGCCACCGCCGAAGCTGAGGACACTGACGAGCTTGAAGCTGCTGCGGCCCCGGCCGATGACACGCTGGATGCCGATGTCATGGCCGATGACGACGACAGCGACGCCAAAAAGGCCGACCTGGTCATCACGCCCAAGCGTGGCCGTGGCGCCAAAGCCAAAGACAAAGCGCTGATCAATTCCGCGTACCTGTCTTCCAGCACAGCGTCTGCGCAGGAACTGGAAGCCCGCCGCACCCAGCTCAAAATGCTGATCAAGATGGGTAAGGAGCGTGGCTACCTTACCTTCGCGGAAATCAACGACCACTTGCCCGATGAAGTGACCGATGGCGAAGTGATCGACGCCATGGTCAGCACCTTCAGCGACATGGGCATCACCGTGTACGAACAGGCGCCCGACGCAGAAGCCCTGTTGATGAACGACAACGCCCCCGTGGGCACCTCGGAAGAAGACGCCGAGGAAGAAGCCGAAGCTGCGTTGAGCAACGTGGATTCCGAGTTTGGCCGCACCACCGACCCTGTCCGCATGTACATGCGTGAAATGGGCACCGTGGAACTGCTGACCCGTGAAGGCGAAATTGAAATTGCCAAGCGCATTGAAGCAGGCTTGAAAGACATGGTGCAAGCCATTTCAGCCTGCCCCGCCATTATCGAAGACGTGGTGGCCCTCAGCCAGCGCATCGCCGAAGGCGTGTTGGCTGTGGATGAAGTGGTGGACGGTATTGTTGACCCGTCCATGGACGACAGCCTGCCTGTTGAAGAGCCCGTGGCCGAAGAACTCGACGTGGATGACGAAGAGAGCGAGGATGAAGAAGGCGGCGCCAACAACTCCGGCATGTCGGCCAAGCAGCTTGAAGAACTGAAGAAAAACTCACTGGCCATTTTTGCGGACATCGACAAACAGTTCGCCAAAATGAAAAAAGCCATGGCCGACGGTGGCTACAACTCCGCCGCCTACAAAAAGGCCAAGGACGCCATCGCTGACGAGTTCATGAAAATCCGCTTCACCGCCAAGCAAGTGGAACGCCTGTGCGGCATTCTGCGCGAGCAGGTGGACAGCGTGCGCAAACTCGAAAACGTGATCTACGACATTTCCGTCAACCGCGTGGGCGTACCCCGCGAGTTCTTCCTGGAAAAGTTCAAAGGCCACGAAGTGGAAAGCAGCTGGGTGGAGGCATTCTCCAACCATGGTTCGGCTTGGTCCGACACCTTTGTGCGCAACATTCCTGCCATTCACGAATTGCAGGGCAAGCTGCGCGAAATTCAGGAGAAGGTTTCCCTGCCGCTGACTGACCTGCGCGCCATCAACAAACAGATGGTGTCCGGTGAAAACCGCGCCCGCCACGCCAAGCGTGAAATGATCGAGGCCAACTTGCGTTTGGTGATCTCGATTGCGAAGAAGTACACCAACCGTGGCTTGCAATTCCTCGACCTGATTCAGGAAGGCAACGTGGGCTTGATGAAAGCGGTGGACAAGTTTGAGTACCGCCGTGGTTACAAGTTTTCGACCTATGCCACATGGTGGATTCGCCAGGCCATTACCCGTTCCATCGCAGACCAGGCGCGCACCATCCGTATTCCGGTGCACATGATCGAAACCATCAACAAGATGAACCGCATCAGCCGCCAAATTCTGCAGGAAACCGGCATTGAGCCCGACCCAGCCACGCTGGCCGAGCGCATGGAAATGCCCGAAGACAAAATCCGCAAGATTTTGAAAATCGCGAAAGAGCCCATCTCCATGGAAACGCCCATCGGCGACGATGACGATTCCCACTTGGGCGACTTCATCGAGGACTCCACCACCCTGGCCCCACAGGACGCCGCGCAATACAGCAGCCTGCGCTATGTGACCAAGGACGTGCTGGATTCCCTCACGCCTCGCGAAGCCAAAGTGCTGCGCATGCGTTTCGGCATTGAAATGAGCACCGACCACACGCTGGAAGAAGTGGGCAAACAGTTTGACGTGACGCGTGAGCGTATTCGCCAAATTGAAGCCAAGGCCCTGCGCAAGCTGCGCCACCCCAGCCGCTCCGACAAGCTCAAGAGCTTCCTCGAAGGCGAATAAGCGCCTTCGGGTGCGTGACCGTTCACGTGTGGGGCTGTAGCTCAGCGGTTAGAGCAGAGGACTCATAATCCTTTGGTCGAGGGTTCGAACCCCTCCGGCCCTACCAAGTATTGAAAAAGCCAACCTCTCGGGGTTGGCTTTTTCGTTTCTATGGCCATCTCGCTGTGGGATTACACGCGATGAGTCGGTTACCCCGATGTTCCCCAATGCCCTTCAAAGTCGAATGACAGTTGCTTGTGGTGCTTGATCGACAACAGAAAAAGAGTACTTTCTACCTGCACGTACAGCACCAAGTAGTCGTTCATCACGTACTCACGCAGGTTGGTTGGCAAGGCACCCTTCAACGCAGTCAGTTTGGTTTTTAGTGCAGCAGCAGCGTTGCTGGCCTCCGCAGAACCGATAGTCCGGTTGAGAAATGATCCGCCCAACTCTGGGAACTGTTCAAGGTTAGGCAGTACAGTGCCAAGTAACTCGTCGATCAAGTTGTCGAATGCTTGGGGTGCTTCTGCCTCGGTCAGAAACCGCTCAATGTCAGCCAGGTTCCGCTTGAAGTTGGCGGTAAGCTTGATATTCACTCGTTTGGTCATAGGGTGCCATCAGCACTCAAGCGTTCGCACGTCGCTTTTTGATGGCGTTCAGAATGGCGCGAGCATCTTGGGTACGCCCTGCCATCACGTCATCCAAGCCTTTGGATGCTTCATCAATCAGGAGCAGGTGAATGCGCTCGCGCTCCAACTGATGGTAATAGTCGAGGCGCTTTGCATCAATGATGGCGATATAGGCCTCACCGTTCTTGGTGATGAGTTTTTCAGCACCGCCCTTTACGTCTTCAGCCAGTTCAGAGAAGTTGGCTCGGGCTTGGGACAAAGGAATCACATCGCTTGCTGAGAATGTCATGGGCGCCTCCGGCCTATGATAATGGTACAAAATCTTGTACATTCTACCCTTGCTTCATGGGCCTATCAACAACATGGTCCCAAAAGGGGAGTACCTGAATAGAGGCTCGTTCCCGTTAGGTTTACTTTAAAACTCCGGCACAGGCTGGTCTGGCCGCACCATATCGAGGGCGTGCACATGGCAGACCTAAGCCAGCTACATCCCCTCATGCCCAGAGTTTGTATGCTCACAGGTTGATCAATGCTGAGTTGGTTGGTACGCATGCAAGAATGCAAGTTCAATTTGAGTGGGTGGCCCATTGAAGGAACATCGCTTAGGGCGTTTGGCAGGGTGCTTGTGCGATGAGTCAAATTTGGAAAATCCTCGCGCTTCTGATTGCTTTCATCACGATGCCTTTGGCCATGGCCCACTACTGGGTAGGCAACCCAGAAAACTTCCCTAGGGTACCCGCGGCGCTGTGGGCTTTTGCTGATTCGCTGTATCAATCCAAAAACGGTGAGGAGTTGGCCGACCTTGAGTTTCTGGTGATCTGGTTGATTTCACTAGTCCTGCTTTCGGCGGCATTCTTTGGTTCTCGGAAAGTTATTGCGATGATTCGCCCTCACTGAATCAGTAGCATTTCCCTAAACCAGCCCAACCCCAGCGGCCTGGTTGTTTTGTATGATCTGAATCTAAGCACAATGTAAACCCCGACCTAGATTCATGACCACACAAGCCCACTTGCCTCACCCCCTAACCACAGTGTGCGCAGCATGACCGCGCCGCTTTCCATCGCTGTCATCGGCAGTGGCATGGCCGGCCTGGCGGCTGCCCGCTTGTGTCAGGAGGCCGGGCACCGCGTCGCGGTGTTTGAGGCGCAGCAGGGCCATGGCATGGACGCGCACAGCCTTCAATTGGATGGCGGCAATGTGGATGTGCCGCTTCGGGTGATGAACCCACAGGCGTGGCGCAGTGTGATTGCTTTGGCAGCATCGGTGGGCGTGGGCACATTTGCAGTGGACACGTACACCGCCTGCAGTTGGGACGACGGTGAAACCTGGTTGCGAAGCAGCCGCTTGCCGTTGCTCGGCCTGCCTTGGGTGGCGGAGTGGCGTTATTTGAACCGCAACAGCCTGCGTGTGGCCCAAGGGTTTGTGCAGTTGCGCCGTGCAGCGCGGCAATTGCAGGAGCAGGCTGACGATGGGCGGACTTTGGCGGGTTTTCTCGCCCAAAACCCGATTGACCCCCTGTTTTGGCGTGGGCTGATTTTGCCCATTCTCACCACCATTTGCACCTGCAGTGAGGCCCACCTGTTGGCGTGGCCTGCGCGTGATTTGATGGCGATTGTGGACACCATTGTGCATGGCGAACGCCTGCGCCGTTTGCAGGGTGGAACCCCCGCACTGGTGGCCGGGCTTGCACGCGGTTTGAACCTGATTGCGGGCAGCCCGGTGGTGCAGGTGCACCGCAATGGCGACAAGACAACCGTGCGCAATGCGCGTGGCGATGCCGTTGAGGCCGACTATGTAATTGTGGCCACACAGGCCAATCAGTTGAAGTTTTTGGACCCGCAGGCGCACGCCCGCGAGTTGGCCTTGCTCAGTGGCATTCGTTTTGACCAGGGCGAGTTGTGGGTGCACCGCGACACGCGTTTTTTGCCCACGCGCAAGAAGGATTGGTCGGCCTTGAATTACCGCATGGACCGCGATTTGAAGCAGGCCACCTTCACCGTGTTGGTGAACGCGGTGGAGCCTACCCTTAAAACCGATGCGCCTGTGTTGCAAACCTGGAACCCGCTGTTTGAACCGGACCCAGCGCAGGTGATTGCGCGTGTGCCGTTTGAGCGTGCGGTGGTGCATGGGGGCACAAGGGCCGTGCAAGACGCGCTGGCGATGATGCACACTGAACCGGAACGCCGTGTGTTTTTCTGCGGGTCGTGGGCTTACCCGGGCGTGCCTTTGCTGGAATCGGCGGTGCGCAGTGCCATGGCGGTGGCGCAGTGCCTGAAGGTGCCAGTGCCTGCCACCTTGTTGGCATGAGCAAAGCCAAGCGCTACCGAATTTCAACCGCACTGCTGCACGACGGCACAGCAGCCTGGGCCAACCTTGGGCTGTGGGCCACTGGCACCCCCAGTTATGCAGAGGCGGCGGCAGCACTGGCCGACAGGCACTGGCACTTGGCCCAACCCGCGCCCGGTTCACGACTGTTGGACGCAGGCTGTGGCTACGGCGAAAGCCTGCGCCGCTGGCAGGCTTTGGACCCCACCGTGAAATTGACCGCCCTTGAAGTGCAGCCCGGCTGTATTGAACAATTGGTGCAGCAGGGTTGGCCCACAGTTCAAGGCCGATTCGACACCTTGCCTTTGCCTGCAGGCTTACCGCCCAAGCAGCATGACACCTTGATGTGTATTGATGCCGCTTACCACGCCAGTAGCCTCAGGAATTTTTCCCAATTTGCTGCACAGGCACTGGCCACGGGCGGCGTGTTGGTGTTCAGCACCCTGTTGCTGGCACCCACTGTCAGCGCCAGCACGCGCCGCCGGCTGCGCATGGCAGGCATCCCCAGCGAAAGCCAGGTGGATGAGGCGCAACTTCAGCAAGCCTTGAACAGCGCGGGCTTCAAACTACTTGAGCTGATTGACCTGAACGCAGAAGGCGAGGGGGTACTGGCTGGTTTTTCGGCCTACGCCACGCAACGTGCACGGGCCTTGACCCTGCGCCAGCGGCTTTCCCCGGCGTGGTGGAAAATTGCGATGACTGGGCGGCTGTGTGCAAGGCTGTCGGCCGACACTGGGGTGCGCTATGCGTTGATTAAGGCCGAGTATGTGAATTCGGGAAGTTTTCCCTAGGGCGGGTTGTGGCCCCCTCTTAAGCTTGCTGATGATTCAGTCTGTTTAAGTTGAGGGAACACAATGTTTGCATTTCGAAACACCGCCATGGCCAGCGCAGTCATGGTCTTGATAGGCCAGGCTGGTTTGGCCTTTGCTGATGAGAAGGCCCTGCCGGGCGTCGAGGTGTCTGGCTCCAGTATTCTGCCATCGAACATCGAAAACTTGCCGGGGTCGTCCTACGTGGTGGACAGCAAGCAGTTGGAGTTGCGCCAACCATTGACTGTGTTGGAACTGGTGCGTGAAGTGCCGGGCGTGCATGTGGTCAGTGAGGACACGGCTGGTACCCACCTGAACATTGGTCTGCGTGGCTTGAACCCACGCCGAAGCTCTCGCACGTTGTTGTTGGAAGATGGAGCTCCTGTGGTGTTTTTCGCACCGTATGGTGACCCGTCCGCTCATTATTCAACGCCGCTGGAACGCATCGACCGAGTGGAGGTACTGAAGGGGTCTGGCCAGGTGTTGTATGGCCCGCAAACCTTGGGTGGAATGATCAACTTTGTGACTAAACCTGTGCCGCGCAATGGCTTTGAGGGTTCAGCTCGACTCTCCGCAGGTACCGATGGGTACAGGGGCGCCCACTTGAACATGGGTACAGGATCGGAGCAGGGCGGTATCATGATCGACCTGTTGCGCCGGGAGGGTGATGGTATCCGTCAACAACATGGGTTCGAGATTCAAGACATCGCGGTCAAAGGGCAGTTGAACATCAACAGTCAGCACAGCATCACGGCCAAGTACAGCCATTTTGAAGAGGATTCCCTGTTCAGTGAAACCGGGTTGACTGCTCAGGAATACCTGAACAACCCTTATTCTTTGCCGGGCAGTGAGGGGGAACGCTTCACCATGGACCGCGATACCCTGCAGTTGATTCACCGTTGGGAGTTGGGTGAAGGCGCGCGGTTGACGTCTCAGTTTTACCACAGCAGCATCAAGCGTCAGTCTCGACGCTCGCGTGAGTTTGAGCCAGACGATAACACCACGGGTGAGGGTGATTTGGCCACCGCAGATTTTGCGATTCGCCCCCGCGAGTATGAGGTGTGGGGCATTGAACCCAAACTGGAATTCAAGCATTCAGCATTTGGCGTGAGTAGTGAGGCCGTGATCGGAATGCGCTATCACAAGGAGGACATAGACCGGAAAAAATTCCTGCTCAGTTCCTTGTATGGCAGCGTGACCAACTTCGATGAGCGCCTGCTGGTTGATGTGGAATCAACCGCGTTTTATGCACAAAACACGTTCTTGACTGGCAACTGGACGGTGACACCGGGTTTGCGTGTTGAGCGTATGGACTTAACCAAAACCCTGTTTGTGGAAGATGGGGCCAACCCCTTGCAGTTTGTGCAGGCGGACCGTTTACAAAGCAGCAAAACCGAGACTTTGCCGGGCTTGGGTTTTACATGGAATGGCTTGTCGAACATGACGGTGTTCGGTGGCGTGCATCGGGGCTTTGCGCCGCCACGCCCGGACCGTGACGTCACCAACAATATGTTGCAGCGCGTGACGCCTGAGCTGGCCACCATCAGCGAGTTTGGATTGCGTGGTCAGGTGCGCTCGGGCACTTGGGAAGCCACACTGTTCAATATGGACATCAAAGACCTTGTGGTACAAGCAGGGGGCGTATTCCGAAATGAAGGACGAGCCAAACACACGGGGCTTGAACTGGCTGGCCGCCTGAATTTGGGTGAGTTGTTTGCGAACAAAGCAAACCCATATTTCGTCAGCATGGCCTACACCAACCTGTTTACCGCCAAATTCAAGGATTCGGGTGTTGTGGGCGGTGAGGGAGAGGACGGTTATGGGGATTATCAGGCCGGCAACCGTTTGCCGTATGCGCCCAAACACACGCTGGCGTTGAACCTGTCGTACGAAGCTGCACAGTGGAAGGCCAGGGTGGGGGCTACGCATTTGAGCCGGCAATTTGCGAATACCGAAAATCTGACTGGTACAGGTGCCGCCGGATTCTGTACCACCGGAAACTTGGGTTTGTGCGGTTTGTATGGTGAGATTGAGGCAGTGACACTGGTAAACGCGGGCATGAGTTACCAGCCCACCGGAAGCAAGGTGGGGTATTTCCTGAATGCCGAGAACCTGACTGACAAGCAATATATTGCGGCGCGAACCAATGGTATTCAGCCGGGCCGTGGCCGCCAAGTGATAGCGGGTATCAATGTGCGTTTCTGAACGTCGGAAATCCGGGTAATCTGAGCAGTCAAACTACCCGGATATTCTCTGCGAGAGGAAGCCAACATGAGCACCAATGAACGCAAACCCATTCCACGGTTGGAGGACAACTACACCGAGGAAGCCGCTCAGGCTCGCCGCACTTTTCTGGAAGCACAAAGTGGCGCGGCGCTGACACACACCGGGCATTACAGCCTGCCGCCTGCAAGCCTGCGCAACAACACCGAGAACTTCATTGGTGTGGTGCAAATGCCGGTGGGCGTGGCTGGGCCGGTGTTGATACACGGTGAGCATGCGCAGGGTTGGTTTTATGTGCCGATGGCCACTACGGAAGGCACGCTGGTGGCCAGCTACAGCCGGGGTATGCGGATGCTGTCGGAATCGGGCGGCGTGAAAACCACGGTGGTGGAAGAGTTCATGCAGCGTGCACCGCTGTTCGAGTTTGAAGATGCCCGCGCAGCCAAGCGGTTCTTAGCGTGGGTGGATGAACAGGTTGATGAAATTCGACGGGTTGCAGAATCCACCACTGGCCATGGCAAGTTGGTGCACATTCAGCGCTGGCAAATCGCCCGCATGGTGTACACGCGTTTTAACTACACCACGGGCGATGCCGCCGGACAGAACATGTGTGGCAAAGCCACCCACGCGGCGGCACAGTGGATATTGAAGAACAGCCCCGAGGCGGTGACGCATTTCGCCCTGAGCGGTGCCACTGAGACTGACAAAAAACATTCGCACATGAACCTGATGCACAGCCGGGGCAAGCGGGTGATTGCTGAGGCCGTGGTGCAGCGCGAGGTGCTACAACGCTTGGCCCGCACCACGCCCGAGGTGATTTTCAAGCAACGCCAGCGCAGTGCCATTGGCAACCAATTGGCTGGCTCGGCTTACAGTGGGCCCCATTCGGCCAACGGCATTGCAGCCCTGTTCATTGCCACTGGGCAGGATGAAGCCAATGTGGTGGAAAGCCACGCAGGCTTTGTGTTCATGGATTTAACGGCCGAGGGCAACCTGTACATGTCCGTCACTTTGCCTTCGGTGATTTGTGCCACGCGGGGTGGCGGCACTGGCCTTTCCACGCAGGCGGAGTGCTTGGCCATGCTGGGTTGCCAGGGTGAAGGCAAGGCCCGCAAGCTGGCTGAAATTGTGGGGGCCACGGTGTTGGCCGGGGACTTGTCGCTGGTGTCGGCGATTATGGCCGATGAGTGGGTGTCTTCTCACGACGCGTATGGGCGTAACCGTTAGGCTCAGGGTTTGAGCCTGTTTTGAAAAATACACGATTTGTAACATTCACTTGTCAAACTCTGCCGATTCGGATCACAACGATTCACGGCAGAGGACAAGAACATGAAATTCAAGACAGGTTTGTTGGCCATCAGCGCAGCCTTTGCGCTGGCTTCGTGCAACAGCGATGATGCACCCGTGTTGAGCGGCCGTTTTGTGGACGCGCCCGTTGCGGGCATGGCCTACCGCACACCCACACTCAGCGGCACCACCAACGCCAACGGCGTGTTCAGCTACAGGGCTGGCGAATCGGTGGTGTTTTCCATTGGGGGTGTGGACCTGCCGGCCGTACCCGGCGCGGCCATGGTGACGCCGCAGCAGATGGCACCAACCACATCCGTGTCTGAACCCGCCACTTTGGCCATTGCCCGCTTCTTGCAAGCGCTGGACAGCGATGACAACCCCGGCAACGGCTTGACGGTGGTGGCCACTCGGCTGCTGGCGGGTGCCCGTACACCAGCGAGTTGGGCGGCGGCTGACCCTGCAACCTTGGTGGCTGCTGGCGTGACTGTGCCCAGCGAAGCCAAGGCCGTGAAGCACTTGAGTGAATCGGTGGCTGCCGAGTCGAATTTGCCCAGGGCTACCTTGGTGGGGCGTTACGGTTCTGGCGCTGCTGGTGTGGCTGAAATTGTGGCGTATCACGAAGCCAGCCGGTCTGAATTCCATGTGATTGACACGGCGGCCAACCCGTCCAGCGTGCAACGCATCAGCCTGGCGAATTTGCCGACGACTGCCTTGGCCAACCCCACCACCGCCAGCAACCTGACGATTGCGGAAACCATTGATGTGGCCGCCAGTGTGAACGACGCGGGTTTCACTGCCGGTGGTGTTCAAAGCCTGGACATCTTCGGCAACCTGATGGCGGTGGCTGTGCAAGCCAACCCGAAGACAAACCCCGGTGTGATTGCGTTTTATCGTTTGGCGGCCAATGGCCAAGCCACCTATTTGAAGAAAGTGGTGGTGGGTACACAGCCCGATTCAGTGGTGTTTTCTCCAGACGGCACCAAATTGCTGGTGCCCAACGAGGGTGAATTGAGCAACACCTTCCGCACCGACGGCATTGACCCTGATGGTTCAATTTCCATCATCGCGATCAACCAGGGCACCCCTGCAGACACGGCCACAACGCTGGGCTTCATGGATTTCAACACCGGTGGCTCGCGTGCCAGTGAAGTGCCCGCGGGCTACCGCATTGGCCGCCCCGGGGCCACCTTGGCGCAGGACACTGAGCCTGAGTACATCGCTATTTCCCCGGACAGCAAAACGGCGGTGGTGACTTTGCAGGAAAACAATGCACTGGCCGTGGTGGACTTGACCACAGCCCGAATCACCAAACTGATTGCCTTGGGTTACAAAGACTTCGGCCAGAAACGCAATGCGATTGCCCCTTCTGACCGTGCTGCGAAACTGGACCCACCCGAGTTGCGCACCTTGAACAATCTGTTTGGTGCCTACATGCCTGACGGTGTTTCGCTGATCACCAGCAACGGCAAGCTGTATGCCTTGATTGCCAATGAAGGCGATGACCGCAACGACTTTTTGGCCGCCGAAGAAACTGCACGATTGAGCACACTCTCGCTGGACCCGGTTGCATTCCCCAATGCCGCCAACGACCAAGTGGCTGGCGCGTTTGGCCGCTTGACCGTGTTCAAGAGCACAGGCACCGGGGCTTTTGGTGATGAGAATAACGACGGCAAGTACGACAAGCTGTATGTGCTCGGTGGCCGCTCGTTTTCGGTGATTGATGTGGCCACAGGCCAAATGGTGTACGACAGTGGCGCTGACTTCGAGCGGATTGTGTACGGCATCGCTGACCAAACCGCCGACACCACCACGCGCACCGCGTTGTTCAGGGGCTATGCCGACCGGTACGACAACAAAGGCCCAGAACCGGAAAGCATTGTGACCGGTGTGGTGAAAGGCCGCACACTGGCGTTCATCGGTTTGGAGCGCACGAGCGCCATCATGATGTACGACATCACCAACCCCTTGGCCCCGGTGTTCGTGCAGTTGCTGCAAAACACCACTGACCTGACCACGGGCGACATTTCCCCCGAGGGTTTGAAGTTTGTGCCCGCCGACAAATCACCCAACGGCAAGGCCTTGCTGATTGCCGGTTATGGTGATGTCAGCGGTACGGTGGCGGTGTACACCATCGACTGAAATCGCTTCAGTGAACCATTAAAAGCCCGGGCAGTGTTGCTCGGGCTTTTTTCATGTCAGTCGGCGTAATGCTCAATGGGTGGCAGAGCGGCAAACTCGGCGTCGTCGTACAGGCGTGAACGGGTGAGGAAACGAAAACCTGTGGGGCGTTCCAGACTGAACATGCCACCGTTGCCTTTGACAATGTCGATGATGAGGTGGGTGTGTTCCCAGTAAGAGAACTGGCTTTCACTCATGTAAAACGGCACGCCGCCAATGTTGCCCAGCTTCACATCGGAAGGACCGAGGGGAAACTCCCCGCGTGGAAACATCATGGGTGCGCTGCCGTCGCAACAGCCGCCACTTTGGTGAAAAATGACTTCGCCGTGTTTCGCTTTGAGCTGAATGATGAGTGCTTCGGCTTCAGGGGTACAGGTGACTCGACTGGCCATGGCATGGCTCCGTGTTTGTTAGTGGTGTCGATGTGAAAAAACCGCCGAACCCTTGTGGGGCACGGCGGTTCGAGCTCAATGCAGAATCAGCCTTTGGGCTGCACTGCGTCAGAAGAAGCCCAGGGCGTTGGGGTTGTAGCTCACCAACAGGTTCTTGGTTTGCTGGTAGTGGTCCAGCATCATCTTGTGGGTTTCGCGGCCGATACCGGATTGCTTGTAACCACCGAACGCAGCGTGTGCAGGGTAGAGGTGGTAGCAGTTGGTCCATACGCGGCCAGCCTGAATGGCACGGCCCATGCGGAAGGCGCGGGAACCGTCACGGCTCCACACACCGGCACCCAGACCATACAGGGTGTCGTTGGCGATTTGCAGGGCTTCGGCTTCGTCTTTGAAGGTGGTCACAGACAGCACTGGGCCAAAAATTTCTTCCTGGAAAATGCGCATCTTGTTGTGACCGGCAAACACGGTGGGCTTGACATAGTAACCGCCAGCCAGGTCGCCGCCTTGCTTGTTCTGTTCGCCACCGATCAGGCACTTGGCACCTTCCTGTTTGCCCAGGTCGATGTAGCTCAGGATCTTTTCCAGTTGTTCGGAAGAAGCCTGGGCACCAATCATTGTGGTTTCGTCCAGGGGGTTGCCCATCTTGATTTTGCTGACGCGGTCGATGGCGCGTTCCATGAACTTGTCGTAAATGCTTTCCTGAATCAGCGCGCGGGATGGGCATGTACACACTTCACCCTGGTTCAGGGCGAACATCGCGAAGCCTTCCAGTGTTTTGTCGAAGAAGGCATCGTCAGCGTCCATGATGTCTTCGAAGAACACGTTGGGGGACTTGCCGCCCAGCTCCAGTGTCACGGGGATCAGGTTTTGAGCGGCGTAGCTCATGATCAGGCGGCCAGTGGATGTTTCACCAGTGAACGCAATTTTGGCGATGCGCTTGTTGGAGGCCAGGGGTTTACCGGCTTCCAGACCGAAACCGTTGACGATGTTCAACACACCGGCGGGCAGCAGGTCGGCCACCAGGTCCATCAACACGAGGATGGAGGCGGGTGTTTGTTCAGCAGGTTTCAGAACCACGCAGTTGCCGGCAGCCAGCGCAGGGGCCAGTTTCCAGGCAGCCATCAGGATGGGGAAGTTCCAGGGGATGATCTGGCCCACAACACCCAGGGGCTCCTTGAAGTGGTATGCGTAGGTTTGGTGATCGATCTCGGCAATGGTGCCTTCTTCGGAGCGCAGGCAGGCTGCGAAGTAACGGAAGTGGTCGATGGCCAAGGGAATATCGGCGGCCATGGTTTCACGCAGAGGCTTGCCGTTGTCCAGTGTTTCGGCCACGGCCAGCAGGCGCAGGTTCTCTTCCATGCGGTCCGCGATTTTGTTCAGGATGGTGGCGCGCTCGGTGGGGGAGCGTTTGCCCCAGGCGTCTTTGGCAGCGTGTGCTGCGTCCAGGGCCACTTCAATGTCTTCGGCTTGCGAACGGGCGATCTGGCAGATCACTTGGCCGGTCACGGGGGTGATGTTGTCAAAGTATTGGCCTGCTTTGGGGGCAACCCATTTGCCGCCGATGAAGTTGTCGTACTTGGCCTTGAACGGAAAGGCCACACCCAGTTTCATTTCGTCGATCATGTTCATCTATCCCTACTCCTCTTCGTGTTGTGTGATGGAACGTGTGTAGGGGGGTAGCGCAACCAACGTGCCAGCCACAATGTGGATCGAAATATTGCAAAATATTGCTGAATAATGTGTCGAATTGACGCGTGTCAATCGCTGCGGATTTTGGTAAAAAACCAATAAAAACAAAGATATGAAGTTGTAATTGGATGAGTTATGCAAAAGCTTGCATAATTTTTCGCAGATGAGCAGGCTTGTCTCAGGTGTCTGAGCTTGAGTTCTACTTTCTCAGGCCAACTGGCTGAGGAAGGTTTCCAACGGGGCTGTTTGGCCCAAGGCTGCGGCGCTGTAACCTGGCATGTTCAACAGGCCATTGCGCACTTCATCGGAGGCGAGCCAGGGCAATAGAAGGTTCATGGCGGGAAAGTGAAGATCGTCGTTGTGCAGCACCATGAAGTACCGTTCGCGCGACACTGGCCTGAAGCTCAGCCCATAGTGTTCAGCCGCTGCGCGAACACCCAGCCCCAAATCCCCATGGCCTGCGGCAATGGTGCAGGCCACACCCAAGTGTGTTTCTTCCACATGAAAGTAGCCGGGCAGTTGTTCGGGGTCCAAACCGGCGTGTCGGCAAAGGGCGTTGAGTTGTTCGTGGGTGGATGATGCGCTGTTGCGGTTGACCAGCAGCGCCCGGCGTTGGGCCACGTCGTCCAGTGTGGGTGGGTTCAGCGAGGGGCGGCTGATCCATCCGATTTCCCGTTCGAACAATTCAATGACCGACAGGTTGCTGCCACGCAGCCAGCGCCGCATCACCTGATGCACTTCCGCAAATTCTTCCCCACCCACCGGCAGGTTGCAGGTGGCCACGCGCACTTCACCCCGATGCAGGGCCGACAGTGCCGCTATGCTGCCCAGCCAGCGCAGGGACAAGTGCAGTGATTTGTGCAAGGCGGTGTTTTCAAAAAGGTGGCGCATGGCGTAGTCGTCACTGAGCGCCAAGCTTATCCACGGCTTGTTGTGATTGGCGTCCAGCCACTCGGCATTCAGTTGCTCGGCCACAATGCCTACATTGGGCGCGGCACGCACCTGGCCTTGTTCCACCATCCAGAGAATTTGATGGCCCAGTGGGGTGAGGGTTGCGCCCGCCCGGCCTTGGGTGGCGATGAGGTCTTGCCCCAGCAGGGTGTTGTAGTGCTGGACCTGGCTCCACAGTGTGCGATAGCTCACGCCGAGGTCGGCGCTGGCGCGGGTCAGTGAGCCCTGTTGGCCAATGGCTTTGAGGGTGGCCAGCAGGCGACTGTCCAGGTCGACGACCTGCCCATCGTCTGTTTTCCAGTGGGCGGATGTTTTCAAATAAAGCATGAATGATTATAGGCACATGGATTGCTTGCCACACAGCACAACAAACAACTATTCGGCAGTGAGGAGCAGGTGATGCAGTGGATGGCAGTGGGTAAGATTGTGAGGGCCGGGGTGGGGGTGCTGTGTTGCACCGCATTGACCACCATGGCGTTGGCTGTGGGCCACAGTGCTGCGTCGGATACTTTGACGGGTGGTGACCCTTTGGGGTCCATGCAATGGCCCGACCTGAAGCGGCAGTTTTTTGAGTCCAATGCGACCACTGAGTTTGACGCACGCATCAAAGTGACAGTGCCTTTGTTTGCTGAAGATGCGATGAACGTGCCCGTGTCTTTTGATGCATCGGCGTTAGGCCGGGTTGAAAAAATTGTGGTGCTGGTGGACCGTAACCCCATACGCAAGGTACTTGAGTTCATTCCCGGCCGTGCCAAACCCAGCCTGAATTTCCGGTTCAAGCTGGAGCAGGCCAGCCCGATTCGTGTTGCTGCATTAACGCCTGATGGCGTGTGGCATGTCGGCTATGCATTCATTGAAGCGTCTGGCGGCGGTTGCACGGTGCCCGGTGCCACACGCGCCGATGGTTCATGGCCGCAAACATTGAACAAGGTGGCCAGCCGGGTGTTTGATGAGAAGGCCAGCCGCCGCGACACGCGCCTGCGCGTGCAGGTGTCCCACCCGATGGACACTGGCTTGGTGTCGGGCATTCCTGCGTTTTACATTGAAGAATTGGTTCTGCAAGACGGCGACAAGGCAGTGCTGGCCCGCTTGTATCCCTTCGAGCCTATTTCAGAAAACCCCTTGTTCTCCTTTGATTTCGACCAGCCACCCAAAGGGCCTATGAGCCTGCAAGGCCGCGACAACAATGGCAACCGAATCAATGCCAAGGTGGGGAATTGAGATGACGTTGAATGCGGTTAAAAAAACATGTGTGCTGTTGCTGAGCCTGGTTGCTTGGCTGCAGGCAAGCAGTGCAGCAGCCCCCCAGGCCCCGGTGCCCAATGTGGCCACGTTGAGCTATGGTTTGAAGGCTTACCCTTTGGGCGGCGGTTGGCATTTGATACCCGGTGCGAATGATGATTTTTCGCGCGCCAATGGGTGCAACATCATCAACACCGGTTTTCTGGTGGCCAATGGCCAGGTGGTGGTGGTCAACACCGGGGTGTCGCGCCGGTATGGCGAGCAGCAGAGGGCACTGATTGATGCAGTGTCTGGCGGTTTGCCCATCAAGCAGGTACTTGCCTTGAATTTGCACCCCGACTATTTCATGGGCAATCAGGCCTACAGCGCCAACACTTTGACAGCCACAGCCTTGACCCGAACCGGTATTCAAGCCGAGGGCAAGGCTTACGAGGACAATCTGTTCCGTTTGTGTGGCGACTGGATGAGCGGCACACAGACCGTGGTGCCTGCGCAACCCATGGATGCTGCACAAACCCGCGATTTGGCGGGCAGGCCAGTGAAGGTGCTTGAGTTGAAGGGGCACACCGCTTCAGACCTGGTGATCCACGACCCCGACACCGGCGTGTTGTGGGCTGGTGGCCTGGTGTTTTACAACCGGATTGTGACCACCCCGCATGCGGATTTGAAGCCTTGGATGGACAGCCTTGAGACCCTGAAGCGCTTGAGCCCTCGCTGGGTGATTCCCAGCCACGGCACACTGACGCTGGGCACCGTTGCCATTGACCAGACGCTGGATTATCTGAAGTGGTTAGACCGCACGTTGACCGATGCGGCTGCACAGGGGCTGGAGATGAATGAGGTGATGCAGGCTGGGGCGCCGGAGCGGTTTCGGCAATTCGCGGCTTACCCGGCCGAGTTTTATCGCAATGTGACGACCCTGTACCCGCGTTATGAGAAGGCGGCGATCGGCGTGTTTCGTTGAGCATCGTGGTGTTGCACTTTGGTACAGGGTGCAACAGCAGCAACAGTGCAACTGCCCCGGCGTGACGACTGTTTAAGTATTGTGAAGCCCCGAAGCCCCTCCGACGAGGGGCTTTTTTGTTGATTTTGCAAGTTGTTGAAAAATCGATGAAAAAAATTGAATTAGAGGATTCTTTCAGGTTGGCATGAAGCTTGCGCTACCCCTTTCGGGTCGCCCGGAACTGCAATCGGGGCGGAGAACCTCAAGAAAGCAACGACGAAGAGAGGAGAATTTCAAAATGCGCAAAACTCTACTGAGCGCAATGGTGGCTGCCACGTTGGCCGCGCCTGCAATGGTGATGGCCGCACCCGTGACCGACGCCATGATTCAAAACGATGCCAAGTCCACTGAAGACATTTTGTCTTGGGGCATGGGCACAGAGGGCCAGCGTTACAGCCCGCTCAAGCAGATCAACACTTCCAACGTGAAAAACCTGGTGCCTGCCTGGTCTTTCTCCTTCGGTGGTGAAAAGCAGCGCGGCCAGGAAAGCCAGCCTGTGATTCACAACGGCAAGATGTTCGTGACTGCGTCGTACAGCCGCATTTACGCGCTGAACGCACAGACTGGTGAGAAGCTGTGGAAGTACGAGCACCGTCTGCCCGAAGGCATCATGCCTTGCTGCGACGTGGTGAACCGCGGTGCTGCCCTGTATGACAACCTGGTTATTTTCTCGACCCTGGATGCGCAACTGGTTGCTTTGGACCAAGACAGCGGCAAGGTGGTCTGGAAAGAAAAGATTGACGACTACGCCGCTGGTTACTCCAACACAGCCGCGCCCATCATCGCCAATGGCTTGGTGCTGACCGGTGTGTCCGGTGGTGAATTCGGCGTGGTTGGCCGTGTGGAAGCCCGCGATGCGAAAACTGGCCAACTGGTGTGGCTGCGCCCCACCGTTGAAGGCCACATGGGTTACAAGTACGACAAGGACGGCAAGGCCATTGAAAACGGCATTTCCGGCACCACCAACGCCACCTGGAAAGGCGACCTCTGGAAGACCGGTGGTGCAGCCACCTGGTTGGGCGGCACCTACGACAGCAAAACCGGCCTGGCTTACTTCGGTACTGGCAACCCCGCACCCTGGAACAGCCATACTCGCCCAGGCGACAACCTGTTCTCCACATCGACCGTTGCGATCGATGTCAAGACAGGCCAGATCAAGTGGCACTACCAAGGCACCCCCAACGATGGTTGGGATTACGACGGTGTGAACGAGTTCGTGACTTTCGACATGAACGGCAAGCGTCTGGGTGGCAAGGCTGACCGCAACGGCTTCTTCTATGTGAACGACGCCACAACCGGCAAACTGGAAAACGCATTCCCCTTCGTGAAGAAAATCACCTGGGCCAAAGGCGTGGACCTGAAAACAGGCCGTCCGATTTTCGACCCAGCCAACCGCCCTGGCGACCCCACAGCCAAAGATGGCAAGAAGGGTGAAGTGGTGTTCTCTGCGCCTTCATTCCTGGGTGGCAAAAACCAGATGCCCATGGCGTACAGCCCCGACAGCGGCCTGTTCTACGTACCCGCCAACGAGTGGGGCATGGAAATCTGGAACGAGCCCATCACCTACAAGAAAGGCGCGGCTTACCTGGGCGCTGGTTTCACCATCAAGACTTTGCCAGGTTTCGATTACATCGGTGCCCTGCGCGCGATGAACCCCAAGACCGGCAAGATCGAGTGGGAAATCACCAACAACGCGCCTCTGTGGGGCGGTGTGTTGGCCACTGGCGGCAACCTGGTGTTCTGGGGTACGCCTGAGGGCTTCTTGAAAGCCGCTGATGCCAAGACTGGTAAAGAAGTGTGGAAATTCCAGACAGGTTCTGGCGTGGTTGCGCCACCCGTGACCTGGAAAGGCAAGGATGGCGAGCAGTACGTGGCTGTCGTGTCTGGCTGGGGCGGTGCTGTTCCCCTGTGGGGCGGTGACGTCGCCAAGCGCGTGAACTACCTTGAGCAAGGCGGTTCCGTGTGGGTGTTCAAGCTGGCCGGTAAGTAATCGGTTGGTGTAACTGTTGCAGCGGCTTGGGGTTGCCTGGGCCGTTGCAGCAAACGGTGTTGAATGTTTCACCCCCGAGTTTCTTGCCTGCTCCGCAGGGAACTTGATTGACGCAAACGTGATTGCATTTTCTGCTCCTTGGGAATTTTGTCAGCAATGATTGGGTGCTGATGAAATTGTGGCGGGATGTAAGTCTCCTGAACGAATGCGTCTTTTGTGCCCGGCCTTGTGCCGGGCTTTTTTTTAGGTGGCCCTGTGGGCGCGCTCGTCGAGGTACAGGGGGATGAGCAGGCCTGTGCCCAGCAGCATCACCACCGTGGCCACTTCCAATGAACCTGAATAGCTGCCCGATGCCGCTGCAATGTAACCGGCCATGGCAGGCGCTGCAATTTGCGCCACACCGTAGCTGAGGGTTAACTTCGCCATGGCTTTGGCGGGGTTGGCCGGGAAGAAGCGCCCAACCTGCGTGAGCGTCAGGCTGACAATGCCGACAAAGGTGCCGCCAAACAGCACTGCGCTGAGAATGTTCAAACCGGCGTGTTCGGTCAGCACTGGCAAGACAATGGACACAATTTGCAGCAGGTACGCGATGATCAATGCGCCAACGACGCCGGTGTTGCGCGCAATGCGATCCCAGGCAAAGCTGGACGGCGCGGCTGCCAGGCCGACAATGACCCACACCCAACTGCCACGCCCGGTCAGCAGGGGCAGTTTTTCAAGGATGGCCACAATGAAGGTGGCACTGAGCACATAGCCAAAGCCTGCGCAAAAGTAGGTGGCCACCATCAGGTTCATGGTGCGGTCGCTTGGGGGTTTCAGGCTCATGGCTTGAGCCTGAGTGGACAGGGCTTGTGGTACGGGCATCCAGAACCAGGCGGGCAGAAAAATGAGGGCGGCCAAGAGGCCGAACGCCCACCATTGTTCGTCCCAGGCCAAGAACGGGGCCATCAGGGCCACGGCAGCCCCGGACAGCATGATGCCCAGCCCAACCCCGGCGAAGTGCAGGCCCAACTCCGGTTTGTGTTGATGGCGCATCAGCCAGTTCAACACCAGCCCGGAGGCCAGCAACATCCCGGCTGTGCTGGACAGTCCACCCAGAAAACGCAGTGCGGACCAAATCACCGGGTCAGTCGTCATGGCCATGCCCAAGGTGCTGAGTACGCCCAGCACCAAACCAACCCGGTAATAGAGGTATTTGGCACTGAGCTTGGCCGTGGTGGCCGCCAGCAGGGCCCCGGCGATGTAGCCCACATAATTGAAGGTGGCCAGCCAGCCGCCTGCGAGGTAAGACAGGCCAGCTTCGTTGCGCATGATGGGCAACAGCGGGGTGTAAGCGAAACGGGAGATGCCGATGGTCAGCAACAGGGCGCAGATGCCTGCACACAGCACCTGCCAGCGCAGTGTGGGCGTTCGCAGGCCGAGGGCCTTGCCCGAGGGTGAGTCCATGCGCAATCCTGAGTAAAACTCCATGATACGGCCCCACGCAGGGGCCGTCATGGCTGCAGGCTCAAATGCTGAGCCTGACACGCATTGGGGCGCGATTTAGAACTTGTACGCCACTTGTGCGGACAGAATCACCGCTTGGCCATCGGCTTGGCCAGTGATGCTGCTTTGCTGGCCGGCGGCTGCGTTGCCTTCGGTTCGGTTCACGTTTGCATTCTTGGGTTTAATGAACTGAAGTGCCACGTCCACCGTGGTTTTCCGGTCGATCAGGTATTGGGAACCCACGGCCAGGGTGTAACGGTCCTCGTCGGGAAGGCGGACTGCGCGGCGCTCGTCAGGCACGGGTGACAGATCGTAGGCAAGCCCGCCTTTGAGATTCACACGGTCGCTGTACTTGTAGATGCCACCCACCGCGAAGCGCCAGCTGTTTTTCCACGCATAGTCCTGCACGGTCAGCGGGGCGGCAGCGGGGCCTGCATTGTTACGCTGGAAGTCCAATTGCTGAATGGTGCTCCACTCGGTCCACGTGGCGTCGGTGAGCAGTTGCCATTTCGGATCAAGGCGGGTCACGCTGGACACGGCGAAACTGGCAGGCAGGCGGATTTTGGAGGTCAGCGCGCTGTTGGAAAATACGGCAGCCACGGGGGCGGGTACGTTGTTGAAGGTGACGTTGCCTTCCAGGTCATGCTCGATAGAGGAGCGATAAGCCACGCCAACGCGGGTGTCAGGGGTGAGTTGGCCCAACACACCCAGGTTGAAGCCATAGCCCCAGCCCGCACCTTCAATGGAAGTGAGTCCCTCTGTGCCGCCAAAGGGTGTGAAGTTGACGACTGAGGTCAGCTTGGCATCCAGCTTCTGGGCGGATATACCGGCCCCGACGGACCAGCCATCATTGACTTGCCACGACACTGAGGGGTTGATGTTCAGTGATTTGATGTCGGAGGTAACGCCTTGAAAGCGGCCTGCCCAGTCGGGTGCATAGTCGGTTTTCAGGCCGAAGGGGGCGGTCACCGACAGGGCGAAATTCACGCTGCTGTTGTAAGGGAGTACGGCATGGAAGTTGGGGATGTAGCCCATGTCGCCAAAGCCGCTTTGGGCCGAGCCTGCAGGCCGACCGGGTGGGGGCGTGCTGCTGGTGGCGTTGAAATCGGCATTCAAGTCCACAATGTGTGCCCCCAGCACCAATTGACGTTCTTTGAGACGGCTGGTGGAGGCTGGGTTGTACCAAGCGGCACTGGCGTCTTCTCCCAGGGCTGCTTTGCCAGCGAAGGCCACACCCGCCCCACTTGCATTCTGTTCAAGCAGGGCAAAGCCAGCGGCTTGCGCAGCGCTTTGGGCGCACAGCAAGGCCACAGCGGCGGGTAGGGTACGGGTTGGGAATCGGCGCATGGTGTCCTCTTTGGGATGGTGGTGTAATGCGGCCGATTGTAAAGAGGCCTCGCGACATCACGAGACCAGAGAATGGGGGGTAATTACGCTTCTGTTCTGGTTTTGGTGTTGTGTGTAACTTGTGCTGCGATGCGCTTCATCCGTGTTGCAGGGGGACCGCAGCGCCCCCCTGGCGATAGCGCCAGTAGGCCAAAGCCAGCAGCAGTGGGCCGCTGGCCAACAGAATGCCCATGGACCACGCCACACCGTATTCTCCGTGGCTGTTGAAGGCATGGCGCATGAGGTCCACCCCGTAGGTGAAGGGGTTAGCTTGGGCCATCACCCTGGCCAAGCCGGGCATGCTCTGCGTGGGGTACAAGGCACCACTGAAGAAGAACACCGGGAAGATGACAAAGTTCATCATCACCGCAAAGCCATCCAGACTGCGGGTGAATACCCCGCACAACACCCCAAGGCTGGCGCAACTGAAGGCACACAGCACGGCGGCCGACAGCAGTGTGGCAGCGTCTGGAATGCTCAAGTGGCCCACCCAGGCCAACCATGCGTCTAGGGACAACCCAAGTGGTTGCAGGGCCAGATTTAGGCCTTCCAAGCCCAACAGCACGACACCCAACAGCCCAGCGTGGACCATGCCAGCGATTGTTGCTGCCAGGGTTTTGGACAACAGGACATGAAATGCATGCACGGGTGCAGTGACGAGCAGGCGCATGGTGCCCGCATCTTTGTCCAGCGCAATCGACAGGCCCCCCACCATGGCACCGAAAAGAATGGTCATGGCCAGGATGCCGGGCAGCAAACGGGTGCTGTAGTCACCCCCAGCCAAGGCCTGCATGCCGCCGCCAATGACCCACAGCCACAAAAGCGGGCGAACCATGGCCGAGGCCAGCCGGTCCCGTTGCCGCAACAGTTTGCGCAGGTCGCGCAGCAGCACCGCGCGATAGAAGGTGGCGATCATAACGGTTTGCCTTGTTGCATGGCCCAGACAAACCAGTCGGCCAGTGTGGCGTGGCGTGTGGTGGTCATGCGCTGGTCGGGCAGTTGGTCCAAGGCCTGTTCCGGGGTGCCACTCCATTGCACAGCGCCTTCGCGCAGGAACACCACTTGATCGCAGGTGCTGGCTTCGTCCATCAGGTGGGTGGCCACCAGAATGGTCAGCCCGGTGTCGCATTTCAGGCGGTTCAAGGTTTGCCACACGGTGTGTTTGGACGGTACGTCCAGCGCCGTGGTCGGTTCATCCAGCACCAGCAGGGCGGGGTTGTGCATGAGGGCCCTGGCTATGTCCACCAGCCTGCGTTGACCGCCCGAGAGCGAGGCCACGGAGCGTTTCAACAAGGGGGCCAGAGGGAACACGCTGTTCAGCGCCGCAATACGCTGGCTGCACGCTTCTCGGCCCATGCCTTGAAGGCCGCCGGCGAAGTGGAGGTTGTCCTGCACAGTCATGAACCGGTCCAGCGAGACGGACTGAAACACAAAACCCATGCGGGTCCGAGCCACGGGGCCCAGTTGGTTCAGGGCTTCACCCCCAAGCCAAATGGTGCCGGAGGCGGGTTGAAGCAGCCCGGCCAACAGGCTGATCAAGGTGGTTTTGCCTGCCCCATTGGGGCCCAACAGGCCGGTGAGCTGCCCCGCATTCAGGTTGAGTGACACCTTGTTCAGCGCGGTGCATTCCCCCCACGCATACGCCAATTCTTGGCAGGCCAGCAGCGGTGGGGAAGGGGCAATGGTTGACACGGGGGCGGCAGGCTTACGCTTTGCTGAGGTGGCGGGAGTTGGAGTCGTTCCGGTACCACACCACAGGCACTTCAGCGTGAGCAGCCAAGGCTTGGTGTTCCGGTTTTTGTACTTTGTACGCCGTGGTGCTTGGGCTTAGGGCTTGAGCTTTGTCCACAAAGCCAATCACGGTGTTGTGGTGGGGCGACTTGTGGCACACCGGGTCGGCTTCAGTGGCATCGCCTGTGATGAGGTAGGCTTGGCAACGGCAGCCGCCATAGTCCTTGCTTTTGTCGGGGCAAGTGCGGCAGGGCTCTTTCATCCAGGCATCGCCCCGGTAGCGCTGGAACCCGTCGGATTGGGTCCAGATGTCTTTGACGCTGTGGGTACGCACATTGGGGAAGGCTATGCCAGGCAGCATACGCGCTGCTTGGCAGGGCAGGGCTGTGCCGTCCGGCGCAATGGAGAGAAACACATTGCCCCAGCCGCTCATGCAGGGCTTGGGGGTGGACTCGAAATAGTCGGGCACCACAAACAGCAGTTTCATGGTGTTGCCCAGTTTCTCGCGCCAAGCCTGAACCCTGGCCTCGGCGTGGCGAAGCTGTTCATGGGTGGGAATCAGGGCTGCCTTGTTTTGATACGCCCAGCCGTAATACTGGGTGTTGGCCAATTCCAGGTACTCCACACCCAGTTTCTCGGCCAGTTCGATGATGGCATCAATGTGGTCCAGGTTCAGGCGGTGCAGCACCACGTTCAACACCATGGGCCAACCTGCCGCTTTCACAGCCTGAACAATCTCCAGCTTCTTTGCGAAAGTTTTGGTGTCGGACAGTGCATCATTCGCAGCTTGTGTGGCGTCCTGAAAACTGACCTGAATGTGATCCAGTCCTGCTGCTTTCAAGGCTTGAAGGCGTGCAGGTTTTAAGCCGATGCCCGAGGTGATGAGGTTGGTGTAATAACCCAGTTCATGCCCATAGGCGACGAGTTCTTCCAGGTCATCGCGCAGCAGGGGTTCGCCACCAGAAAAGCCCAATTGCACAGCCCCAAGTTCGCGGGCTTGTTTGATGGTGCTTTTCCACTCGGCGGTGCCAAGTTCGTTGCTTTGGGCGGTGTAGTCCACCGGGTTGTAGCAAAACACACAGTGCAAGGGGCAGCGGTAAGTCAGCTCAGCCAACAGCCACAGCGGCGGGGGTGGCCCCATCGGGCTCAGGGCTTCAGACATGCTGCGCGGTTTCCTTCAGGCGTCAATCAACCAGTTGCGGCGTGTGCTTTCCGCCAGCATGTGGGTGATGTCTGGCCCCAGGTTGCTCAGGCCGAATTTGCGTTCCAGTTCGTTGACAATTTCATCGACTGTGCGTGAGCCGTCACAAAGCAGCAGAATCTGGCTGGCAGAGTCGTTGAGTTTGACCATGCCCTCCGGGTAAAGCAGCACATGGCTTTTTTGGGCTGTCTCGTATTGCATTCTGAACAAGGGGTTCAGCGCGGGCTTGTGAGGTATGGCGAGTTCGGTGTTCATGCAGCACTCCTGGCGTGGTTGGGTGCATCGGGGTAGGCAGCAGCTATGGCGTCAGACATGCTCCACAGCACATCCAGTTTGAATTGCAGAATATCCAGTGCGCGTTCCTGCTCAGTGCGGGTGGTGAAGTGATTTAGCGTGACTTCAAGGCCATGTTCAACGTCACGCTCAGCCAAGCTGATGCGGGAGCGGAAATACTGCAGGCCTTCAGGGGCCACCCAGGTGTAGTCGCGGGGCCAGTTGGCCAAACGCTCTTTGTGGATTTCCGGGGCGAACATTTCGGTCAGCGATGAGCACACGGCTTCTTGCCAAGGGGCACGACGCGCAAAGTTCACATACGCGTCGACCGCGAATTTCACACCCGGCAGCACGCCCTTCAGGCTCCACAGGTAATCCCGGTCAACGCCCACAGCCTGGCCCAGTCGGCTCCAGGCTTCTATACCACCAGCGTTGTCGCCCCAGCCGTCGTGGTCGATGATGCGCTGGATCCAGCGGCGACGGGTGTCTCTGCAATCGCAATTGGCCATGATGGCCGCATCTTTCTGGGGAATCATGACCTGATAGTAAAACCGGTTCATGACCCAGCCGCGCAGTTGGTCCGGGCTCAGTTCGCCCTGACGCATCTTCACATTGAAGGGGTGATGAATGTGGTACCGGTCGCCTTTGGCCCGAAGCTGGGCTTCAAACTCCGCATGGGTCCATGCCTTGTTCATGCAAGGATCTCCATGCCGTCGTAGCTGACTTCGATTTGCTCCGCATTCAGCGCTGCACGCTCGGGCCCCAGCTCGTTGAGAATGGGGTTGGTGTTGTTGATGTGGATCAGCACCTTGCGTTTGTTGCCGAACTGCTTGAGCTGGTTGATCATGCCGCTGCCCGGCACATTGGGTTTGTCGGTTTGCGGCAGGTGGCCCATGTCGGCCGCCTGCTTTTTCGAAAACCCTTGGGTGATCATTTCATCTTCAGTCCAGAAGGTGCCGTCCACCATCAGTACATCAGCCTCGTGCATGAAGGGCATGATGTTGTCGGTCAGTTCACCCAGGCCCGGCGCGTAAAACACCTTTTTGCCCGTGCGCAGGTCTTCGATCATCAAGCCGATGTTGTCGCCCACCCGTTGCGTGTAGCGGTTGGGGGAGTAAGGCGGTGCCTTGCTGACCAAGGGGATGGATTTGATCCTGATACTGTCCAGCGGGCTGATGACAAAGCCATCGCTGGGGTCGGTGGTTAGCGGGGTCCACTGAACACCGCAATAGAAGCTGAGGGTGGGTACCAAAGGCAGCCCGGTCGTCAGGTCCTCCCACACTGCGGCCGTGGTGTACAGGCGCATCGGCGTCTTGCTCTCGCGCATCATCAACAGGCCCGTGGTGTGATCGATCTGGGCGTCCATGAGGATGACAGCAGCGATGCCGGAGTCCCGGGGATTGCGGTTCGGTTGCAGGTCAGGTGTGGATTTGATTTGGGACAAAAGGTCCGGTGAAGCGTTCACCAGAATCCAGTTCTCACTGCCATCGGAAATGGCAATCGATGATTGTGTCCGTGCCCGGTAGCCCGGTTTGCCGGCGCGCACAGACTGGCAATTGGTGCAGTTGCAGTTCCATTGGGGGAAACCTCCGCCTGCTGCGGAACCCAGTACTTTGATTTTCATGTGATGTGCTTTGGGTCGCAGAAAAAAGCCCCGGACGTTCTTGATGAATGTACCGGGGCCCTGTCAACCGTTGTTCAACGGTTGGCGATGTACATGGTGATTTCGAAGCCGA
This sequence comes from Limnobacter sp., assembly GCF_046297615.1. Taxonomy (GTDB): domain Bacteria; phylum Pseudomonadota; class Gammaproteobacteria; order Burkholderiales; family Burkholderiaceae_B; genus Limnobacter. The sequence continues at coordinate 79,933 of NZ_JBKBHM010000005.1, read as the reverse complement.
AACGCATGTCTACGAAAGACGGTGTGGTCCATTGCATGATGATTCCTCCAAGTGCTTTTGATGAAAAACCTGCCTCAAAGACAGGCTCTGAGTTGTTCCCGGGTTTGAGGTCAGGTGCCTCAATGACGGGTTCATGGGGGTTAATGCAAAAGCTGTGCCTTGCCGGTCGTGTGTTGCCAGGTGTGTCAACGTGACACAGTGGACATGAAAAAGGCGCAGACCTTGTGGGTCTGCGCCTTCAGATAATCACCTACGGAGGGTAGCGGGTGATTAGAAGAACAGAATTGCGCCAACAGCGAATGTGTTGGATTTGGATTGACGTGCGCCGAACTGGTAGTCCTGCTTCTGGTCAATGTATTCAGCCGCAATGGTCAGGCTGGGGGTCAGGTTGTGATAAACACCCAGAACAGCTTGCTTGTTGGTTTTCAGCATGTCAGTTGGGTTGGTCGCAGCGGTGTCTGCGGAAGTGCGGTCCAGTTGGGACTCACCGTAGTTGATGCCCAGCTTGGTGTCGCCGATCTTGTACGTGGCTTGTGCAAGGTAGCCGTCGGAGTCACGCTTGTTGCCTGCGCTGTCAAAGCCGCCCACGCCGATAATGCCGGTGCCCAGGCCAGAACCGCTGAAGTAGTTACCGGTCAGTTGCAGTGCGCCGAAACCAATGGTACCGCCCGCTTCGTAGCCGGAGGTGTCCAAGTCACGAACGCCCGCGGCGTTGGCTTTCACTTTCTGGTTGATCAAAGCACCCCACAGTTTGGCCGAGCCAACTGTGTAGGTGGCCATGGCTTGCAGGGCAGGGGAGTTGGTTTCGTTGGCAAAGGCGCCAGTGTTGTTTTCCAAAGGACGGCGTGGCTGGAAAATACCGGCGCTCAACTGAAGACCACCCATGTTGGGCGATGTGTAGCTGACTTGGGGCTGGAATTCGGTGTAGATGTAGCCAGAGCCGATTGAGCCCAGTGTGGTGTTGATGGCACCATTCAGGCCAGCACCGCCACCCACGGCCAGCAGCGACATGTCGTTCAGAATGGCATTCTGACCAAACATACCGATGTCACGGCCAATCTTGAATGTGCCCATGGAGTCGGTGCCGACGGTCAGATACACACGGCGGTTGTCACCGACAGTTTGTGCCAAGCCATTGTTGGCCGAGTTGGTTGTACCGGGGTCGATGGAGATCACGCCTTTCAGGTCGTAACCGTTTTGTTTGGTGGCAGCTGTAAACACCAGGAAGCCAGGCAGCAAGCCGTTTTGAACGTTGGCTGCGCTTTGTGAATTAGCCACGCCGCCGCAGGGGGTCAGCAGACCGCCCAAGGTGCCGGACGCTGCAACGCCAGCTTGGTCACATTTTGTTTGAGTGTAATAACCGTTCACGGATCCGGACAGTGTCAGGTCCCATTGACCGACCTTGATGGGGTCCAAAGCGTAAGCGGATGATGTACCCATGGCGGCCAGGATGGACGCCGCTACCAGTTTTTTGCTGATCATAAGATCAACCCTCCAGTTCTAGTTTTTAACGTGTTGCTTGTGGTCTTCTAAGATCGCTTCCTTGTGCTTCCTGGAAACTTGGAGGGGATAGGGCAAGAGCTATGCCAGCACGTAAGGCATTGATTAATAAGGATATCGTGAAGAAGATATGCGCCGTGTGTCTGGGCTGCAGCGTTGGGCGGGCCGCTTTGCAACAACGATGTATTGGGCTGGTGCAGGTGATCGGTGCAAGTGTTTCAGCGTTGTGACAGCACTGAACAGCAATCACTTCATGAAATGAAAAAACCGATCGTGAAGTCAATCACGATCGGTTCGGTCGTTGTGGCCAATGCGTTTGGCCGAGCGTTACTTGGCGTTGAGGCGACGGTAGATCGTGTTGCGGGAAATTCCCAGCATGCGGGCTGCGGCGCTGACGTTGCCTCGACAGGTTTCCAGTGCTTCCTGAATGGCGCGGCTTTCCAGATCGTCCAGATTGATCGGCTGTTCACTCAACTCGCGGGGAAGTTGTTGCCGTGCCCCCAGGTATCCATGGGCACGGGCATCGTGCATATTGCGATAGCCCGACAAGGTGGAAGGCTCGCTGTGCATGCCCCGGGACATACTTTGTGGCAAGGCATGGCCTGTTTGGTTCATCGGCTGAGTGTTGCCCCGCCGCGTATCTGACGCGTCCTGCCCGGGCTGAAATGCCGCGTCAAACCGATTTTCCCTGAAACGGCTGAAGGTTTGATCCAGATTTTGGCGGGCCGGGGACGAAGCCACAGAACCTCGTGAGCTGGTGAGTGTTGATTGACTGAAGGCTTTGGTCGCCGGGTTTGCAGCCTGTCCGTGCACGCGAACTTGGAACAGTGGTGGACGGTTGCCCTGCTGGCCGTTGTGTTGATCAGCCCGAACAGATTGCCGTGTGCGTGGTCCGCTTTGAAGTGCGGGGGCTTGGACATCCATGCCGCTCAGGCGGCCTTTGACTTGGAAGTTCACGGCTGGACGTGTGCTGGGGGGCACGCAGTCTTCAGCGGGTATGTGTGGTGTGTCCTGGGTGGGGGGCACCACGTCGGTTTCGGCGAATGCGGCGCCATGGGCGCGTTGCCCAGACAGTGCCTGCCATTCATCATGAAAATCATCGGGCAGGTGTTCCCATTCAATCACCTCCCGTTCATCGGCCATCACGCTGGCTGTTCGCAGAATATTGGTGAGTTGCCGGATGTTGCCTGGCCAATAATGGGACTCGAAGGCCTGCAGCACATCGCTGGAAATTCGTATGTGCGGGTTGTGGCTCTCGTTCTCGAGAATGCGTTGCACAATTTTGCCGATGTCCGAACGCTCGCGCAGCGCCGGCAGCTTGACCACCAAACCGTGAAGGCGATAGTACAAGTCTTCCCTGAAGGAGCCCGCTGCAATACATTCCCGCAAATTGCGGTGGGTGGCGCAAATCACTTGCAGATTCACGGGGATACTTTTTTGACTGCCCAAGGGGGTAACGACACGTTCCTGCAGCACGCGAAGCAAGCGCGCCTGAAGGGAGATGGGCATGTCGCCAATCTCGTCCAGAAACAGGGTGCCCCCGTTGGCTGCCAGAATTTTGCCTTGTGCGCCTTTCTTTTTAGCGCCGGTGAACGCGCCGTCCTCATACCCAAACAGCTCTGATTCAATGAGGGTTTCCGGTATTGATGCGCAGTTGACCGCTACAAACGGATGTTCGCTGCGGGGGGAGTCATTGTGTATGGCCTGCGCCAGAATTTCCTTGCCTGTCCCGGTTTCGCCCAGAATCAGTATGGGAATATCTTTGTCGATGACCTTGCCCACTTTGTCGATGACTTTGGCCACTTGTGGGTCGCCGGTGTTCAAATATTTCAGGCTGGACAGGTGTCGATTCTTTTGCAGGGCTTGGTTGGTTTTCTGAGCCTGACTGGGTGCGCCGCCCAGCAAAGAAGTGGGCTCCTGCCCCTGTTTGACCAAACCCACTGAGTCGAAAATACGCCCGCGTCCGACCGACCCCAAACTGGCCCTGGCAGTGACCTGATTGCCGTTGTGCAGGCACAGGGTCAGGGGCATCGGGTTGGTGGTGCGGTAATGGTCGACCAAGGCCGAAATGGGCATGCCAAACAGGGAGCTGAAAGTGTGTGATTTCAGCGCGTTATTGGACATGCCAAACTGCACCATGGCCGCCCTGTTGGCCGCAAGAAATTTCCCCACGGGTGAGAATGCTGCCGCGCCTTCAACGACGGACCCCAGGAACTCGCCACGTTGGTGGAAGTGAACGATGATCGCGTCTTGAAAAGAGGTGTTGAACAGATGGTTCTCAATCATCTGCGCCGACATACGCACCAAACCCATGGTGTGGCGGTGGTAGCTGCGGTAGTCGCCGGTTACGTCCAGCACGCCGATGGGTACACCCAGTGGATCAAAAATAGGGGCAGCCGAGCAGGTCAGGAAACGGTTCACGTCCAGGTAATGGTCGGACCCATGAACCACGGTAGGCAGTTCTTCAATCAACGCAGTGCCGATGGCGTTGGTGCCTTTGCTGTTCTCACTCCAGGTCACACCGGGTTGAAGCGCCACTTTTTGCGCTTTGATCAGGAAGTCGTCATCACCCAAGGACTCAATGATGGTACCGCTGGCATCGGTCAACAGCACCATGCTGTGAGTGTTGATCACCTGCTCATACAGCGTTTCCATGAACGGCAGGGCGCAAGAACGCAGCTGCAGGTTCTTGTCGATCAGGTCGCGCAGATTGCTGGAACACAGGGGATCGAGGTCAACTTTCGTGCTGGCATCCAAGCCAGCAGCGACGGAACGCTGGTGCGCTCGCCGGATGAATTCAATGTGACCTTCCGCTTCCGGATCGATCAGTTCCAGCGCTTGTGCTTTGGAAGAGATGACTCCGGTGGTTTTACCCGAGTTGGTTGACATCCATGTCTCCTCAGTTGCTCATTTTTTTTATTTGTAATTCTTATGCGACCAAGCCTCTGTGGGCCTTCGACTTCAGTCTGCGCTGAAGGGTCTGTACTGACCTGAAGCAAACGATGTGCCAGCCTGTCAGAAGGTGTGTCAACTTGAAACACCCTAGCAGTAAAACTAGCACAAAATGGATCGACATGTCTTTGAAATTAAGTGTCATGAGGCCTGAGGCTGGCCTTGACACAATTTCGCTCCTGACGGTTGGCACAGGGCTTGCTGGGTCTGTGCGGTGATGAATTTGAAACCATAACAGGAGTTGAGGATGTTGATTAAACGATTGGTGGTGGCCACGGCGTTGTTGGCCAGCGTTGGCGCGGTGCTTGCGCATGGTGACGTGACACCCCAGGTGGTGGATGTGTCAACCTTGCGTCCGCTGGGCGACGGCATTTTGGACAGCAACCCTTACGTGGGCGACAAAGAGGCCATTCGTGTGGGCAGTTCTGCCTACAACCAGAATTGTGCGCGTTGCCATGGTTTGGAAGCCATCAGCGGTGGCGTTTCCCCTGACTTGCGCAAGCTGAACGACGAATGCGCCACAGTAAATGCCAACAAGAAAAAGCAGTGTCAGGTTGAACTGGATTCGTATTACCGGAACTCCGTGTTGGGTGGCAAGGTGCGTGATGGGCGCGTTTACATGCCCGCATTTGCAGGCATTTTGTCCCAAGAAGCCATTTGGGCCATCAAGTCTTACATTGAAACCCGAAAGTACGAATAAGGCATAACGCCTTGGCGGTATCAGGCCTGTCAGCCCAGTTGGTTGAGCAGGCCTTTTTGTTATAACAAGCGTGAAGTGCAAACGCGATCGAGGAGACCTGAGTGATGAGTGCAGTGCGTCGAGTGTTGTTGAAAGGTGTTTTGGCTTTTGGGGTGATGGGCCTGAGTGTTGTAAACCCTGCCTTGGCCCAAGAGGAGTTGACTGATTGGGCACGGATTGAAAAAGCCGGTGTATTGAAAGTGGCGGTGTACAACTACCTGGCCCCTTATTCCCATGAGGGCAAGGGCATTGATGTCGACATTGCCACCTTGCTGGCCGCGAAATTGGGTTTGAAGGTTCAGATTCGTGCCTTCAATGAAGGCGAAGAGTTTACTGACGACTTGAGGGCCATGGTGGTACGTGGCCACTACTTGGCAGGCCCGCCGGCTGACATTTTGATGCATGCGCCCATCGACGACTACGTGATGAAGAAAGAGACCCAGGTGCTGTTCTTCAATCCTTATGTTCGCGATGACATTTACATCGCCCGCAACATCAAGGAATTGCCCGACTTGACCAGCCTGGAGCCCTTTGCAACCCCCGGGCGCAAGATTGGCGCAGAGGTGGCGTCCCTGTCCAGCGTGGTGCTGGCTGGCGGCGACAGTGGTGCTTACGTCAATAACCTCAACAATTTCAAGACCCCCCAAGAAGCCGTCGCCGAACTGGTGAAAGGCAATTTGGTGGCGGTGATGGCCACACGTGCAGAACTGGAGGCCGCGTTAAAAGGTGTGCCCAACCGTGACCAGTTTTACGTTGCCCGAATTCCCCACACCTCGTTGCCCCCCAAAGGTTGGGTCGCAGGTATGGCCACCCGCAAGGACAACATTGAGCTGGCGCGCAGGCTGACAGTGGTCATGGATGAGTTGCGGGCTTCGGGTGAGATTGAGAAGGTGTTTGCCAGATATGGCGTGACTTACATGAAGCCTTGAATTATCGATTTGTTGCACTTTGACACAGGTGTGTCAAAGTGTAGCGGGCTTAGGCGTGTTGCCCTGGAAGGCTTGGCGGTTTGCGGGCCACGCCTTGGCTCCATGCCCAAAAGGCGAGCTCGAAATCCGTTTGAACCCCCAGCTTTTGGCGAATCTGAGACAGGTTGTTGCTGACGGTTTTCGAGCTGATGCCCAGTGACTCGGCCGTCTGCTCGATGGTTCGCCCTTCGGCAAGCATTCTCACAATGTCCACTTCCCGGGGGCTTAGCCCACCTGGTGCCACACCGCCCTGCGGAACGTCATCAGTCAGTGGCGGCGCACTGCCTGTTGCCTTTGGGCGATGAGTCACTTCAGCCGCCAGATCACTGGACACATGCCGTACACCCGACAGCACCCGGCGCAGGGCATTGATCAACTCTTCCGGCGGGCTGCTTTTGGTGACGTAGCCCATCGCGCCCTGTTCCAGGGCTTTGCTGGCCACCACCGGGCTGTCGTGCATGGTCAAAATCACGATTGGAAGTTCCGGCCATTTGAGGCGCACGCGCCGAATCAGCTCCAAGCCGCTTTGCCCTGGCATGCTGATGTCCATGATGGCCAAATCAACCCGGTTGGTGTTTAGCCAGGCCACCGCCTGTTCGGCATTTGAGGCCTCGTGAACGACCCGAAGGTCATGTTCCATTTCGATGAATCGGCGGTAGCCGGTTCGGACAGCGGCATGGTCGTCCACAAGCAGAACAGTGGTGTCCAGGGGCATGGTCAGGCCTTGGTCAAGGGTAAACGGGCGGTCAAGTGGAACTGGCCGTCCGAAATCGAGGTTTTTAACTGCCCACCCAGATATTGCACGCGCTCAGCGATACCCGACAGGCCCAAGGACGCATAGATGGGGCCATCGGCCACCTCGTCATTGTCGATGATCAACACCCACTCCTGACGAGCGGCATCATACCCCCCGAAGATCAACACCTTTTTTGACTCGGCGTGTTTGGCCACATTCGTCAAGGCTTCCTGAACCACCCGGTAAATGGCTGTTTTTTCAGACAGGCCAAACGCTTCTCCAGAGTCGTCCCACACAAAATCGACAAACCAGCCTTTTCGGCGCGACCAGTTGTCCACCAAATCGAGGATGGCGTCACGCAGAGCGATGTCCAGCAGCAAATGGGGTTTGAGTTCCCGCAGGGAGCTGCGCAGCCAGGTCATCACGCGCTGCACTTCGTCCTGAATGGCCAGGGCGGCTTCAGACGTGTGATGTTGAGTGTTGCGGGCCACAAAAGCCGAGTTGACCGAGATGGAGGTGAGCATCTGCCCTAGTTGATCATGCAACTCCTGGGCAATGCTGGCGCGCTCGCGTTCTTGGACCTCAACAACCCTGGCCAGCAAATCGCGGTTGCGTTGCTGCTCAATGTGCAGGCTGGCCAGCAGTTGGTGGACACTGGTGTGAATGCCCTGCAACTCCGACAGGTGAAAATCAAGGGGTGCACCGTTGTCTGTCGGCAGGCCGGTTGTGGGGTTGATGCTGTTGAGCCAATCCACTAGGCGCCGCAGGGGCTGGTCTACCGCGCTACGCAGGGTCAACCACACCACAACGCTGCTGCCTGCACCCATCAAGACCAGCATGGCAACAATCAGGATGAGTTCCCGCCGCGTTTCACGCTGCTCCTGAATTGTTTTTTCCTCGGTGAGTTCTTTGCGAAGTGTATTTTCGGGGTCGGGCCGTGTGCCCGTGTGCCGTTCAATGTCGTCGTAAATGCGGTCCACCAAAGCCTGCGCAGCTTGAAACTCCGTATTCACATCACGTTGCCCCAGGCTGAACACCAGCAATGCACACAACAGTGCCCACAGCCCGAGGGCCATGGAGAGTTTCTTAATCAGCAGGGTATGCAGTTTAATTCGCTGGGTCATAGGGTGCTTGGCGGCGTTGCATGGGCTCAGTGTAAACAGGAATTCAAAGCATGGCTGGTTTGTTGTTGACTTCGGGAAAACTTCCCTGTTGTTGGTGGCGCAGGCGGGGAAGAATCAAGTTGTCGTTGCGGCAGGGTGTGTTGTGGTTGTTCTCCTCCAGTGCACCACGAGCACCCTGCATTTTCTTGATTGTTGATTGCAGTCAACTTGATTTGTATTGATGATGACTATGTTCTTACACGCGCAACAACCCATTTTGCGAAAAACCCTGCTGGCCACCAGCGTGGGCGCTCTGTTTCTCGCGTACACCACCCTGTCCCTGGCCAATGAACAACTGGCCGCCGCCTTGCCCTCCGTGGATGTGGTCAGCACCACGCCCCTGCCGGGCATCGGGATTGAAGCCGAGAAACTGCCATTTCACGTTCAAAGCCTGAACAAAGAGGCCTTGAACAACAGTCAGGGTGACACTTTGACGAACACCCTGAACAAGAACCTGGGTAGCGTGTTCATCAATGACATTCAGAACAACCCGTATCAACCTGATGTGAATTATCGGGGCTTCACGGCTTCGCCCTTGTTGGGCACCGCACAGGGCCTGTCCGTGTATGTAGACGGTGTACGTTTGAACCAGCCTTTTGGTGATGTGGTGAGTTGGGACTTGCTGCCCCGCAGCGCGTTCTCTTCGCTGGACTTGATCCCCGGTTCCAACCCCGTGTATGGCCTGAACACCTTGGGTGGGGCAATCAGCATCACCACCAAAGACGGCCGTACCCATGCGGGCAGCAGCGTGCAGGCCACCATGGGCAGCAACAGCCGCCGGACTGTGGAGTTTGAGCATGGTGGCAACAATCAGCAGGGCTGGCACTGGTTCATCACGGGCAATTCACACCGTGACAACGGTTGGCGTGTCGATTCGCCCACTGACGTTCGGCAACTGTTCACCAAGGTGGGTTGGGGCGATTCAAAAACTGACCTTGCTGCCACCGTGGCTGTGGCAGATAACGCACTAACCGGCAACGGTTTGCAGGAATACCGGCTGCTGCAAAACAATTACAGCAGTGTTTACACCAAACCGGATGAAACCGACAATCGGTCGATATTCATCAACCTGTCGGGTAGCCGTTCTTTGAACGATGTGTTCACGTTGAGTGGCAATGCCTATTACCGAAAAATCAAGACCACGACGTTCAACGGCGACATCAACGACGATTCTCTGAACCAGAATACCTACCTGACAGGCACCGGAAACACCGCATTGACTGCGAGCAACGCCAACCGGCAGTTTCTGGCCAACAATGGCTTTACCGGCCAGTTTCCCGCCACGGCAGAAGACCGGAACAACACCCCATTTCCATTTTGGGCCTGTATCGCCAATGTGGGTTTGATGGATGAGCCGTTTGAGAAGTGCAACGCCTTGATCAACCGCAGCACCACAAACCAGGACAACAGTGGGGTGAGCGGGCAATTGTCGGCAGTCTTTGACGCAGCAGGGATCAAGCACAACCTGACCGCAGGTGTAGCCTATGACTTCAGCAGTGTGCGTTACTCTCAGACCCAGCAGGCCGCCTACCTGACACCCGACCGGGGTGTGGTTGGGGTGAATGCCTTTGCCGATGGCACTTACCTTGATGACACTGGCCTGCCTTTGGACAACCGGGTGAACCTGGAAGGCCACACCCGCACCTGGAGCATCTACGGCACAGACACCATGAGCCTGAGCCCCCAGTGGCACCTGACAGCCGCTGGCCGCTTGAACCACACTGAGGTCAAGAACCGTGACTTGTTGCTGGGTTCTGGCCCTGGTTCGCTGACCGGCGACCACAATTTCAGCCGGTTCAACCCTGCCGTGGGCGTGAGCTACACACCCGCCAGCAATTGGTCGGGTTATGCCAGCTACAACGAAGGCAGCCGAACCCCCAGCGCCATTGAGCTGGGTTGTGCCGACCCTGCCAACCCCTGCAAACTGCCCAATGCATTGGCCGGTGACCCTGCACTGAAGCAGGTGGTGACCAAAACCAAAGAACTGGGTTTGAACGGCAAGCTGAGCAAAGGGCTGCGCTGGAATGCGGGCATTTTCCGCGCTGACAACACAGATGACCTGTTGTTTGTCGCCGATAACGCGGCTGGCTTTGGCTACTTCAAAAACTTTGGACAGACGCGTCGCCAAGGTGTCGAGCTGGGCCTGAGTGGCGAGCAAACCCGATTCAACTGGGGCATGAATATGACTTTCCTGGATGCCACTTTCCAGTCCCAAGAGACTGTGAACGGGGCAGCCAACAGCACTCAAGACGCCAATGGCAACATTCAGATCAACAAAGGCAACAAGATTCCCCTGATTCCCGGCAAGTTGTTCAAGGCTCGTACGCAGTGGGAAGTGGTTGAGGGTTTCAAGGTGGGAGCCAGCATGTTTGCCGCCGCCAGTTCGTATGCCCGTGGCAACGAAAACAACGCCCATCAACCCGATGGTGTATTTTTCGTGGGTGACGGCAAGGCACCGGGCTATGCGGTGTTTGACTTGAACACCGAATACCGCCTGAATCGAAAAACCACGCTGTTTGCGCAGATCAACAACCTGTTCGACCGCGAGTACGCAAACGCTGCCCAGCTTGGTGCCACAGGCATTCGCCCTGATGGTACGTTTGTGGCCCGTCCGTTCGGGCCGGCTGACAACAATTCGGTGATCAACTCCACCTTCTACGCGCCCGGTGCCCAACGCACTTTCTGGGTGGGTGCAAGGTTCAAGCTTGACTGATCAAGTAAGCCAAGCACTATGGGTGGAATGGTTTTCGCTACGATGGGGAACAACTGTTCCACCCCGTGTGGTTTGAATGATTCGATGGCTATTGATGGGTTGCTGGTGGATGTGGGCTGTGCCGTTGGGGGCACAGGCCGCGCAAGCGTGTTGGCATGAGATAACGCCCGATGTGCTGGAATGGCGTTGTGCCAACCAAGGTTTGCCTGTCAGCGGTCAGTCGTTTGCACTGTCGGTGTATGTGGTCGGTGGGGCCGACGGGCTGTTGGTTCTGGATTCGGGGGTAACGGCCTCGGTTGGACGCCTGTTGGGTCAACAGATTAGAGCGCGCTTTGGCGTGGGCCCTTGGTGGGTGTTGAATTCCCAACCCAAGCCGGACCACGTGCTGGGCAACATCGGCCTGTCGGAAGCTTGCCCCGAATGCTGGCCCGGTGGGATTGAGCACTCGGTGGTGGCGGGTGCGCTGACTGCGGAATTGATGGCACTGCGTTGCCCGCGTTGCATTGACAACCTGGCCAAACGAATGGGTGAAGCGTCCATCAGTGGTACTCAGCCTGTGATTCCCAAAACCCTGCTTCCGCAGCTTCAAGGCGACTTGAGCCTGTTGAACGCCCGCTTTGCGCAGTGGCGTTACACGGTTGTGGCGAATGTGCAAACTGAAGAGGCCGTGGTGTTGGATCACCCCTCGCAGGATTTGGTGTGGGTGGGTTCTCTGGTTGAAGCCAGCGATGCCCCTGACTTGTACGACGGCGCGGTGGAGCGGCGCATTCAGTTTCTGAAGAACTTGCAGGCCAGGTTCACCGCAAACACCCGTTTGTTGTCGTCAACCGGTGAGTTGAACAGACAGTGGGTGGGCCGCAATTTGGCGTATTTTGAAGAACTGAGGGGCAGCCTGCTGCAGGGCTTGAAAAGTGGTGCCACCGAGGTGGAGTTGATTGGGCAGCACGCCGGCCAGCCAGGCAACGGCACCACAACAGCGAATGAGCATCGCGACCGAACACAGGAAATACACAGCCTGAATGTGCAACGCATACTTCGGCAACTTGAACCTTTGGCATTTGAATCGGACTGAGGACGAGAACATGAACCGTCAATTGAGCACCGCGTTGACCTTGATGATGGGTTTGACCGGCTTGGCATTCACCAGCGTGAATGCGATGGCCACGCACACCGAGCCCTTGGTGTACGTGTCCCATCAGGATGGCCCTTTGGGGGTTTACCGGGCCAGCGACTTGAACAAGGTGGCTGACATTGACGTAGGTGTGGGGGCTCGTGGTTTGGGCATCAGCCGGGATGGCCGCTTGCTTGTGGTTGCGGTGAAGGAAACCAATGACTTGGCGATTGTGGACACTCTCACCCGACAGGTGGTGCGCCGTGTGCCCGTGGGCGTCAACCCGGAGTTTGTTCGGGTACTGGGCGATAAAGCGTTTGTGGCTTACGAGCCTTCAGCCAAAGGTGGACCACCCCCCAAGCCGGGCAGCAAAGAGGCCAAAGCCTTGAAGGCCGAGCGTGAGGATGATGACAAAGAGCTGCCTGCCAAAGTCGCGATTGTCGACCTCAAGACTGGCAAGAAGTTGAAGGAAATCACAGCAGGTTTTGAAACTGAAGGCATTGAGTTTTCTGCAGACGGTCGGTTCATCGTGGTTACCAATGAAGCCGATGAAAATGTGTCCGTCCACAGCATTAAAACTGGCCGTTTGATCAAACGGATTGACACCAGTGGGTATGGTTTGCGCCCCCGGGGTGTGAAACGCTCGCCCGACGGGCGTCACTACGCGGTCACCCTGGAATATGGCAACAAGGTGCTGATTCTGGACAAACAGTTCAAGGTGGTGAAAGAGGTGGCTACAGGGGAGGTGCCCTACGGCGTGACGTACAGCCGGGATGGCCGCGAGATCTACGTGGCCTTGAGCAAAGGCAAAGCCATTCAAGTGTTTGATGCCAACAGCTTGGCCTTGAAAAGGGAAATTCCGGTGGGTGAGCGTTGTTGGCACTTCAGTTTCACGCCGGACGACGAACGCATCGTCGCGGCCTGCGGGCGCAGCAAGGACCTGCTGGTGTTGAACCCCATCACCGGACAGACCTTGCAACGCATCAGCGAGAACACAACGCCTTGGGGGGTCGTCATGTCCACGCCGTCGGTCGGTAGTTTGGAAACCCCGTGATTAGAGGGCGATCACGTCCACAACCACGCGGGAACGTGTGTCGATCAGAATCACGCTGTCTTCGATGCGGAAGGCGGCTGCATTCTTGGGTTGGCGACGCAAGCCAGGTGCGCTGCGGGGTACACGAATGCCGGCGTTGAACACGAAGGGTGGCACTTCGCCAGACACATACACTTGCTCTTCCCAATCGCGGGGCAGGCGGCGGCGGTAGCGGCTTTCGTAGGGCCGCATGTCGTTGTTGCAATAGTCGCGCAGGTCATCCCGGTCGCGTGTTGTCAACATGGACACGGCGCGATAAGCGATGTCCGAGCCGAGTTCTACGCTGTCGCGGGCCACGCCCAAGCCAAAATTGACGGAATCTCTGGCCACGCCCAAGGCGAAATCCACGGGGTTGGTGGCGTGCGCCGACATGCTTGTGAATACTGCAAAAGCCACAGCGGCTGCGCGAATTTGTCGAATTGAAAACATGTCGTCCTCCCTAAGTGAGACATTCATCATTATCTGTCTCATGGGGGAGGCAAGTACAGTGAACAAGTGTGAACTGACGTTTTGTTCGGATTTTGGAAGTTGAACTGAACAAAACAACACGGTTTTGTGGAACTTGTGTGCAGGACAAGGGTCCATGTCACTCATTGGCGTTAATCGAGTGACGAGTCGCACCAAAGTGGTGCATAATTGTCCTCGACAAGGCCTAAACGGCTGGCCTGTGTTTTGCTATACAGCCTGTAATAAAAATGACCGAGTTGTGACTAGACATGTCGATGCAACCCTCTAACCTGATGAATCGCCTGGTGCACTGCCTGTTGGCCGTGTGCTTCGGTTTCATTGCGTGGGGCCAAGTCGAACTGTCGGCGTGTGAGCAATCCAGCGCTGCAGCGCCAGCCACCCTCAGCCCGGTGGACGACTGGGCTGACCCTGTCTTGGTGTTGTCGTATTCAGAGGGGGAGAATGCCAATGCCCCAGCCGTCAAGCAGCAAACCTGCAGTGGCTCATCGTTTGGGGCCATGGTTGATTTGAAAGGTGTGTTTGACGACACCCCGGATCACGAGGCCCTTCCTTCCATTGAGCCCGCCCGAATGTTGCCGTTGGGGCAAACCCCGCCCGTCTTGGGCCTGCGTGGCGAGGGGGACACCGCAATTCCCCGCGCCCGCCCACCCACGGCCTAAGTTCACTTTGCTGGCCCTGGCCGGTTTCCTTTTGTCCACCTGCTGACCTTGCGTATGGTGCAGTCAGGTGTACCCCTGCGTTTGAAATTCAAAAAAAGTCAATTTATGAGTCGAATCATGCGACAAGGTTTGTCTGTGTCTGCCGTGGCCCTGGCCCTGGCGGTGTCTCAACCCATTTGGGCTGAAGAGTCCATTGAGCTTGCCCAAGCCCAAGGCGGCCCGGTACAGGCTGCGGCTGGCTCGGGGGTGGTCTTCAGCCTGGCGGAGTTGGAGCAGATAATCCTGTCCAGCAACCCGCAGTTGATGATGGCGCAGCAATCCCGCCTTCAGGCTCAGGCCGCCATCAACACGGCCAGCGCGTTCAACAACCCGCGCATCGAATACTCGGACGGTCGTCAGCGGCCAGTGTTCACGGGCAACACCGGCAACATCCAAGGCTGGGGCGTTGCCCAGTTCATCGACAACCCTTGGGTTCGCAGTGCCCGTATTGATGCAGCCCAACAGGGATTGAACATCAGCGACGCGCTGGTGGGTTTGAACCGGGGTGAGGTGATTGCCCAGATTCGTCTTCGTGCTTTTGAATACCTGCTGCGCATTGAAGAGGTGCGCGTGGCCAGCGAAGAGTTGTCGGCTCTGGAACAGATTCGTGACCGCGTCAAAGTGCGTGTGGACAGTGGCGAAGCCCCGCGTTATGAGTCCATCAAGGCCGAGGCCGAGTTCATCACGGCACGCCAACGCCAGCAAAGCGCCATGCTGGCCAAAGAGCAGGCGCGTATACGGCTCAATCAACTCGCAGCTGGTCGCCTTCCTGCTCAATGGTCCTTGAATGTGTCCTTGGACGGGCTGCCCGTCACCTCGTCGGTGCTTGACCCTCAAGTCTTGGAGCTGCGCAACAACTCTGAGCTGGCCGCTTTGCGGGCGGATGTGATGCGCCTGCAAGCCCGCGTGGACGAGGCCAGTGCCAGCCGCTTGCCCGGCGTGGAACTGCGTTACAACGATTTGAAGGACCCTGACAACCGCCAGAGTGTAATGGGTGCCAGCGTCCAACTGCCCCTGCTGGACCAACGCCGTGGCCCCCGCGACGAAGCCCGCGCTGAATTGATGCGCGCCCGCACCCGCCTTGAAGGCCGCGATGCCGAACTAAAGCTGCAATTGCAGGCCGCCACCATGGCCCTGCAAATGGCCAAGCTGCGGGTTGAAGCGCTTGAAGGCGGTGCCATTCGCGATGCGCTGGCTGCCTTGAATGTTGCGCAAGCCGCTTACCGTTTCGGTGAGCGCGGCATTCTGGATGTGTTGGATGCCCAGCGCGTGCTGCGTAGCGTTCGCGCTGATTTGCTGCAAGCCCGATACCAAGTTCAAGCCGCGGCTGTGGAAATCAGCCTGCTGACCGGCCAATACGCCAAACCCTGAATTCAGAATCTAGAGAGAACACCATGAGTCATTCATTCCGACCCACCGCATTGGCCCTGTCCATGGCCCTGGTTCTGAGCCTTCTGGGCACAGGCTGTGGCGACAAAACAGAATCCGACAAATCAACCACAGCGCAAGCCGAGGCTGCTGAGGACCCTTCCTTGGTGAAGGTCAACCCCGAGATGGCCAAACAATTTCAGGTGGAACGCCTGAAAGAACAGTTGCTGGAAACCCAGCGCGATTTGCCTGGCCGCATTGAGGCCAACGAACAATTGGTGACCCGCATCGGTGCGTCGGTCACTGGCCGTGTCACCGACATTCAAGCCGATGTCGGTTCCCGCGTGCAGGCAGGCCAGGTGTTGGCCCGCGTCACCAGCCCGGAATTGACGAGCGCCCAACTCACCTACCTGCGGGCCCGTTCAGCCACCAGCCAGGCCGAGCGTGCGGTGGAACGTGCGCAAATGCTGATTAAAGCGGACGTGATTGGCGCTGCTGAAGTGCAACGCCGCGAAGCCGAGTTGTCGATTGCAAAAGCGGAATTGCAAGCCGCTGCTGACCAACTTGCCTTGCTGGGTATTCCACGCGGCAGCATTGAACGCCTGGCCGAGAAAGGCCAGTTGAGCAGCCATGCCGGCATTGTGGCCAACCGCAGTGGGGTGGTGATTGAACGCAAGGTGAGCCAAGGGCAAGTGGCCCAGCCGGGCGACCCTTTGTTCACCGTGGCTGACCTGTCCAATGTGTGGGTGGTGGGTGCCTTGCCTGAGCAGGACGCCTCAGCCGTTCAAGAAGGCCAGAAAATCGAGATTTCCGTGCCCGCTTTGGGCTCACGCCAATTCAGCGGCAAAGTGGTGTACGTGAGCGACACCGTGTCTGCCGACACACGGACCCTGATGGTTCGTACCCAAGTAGACAATGCAGACCGTGCGCTAAAACCCCAGATGCTGGCGCTGCTGCGCATCCTCGGCCAAGGCACCCAGCAAGTGGTGGTACCCGAGTCGGCGGTGGTTCGTGAAAACGACAAAGACCATGTGTACGTGTTGGTCGGCGATGGGGTATTCAAGCTGACCGAAGTGCAACTGGGCACAGCCACCAAAGGCGTACGCCCGGTCATCAAGGGCTTGAGCGCAGGTACCCCTGTGGTGGTGGATGGTGCGTTTCACCTGAACAACGAGCGCAAGCGCGCTGAACTGGAGTAATCGCGATGTTGGGTTCATTGATCCGCGCCGCGCTCAGTCAGCGGCTGGTGGTGGTGGTGCTCTCGCTGGTGCTGTGTGCATTCGGCCTGCGCGAAGCCACCCGTTTGTCGGTGGATGCATTTCCGGACGTGACCAACGTTCAGGTGCAGATTGCCACTGAAGCGACGGGCCGCTCGCCCGAAGAAATCGAACGCTTTATCACGGTGCCTCTGGAGATTTCCATGACGGGCTTGCCCGGGCTTGTGGAAATGCGCTCCTTGAACAAGAGTGGCTTGTCGATTATCACGCTGGTGTTCACCGATGAAACTGATGTGTACTTTGCGCGCCAGTTGGTGATGGAACGCCTGATTGAAGTCACCCCGCGCATGCCCACCGGCATTACGCCAGTGCTGGGCCCCGTGTCCACCGGCTTGGGCGAGGTGTACCAATACACCCTGGACCATCCGGACGATGGCAAGCGTGAACTGACCCCTCAGGAGTTGGCCGAGCGCCGGATTGTGCAGGACTGGGTGGTGCGCCCCATGTTGCGTTCCATTCCCGGTGTGGCCGAGATCAACAGCCAGGGCGGTTATGTGCGCCAGTACCAAGTGCTGGCCAAGCCTGAGCGTTTGCTTCAGCACGGCATCACCATCGACCAGGTGTATGAGGCAGTGGCGAAGAACAACGCCAATGCCAGCGGTGGCATCTTGCCGCAACGCTCAGAACAGTTCCTGATTCGTGGTGTGGGCCTGATTCGCACGCTGGACGACATTGCCAACATTGTGGTGCGTGAGCAAAACGGTGTACCGCTGTATGTGAAGGACTTGGGCGAAGTGACCATCGGCCATGAAGTTCGGCAGGGCGCCATCATCAAGGGCGGCTACACCGAATCCGTGTCCGGTATTGTGCTGATGATGCGGGGTGGTAACGCAAAGCAGGTGGTGACCCGGGTTAAACAGAAGGTGGACGAAATCAACAGCAAGGGCCTGTTGCCGGGCGGCTTGCAGATTGTGCCTTACTACGACCGAACCGAGTTGGTGGATTCTGCGCTGTGGACCGTCGGCAAGGTGTTGATCGAGGGTATTTTCCTGGTGGTGGTGGTGCTCTTCATCTTCCTGGGTGACGTGCGTTCCAGCTTGATTGTGGTGGCCACGCTGATCATCTCGCCGCTGACCACGTTCATTTTGATGAACCACTATGGTTTGTCGGCCAACCTGATGTCCTTGGGGGGGTTGGCAATCGCCATCGGCCTCATGGTCGATGCCACGGTGGTGGTGGTTGAGAACGTGTTCCACCGATTGGGCGAGGCCAAGGGCGCGGGTTCCAAGGTCCGACTGATTCTGGATGCCACACAGGAAGTGGCGACGCCCACGGTGTTTGGTATTGCCATCATCATGCTGGTGTTCACGCCACTGATGACCTTGCAAGGGATTGAGGGCAAAATGTTCGCCCCCTTGGCGCTGACCATTGTGATTGCCCTGGGTGTGTCCCTGTTGGTGTCGCTGGTGTTGTCACCGGTGTTGTGTTCTTACATCCTGAAGGGTGGTGCGGACCATGACACGAAAGTCATCGCGTGGCTGAAAAGCCGTTACCTGGGCCTGCTGGACCGCGCCTTGGGCAGCGAGAAAGGCACATTGGCGGTGGCGGTCGGCCTGTTGTTGTTCTCGGTCGCTTTGTTCCCCTTCCTGGGCAAGTCATTCATGCCCACCATGAAAGAAGGCGCTTTGACACCGCAGATCAACCGGGTGCCCAGCATTTCCTTGGATGAGTCGATTGCCTTGGAAATGGGCGCCATGAAGTCCATTTCAGAAGTGGATGGTGTGCGGATGGTGGTGTCCAAATTGGGTCGGGGTGAGTCACCTGCCGATCCGGCTGGACCGAACGAATCCGACCCCATCGTGTTGCTGGACCCGAATTCCGAGCGCACGCAGGACGAGATTGACGAAGACATCCGCCAACGCCTGTCCACCATTCCCGGTGTGCAGATTGTGTTGTCCCAGCCAATCTCTGAGCGGGTTGATGAAATGGTGACCGGGGTGCGCTCGCAATTGGCGATCAAGATCTTCGGCGATGACCTGGCCCAATTGCGTGAAGTGTCCGAGCAAGTGGCCCGGCTGTTGCGGTCGGTGCCCGGTGCGAAGGACATCCGTATTGAGCGCCTTTCAGGCCAGCAGGCGCTGACCATCGACATTGACCGCAAGGCCATTGCACGTCACGGCATCAATGTGTCGGAAGTCCACAGCCTGATTGAAACCGCCATTGGCGGCAAGGAAGTCAGCCAACTGTATGAGGGCGAGCGCCGGTTTGGTATTGCGGTTCGTTTCCCGCCGGAGGCCCGCAATTCGGTCGAGACCATCCGCAACATGCTGCTGCGCGCCTCGGACGGTGCCTTGGTACCCCTGCATTCCGTGGCCACCATTGAACTGCGCGATGGCCCGGCACAGATCAGCCGTGAAAGCGGCAAGCGCCGGGTGGTGGTGGGGGCCAACGTGGAGAACCGCGACCTGGCCGGTTTTGTGGCCGAGGTAGAGCAGCGCATGGGCAGCGACATCAAGTTGCCCGAGGGCTTCTATGTGGTGTATGGCGGTCAGTTCGAGAACATGGAACGGGCCATGGGCACACTGATGATCATTGTGCCCATCACCATTGCAGCCATTTTCTTCCTGCTGTTCCTGCTGTTCAACTCACTGAAGCTGGCTTCGCTGATCATCACCGTGCTGCCCTTCGCCTCAATCGGGGGTGTTATTGGCTTGGCCGTCACCGGAGAATATTTGAGCGTACCCGCTTCAGTGGGGTTCATTGCGCTGTGGGGTATTGCGGTGCTCAACGGCGTGGTGTTGGTGAGTTATATCCGCCGCTTGCGTGAGGATGGCCTCGCTGTGGCCCAGGCCGTACGCGATGGTTGCGTGGCCCGGTTCCGCCCCGTGATGATGACCGCCACAGTCGCGCTGTTGGGCCTGGTGCCTTTCCTGTTTGCCACAGGCCCCGGTTCGGAAGTGCAAAGGCCGCTGGCCATTGTGGTGATTGGTGGGTTGATTTCTTCGACCCTGTTGACGCTGGTAGTGCTGCCCACGCTGTACCGCTGGTTTGATGACAACGCTCCTGAAGCATGAGGCAGGAAGACCATGAAAGAGATGTGTGAAATTCGCGCGATTGTTCGCCCCAACCGCTTGCCCCTGTTGCGGGAGGCCCTGCGGGCCATTCCCAACTTCCCGGGGCTGACCCTGACCAAGGCCGAGGGTTTCACCGCCCCGGCCGGTGTAGGGCGGCGATCCGTGCGTGAAGAACTGACCGACTACACCCCGAAAATCCTGATTACGGTGCTGGCCGAGGTGGCGATGGTGGAAGAGATTCGCCGCACCATCATCATGATTTGCAGCACAGGGCAGTTTGGAGACGGGCTGGTGTGGACCCTGCCAATAGGCACCATGCACCGCATCCGAAACGGGTCGGACATGTTGGCCGACAACCCGGACGGTTCATCGCCGGGTGAACAGCCACCTGCCTGACGCCGCAGAGTGTGCAACAATGGGCAGAATCCATAACAACGATGTGAGACAGCAAGATGCCCGGATTACTGCCCAATGTGGACCCCAACGGTCTGCTCGAATTTTCTGTGGTCTACACCGACCGCGCCCTGAACCACATGTCCAAGCGGTTCCAGGGCATCATGACCGACATTTCTTCCATCCTGAAGTCGGTGTACCGCGCCCACAGTGCAGTGCTGGTGCCGGGCAGTGGTACGTTCGGCATGGAATCGGTGGCGCGTCAATTTGCCAGTAACAAGCATGTGCTGGTGATTCGCAATGGCTGGTTCAGCTACCGCTGGACGCAGATTTTCGAGATGGGCAACATTCCGGCCTCGCACACGGTGCTGAAGGCCCGGCAAAACGCCATCGGTGCGCAAGCACCCTGGGTGCCCTGTCCCATCGATGAGGTTGTGCAAACCATTGCCACCACCAAACCTGCCGTGGTGTTTGCACCCCATGTGGAAACCGCCTGCGGCATGATTCTTCCCGACGATTACCTGCGCCGTGTGGCCGATGCGGTGCACGCCGTGGGTGGTTTGTTGGTGCTTGATTGTGTGGCCTCGGGTGCCATGTGGGTGAACATGGAGGACACGGGGGTGGACTTGTTGATCAGCGCGCCCCAGAAGGGTTGGAGTGGTTCGCCCGCCTGTGCCATGGTGATGATGAGCCAGCGGGCCCGGCAGGCCATCGACGGCACGCAGAGCACCAGTTTCGCCTGCGACTTGAAGCGCTGGTTACAGATTATGGAAGGGTATGAAAACGGCAACCATTCGTACCACACCACCATGCCCACCGATGCTTTGGCACGTTTGCGCGAAGTGATGATTGAAACCCGCGATTACGGCTTTGAAGCCGTGCGCCAAGAACAGATTGAACTGGGCCAGCAGGTGCGCCAGTTGCTGGAATCCAAAGGGTTTCCCAGCGTGGCTGCAGCGGGGTTTCAGGCACCGGGTGTGGTGGTCAGCTACACCACCGACCCCGACATACAAAACGGCAAAAAGTTTGCTGCGCTGGGCCTGCAAACTGCGGCGGGTGTGCCTTTGCAATGTGATGAGGGCCCGGAGTTTCGCACCTTCCGTTTGGGCCTGTTTGGCCTTGAAAAACTGCACAACCCCAAGCGCACCGTAAGCCACTTGGCCCACGCCTTGAACACCATGGAAATGGCGTAAAAAGAAGTCAGGTTGATGTGTTTAAACGCATCAACCTGTTTCAACTTCCCCGCCCCGTTGGCACCATTCACTCCAACTGCCGGCAAACAGGCGGGCACCATCCAAGCCTGCATGGGCCATGCCCAGCAGGTTGACGCAGGCGGTCACGCCAGACCCACAGTACACTGTCACCGGCTTGCCTTGGTCCAGAATTGGTGTCCAATGCTCAGCCAGCTCGGCAGGGCTTTTCATACAGCCCGTACTTTCATTCAGGCAAGCCTTCCAGAATGCGTTCACCGCGCCGGGGATGTGGCCTGCCACGGGGTCGATGGGTTCGAGTTCGCCGCGAAACCGCGCACCATCGCGCGAGTCCACCAGCAGTGTGTTCGTCGCGATCAATTCCTCATGGCGAATTCGCAGGTGTTCTTGCGGTTTGGCCACGAATTGGCCCGCTGGCGGTTGCTCAGGTTTGGCGGCGGTCACCGTGCCCCCATTGGCCAACCACTGCGGCAGGCCGCCATCCAGCACAGACACACGGGTGTGGCCGTAATACCGGCACAACCACCACAGGCGGGCGGCCATGGCCATGTCGCCAGCGTCGTAGGCAACAACCCAGGTGTCGGCATTCACACCAAGCCGCTGCATCAGCCCAGTGAACCGGGCTTCACCGGGCACCGGGTGCCGGCCTGCCAGCGGAATGGATTTGTCGGACAGGTCTGTGTCCAGGTTCAAGTAATGCGCTTGGGGAATGTGGCCTTGCAGCCAAGCCTCTTGGCCGCTGCTGGGCTTCATCAGGTCAAAGCGGCAATCGGCCAGCAGGAGGGGGTGGCCTGAGTTGATCAAGGCCAGCAGGTCGGTTGCGCAGATGAGGGCTTGGGTCATCGTGGGCCTAGGCTGTTTGGGATGAACCAGTCTAGCCGATTCATCCCGGTTCACCAATTCAAGCCTCGTTGTTGCGCTTCAGCGCTTAATCCCGCTCAGGCCCGGTCAGGTAAGCCGAGCCTTGGCCCAGCGTGTCGGCGCTGCCTTTCAGTTCCATTTTGGCAATGGATTCCAGGTGTACTTCATCGGGCCCGTCGGCGTAACGCAGACAGCGGCCCCAGCTCCAGTGGTCGGCCAGAGGGGTGTCAGGCGTCAGGCCCATGGCGCCAAACACCTGCATGGCACGGTCCAGCACCGTGGTGTGCACCGTGGGCACCAAGGCCTTGATCATGGAGATTTCCTTGCGGGCTGCTTTCGCGCCCACATGGTCGATCATCCACGCGGTTTTCAGCACCAGCAGGCGGGCTTGGTCAATTTCAATGCGCGAACGGGCAATCCATTCCTTCACTGTGCCGTGCTGAAACAGGGCTTTGCCAAACGTTTTGCGTTGCTGGCTGCGCTCTATCATCAGTTCCAGGGCCAGTTCGGCTGCACCGATGGACCGCATGCAATGGTGTATGCGGCCAGGGCCCAGGCGGGCCTGTGCAAGCGCAAAGCCGCTGCCTTCTTCACCCAGCAGGTTGCTGGCGGGCACGCGCACGTTGCGAAACACGATTTCGCAATGCCCTTCGTGGTGTACCGCATTCAACACTTTGGGGTTGCGCACCATTTCCACGCCCGGGGTGTCTTTGGGCACCAGAATCATGCTTTGCTGGCGGTGGGTTTCAGCGTGCGGGTCGGTTTTGCCCATCACAATGAAAATGCGGCAGTTGGGGTGGGCCGAGTTGGTGATGAACCACTTGCGGCCGTTGATGACGTAGTCATCGCCCACCCGTTCAATGCGGGTGGTGATGTTGGTGGCGTCCGACGAGGCAACCTCGGGTTCAGTCATGCAGAAGGCGGAGCGGATTTTCCCGTGCAGCAGTGGCACCAGCCATTGCTCGCGTTGCGCCGGTGTGGCGAACATGTGCAGCAATTCCATGTTGCCAGTGTCCGGTGCATTGCAGTTGAACACTTCGGACGACCAAGCCACTCGGCCCATGATTTCTGCCAGCGGCGCGTACTCGAGGTTGCTTAGCCGCGTGCCAGGTTCATCATCGCGCAGGCTGGGCAGAAACAGGTTCCACAGCCCTTCGGCCCGAGCCTTGGCCTTGAGGTCTTCCATAAAGGAGACGGGAAACACATCGCGGTCCAGTTCATCTTTGTGCTGGCGGATGCGCGGAATGATGTGCGCGTCCATGAATTGGTTCAGTTGTGCGCACAGGGCAGTGACTTTGGGGGAGTAAGCGAAATCCATGAGGTTCCTCGTCAGTAAGCGGACACACCGCCGTCTACGGCGATGGCCTGGCCGTGCAGGTAAGAGTTGGCGGGGTCGATGATGCCAAGCATGGCCGACACCATTTCATCGGGGCTGCCCAAGCGGCGCATGGGCGAGCCCTGCGCCAGGAATTCCTGGGACAGGCCCAAGCCTTCGGTCACCAGCGGGGTTGGGCTGTAGAAGGGGCACACGGCATTGATGCGAATATTTTTTCGGGCGTATTCCACAGCGGCGGTTCGGGTCATGCCCACCACCGCATGTTTGGCGGCGCAGTACGCGGTCAACTTGGGCGCCCCGCCAATGCCCGCCATGGAGGCCACATTCAGAATGATGCCGTTGCCTTGGGTGAGCATCTGGCGAATCTGGTGTTTCATGCCAAAGAACACCCCTTTGGCATTCACTGCGAAATTGAAATCCAGTTCGGCTTCTTCGGTGTCGATGAGTGCTTTGGGGGGCGTGCCGGTGCCCGCATTGTTGATGCCAATGTCCAGCCGCCCAAAGGTGTTGACCGCGGCGTCCACCATGGCCTTCACCTGCGCTTCACGGGTCACGTCACAGGCCAGGTCCACCACCTGTGCGCCGGTGTTGCGCAGCGCCTGGGCTACGCTGCGCAGGCCTTCTTCATTGCGGTCGCCCAGCACCAGCCGTGCTTGGCCTGCGGCCAGTCGTTGCGCCAGCAGTTGGCCAAAGCCGCTGGCCGCGCCGGTGATCATCACCACCTGTTGATTAAATCGGGAATCGGTCATGGTTGTTGTCTCACAGGGTCAGGCCGCCATCGACGACGATGCATTCGCCGGTGGTGTAGGTGGCAGCATCGGACACCAGGTACAGCACGGTGCCCGCCATTTCATCGGGCATGGCATGTCGGCCCAAAGGAATCTTGCTCATCCAGGCTTTGCTGATGGCCTCGTCGGCAAACAGGGCACTGGCGAATTTGGTTTTGGTCAGGCCCGGAAGCAGGGCGTTGACGCGGATGCCCAAGGGGCCGCATTCCTTGGCGAAGGCTTTGGTCATGTTCACAACGGCTGCTTTGGTGATGCTGTAAATGCCTTGCCGGTCGCCAGGTTGCAAGGCGTTGACCGAGGCGGTGTTCACAATGGCACCGCCGCCGTGTTCACGCATCAGGCGGCCCGCTTCCACGGACATGAAAAAGTAGCCCCGCACATTGACTTCCACGGTCTTGTTGTATGCGGCGAGGTCTGTATCGAGAATGTGGCCGAAGTAGGGGTTGGCCGCCGCGTTGTTCACCAGAATGTCCAGGCGGCCATGGCTGCTGCGGATGTGCTGGAAGGCGGCCGTGATGTGGTCCATGTTCCCCACATGGCAGGCCAGGGCTTCGGCTTGACCACCTTGTTCGCGGATGGATTGAGCCACGGTTTCGCAGTCCTCCAGTTTTCGGCTGGACACAATGACATGCGCGCCATGGCTGGCAAGCAGGCGGGCAATCGATTCGCCGATGCCCCGGCTGGCGCCGGTCACCAAGGCGATTTTTCCGGTCAAATCAAACAGCGAATGTGCAGGCATGGTGGTGTGCTCCGGTTCAGTGGGTTTCGTTGTGAATAATGTCCAGCGCCATGGCGGCCAGCACGGTGGTCATCTTGCCCACGGCCATGGCCTGTTCGCTGGCGGCATTGCCATCCATGGCCCGTTTGAGCACGCCCTGTGCAATGGCAGCCAGCCGGAAAAAACCAAAGGCGAGGTAGAACGGCCAATGCTCGATGTGGCTCAGCCCTCGGCGGGCGCAGTAATCGGCCACAATGTCGGCCTCGGACGGAATGCCCAGTGCAAGGTGGTCCTGGCCGCCCAAACCCGGTATCAGGCCTTGGGCAGGCAGACGCAGGCACATGCAAAAGTAAGCCAGGTCAGCCAGTGGGTGGCCCAGTGTGGACAACTCCCAATCCAGCACAGCCTGGCCTTGGGGCAGGCCTTTGCGGAACATGATGTTGTCGAGCCGAAAATCGCCGTGCACCAAGCTCACTTGGCCATCGTCGGCGGGACAGTGGGAGGTCAGCCACTGAATCAACTGCTCCATGGCGGGCAAGTGTTCGGTTTCCGAGGCGCGGTACTGTTTGGTCCACAGGCCGGTTTGCCGCTCAAAATAATTGCCGGGTTTGCCATAGTCACTCAAGCCAACCGCCTCAATGTCCACGCTGTGCAGGTCGGCCATGATGCGGACCAGTTCTGAGTAGTAAGCCTGACGGTCAGCGGCTGGCACCTCGGGCAAGGCCGGGTTCCAGAATATGTCGCCGTCTTCATAACTCATGAGGTAGAACATCGAGCCAATCACCTCCCGGTTTTCACACAGGTGGAGGGCACAGGCCACGGGCACCGGGGTGTCGGCCAAGGCTGTTAGCACGCGGAACTCGCGATCAACCGCATGGGCTGACTTCAAGAGTGTGCCCGGGGGTTGCCTGCGCAGCACCATGGGGCCGTTGGGTGTCGTCAACAGGAATGTGGGGTTTGATTGCCCACCCTTGAACTTTTTGGCGGACACAGGGCCCGCAAAGCCCGGCAGGTGAGTGGTGAGGTAGGCGGCAAGGGCTTCGGTGTCCAGTTGGTGTATGGCAGTGGTCATGAGGGTGTCTCCGGAGGCTGGCTTAGCCGTAGGTGATGGCGGACAGCCGTGAGGGCACATCGAGGTGGGCCACATTGTTGAGCATGGCCAGCCGGATGTTGTCTCGGTTGAAGTAGAAATGGCACACGCTGCTGTTGCGTATCTGCAGGTTCAACTCCAGCCCCATCTGAACGGGCGCTTGCATGGCCATGGCGACCATGGTGCCAATCGGCCCGCCAGAGCTGACCACCAACACGCGGCGCGCATCCGTGTTGCAGGCGTGTTGCAATGCGGCCTGCACCCGGGCTTGAAAGTCGGCCCAGCGTTCGGGCAGCGGGCCTTTCAACTCGTCGTTTTGCCACAGGGTCAACACGGTTTTAAGGCCTTTGTAGAAAGCCCTTTTGTCCCCTTGCCGGTAGGCGTTCACATCCCCGTGTTCCGGGCCCAGGCAAGCCATCAATCCTTGAAAGTCGTACTCATTGAACCCGCTGTGCTGCTCGGGCGTCAGAGCATTTTTCATGCCGCTGGCGATGCCGTCCAGCGTTTGTTGATGGCGCAGTTGCGTCCCCGTCAAAACACGGTCGAACTGGATGTTGCGTTCAGCGAAATACTCACCTAGCCAGCGGGATTGCATGTGCCCCATTTCGGACAATTGGTCATAGTTGGCCTGCCCGAATGAGGCTTGGCCGTGGCGAACCAGATACAGCTCTGCCATGGGGTTTGTCTCCTGAGTTTTTTCTTGTTAGCCCAACAGACTAAGGGGAAAAAGGGCATTATTGAAGTTTATTGTGTGAATAATTTGGCATTCATCACGTGAATGCACTGGGGGTGCTATGCGTTTGTCTCAACTGGACCTGAATCTCTTTCTGGTGTTTGATGCGGTGTATTCCCGCCGCAACCTGACCCGCGCGGCTGAGGTGCTGTGCATCACGCAACCGGCGGTGAGCAACGCCTTGAACCGCCTGCGCAAGTCCCTGAACGACCCGCTGTTTGTCAGCACGCCCCGTGGCATGGTGCCCACGCCAGTGGCGGACAACATTGCCGAGCGGGTGCGCGACGCGCTGGATTTGCTGGGCAGCAGTGTGCATGAGTCCGAACAGTTTGAGCCCGCCAAGGCCCGCAAGGTGTTTCGCCTGAGCATGAACGATTTGTCCGAGCGGCTGTTGTTGCCAGTGTTGACCGAGCAATTGAGCCTTGCCGCACCCGGGGTGCAGATTGAAAGTTACTTCACCCCGCGCACTGAGGTGGCGCAGGAGTTGGAAGCCGGTGTGATTGACCTGGCCATTGATGCACCGCTGATTGACGACCCGCAGTTGGTGCACCAGCGCTTGATGAACTTCAGGTACGTGTGCTTCCTGCGCGATGGCCACCCCTGGCAAGGCCGCAGCCTGACTTTGCAACGCTACCTGCAGTTGGGGCACATTCACATCTCCAGCCGCCGCAAAGGCCCGGGTGTGGTCGACGCTGCCTTGCACCGCTTGGGCCACAGCCGCGACATTCGCATGCGGGTGCAGCATTACCTGGTGGCCCCGCTGATTGCCATGCGCAGTGACTTGGCCTTGACCGGGCCAGACTATCTGCTGCGCGGTTTTGAAGGCCGTGTGATGAACCTGCCGTTCGAGGTGCCCGACACGGAGTGGCACATGTACTGGCACCGCTCCAAAGACCGTGACCCCGCTAACACTTGGCTGCGGGGGCTGATCGCCCAGTGTTTGCAGGAACTGGACGACCGGCGCACACCCGCCCGCAAGCGAAGTTGACTGACGGGCTTACTCGGCCACGTCCAGCGCAGGCAGGTAGTCGGCGTCGGGCACACCAATCCAGCGCCCGGTGTAGGTGGCGACGGGCCACAGAACAAGCGGTGTGAGCAGTAATTTGCCGTAGAACACCAGCCACAGGCCTTCGTAGGCATCGAACATGGCAGCCTTGGTTGCTTTCACCACCCAGGTGAAGGGCAGGTAAGGGTGCAGCCATTGAAACACCTCGCCAGACAACTGAATGGGCACAATCGCGCCCGAGGACGACAGTTGAAGGATGAGAAACAGCACGGCAATCACTTTGCCGGTGTCGCCCAGCCAGCGAACCAAGGCCATCACGATGCTCACAAAAATAATGGATGAGGTCACCAGCGTGATGGTCAACTGGAAGGGATGCGACACGGTGACCCCCAGCACCAGCGAGATGGTCAGAATCATGATGGTGACTTGCCCCAACACAATGCCCGAGGGAATGAGCATCTTGCCCACGGCCTTGCCCCATGGGCTGCGTCCATGAACCGACAGCGGCACCTTGCGGTAATGAAACAGGAAAGCGGTCATGACCGCGCCCACCCAGAGGGACAGGGGAATGAAGTTGGCCCCAAAGGCTGTGCCGTTGTTGGCCACCGGTGCTGCAACTTCCACGCGGGTGTTGACTGTGGCGGAAAAGCCTTCCGCGTCGATGTGCGGTACATCCAGCTTGGCTGGAATTGAATTGTCCAGTTGTTGCAGACCTTGGGCCAGCGCTTGCGAACCCGCTTCCAGTTTGACCAAGCCTTCGGCCAATTGCTTGCTGCCTTGGTCCAGTTGAGTCAGCCCGCCTGACAATTGCCCGGTCCCTTCACGCATGCGGTTCATGCCCGTGTCGAATTGTTGCAAGCGCTGCTCGGGGGGCATTTTGTCATGCATCAGGTGTATGCCTGCACCCAGCTTTTGCATGCCGTCGCTGAGCCGCACCACGCCGTTTTTCAGTTGCTCGCTGCCCTCACGCAGCCGTGCGCTGCCTTGGGCGGCTGCGTGCAGGCCATCACCCAGTTTCACCGCACCGTCTTCAATTTTTCCGGCGCCTTCGGACACCTGCCCGCCCCAAATGGGAATTTTTGCCGAACGGGTTTTCAGCTCGCGCACACCATCGGTCAATTGGCCTGCGCCTTGGTCAAGCCGGTTCAGGCCCTCGTTCAGTTGTTGCTGGCCCTGGGCCAGGCTGATTGCGCCTTGTTTGAGCGCGTTCAGGTCTTCGTCGGCGGGCAATTTCTCAACCATGGTGCCCAAACCCTGCCGCACCTGACGGAACCCTTGGGTCAGTTGCTGCCCACCGTCGCTCAATTGAACTGCACCGTTGCTGATTTGTTGACTGGCCGTGGCCGCCTTGTCCGCACCTTGGCTGATTTTCTGGGCACCGTTGCTCGCCCGAATCAAGCCTTCACTCAACTGATGCGCACCGGCATTCAGGCGTTGCACCCCGTCTTTGAGCAAGGCCACTTTGATTTCACTGTCGTGGGCAATGTCCGACACCTTGTCCCAGCGCCGGGCGTTGAGCAAGGCGTTCAGTTGGCGTGTCAGTTCAGGCGCAAACTTTTTGGCAATCGCTGCCCCGGTGTAGTTGTTGCCTTCGGAGGTGTACACCGTCAGTTGAGCCACGCCGCTGGCTTGTGCTTCGATCACTTTTTCGCTGAAGTCCGGAGGAATCAGCAGCGCAAAATCAAACTCCCCTTCACGTACTTTTCGACGGGCCTCTTCAGGGTCGTTCAGTGCGCTGAAGCCCAGTTTGCGTTCCGATTGCAGTTTGTCAGTCAAGGACCGGCCCACGTGAACATCTTCACCCTTGAACTGGGTGCCTTGGTCTTGGTTGACAATCACGACCGGCAGGTTTTTCGCATGGCCTTCCGGGTCCCACATGCTGGACACGTAAATGGTGGCGTAGATGGCCGGAATGAACAGAACCCCAAAGACCGACAACCGGAGTTTTCGGAACCGGGTCAGCAGGGCATAGTCACTTTTGAATACGGCGATGATGTCTTGAAGCAGCTTCATGTGCAGGGCTGTCTTGGTATGGGTTGGTCACGCTGCAGTGTTGCAGGGCTTGCCCATTGTGCATCAGCTTTCAGTGTTCCGGGCAATGTCACCGCATGATTGGATGGCGTGTTCGGTGAGTAGCCGCCTGAACGGGGGTTGGAGCCATGCGCTTTGGTGTATGCGTAATCGCTGATATAGTGGTGGTTCTGTTGCATCCTCTGGCCGAGCACCACCATGACTGATCTCACCCGCTCTTCACCTTACCCGTCGGCCCGTTGGATGTGCTGGCTGGTGCTGGTTGCGGGCCTGTGCCTGATGGGGGCCGCACAGGCGCGATCCATTGAAGCCAAGCCCATGCCCTACGAGTTGCCCTCGTGGTTCAAATCCAGTTTTCTGGACATTCCCCAAGACGCCCGGGACGCTGGCCAAGCGGGCAAGCAGTTGATGATTTTTTTTCATCTGGAGGATTGCCCTTTCTGCGCCAACCTGCTGAAGGACAATTTCACCAGTGGGCCCAACAAGGCAGCCCTGCAAAAGCGCTTCGACGTGATTGCGATTAACGTGAGGGGCGACCTTCCCGTTCAGTGGCTTGATGGTCAGAGCCTTACCGAAAAAGAACTGGCTAAAAAACTGAATGTCTTCGCCACCCCCGTGGTGATGGTGATCAGCCCGCAGGGCAAGGTCACCAAAACCATCCAGGGGTACAAAGCCCCCGAGGCCTTTTTCAAGGCCCTGGGTTTGGGGCAGTGAATGCCTGTGGCTTAGTTCAAGGCGCTGTTGGGTACAACCGGAATCACCACCTTGGATGGATACTTGGCACTGTTGAGCACGGTGATGACACCCGCAGGCCCTTTCAGCAACTGAGGCACCGGCTGTAAACCCTGAGGCAGGTTGCTGGAGTTGATTGAAATCTGAAGCTGATGGCCTTTCGGAATCAGCGCGCTGGTCGGAAAGACCTCCACCGGCAGCAGCATGGGCTCGTTGATGTTGACCGGCAGAACCGCCTCCCGCGTGAAGGGGTGCCAAGGTTGAATACGCACGCCATTCATGAAGCGGGAACGGCTGTCGTCCACCGCACGGTGAGAAGCCGTCAAGAGGCCGTTGGTGAGTGCAGTGGCCTTGCGGGTGGAGGGGTCGTAGCTTGACACGCGCACAGACAACCCGGCTTCCAGTCCAGTGGTGGTGATCCACACATCCGCTTCGATCGGGCCGTTGATGTACAGGTCCTCGGTCTGCGGAGGGGTTCTGAATGTGGCGGAGGGAATCTGGTTGAACGTGTCTTCCGTGTTGCAAGGCAGCGGGATGAAACCCAGCGCGCCAGCCGTCCATTGGTTCAATGACAGGGAACACAGGCCAAACACCGGCAATTGTGCGACCGTGCTGGAGGCCTCGTCGCCCGAGGCTTTGGAGGGGCTCAGGCTTTTGTCCCCGCGCAGGAAATATTCCACTGCTTTGACTTGCGGGTGAGGCCAGTCTGTCGCAGTCACGTATTTTTCCAGGCCCTTCACATACTGAGTCACATTGGGTACCCGGTCTGCGCCCGAGGGCAAGCCCTTGAGGTATTGGTCGAACCACATCAACTGAATTTGCTGCATGGTCGGCACTCCATCGCGTGGTAGCCCATCGCTGGGCAACCCGGCTGATTCAATGTGCGTCCACGGGCCAATCAACAACTTCGTGCTGGTTTGGTCCTTCAGTTGTTCAAACCACATGGGCTCGCTGCGTTGGAACAGGTCGTGCAGCCCGCCCACGACGAAGGTGGGCACTTTGATTTTGCTGGCCTGCTCCAGGGGTGAGCGTGTTTTCCAGAAGGCGCTGTCATAGGCTGTCTCCGATTCGCCCAGCAAGGCTTTCAAAATGGTTGGCACCTGAAACTGCGTCACGCTGTTAAGCAGGTGAGACACCAGCACCTCCAGCCCCACGGCCGGGTTGGTTTGCAAGGCATCCACGGGGATGGCCCCCAGGCCAGTGACCAACGCCATCCACAAAGGAATGAAGGTGGGGTTGACCTGGCCCCCGGTGAACACAATGTCCCGATACCCATCACCAATGGGCACAATCGGGAACGCGGCTTTCACCGCCGGGTTGCCTTGCGCGGCAGTCAGAATGGCGGTAATGCCCAGGTACGACACCCCGTACACACCAATGTTGCCGTTGCTCCATGGTTGGGTGGCGGCCCAGTTCACCACTTGGTTGTAATCCGCTTGTTCCTTTTCGCCAAAGGCATCCCAAACCCCTTGCGAATTGCCTGTGCCTCGCACGTCCACCACAACCGTGGCGTAGCCGCGCTTGACCATGTAGGGGTCGGCACCGCCGATGGCTTGGGCAAATGCGCCAGCAGCCTTGTTGTAGGACGTTTGCACCAAAATAACCGGGAAGGTGCCCGCAGCAGCTTTGCCATCAGCCCCTGCTGGCAGCGTGACTGTGTAGGCCAAGCGTGTGCCATCGGCCATGGTGATGAAACCTTTGGGCAATTCCACCGTGTTCGGGTAGTCTTCATTTCGGCTGTAACTGACCCAGGCTTGAGACGCATCGCCCGTGACTGCGGGAACGGTGCCGGCTGGGCTGGTGCGTGTGCCCATCACGGCCGCCTTGCCTGTCTCCACCGAGGAGGGGGTGACCGCAGCGCCTGAGGCGCCTGCCGGGCTGTCTGAACTGTTGCAGCCCGAGGCCAGGAGGGCCAAGGCGCTCAGTGCCGCCAGCAGCGGTGCTCGCAAAGGGTAAAGTGTCATGGTGGTTGACCTTGAAAGGCAGTGTTGTTGTGATGTGCTTGTCTCCAGTCGCATGTTACTTGTCGGTATCAAGACGGGCAAGTGCCTGATTTAACTTACGTGTCTGACCTGTGCCCGCCGTTTAAACCATGCATCTGATTGATCACGGATTTCTGGATCACGAGGCCTCCCGGGCCGGTGCCCGCGAGCGCCACGCCCGAGGTGAGACAGTCCATACCCTTCAGGTGTGGTGGGCGCGACGCCCCCACAACGCCATGCGGGCCCTTTGCCTGGCTGCCTTGCTGGCCCGCGACGAACACCGTGTTACCGATGACTTGCTGCGCGAGGCGCTGGATGAGGCGGTGCCCTCACCCGAATTGCTGGCGCGTTGTCAGGCCTTGCTGCTGCTTCAATACGATGGCCAGCGGCCCAAGGTGTTGGACATGTTTTCCGGCAGTGGCACCTTACCGCTGGAGGCCGCGAACCTGGGTTGTGACACCACGGCGATTGATGTCAATGAACTCTCGGCTTTCATCCTTCGAGTGCATTTGGAGTGGGTGCCGAAGGTGGGGGTTGGCCCGTTGAAAGCCTTGGTGAAGCAAAGCGGCGAGCGGGTACTGGAGCGCTTGGCACAGGCCACCGACGCCTTGTTTCCCCTGCGCCACCGAATGACCGCCCCGAATGTGAGACAAGGCCCGGTCACCTACCTGTGGACCTATCAAACCCGATGCGATTGTGGCCACACCTACCACCTCAGCAAACGTCGCGAACTGAGCGTCAAGGCTGGCCGGTACACCCGCTTGGACCCGGTTCAGCAGCCCGATCGCCAAGGGTGGACCATTGCCCATGAAAAGCCTGCGCGCACTGCCCGAGTGTCCAAGTTCAAACCCTTCGTTTGCCCAGCCTGCGGCCTGGAACAGCCTAAGGCGGATGTTCGCCAGTGCACGGACACCGTGGTGGCGGTGGTGCGCAAACAGTTTCCACGGGGGAAATTGTTCGATGTCGCCCCTTTGGAGGCCGCCCCTTCCGAGGAGACCTTGCAGCAATTTGTGCACGCACGCCTGAAGGAAACAGGGCTTGCATTGCCGACCACCCCTTTGCCCGCCTGGACTGGTGTTGTAAACCTGCCCCGTTACGGGCTGACCCAACATGCCCAATGGCTGAACACCCGCCAGACGGCAGTCATGCTGTGCCTCATCCAGGCCCTGTCCCAAGAACATCAACAACTGCTCAAAGACCACGGGCTGGATGTGGCCCTGGCCGTGACTGGCGTGCTGTCCGGTTTGGTCGATCAGTTATTGGACTGGAATTGCCGTCTGTCCGTATGGATGCCCCAGAACGAGCAGGTGGGGCGGGCCTTGTGCGGGCCTGGGCTGCCCATGGTGTGGGATTACGCCGAGACTGACCCTGTGTTGCCCGGCCCCTCCAACCTGCACAGCAAACTGCGCCGCATCATCAAGGGTTTGGATGCTTTGGGCCAACAACAAGGCCCTGTGCATGTGGCCTGCGCTTCTGCCGAAAACTTGCCCTTGCCTGATCACTCGTTTGACGCCATCGTGACCGATCCGCCGTATTACGACAACTTGGTCTACAGCATGTTGGCCGACTGCATCTACGCCTGGAAAAGGCTGCTGCTGGGCCCCTTGGTGCCCGACCTGTTTGGCCCCGTGGCCACCGCAGGCGAAGGGGCGGGGGAGTTGGTGGCCTTTGCCCAGCGCCACGAAGGAAATGCCCGGCAGGCTCATGAGCACTACAGCCAACGACTGACCACGGCTTTGTGCGAAGCGGCGCGGGTGTTGAAGCCGGGAGCCCCTTTGGTCTGGGTGTATGCCCATGCGCAGGCGCGTGGGTGGGCTGCGTTGCTGACGGCATTCCGGCAATCACCGATGTGGCTGACCGGGGCACACGGTTTGGGTATTGAGCGCCGCTCTCGCCCCCGGGCTGTGCTGTCCGAGGCGGTCAACACCTGTGTGGCCTTTGTAGGGCGGGCCCAGCCCGGGCAACACCGGCCCGCCTTGAATTGGGGCCAAACGCAACAGGCCCTGCGTTCTGCCCAGGTTCAAACCAAAGCCACCCGGTTGCAGGCCTTGGGGTGGTCGCCCGCAGACGCAGCTTGGGTGTACTTTGCGCAGGGCATTGTGTTGTTGGCCAATCAGCAGGCCCATGGCGAGTTGGCTGACGAAGACTTGATCGGTTGGCTGGTCACCGAGGTTCAACGGCTTTTTCCTGAATTCTCCCTGGGTGTCCGTAAAATGCTGTAATCAACTTCAGTTGACAGCATTGTGAAACAATGTAACCTGTTCGGGGGGTGCGTTCACATCACGGGGAGTGAAGGTTTGAGGCGTTTGTTGGCCGTTATTGGGGTGATGGTGGTGCTGATGGGCCATGCTCAGGCTCGGCCGTTGCGCTTGGCTGTGTCTGCCTCACCCTTGACCTTACCCATCGTCGTGGCCCACGGCTTGGGGTATTTCCGCGACGAAGGCGTCGACGTGGAGTTGATCAACTGCCCGGATGGTTTGAGGTGCATGGACCTCTTGCTCAGCGGAAAAGCGGAGCTGGCCACTACAAGCGAGTTGCCAGTGATGTTCAACAGCATTTCCCGCAAGCCTTTTGTCGTCTTGACCACCTTTGTCACAGCCCAGCGTCACCAGCGCATTCTCATTCGCGCCGAGTCGAAGGGCGTGCCATCACTGGCGGGCAAACGCATTGGATACAGCCCGGAGTCATCAGGGCATTACTTCCTCGATCTGGTTCTCTTGTTTCAGGGCTTGGACAATTCGGATGTCCAGTTGGTGCCACTACGCCCGGAGCAAGCCTATGACATGATACGCAGCGGTGAAATTGATGCGATGGCCCTGTGGGATCCTTACATCGCCCGTATCCACAAGCAGTTGGGGCGAGAGGTCACTGAGTTGCCACTTCCAAACTTGTACACCACCACCTTTAATTTGCTGGCAAGCAAAACCATCGAGCCAGGTTCCAACGGTGCAGTCAGGGCTTTGTTGCGTGCCTTGGACCGCGCTTGCCAGCAGATCGAGCGTGATCCGGATTACGCCCGCAGTCTGATGTCGAAGCGCTATGGCCTGTCCCCCGACCTGGTCGCCCAATTGTTCCCGAACTACCGCTTCAGGCTCAGCATGAACCAGTCCCTCATCAGAACCATGTCCGATCAGGTTCGTTGGGCCAAACGAGAAGGCGTTGTGCCAGCGCTGGCCGTCGTGCCCGATTTCTACGAAGTCCTCGAAACCGCACCCCTTCGAGCGGTGAACCCCAAAGCGGTGAATGTGTCTCCACCATGAAGCCGCAGCAATTTCATCACACCGCGCTGGCCTTGGTGGCGTTGATGGTCACCCTGCTGGTGGCCGGTTTTCAAGAGTGGCGGGCTTACGGTCAGTTGCATGCTGAGCATCTGAATATAGAACGAATGCATGCCCTTGCTTCGCGTCTGAGTGGTGCTGTTCAGCAAAGCCAACAGGGGGCTGTTCAAACCGGAGCCGAGCAATGGCGCCGCAGTTTTGCAGAGCTTGGCGGGCTGATCGATGTGACTTTTTCCAGCGACAGCGTGGACGTCTCTCCCGAGGAAATTAAACAGTTGCTGGACGGCATTAGTGCGCTACATGTTGCGCTGATGACTCCCCCGGAGCGCGAAGTGTCCGAGACACTGAAGGCGCGCAGAGAGGCCCTGTTGATTGAGCGCCTGTTGGTTCAAACCCAATACTTGAGCGAACTCTTGAACCTGTCCATCCAGCAACTGGACCAGCGCAGGGAAGGGGTTATGACTCGGCACGTGGCGCTGCTGGTCTTTGGTTTGGGTTTGATGCTGTTGCTGTTGTTGCATTTGGTTTGGGCTTTGAGGCGATCGCCGTTGCCCACGGGGCCTGAGCGTTTGTCGGCCGCTGCCCGGGATGAACTGCGCGGCCAACTGTTGGCTGAGCGTGAGCGCGGCGATGCACTCGAGCAAAGCCTTCTGCAAAGCCGGCATTATCTGTATTTCATGGGCCATGAGGTTCGCAATCCCCTTCATGCCATCACAGGGCTGGTGCAACTGATTCTGGAGCTAAAGCCAGGTGGGCAGGTTCAAACCCTGTTGGGCGAGCTGCAGTCGACCTCCACGGATGCGTTGAATTTGGTCAACCAGATGCTGGACTTGGCCCGTTTGCAGGCCGACCGCATGCCCTTGAATAATTCGGACTGGTCGATTGAGTCGTTGTTGGACCACTTGTCGGCACCGGTGCATGGCCTTCTGGCCAAATCAAAGTGCACAGTCTTGTTTGAGGTGATGCCGGAAACACCCGTGACTTGGTCCGGTGATGAAGTCCGTATCCGGCAGGTTTTGTTGAATCTGATCGGTAATGCCATCAAATTCACTCCTGAGGGGCATGTGCTGGTCAAAGTGTCTGGCCACGATGGTGCCAAAGGGGAAGTGGGTCTCTTGTCCTTCGAAATTCAGGACACCGGCACAGGCATTGACACCGACACCATGGATCGTTTGTTCGGGCAGTTTCAGCAGGCTCGCGCCGGTCACGCGCAGCAGCATGTCGGTTCCGGCTTGGGGTTGAACCTGGTTCACGGGCTGGTTAAGTTGATGGGCGGGCAGGTGCTGGTCAACAGCACCCCAGGCATTGGCACCTGTGTCACGGTTGATTTGCCCCTGCGTGTGGCTCATGGCAATGCTTCTGAGCTTCAGACGGCAAGCCAGCCGGTGCCTTTGGTGTTTGTGTTGAGCAACGATGAATACGTTTTGCAGAGCATTCAACACACGGTGCGCTGGATGGGCATGACTGTGCATGGTCTTCGCGAGTTGCTCGATCTTCAAGCCGCCCTGAAATGGGCCACCAGCACTGAATCCAGGCCTGTGGTGGTGCTGGTGTTCGAGGGGGCTCAAGGCGGTGCGCAAGGAGTGAACCGTGAAGCCGCAGAATCCGTGGCGGCCCTGTGGCCCAAGGTGCCTTTTCTGTTCTTGCGTCAACCTGCTGATTGGGGCCAAGTGAGTGAGGGCGACTGTGCCCAGAGCCTCAGTCTTCCCCTCAGCCCGGCAGACTTGCGCATGGCGCTGCATCGCCCCAGCCCGGCACATTGTTCTGTACCAGTCGGCACTCAAGGTTGAATGGCCGCTGCCAGCGGTGCTATTGTGGGCGCTGTGTGGCTTAAGGCCACGAACTCTGGAAACCAGACATGAACCTGTTGATCATTTGGGTGTTGAATGCGTTGGCGCTGATGGCGGTGGCTTACCTGCTGCCCGGTGTGACTGTGGACGGTTTTTTGTCCGCCTTGTGGGCTGCCTTGGTGCTGGGTTTGGTGAACTCGGTGGTTAGACCTGTTCTGACGATTCTGACCCTGCCCCTCACCTTGTTGACCTTGGGCCTTTTCTACTTCGTGCTCAATGGCCTCATGTTCTATTGGGTCGGTTCGGTGTTGGATGGGTTCCGTGTGGATGGCTTTTGGTGGTCGGTGCTGGCAGCCCTGTTGTACTCGCTGTTTGCTACCGCACTGAGTTCCGTGTTTTTCAAACCCCGCGTCACCATCGAGCGTTTGTAATCAAGGGCCGCTCAAGCCTTCCCAAATCAGGTTGATGGCAAGCAGGGTCAGCAACCAGTCCAGCCCGACCTTGAACCAGTGCTCGGGCAGGCGGCCCAGCAGCTTGGCCCCAATCTGGTTGCCCAGCATGGTGGACAAGGTCAGCCCCAGCAACAAGTCCCAGTGCTCCCAAAGCGCCACATTCATGCTGGAAAAGGCGATCAGTTTCAGGCCGTGCTGAACCACCATGGCCATGGCGTGGGTGCCGACCACCGTCATGCGGTTCCACTGCTTGGGCAGAACACTCATCACCAAAGGCCCGGTGGCCCCCAACACCATACTCAGCCCGGTGGTCACCCCGCCTGAAGCCCAGGCCGCCCAAGACTGCAGTTTCAACCACGCTGGGCGCCAAGTGGCCACCAGGATGAACAGCCCCAAGGCCACCATACCCCATTGCTGAGGCACCCAAAATGCCACGGGGGTGATGAGGGCTGCACCCAGAATTCCCCCGATGGTGAAGGGTTTGATGTAGGCCCAATCGATGTGTTCGCGCTGAACCACCACACGGTTGATGTTGGACAGCACTTGTGCTGCGCCATGCAAGGGAATCAAAAGCTGGGGCGACACCCACTGCGCCAACAGCGCCAGCAGGATGACGCCGCCGCCGATGCCCATGGTGGCTGTGACGCTGCTGGTGAAAAAGGCCGCCAGACAGATAAGGACCAACAGGCTCATGGTCAGTCCGTCAGGGTTGCACGTCCAACACGCCGATGATGATGTCGGCATCGAGCAGTTCAAGCTCATACTCCCCGGCGATGGGCGTGGGGATTCGCACCTTGGTGCCTTGGCCTGCCGCCAGGTCGACTGTTTGGTCGATTCCATGCACATGCAACTGGTCGGCTTGGTCCGAGAACACGAGGAACTCCGCCATTCCCCCCGCTTTGGCTTGCAGGCGAACCGGTTCCCCGTTGAGCTGGCCACCACTGATCACGATGGAATTCAGCGATTCCGCTTGCCCGGTTGCGGGTGCAAGGGCTGCATCAGCCGCAGGTTTGAGCTGTAAAAAAACAAAAACCCCGGCAAGTGTTGCACTTGCCAGGGCCAGGTAAACGAGTGCTCGTTTGTTCATGGATTGATTTTGGTGCGCTTGGCCATGGTCCTTTCCCACATTTGAATATACACCTCAGCCGAGTTGTACAGGGCTTTCAAGGCCTCATTGCCGCCTTCTACGCGCACTTCTTCAACCCAGTCCGCCTTCAGGCCGTAATGGGCTTGGCCGTCTTTGTTGGCGTCGTAAACGCGTTCACCACTTCTTTGCGCATTGAATTTCAGCGCTGTGGCGTCGCTGTTCAACACGCCGGCCCAGTCCGATCCACTGAAGAGCGTGAACGGGTATTTGATTTGTGGCCGGTCTGCCTTGCGTGGGCCTGCCTGCGCGCCCAGGCCATTGGTGTCGGCGCCAAAGCCCATGGCGAAGTCGTACTTGGGGCTCTTGAGGGTTTTGATGACCTTCAGGTCCTCGGTCCAGCTTTGCGCGTTGCCTTGGTAAGGGTAAATGATGCCGCCTGCGGCGATGATGCGTCGTGCTTGTTCACGCGTAATGCCGCCGTGTGCACCGTGGGTGGACACCAGCGGGTACGCGGGCACCTGCCGCTCGGCCAGGTCGATCAGGTCACCTTTGATGGACAGTTCCAGATGGTCCACTTCGATGATGATGCCACGCTCCATCAGTCGCTTGAACGCATACTTGCCCAGTTCAGTCAGGCCGCGCTTGTTGCATTGGCGGCGGTTTTCTGCAGTGGGGTACACGGGCAGGCCCGGGTTGTTGGCAATCACGGCGGAAGTCAGTGGATCGTTGCCCAAGCCGGGCACCGACGTCATCACGGCACCCGGTTGACGCAGAATGTAGTCGGCGTAGTTGTTGTCTCCGCCCGGGCAGTCGTAAGTGGTCCAGAAGGCGCCTGTGTCCAGGAAGTTACCCAAATTCAGCACCGTGCCATCGAAAATGCCATTGCCACCAAAGGCATTGTCAAATTCATGGA
Source organism: Limnobacter sp. (assembly GCF_046297615.1). GTDB lineage: Bacteria > Pseudomonadota > Gammaproteobacteria > Burkholderiales > Burkholderiaceae_B > Limnobacter. The sequence goes on along the minus strand of NZ_JBKBHM010000005.1, from coordinate 39,732 downwards.
TGGGGAACATTTGCCGCACACCCAGGTTGAACAGGCGGTCCAGTTGCTTGTCAATTTCAGCTTGATTGCACTGGGCCTGGCCCACTTTCACGCTGCAGTTGAAGAGGTGGGAAATCTCAATGCCCAACACCACAGCCAGTTTGCCGTCATTGATGACCTGCCGCGCTTCAGCCGGGGTGGTTACGATGCGGAACCAGCCTTTGCCGGGGCCGCCTTCCTGCGCGTCGATGTAGCTTTCCAGTTCGCGGATGTACTTAACCTGCCCAACCGCACTTTCCATTTCATTGCAGTTCTGTGTGGGCTTGCCCTTGGTGGTGCGCACCAAATTACACAGGGTTTCGTTCTCAACCAGGTTGGTCACGAAAATGCGAAGGCCTGATTTGTAAGCCCGCTCCAGCCACTTGTAATACAGCCCTTCATGCGTGAGTGCGTCAAAGCCAGGCCAGCTCTTGAAGGTGGGCCAGCCTTGGGTGTCGTGGGTGGCTTGGGGTTGGCCTTTGAACAGGTTATCCACCAGGTCGCCCCGTCCGTTGGGGCCGTGGTTGGCTTCGCAATTGCCCAAGGCTTGGGTCACGCCAAACCGGTGGTGCGGCCAGCCATAGTGCGCTCCGCCCAAGAAAGTGGTTGCGGTGATGTGGTTGTGCACATCGGCAAACCCTTTGGCGGGTTGGTCAAGCCCTGCGCCTTTGAAGGTGCTGCCTTCGGTGTTGGTTGCAATTTCCGGAAACGCGGCACAGCCGGTGGTGGGCACCAGTTTGAACAGGGTGTCTGCGCTGGTTCCCGCCGCTTCGACCGAACCCAAGCCTTTGCTCAGGCCAATCAGGGCCAGCTTCATGCCGTTGCCTGTGTTGGTGAGTGAAAAGCCGCTGCGGCCCCGGTCATCTTCCTGCAGGGTCCATTCCACGGCGTCCGAGAAGGCGGCTGTGTTGGAGGCTGCGGTGCCTGCGCTGTTGCCTGTCAGTTGCAGCATTTGCTGGTTGGTGTTGTACACCATGTACTTGCCCAGGGCGGTGGGCTTGAGGTAGAAGGCGGCTGCCTTGCTGAGTTGGCTTTGGTCCACCGAGTACTGTCCGCCAGTGGTCATGGCCACATAGCTTTGGTTGCCCAGCGACTGAAGTGCAAAGCACTGGTTGGCCACGTTGAATGCTGTTTGGCGAACTTCAACCTCGGAGGGGGTGGTTGTCCCGCCGCCACTGCCGCTGCTGACAGTGTTGTTGTCGGAATTGCATGCTGCAAGGATGGCGCCCATGGCAAGCGCGCTCAGGCCGGTTCTCAGGAATTTCATGTCGTCCTCTGGTGTGGTGCTTGGGCTTTTCGCCTCTGGTGCATGACAGTGTTACCGACTGTCACATGCATCAGATTCGGCTTTTCGCCCCAGCGCCCCACAACCGACGACTTATGTCAGCTAGATGACTTATGGCCCCCCGGTTCAGGGCACCAACACCGTACTGCCCGTGGTTTGGCGGCTTTCCAGCGCAGCGTGGGCCAGGGCCGCGTCGGCCAGTGCGTAGCGCTGGTTGATGTGCACCTGAACCTGTCCGCTGCCCACGGCTGCAAACAGTTCGTCGGCACTGGCCTGAAGCATGTCCCGCTGGGCGGTGAATGTGGCCAGGGTAGGGCGGGTCAGCATCAGCGAGCCGCGTTGGGCCAGCCAAGCCAAGGGCACCGGGTCCACCGCGCCACTGGCGTTGCCAAAGCTCACCATCAAACCACAAGGCCGCAGGCAGTCCAGCGACTGCACAAAGGTGTCTTTGCCCACCCCGTCGTACACCACTGGCACGCCTTGGCCGTCAGTCAAGGACCGCACCCGGGCGACAATGTCGTCCTGCCCGGCAATCAACACCGTTTCACAGCCGTTGGCCAGCGCCAGTGCCGCTTTGTCGGGTGTGGACACCGTGCCGATGACTTTCGCGCCCAAGGCCTTGGCCCACTGGCAGGCAATCAAGCCCACCCCGCCCGCTGCGGCGTGAAACAGCACCGTGTCCCCAGCTTGCACGCGGTAAACGCGCCTGAGCAGGTATTGCGCCGTCAGCCCCTTGAGCATGATGGCCGCTGCGGTGTCGAACCCGATGTGGTCGGGCAGCTTCACCAACACACCCGCGGGCAAGTTACGCCGGGTACTGTATGCCCCCACGGGCCCCGAGGCGTAGGCCACCCGGTCACCGGGTTTCACACCGTCCACCCCCTCGCCAACAGCCAGCACCACACCCGATGCTTCATTGCCCAAGCCGCTGGGCAGCGGCAGTGGGTACAGCCCGGTTCGCCAATACACTTCAATGAAGTTCAGCCCAATCGCTTTGTGTTCAATCTGCACCTCCCCCGGCCCGGGCGCGGGAAGGTCCAGCGTATCCAGCTTCAACACCTCTGGGCCCCCATGGGCGTGAATCCGAATGGTTTGGGTGGTGGTGTTCATGGTCATTATTCCGAAAATCGTTGGATGGGTTGGTGAAGTGAAGAACTACGCGGCGGGGCGTTTGAAACTGAGCAGGGCCACGCCGGCCAACACCAGCCCGGTGCCAGTGGCATGCCACACCGTGAAGGGCTCGTTCAGCGCCACGGTGCCCAGCAAAATAGTGGCGATGGGGCCAACCATGCCCATCTGCGACACCCGTTGGGCACCGATCAGGCTGATCGCAGTCATCACCGCAAACACCGGCACAAAGGTGCACAGCAGTGCGTTAACGACTGACCACCCCCACACCGGGGCGGGCTGGTTCCAGATGACTGAGAAGGGCTGCTGCACCGCAGTTTGCAACAACACCGCAGCAGTGGACACCAACATGGCCAGGGCGGTAACGCGAATGGTGCCCAGGCGTTTGAGCAGTTCTTCCCCCACCATCAGGTAGCTGGCGTAACACACCGCCGACAGGAACACCAGAAACACGCCCAAGGTGGTGTTTGCGCCGGTCAATACTGTTTCATGCCCGTACACCACCAGCAAACCGGCATAACTCAATGCCATGCACGCCAGTTGCCAGCGGGCGGGCCATTGGCGCTTGCGCAGGCAAGTCATGATCAACACCAAAGACGGGTAGGTGAAGAGAATCAAGCGTTCCAAGCCAGCAGTGATGTACTGCAAACCCATGAAGTCGAACAGGCTGGCCAGGTAATACCCCAACAGGCCTGCCAAGGCGATCAGACCGATGTCACGCTGGCTGAGGTTCCAGGGTTCCCGGCTGCGCACACTGACGACCACCAACGCGCCCAGAAACAGTGGCCACGACAGCAACATGCGCATGGCCAACAAAGTGGATGCATCCACGCCATGCCGGTACGCCAGTTTAACCACCACAGCCTTGGCAGAGAAACAGACCGCACCGAGCAGGGCCAGTGCAAGGCCCCAGGCGTGTGGCGCACGCTGGAGCATCGCGCGGGTTTGGCTCATGCGGGCCTTACAGGCGTTTAATCAGGCTGGAAGTATCCCAGCGCCCGCCACCCATGGCCTGCACTTCGGCGTAGAACTGGTCTACCAAGGCGGTCACCGGCAACTGCGCACCATTTCGACGGGCTTCTTCCAGCACCAGCGAGAAGTCTTTGCGCATCCAGTCCACTGCAAACCCGAAATTGAATTCATCCTTGACCATGGTGCGGCCCCGGTTTTCCATTTGCCAGCTTTGTGCCGCGCCTTTGCTGATCACATCCAGCGCCTTGTTCACGTCCAGCCCGGCGTGCATGCCAAATTTCAGGGCCTCGGCCAAAGCCTGTACCAAGCCACCAATACAGATCTGGTTCATCATTTTGGTGAGCTGGCCGCAGCCCGATTCGCCCATCAGCGTGACGGCCTTGGCAAAGTGGGTGATGACCGGTTTGGCTTTTTCGAAATCGGCTTCGTCCCCGCCGCACATCACGGTGAGCTGCCCGTTCTGGGCCCCCGCCTGCCCGCCGGACACGGGTGCGTCGATGAAACCGAAGCCCGAGTTGCGCGCCTGTTCATGCAGTTCACGCGCAATCCGCGCACTGGCGGTGGTGTGGTCCACAAACACCGCGCCGGGCTCCATGGCGTGAAATGCTCCGTCCAGCCCGGTGCACACCTGTCGCAGGTCATCGTCATTGCCCACGCAGGCGAAGACCAGGTCTTGGCCTTCGGCGGCCTTCACCGGTGTGGGGGCAGAGGCGCCACCATAATCGGCAACCCATTGTTGCGCCGTGGCGGCCGTGCGGTTGTACACCGTCACTCTGTGGCCGGCTTTGGCCAAATGCCCCGCCATGGGATAACCCATGACCCCCAAACCCAAAAATGCAATATTCAAACTCATGCTTGGCCAGCCTTGTGAAGGGATGGAAAGTGAAACACAGGTTCCACTGTAGCCCAAGCGGTGATGCAGCGCGCTTCTAGAAATCCCTAGGTGCGCGCCCAGGGCAACCGTTAGCCCCGTTCTACAGTCACCTGGCTGATCTGCAACACAGGGCGAATGTTCGTGTAATTGGGCAAATCCGCCATGATGGTCGCTGCGTGCGGGGCAAAAGCGGCCTGAAATGTGTCTATCGAGTCACAAAACAAATGGCACATGGCCACGTAGGTGGCTGCCTCGCCGGGCGCGCCGCCGGCCAGCCCCCGGTCAACGGTGTAATACAACAAAGCGCTGCCCATTTTGCTTTTCACCAAGGGCATGTGGTGGTCGCGGTAGTACTCGTGGTTGAACTGGCCCCCGGCTTGGTTTGGGTACATCACACTGACTTTAATCATCTCTCTGTCCGTCCTCTGAAGTGGGTACTTGTGGTGGGGCCAGTGTATGCCAGAATTGCGGCTGATCTACAGGCATTGAACAGGGCATAGGGGTTGCGCATGGAATGGTTTGCACACCGGGGTTCGGGCAAAGGCCCCTTGGAAAACACGCTGGAGGCTTTTGAAGAGGCCCGGCTGGCTGGGTTTGACCGGGTTGAATTCGACGTGCAAGTCAGTGCCGATGGTGTGCCCTTCATTCATCACGACTGGGTGTTGGGGCGCTGTATTCAACGCCTTCCCCCGGAATGGTCGAATGGCGGCCCTGCGTCAACCGTGTTGTTCAATCAACTCACCTCGGCGCAAATTGAGCAATGCCGAGTGGGCGAGCGCAAAGTGCCCAGGCTGGCCGAGGTGTTGAATTGGTGCGTGCAACATGCCGTGCGGGCCAACATTGAATTGAAGGCCCAAAACCCGCAGGATGCCCGGCGCGTGGGCGATGCTGTGGCCAGTGCGGTGCTGGACTTGCCGGGTGCCTCGCGCGCCCTGGCCTTGTCCATGTGGGTGTTTTCCAGCTTTTACCACGCCAGCCTGTTGCCTCTTCAAAGCCGCCTGAACTCGCCCCGCTTGGCCCTGCTGTATGAACAACTGCCGGATGACTGGGCGGTGCACGCCCAGGCCCTCGGTGTGGAAGCAGTACACCTGCACTGGTCGGGGGCTGATGCTGTGGCTGTTCGGCGTTTACACACCGCAGGGCTGGGCGTCAGGGTGTACACCGTCAACGAGCCTGAACAGGCTGCACAGTTGCAAGCCCTCGGTGTACAAGGGATTTTCACCGATCGAATGGACTTGCCCGGACACCCTTTTTGACCGCCGCCCCTTATAATTGCGGGCTAATCCTTCCATTTGCAGGTTTGCCACCGATGAAAGCCGCAGAAATTCGCGACAAATTCCTGAACTTCTTTGCCTCCAAGGGCCACACCATTGTGCCCTCCAGTTCGCTGGTTCCGGGCAATGACCCCACGCTGCTGTTCACCAACAGCGGCATGGTTCAGTTCAAGGATGTCTTCACCGGCAAGGACAAGCGGCCCTACACCCGCGCAACCTCCAGCCAGCGTTCCGTGCGCGCGGGTGGTAAACACAACGACCTGGAAAACGTCGGCTACACAGCCCGCCACCACACCTTCTTTGAAATGCTGGGCAACTTCAGCTTTGGCGATTACTTCAAGGAAAACGCGATTCAGTACGCTTGGGAACTGCTGACCAGCGTTTACAAGCTGCCAGCCGAGCGCCTGTATGTCACGGTCTACCACGAGGACGACGAGGCCTACACCATCTGGAACAAACAGGTGGGGGTGCCGGCCGAGCGCATCATCCGCATTGGCGACAATAAGGGTGCCCGTTACGCGTCCGACAACTTCTGGCAAATGGCAGACACAGGCCCCTGTGGCCCCTGCACCGAAATTTTCTATGACCACGGTCCCGATGTGTGGGGCGGCCCACCCGGAAGCCCCGAGGAAGACGGTGACCGCTACATCGAAGTGTGGAACCTGGTGTTCATGCAGTTTGAACGCACCGCCGATGGCGTGCTGCACCCCCTGCCCAAGCCCTGTGTGGACACAGGCATGGGCCTGGAGCGTATCGCCGCCGTGCTTCAGCATGTGCACAGCAATTACGAGATTGACCTGTTCCAGGCGCTCATTCATGCTGCCGCCCGTGAAGTGAATGCTCAGGGCAATGCGGTGGATACCGCCAACAACAGCCTGAAAGTGATTGCCGATCACATTCGCGCCTGTTCGTTCCTGGTGGTCGATGGTGTGATTCCCGGCAATGAAGGACGCGGCTACGTACTGCGCCGTATTGTGCGCAGGGCCATTCGCCATGGCTACAAGCTGGGTTGTCGCAAGCCATTCTTCAATGCGCTGGTGCCTGAACTGGTCGCGCAAATGGGCGAGGCCTATCCTGAGCTGGCCAAAGCCGCTGCGCAGGTGCAAAGCATTTTGAAGGCCGAAGAAGAGCGTTTCTTTGAGACCATCGAAAATGGCATGAGCATTCTGGACACCGCATTGGCAGCATTGCCCAAGGGTGGTGTGCTTGATGGCGACACCGCCTTCAAGCTGCACGACACTTACGGCTTCCCGCTCGACTTAACCGCCGATGTGTGCCGCGAACGTGAGATGAGTGTGGACGAGGCGGCTTTTGATGCCGCCATGGACAAACAAAAACAGCAGGCGCGCGCGGCTGGCAAGTTCAAGATGGACGCCGACCTGGCCTACAGCGGCGTGGCCACCGAATTCAAGGGCTACGACCAACTGGATGTGGCCCAAGCCACTGTCACTGCCATTTATGTGAATGGCACCTCGGTGAACAGCATAGAAGCGGGCCAGCAAGGCGTGATCGTGCTGGACCAAACCCCCTTCTACGCCGAAAGCGGTGGGCAGGTGGGTGACGTGGGCGAGCTCACCAGCGGAGCCTCTTGCCTGAACCTGTTCCGTGTCGATGACACGCAAAAAATTCAGGCCACCGTGTTTGGTCACCACGGGGAATTGGTCTCTGGTGGTTTGGCGGTGGGTGACAAAGTCGGTGCCCGTGTGGATGCTGACCGCCGTGCCCGCACCATTCGCAACCACAGCGCGACCCACCTCATGCACAAAGCCCTGCGCGAAGTGCTGGGCGAGCATGTCAGCCAGAAGGGCTCGTTGGTGGACGCCGATAAAACCCGTTTCGACTTCGCCCACCACAGCGCCATGACAGCCGAGCAAATTGCCGCTGTTGAGCGGATTGTGAATGCAGAAATTCTGGCCAATGTGCCCACCTCAGCCCGTGTGATGGACATCGACAGCGCCAAGGCCGCCGGCGCCATGATGTTGTTTGGCGAGAAATACGGCGACACTGTTCGTGTGCTGGACATTGGTTCTTCCCGTGAATTGTGCGGTGGCACCCACGTGGCCCGCACCGGGGACATCGGCCTGTTCAAAATCACGGCTGAATCGGGTGTGGCCGCAGGCATACGTCGTGTGGAAGCCACCACCGGCTTTGGTGCCATGGAGTTTGCCCAAGCTGCGCAAGCCCAGGTGGACGCCATTGCACAAAGCCTGCGTGTACCGGCTGCCGAGGCCACTGCAAAAATCAGCCAGATCATCGATCAGGTCAAAGGCCTGGAAAAAGAACTGGACCGCTTGAAAAGCAAGTTGGCCGCCTCGCAAGGCGACGACCTCGCCAGCCAGGCCGTGGACGTGGCTGGCATCAAGGTGCTGGCTGCCAAACTGGATGGCGCAGATGTGAAACAACTGCGCGAAACTGCCGACAAATTGCGCGACAAACTGGGCAACGCGGCCTTGGTGCTGGCCACTGTGGCTGAAGGCAAAGTCAGCCTGATTGCCTCGGTCAGCCCAGAGGCCACGGCCAAAGTGAAGGCGGGCGATTTGGTGAATTTCGTCGCCCAACAGGTGGGCGGGAAGGGCGGTGGCCGCCCTGACATGGCCCAAGCCGGTGGTACCCAACCAGACAACCTGCCTGCCGCATTGGCCGGTGTGGTGGACTGGGTCAAGTCCAAAGCCTGAACAGGCTCAAAGGGTGAGCCTGTGAGTACGCTGCAATATCGCTTTTGCCCGCAATGCGCAGCCCCTTTGGTGCCCAAGCACCTTGGGGACGCTGACCGAATGGCCTGCGAGGCTGCAGGCTGCGGCTTCGTGCAGTGGGGCAACCCGGTGCCGGTGGTGGCGGCTTTGGTGGAGTACCAAGGGAAAATTCTGCTGGCCCGCAACGTGGCCTGGCCCCCGCAGTTTTACGCGCTCATCACCGGCTTTCTTGAAAAAAACGAAACCCCACTGGAGGGGGCAATCCGTGAACTCAAGGAAGAAACCAATCTGGACGCTGTTCAAAGCAGCCTGATTGGCGTGTACCCCTTTGCCCGCAAGAATGAAGTCATCATGGCTTATCACATTCAGGCCGAGGGCGAGGTCACGCTTTCTGAGGAACTGGTGGACTACAAGCTGGTGGAGCCTGCCCGCTTGCGTCCGTGGCGCATGGGCACAGGCTTGGCCATGGCCGACTGGATGCAGGCCCGTGGCCTGCCGTTTGAGTGGCTGGAATTCTGAGCACAATCACAGGAGCAAACAGGATGAACATTGATCGAGAAGTGGACGCCAGTGGACTCAACTGCCCCCTGCCTATCCTCAGAACCAAAAAAGCCTTGGCGGACATGCAAAGCGGCCAAGTCCTCAAAGTGATTGCCACCGACCCGGGCGCAGTCAGGGATTTTGCCCTGTTTGCCAAACAGACCGGCAACGAGTTGTTGGAGCAGCAAGAGCAGTCGGGTTCGTTCATTTTCATGCTCAAGCGCCGCTGAGGCCAGTGCGTCCATGAGCGTGCGCTTGACGCAGTGGCCGCTGCCCAAGTGCTGGGTGCTGGACGCCAACATACTCTTTTCCCCTTGGTGCCGGGTCTGGGTTCAAACCCTGGCCCACCATGCCGGTGCAACACTGGCGTGGACTTCTGTCATCGAAGAAGAGTGCTACCGCAACTTGGTGCGCTTGGGACGCTTGCACGCAGACGATGCTCAGGCCGAGCGCTTAAGCCTAGCCTCCCGATGTTCAGCGCAAGTGCTGCCCCCCGAACGTGTTGAGCCTTACAAGGCGGACGTTCGGGCTGTCGATGACAAAGACCGACACGTGGCGGCCGCTGCGTTGTCGCTCAAGCACGCTCGTGCTGAACCGGTGGCTTTGCTCACCTGGAACATTCGAGACTTTCCAAAACGGCCGTTGGCCAAGTTGGGCGTGTTGCGTTTCAGCCCCGATGAATTGCCGGGAGAGCTGGGCTTGGAAGGCAGTTTGTTGATGCAACTGCTTGATCGCAGTGCAAAAAACCTTCAAGCCGAATTACTGGCTTACCCCCATGCCAACCCCACCGATTACCAAGCCCAAGCCCGGCCACTGCCCCATTCAAGTGAGGAATGGGCTGCGTTTCTGCAGCGCAACAGATTACACCTGACTGCAAAATGCGCAGGAATTCGCATACTGTAAACAATGGTTAAACAGCCTGGTGGTTAACCCAAAAGTGGTAGGCCAAGCGAAACAGAGCGGCGTAGCATTTGCCCAACTGTCTACAACAAAAAAACAGAGTTCACTGTTTTAGTCAAAGTCATGTTGAGAATTGTGTACACCTCTGTGCAAGCAGTGCCCTTCGGCCCTGAGGACTTGGAGTCTCTGCTGGCCCGTGCTTCGGTGTTGAATGAGTCGGTGGGGGTGACTGGCATTTTGCTGGTGAGTCAGCGGGAGTTCCTGCAATGCATTGAGGGGCCGGCTGAGGCCGTTCGGCAGGTGTACCGCCGCATTCAGGCCGACCCTCGCCACACGGACCTTCAAATTCTGTCCAGTGGCCCTATTCGGCGCCGCCAATTCGATCGCTGGAGTATGGTGGGCCTCATGGTGCCCCCGCAACAAGAAGGGGTGCATTCCGCGTTCAGCTTGCTGGACCACCGGCTGGACCGCCCTTGGCGAACACTGGGCAAGGCCGCGCTGGAACTGATTCAGGAGTATGCCCACATCAAGCTGGCCGTGGAGGCCCAACCCTGAACGGGTGGGCCTTCAATGCGGCTCAACCCAGTTTGGACATCTGGTTTTCCAGCTTCTCCAGCAACGCAGAAAACTCGGCCAAACGGCCTTTTTCCTGATCCACCACGGCGGCAGGGGCCCGGTCTACAAAAGAGGCATTGCCCAGTTTCGCATTGCACTTGGCAATTTCGCCACCGATTCGTTCGATCTCTTTGCCCAAGCGCTTGCGCTCGGCCTCCACATCAATTTCCACATGCAGCATCAGTTTCAGAGAACCGACGATTTGCACGGGCGCGGGCGAACCTGTGGGCAAGGCAGACACCACTTGCACTTCGCTCAGCTTGCCCAGCGCAGCCAGCACCGGGGCTACGGTGGTGAGGAATGCCTGACTGCCTGCGTCCCCTTCATGGCTTGCAAACAGCGGCACTTTATCGGCGGGGCTTAGGCCCATTTCGCCACGCAAGGCGCGAATGGCGTCCACCGTGGCTTTCAGTTGGGCCACATGGGCTTCGGCCTGTTCGTCAATGCGTGAGGGCACGCTGACCGGGTAGGCCTGGGTCATCAGGCTGGCTTGTTCGTCCGCGCCTTTACGGCCTGCCACCACACTGACGGTTTGCCACAGCTCTTCAGTGATGAAGGGAATGATGGGGTGGGCCAGGCGCAGAATGGTTTCCAACACACGAACCAGCGTACGCCGGGTGGCGCGCTGCTGGCTTTCTGTACCTGTGGCAATCTGCACCTTGGCAATTTCCAAGTACCAGTCGCAGTATTCATCCCACACAAACTGGTAGATGTGCTGCGCAATCAGGTCGAAACGGAAGGTCTCGAAGCCCTGTGCAATGTCGGCTTCCACCCGTTGCAACTGGCTGACAATCCAGCGGTCGGCTTGGGAAAAGTCCAGGTAACCGCCGGGTGCGCAGGCTTTGCCTTCGTGTTCACCCAAGCCACAGTCTTGCCCTTCGGTGTTCATCAGCACAAAGCGGGTGGCGTTCCACAGTTTGTTGCAGAAATTGCGGTAACCGTCGCAACGCTTCTGGTCGAAATTGATGTTGCGGCCCAAGGTCGCCAGGCTGGCGAAGGTGAAACGCAGGGCATCGGTGCCGTAGGCGGGGATGCCGTTGGGGAACTCGGTGCGGGTGCGTTTTTCAATCTTGGGTGCGTCTTTGGGTTTGCTCAGGCCGGTGGTGCGCTTCTGCACCAAGGTGTCCAGGCTACAGCCGTCGATCAAGTCCACTGGGTCCAGCGTGTTGCCCACGGATTTGCTCATTTTCTTGCCTTCAGCGTCCCGTACCAAGCCATGTACATAGACGGTGTTGAAAGGCACTTGCCCGGTGAAGTGGGTGGTCATCATGATCATCCGGGCGACCCAGAAGAAAATGATGTCAAAGCCGGTCACCAGCACGGATGAGGGCAGGAAGTGTTTCAGCTCGGGCGTTTGCTCGGGCCAACCCAGGGTGGAAAAGGGCACCAAAGCGGAGGAGAACCAGGTGTCCAGCACATCGTCGTCACGGGTCAAGGCGCCGGTGTAGCCATCTGCGGCCGCTTTGCTGCGGGCTTCTTCCTCGGTGCGGGCCACATACACCCGGCCAGTGTCGCTGTACCACGCAGGAATTTGGTGGCCCCACCACAGTTGGCGGGAAATGCACCAGTCCTGAATGTTGTTCAGCCACTGGTTGTAGGTGTTCACCCATTGTTCCGGCACAAACTTCACTTGGCCGCTGGCCACCACATCAATCGCTTTTTGGGTGATGCTTTTGCCTGTTTCATCCCCTTCGGCCACTTTGCTCATGGCCACAAACCACTGGTCGGTCAGCATGGGTTCAATCACCACGCCGGTGCGGTCGCCTTTGGGCACCATCAGTTTGTGGGGCTTGATGCCTGCCAGCAGGCCTTGTGCCTCCAAGTCGGCCACAATGCGTTTGCGGGCTTCGAAACGGTCAAGGCCCACGTAAGCAGTGGGCGCGTTCTCGTTGATGGCCGCATCCAGCGTCAGAATGTTGATCTGTGGCAGGTTGTGGCGCTGGCCCACGGCGTAGTCGTTGAAGTCATGGGCAGGGGTTACTTTCACCACGCCAGTGCCGAATTCCTTGTCCACGTATTCGTCGGCAATAATCGGCAGTTCACGGTTGCACAGTGGCAGCACCACCTGTTTGCCGATCAGGTGTTTGTAGCGCTCGTCTTCGGGGTGCACCATCACCGCCACGTCGCCCAGCATGGTTTCCGGGCGGGTGGTGGCCACGGTGAGGTGGGTCAGTCCACCCACGGGGTCAGCCTCCACCAGTGGATACTTCAATTCCCAAAGTGAGCCGTCTTGTTCGACGCTTTCCACTTCAAGGTCAGACACGGCAGTTTTCAGCACAGGGTCCCAGTTCACCAAGCGTTTACCGCGGTAAATCAGGCCTTGCTCGAACAGGCGGACAAACACCTCGGTCACCGCCCGAGAGCATTTCTCGTCCATGGTGAAGTACTCGCGCGCCCAATCCACACTGGCGCCCATGCGGCGCATTTGCTGGGTGATTTTGCTGCCTGATTCCTGCTTCCATTCCCAGACTTTATTCACAAAGGCCGTGCGCCCCAAGTCGTGACGGGTCACGTTTTGGGCGGCCAATTGGCGTTCCACCACAATTTGGGTGGCAATCCCGGCGTGGTCAGTGCCGGGCAGCCACAAGGTGTTGTGACCCAGCATGCGGTGGTAGCGCGTTAACCCGTCCATGATGGTCTGGTTGAACGCGTGGCCCATGTGCAGGGTACCGGTGACGTTGGGTGGGGGCAGTTGAATACAAAAGTCGGGTTTGCCGTCAATCGTGGTGGCCTTGGCATGCCCCTGTGCCTCCCAAGAGGGGCCCCAGAGGGATTCAATCGCGGCGGGGTCAAAACTTTTGGCAAGCGTCATGGCAGTTCACGGTGGGTTCAGGCAAAAACAGAGCGAAATTATACCCTTGGCCAGCGTGTTTCCATGCGGGACAGGCGGGGCCCGCGCCTCCATACTTCAGCCAAACTACTCAAACTGCAGGGTAAACACCCCCCTGTTTAGGGGACGGGTAAACCACGGCTACACCCAAAATTAACCATGTCCAAAGGTGTTAGTCCCAACTGGTGGTTCAGCCAGATGGGGCGGTTTTTATCATTCGTACAGATCCAAGCTAGAGCCACACCTGTCAAACAACACTTCTATCCGGAGCCGCGCATGTTAAAAACCATTAGCGCCAAATTCAGTGCCAGTTTTGCAGCAGTCATCGGTTTCACCGTATTGATCGGTGCTTTGGGGGTGTACAACAGTCAACAGATTGTTAACGCCAACAAGAAAAACGACTTCACCCACACCATCATTGAGCAGGTGCTGGCCATTCAGGAAGGGTTGCTGGCCGTAGAAAGCGCAGAACGGGGTTATCTCCTGCGTGGTGACCAGCCTTCCCTCAACGCCTATGGCGAGGGCAAAGGCGTGGTTGAGCGTGTTCTGAAATCGACTCGCGAATTGACGGCCCACAACCCGGTAGTGACCGAGGCGTTCAACAGATTTGACGTCCACTACGCCGCTTGGTTGAATGATGTGGCTGAGCCTTTGATTGTCCATCGACGCGAATTGAATAGCGGGCAGATTACTCAGGATCAGTTCGAACAACTGGTCCGCGAACGCCCAGGCAAACCGCTGATGGACAAAATGCGCAGCGAGCTGGCCGCCGTCCAAAACGATGAAATGCGCTTGCTTAATGAGCGCAAAGCCGTGGCCGAAGACACCTATGAGCGTTCCTTGTGGTTGACCGTGGCATTCACAGCAATTGCTGCGGTGATTGGTTTAAGTCTGAATTTCATCATTGCGGCAGGTTTCAAGCGCAAGCTGGCTGTGGCCGGGCATCACATCCGCGAATTGGCCGAGGGGCGTTTGAATGGCAGCATTGAGATCCAAGGCCATGACGAAGTTGACCAATTGCTGACTCACCTGCAACGCACCATGGCCAACCTGAAGTCCTTGGTCGGCAACATTCGCAGCACCACACATTCCATCACTGACGGGTCCGAGGCAGTGAAATTGGCCTCCGACCAGATGAACAAGGCTGCCGTGGAGCAGGCTGATGCGACGGCCTCCATGGCGGCAGCGGTGGAGGAGCTCACCGTGAGCATCGGACAGATCACCGAGAATTCCAATGAGGCCTCGCACACTGCGGTGGAGGCCAAACGGTCCGCCGAAGAAGGCATGACCACATTGAACCAGGTGGTGACCGGTATTCGACGCATTGCCGAGTCGGTTCAAGGCAGTGCTCAGGCTGTGCAGACTTTGGAAAAGCAGTCCGGGGAGATTTCCGAGATTATTTCCACCATCACTGAAATTGCGGAAAAAACCAACTTGCTGGCCTTGAATGCAGCCATTGAAGCAGCACGGGCTGGCGAAAGTGGCCGTGGTTTCGCGGTGGTGGCTGATGAAGTTAGAAAGCTGGCGGAGCAAACCCGAGGTTCGACGGACCGCATCTCCGCCATGGTGTTGGACATTCAGCGCATCACCGGCGAAGCCACCTCGGCCATGGAAAACTCAGTCACCTTGGTGGATGAAGGCATTCAGTACGCCGATGCGGTGTCTGTCACCATTGAGCAGATCAAAACTAACGCAGACCGCGTCAGTCAGGCCATTCAGGCCATTTCAGTCTCGATGAAGGAGCAGTCCAACGTCAGTGTGGAAATCAGCCGCAACGTCGAGCGTGTGGCCCAGATGACTGAGGAAAACACCGCAGCCATTGCGCAGAACACCCAACTGTCGGGCCAGATCGCTTCGCAGTCGGGCTCGCTGGGGCAGGCCGTGTCGGTGTTCAAAACCTGACCGTGATGGCACTCAAGGTTTGTGCAGGGTTTCGCGGATGATGTTCGCGAATTCCTGCAACAACTGGGGCTTGACCCGCAACAATGCCCGTTCAAACAGTTCGGGCAGTTGCGCTTGCAAAATGTCCAATTGAGGGTTGCTTGGCACCACCCCAGAACCGGCGGTGGATTGTTCAATTTCCCGCAGCCCACTCTCAATGACTTCGGTCAGCAGGGGTGGCCCCCCTTCAAACGGATCGCTCATGCGCAGCGTGTCTCCATGTGTCAGGCTGTCGCCCGGTCAAAGGTGCTCAGCGGGTAGCCTCGGTCCTTGTAGAACTTGTACCGCACACGGGCCTGGGCCTTTTGTTCTTCATCGGTGCTCACCAATTCCACCAAACGCTCAAACCGCGCGAAAAACGGTGGACACTGCAAGTCCAGATTGATCAGCAGGTCGTAATGCACAATGTCATCGGCCTTGTCGGTGAGCAAAATGGGTGTGTCCGCAGCACCTGCATGTCCACTGACCACATGGGGCAGGAAGTCTTCTTCAGTGAAGGTCCACAGCAGGCGGTCAAGCTGTTCCAGCACCTCGAACTGCGTGCTGTACAGCACCACCTTCAGGCCGGTGCCGTACGCCTTCCGAACCAGTCGGCAGGTGTACAGCAGCAGGTCGGCCACATTCAGATGAAAGTCGATCCGTGTCACGCCACGTTCAACCTTCGCTTCGGCCAATCACGAACTCGGTCAGCAAAGGCACAGGCCGCCCGCTGGCACCTTTGGCTTTGCCCGACACCCAAGCCGTGCCTGCAATGTCCAAGTGGGCCCACGGGTAGGCTTTGGTGTACTTTTGCAGGAAGCAGGCTGCGGTCACACTGCCTGCAGGCGGGCCACCAATGTTGGCCATGTCGGCGAAATTGCTCTTGAGCTGTTCGTGGTATTCCTCGTCCAGGGGCATGCGCCAAGCGGTGTCCAGGGCCTGCTTGCCCGCGCTCATGATTTCATCGGCCAAGTCGTCGTCCGGGCTGAACAGGCCTGAATTCACGTGGCCCAGCGCCACCACACAGGCGCCAGTCAGAGTGGCCACGTCCACCACCACTTCTGGGTTAAAGCGTTCAACATAGGTGAGGGCGTCACACAGAATGAGACGGCCCTCGGCGTCGGTGTTCAGAATTTCAATGGTTTGTCCGCTCATGGACACCACAATGTCGCCCGGCTTGCTGGCATTGCCCGCAGGCATGTTCTCGGCCGTGGGCACCACCGCAATCAGGTTCACCGGCAATTTCATTTCAGCCACGGCCTTCAAGGTGCCCAGCACACTGGCTGCGCCGCACATGTCGTACTTCATCTCGTCCATGTTGGCGCCAGGCTTCAATGAAATACCCCCTGTGTCGAAGGTGATGCCTTTGCCGACCAACACCACTGGGGCGTCCTTCGGGTTTTTGGCGCCGTTGTACTTGGCCACAATCAATTTGGGCGGGTTGTTGGATGCCTTGCCCACCGACAGCAGGCTGAACATGCCCAGGCTTTCCATCTGCTTGTGGTCCAGCACCTCGACAGACAATTTGTATTGCTTGCCCAAGGCCTTGGCGGTGTCGCCCAAGTAGGCCGGGGTGCAGATGTTGCCGGGCAAATTGCCCAAATCGCGGGTCAGTTGCATACCCAAGGCCACCGCATTGCCGCGTGCTACACCAGCGGTGACTTCTTTTTCGGTGGATTTGGTGCAGGCCAGTTCAAAGGCAGGCAAATTCAGGGGTTCTTCATCCTGTTTGCGGCAAGCGCTGAAACTGTAGAAGTGTTCGCCGATGGTGCGGGCCACCAAAGCAGCGGTGGTTTCGTCATCCTGACCTTTGGGCAATTCCTGATTCAGGCTGAAAAACACCAGTTTGGGTTTGAGGCTTGCAGCCGCTGTGCAGGCGCTGTCGGTGGCTTTGCGCAGGGCCTTGGCGGTGAGGTCGCCGGGTTTGCCCAAGCCCACCACCACGTAGGCGGCCACGGAGCCTGCTTGTTGGGTGTTCAGTACAGTCCGCAGGCTGCCCGGTTTGCCCAAGCCTTTGTCCAGTTTGGTGGCGGCTGAAATCAGCCCCTCGGTGTCCAGGTCGGCACGTTGCGCTGCAGCGCTCAGTTCACCACCCTCAAACACCCCGACCACGGCCACTTGGGTGTTCTTGGACGGCACAGGCCCGCCAGCAGTCACTTTGGCCATGCCGCCGGTGCCCGGCTTGAAATCAAACATCGGGGGTGGGGTCACTGGTTTTTTGGTGGCTTTGCTGCGGGGGGTGGCGGCGCTTGTTTTGGGTTTGCTGCGGGTGTTCATGGCAGTGATGTCTATCCTTGAGTTGAACAGGTTCAGGGGCTTGCCGCCTCATTTGTGGGCAAAGCCAGACCCTGAAAATCGAATGCATGAGACAATCTACCATCATTCAACCCGGTGCGCAGACCCCAGCGCCTGTGTGAGCCCCTTCAGCCCATGCTATTCAGAACCAGTTTCCGCAAAGACTTCGCCCAGACCGCTGGTGCCACCTTCGTGGCCCTGTTCACCATCATCGTGACCACGGTGCTGGTGCGCACGCTGGGTCAAGCCGCAGGCGGCAAAATCGACAACGGCGAAGTGTTCATGCTCATCCTCTTTGGTGGCTTGCAATACCTGCCTGCGGCCTTGGTCATCACTTCGTTCATTGCAGTCATGGGTGTGGTGTCGCGCGCCTTCCGCGAGCAGGAAATGACGGCCTGGATGGCCAGTGGGTTGTCCCTGTCGTCCTTGGTCCGTCCGGTGTTGTCTTTTGCATTGCCACTCACCCTGCTGGCCCTTGTGTGCTCGGTGTTTCTCACCCCCTGGGCCAAAGGGGAGCTTGAAGCCGCCAAAGACCGCTACGCCAAGCGCAGCGACGTCAGCAAAGTCAGTGCCGGGCAGTTCAGAGAGTCCGGCGACGGGCGTCGGGTCTTTTTCGTCGAGCATCAATCCGAGTTGACCAAACAAGTCGAGAACGTGTTTGTGGTGGATGCCAAGGGTGACAGCCGAACCGTGGTGGCCGCCGCCCTGGGGCAGGTGGAAGTGGACAGCCGGGGGCAGCCTTACCTGGTGCTGAAAGACGGCCGCCGCGCCACGCTGGATGGGCAGGGCCAACGCTTTACCTCTACTGAGTTTGAAGTGTATGGCGTGGCCATCGACAATTCCTTGGGGGCAGCACCCAGCTACCAACTCCAACACCGCCGGGTGGACAAACTCTTTCTCGACTTCAACAACGCCGCACAAGGTGAACTGTTGTGGCGCATCAGCCTGCCCCTCTCGGCGCTGACGCTCAGCCTCTTGGCCATTCCCTTGGCGTTTGTGAACCCCCGGGGCGGGCAGAGCCTGAACCAGGTGTTCGCGCTGCTGATTTACCTCACGTACAGCAACATTGTGTCTGTCTCCCAATCGGTGGTCACCAAGGGCACTGCGGATTTCTGGGTGGCCTTGCTGGCGCCACACGCGCTGGTGTTGTTGCTCTTTTATGTGCTGCTTCAACGCCGCAGTCGGCCGGCTGGTGCGCCGTGGGTGGCCAGTCTGTTTGCGCCGGTGTTGGGCCTGATTCGCCGTCAAGGGGCCAAATGATGAACCTGCCCATACCCAAGGCCTTGTTGGGCTATTTCCGGCGCGAACTGTACAAAGCCATTTCCTTTGTCATGGTGGCCTTTGTAGGCCTGTTTGCGTTCTTCGACCTGATTGCCGAGGTGGACCGCCTCAGCCAACCCGGCACCAGTTGGGCCTACTACTTCATCGCTGTGTTGTTGGGCCTGCCCGCACGCACCTATGAAATTGCCCCCATCGCTGCCCTCATCGGCTCCATTTATGCCTTGGTGCAACTGTCGGCCACCAGCGAACTGACCGCCATGCGCGCCGCTGGGTTGAGCACCGCGACCATGCTGAAGATGATCATTCGCATCGGTTTCGGGGTAATGTTGCTCACAGTCATGTTCGGCGAACTGGTGGCCCCAGCGGCAGAACGGGCGGCGGTGCCCATGCGGGCCAAGGCCTTGGGCTACGAGGTGGACCGTGATTTTCGCAGCGGTTACTGGATGCGTGACACCTATCGGCAGGAAGGGCAGGAAACTCGCGTGCGTTTTGTGAACTTCCAGGGCTTTGACCGCGATGGCGACCTCAACGGCCTGGAGTATTACGAGATGGACGAAGCCGGCATGATACGCGCCTGGGTGCGTGCCAAGTCAGCGCGCTTTAACCCCGACAGCCGGGATTGGCTGTTGTCCGATGTCACGCTTCAGCGGTACTTCGATTCTGCGGTGCCCAATGCTGAGGCGGCCAAGGCCGGCCTAACCGCGGTGGCCACCCCGGTGCTGCGTCAGGACTCAATGACCTGGAAATCCAACCTGGTGCCCGAGCTGTTGACGGGGCTGTTTGTTCGCCCTGACCGGATGAGTGCTTGGCAGTTGTACAACTACTCCCGGTTCTTGGCCAGCAACCGGCAGGCCACCGCCAACATCGATTTGGCCTTCGCCAAGAAAGTGGTTTACCCCTTCGCCATTTTGGTGATGATGATGATCTCCCTGCCGTTTGCCTATCTGCATTTCCGCAGCGGCGGGGTCAGCGTCAAAGTCTTTCTCGGCATCATGATTGGCGTGGTATTCCACCTCGTCAACAACCTGTTCTCGCACCTGAGCATGGTGGCCAAAATGCCTCCATTCCTCAGCGCCAGTACGCCCACTGTGTTGGGTTTTGTGATCGGCATGGCCGCGTTGTGGTGGGTGTCGCAACCCGCCCCGTGGCGGCTGCTGGCGATGCTCAAAGCTGCGCGGGTTCAAACCACTTTCCCTTCAAGAGGCTGACATGCCCAACACCGAAGCCATTGTGCTGTTTGGCCACGGGGCCCGGGACCCACAATGGGCCGAACCCATGAAGCGGCTACAGGGCATTCTGAATCAGGCCTTGCCCAACCACACCATTGAGCTGGCTTTTCTGGAGTTGATGGCCCCTTCCTTGCCGGACTGTGTCGATCAACTCGTCGGTCAGGGTGTGCAACAGGTTCAGGTCGTGCCCATCTTTTTCGGAAAAGGTGGGCATCTGAAAAACGACTTCCCTGTGTTGCTCGACCAATTGCGCCAGCAACACCCCGCACTGTCACTCAGCGCCTCATCGGCCGTGGGGCAATGGGATGCCGTTTGGCAAGCCATTGCCGGGGAAATTGTGCGCACCACCCAGACTACTTCATCTCAGTGACCTCACGCACTTCCTGAAACAGGCAAGCGCGGGCCACCTGTTTGCAGGTGTCGATGTTGCGGCCCACAACGTGGTCGTAAGGCAAGTAGCGGCTGGCAATATTGGCCCACTTGGTGGGTTGCTGCCGCAGCGCGTGAAGCACATCGTCCAAGGTGCCAATCGGGCCATGTGTCTTCGAATGGCTTTTAAGCAGGGCGCATGTACCCGGCGATTTGCCGCTGACTGATTTCAGCCGGTTGTCCTTCTCGAATTCCAGGCTGACCTGATGGTTGCCATGGGACAGACTGGCTCGGCCGCAAGGCGTGAACAAACCATCTTGTTCAAAGAACTGGCCGCGGTACGTTAAACCACTGGGCAGTTCTATGAGGGCGAAAGGCTGGCTGCCGTTCTGAATCGTCAAGCAGACATGAAGCCCATTGGTATCCCACATCTCGTGTGCATAGGCCTTGCCCATTTTTGAAGGCAAACGGATCATGGCATCGGGATACCCGTTGGGCTGTTTGAAGAGCACGTGGTAAACCTCTTGCGCATGCATGGAGGAACGCAGATTCCAGTACTCCACAGTGTTGAGGCTTTGAAAAAGGTGAGGGACCTTCGGTGCCATATGGCTGATCACAAAACCAAGGCCGCAAAAGTACAGCACACATTGGGAGGTATCCCAGGGCTTTTCGACCAGCTCGGAAGTGCTGCGCGTTTTACACAGTCCGTGGGGGCGCAGTGCTTTGCGGTCTGCCCGGTTCAGCAATACTGAGTCGGGGGCCGTGTGAAGCCCCAGATTGCGCAAGGCGCCAACTTTGGTCACGGCCCGTTGGGGCAGCAACATAAAGCTGCCCACCAGGTAATGCATGTGAACCCAGTCTGCGACATAAAGCCCAACTGTTTGCCAGCCCCAGATCCGTTGGTTGGTCCATGTGTAGCCTTCCAGATGGCAGGCATTGTTATCTGAACTCAAGGTGAAGAATCCGAACTCCGGCCATGGGCAGTCCTTCTCGTTGAGTTGATGTGCAGGGCCAGTGCAGTTCAAATGTTCCGCGCCCGCCAGTTTGCACAGCAACAGGTAGCTGCCGATGGCTTGAATGGGGACCGGGAGCTGTTCCGGGGTTGGTGGGGCGTCTGGCCCTGAACCTTCCGACATGGGCGGCCGAGGCACAATGTGTTTTGGAATTGGTTCTGGCAAGCTCAGCGCGCCTTGCCAGGTGTAAGTGAGCCCCAGTTGATTGGCTCGAATGGTGCACTGCGGCCCAAACTGCATGGTTGTGGTGTCCAGCGTGATTTCGCATTCCACCTGGCATCGAATCGATGGGGAGTGCCGAGTCAAAAAGCCAGTCATCAAGCGCATGGGCTGTGTGGGCCAAACCCGCCAGGCATTGAGCCACCCACGCTGGCTTGAGGGGGTGCTTTCCGGGGTTTTGGTCAAGTCAGCGTTGAAGAGCCAGAGCTTGCAGTCTTTCGAGCGTTTGATGATCATTTTGACGGGTTTTCCGTCAACCACCAGCCACTTCACTGGGCTGTCTTCTCGGGCGTCGTGCAAGGCAATGCGGCCACTTTGCATGCCCTCCAGGGCGCTTGCCGAGTCTGTGTTGGCCTGAATGTTCTTGTCCAGAAACTCCCCACTGGCCTTGATGGAGCAGCCGCTCAGGTTGAGTTGGACGCCGAACGATGCCAACACGTCGACTCCGAGTCGAATCAGCCCCTTGTGACTTTCTATCATCGCATTCACGGGGATTTTTAGTGTTCCCGAACTCAGGCCATCTTGGGATGCGCCGTCCAAAAACAGCAGGCCAGTGTCTGGCCAGAACACCCGCTTGGTGGGTTGCTTCCCCTTTTTCTGGCAGTCGTCCACCCAACCGCCGTTTGGGTCAAATTCAAACACGTGGGGTGACGCCTTGGCCTGAACTTTGTCTGTGGTCACCCTCAATTCAAATTGCCCACTGCCAGGTTGGACGATGTGCAGGCAATCCCCCTTGATTTGAGCCACCTCGGCAATCAAAGGGGGGATTGAGCCTTTCTGCAGGGCATGGGCCACGTCAATGCTCCGGGCCACACATTGTGCTGACAGGTCTCGACTCCATTCGGATTGACCGAGTGAGCTCAATTGCCGTTGCCACAATGTGATCAAACCAAGTGCCTGTACCCAAAGGGGTTGGCCCTGTGTGGCGGTCAATGTCTCCTCCGTACTTCGGTGTTGTGAATTGAGGATTTGAATGACTTCCGACAGACAGTGTTTCGGCAGACGAATTTGGGTGAGGTTGTCGTGAATGCTCGCAAGTGCCTCGCTGCGCATCAGCATCACCAGCTTCAACTGATCGGTGATGGCCACGCACTCTTGCTGTCGCGGGCTGCTCAGGCGGTTCGCGGGCATGCGATGAATCAGGACAGCCAGTGTGCCTACCGGGCAACCCCTCAGCCAATTCAGCGCATGCTTGGCCAGCGGCGATGAGGACTCGCTTGGCTCACTGTCAGCCAGTCGTGCGAATGCCTCACCGAGCACCGCGTTCAGTTCACGGACGGGCACTTGATCCAACCCCTCGCTGCTTTTGAGGGCACAGTCCAATTGCGCCATGTTGAGCGTTTGAATATTGAGTAAAGCCTGTCCATGTTGGGTGATGGATTGTCGCAACCCCTCCCAGGAATTCACGCAACTCGGCAAGGTGTCACGCAACTCGCTGCTACAGCGACAGGCGTTGAGCCAGCGTGTCAGCAATTGATCGGCGGTCACAGAGTCAGCGTGGTGGTCAATGGCTGCAATCTCAGCCAGTGAGTCCATTTTGGTCCAACCCAGCACAACGATCTCCAGCAACCGCAAGTCCGACAGTTGTTTGTCAGCTTCATTCGATTGTGAAATCGCCATGTTCAAGGCTTGCACCATGTCACGAAAAACGCCCCATTGGGCCATTCGTTGGGCCTCAGGCATGGGTGCTCGAGCTTGTCGCGACAGCACGCCGGGGTTCAGCCCTGGCCCCGTCATCTGCCGTTCGCCCAAGTCAGCCCAGGTTCGGATCAGCATCTGGCCGATCTCCTCCTGCGATGCCTTGCTCAGGAAGTGGCTCCACAAGTCGTCCTGTAACAAGGTGATCGGCGATTCTTTGCTGGCGCGGTAGCTCAATCTGCCCAAGCCCTGATTGATGTCGCGTGCAAACCAGTGCAGTTGGTGGTTGCGCAGCCAAGTCACCAGTTGGGGGTGACACACATCTTGGGTTACGGCGGTCCGCGCCACCAGATCAATGGCCAACACACGCGATGCGCTCAAGCTGTCAAAACTGACCTGATCGCCCCTGCTGTTGAACACCAGGTCGATGACTTGCGATCCACTCATTTTTTTGCCCACACTGATTAACAACCCTGGCCCCTTGGGCGTCTGCCAGAACTGCGATCGATTGATCCACGGGTTTGCTTGACCCTTGAACTGGACTAGCCCGGGCTCTCGTGCGGTGTATCGGGTGTTCATCCACAGCTTGATCCGGTCGATGAGGGCTTGGCCCTGGTTCTCGAATTCGCTGATGGGTGCAGTCAACTGCAAATCCAGGTCGCTTTGACCCGCAGCGTAGGTTGAAGGCGTGCGCCACGCTGCCGAGCCCTTGATCAAAAACCGTTCAAGCGCAAGCCCATCCATGAGTTCACGCAAGGTGAGCCACACGTGGGCATTGCCTCTCGGGCTGGCTGAAACACGCCAAGTCTCATTCAAATACAGCTTGGCAAGTTGCCCGAAGCTACTGATTGTTTGGTAGTCCCTGGAGTCGAAGGAATGGGTCGATGACGCAGCATCAGGGGCTGATGCTGTGTTGGCATGGGTTGGGGAAAGCGCGGGCAACATGAGACAGTCGCAGGCCGGGCAGCCTGCAAAAGCCCTATGTGGTGCCGGGTGCAGTGTTAGTTCTGCATTCGGGAAAAATTAGAGGTTGGCGGCGATGGGCCCGGTGTCAGCAAGGCCAGTTTGATTGGTGGCCCGGTTAGCGACCTTCCTCAAGGCCTCCCCAATCAGGATCAAACAAGGGCCTTCGCCCACTTGGTCTGTACCGAAGCTGGGCAGTTCACCCAAAGTCAAAGCGGTGAAGCGTTCTTGGGGCGTGGAGACACTTTCGCAGATCACCACAGGTGTGTGGGCATTGCGCCCGGCTTCAAGCAGGCGTGCTGCCCATGGGGCGGCTTGTCGAAGGCCCATGTACACCGCAACGGTGTCCTGTTCAGTGCCCAGGTACAAATCAGTGGAGGGTGTTTCACCAGTGCCCACCGATGGTGTGGTGATCGTCAGGCTGCGGGCCACACCGCGCAGCGTCAGCGACGTTTTCAGGCTGGAGGCGGCGGCCAGTGCGGCTGTGACGCCGGGCACCACATCCACCTCGATGCCTGCATTCTGAAGGGCGGTGATTTCTTCATCGGCCCTGCCGAACACCATGGGGTCGCCCCCTTTGAGGCGTACCACCAAGCCATGTTTGCGTGCCGCATCCACCAACTGTTTGTTGATGAACTGCTGTGCGGTCGAGAGTTTGCCGCAGCGTTTGCCCACCGCAATGATTTCTGCGTCAGGCCGTGCATGAGAAAGAAGAGAGGGACTGACCAGTGCGTCGTGCAACACACAGTCTGCGGCCATCAGGAGCTTCAACCCACGCACAGTGATCAAATCATCCGCGCCGGGGCCAGCACCAATCAAAGCAACGCGTCCCATCTCAAAAGTTCCTATTCAAGAACAAGCAACCAACAACCGGGTGAGGATTGTCTGCTTAGTTCTTTGCAACGATCATGCCAGCGGCCACAGTCTGGTTGGTGGCGCTGTCAATCAGGATGAAACTGCCGGTGCCGCGGCATTCCGAGTACAAATCCGCCACCAAAGGCTGAGCCAGCACCAATTCCACGCGGGCCAAGTCATTCATTTGCACCAAGTTGGTGCTTTCGCCGTGCAGCAGCGTTTGAATGTCCAGCACCTGATTCACCGCCTTGATCTTGGCTTGAGTCTGGCGGGTGGTCTGTTTGATCCAATACTTGCGGGCCAGGTTCAGCGGCTCGCTGTCCAGCCAGCAAATGTCAGCTTGCAGGGCCTTCACTGCGGCCTGCTCACCGGCTTTGACGATTTGATCCCCTCGCGAAACGTCCACGTCCCGGTCCAGCACCAGCGTCACACACTGGCCTTGGTGGGCTGTGCCCAATTCTTCGGTGTGGAACAGAATCTTGGACACCAGCGCGGTCTGGCCTGAGGGCTGAATGGTGACCTCGTCACCCACAGCCACTTGTCCGGCTTCCACACGGCCCATGTAACCGCGGAAGTCCTCGGCCTTGTGGCCATCATGGCGGGCCACCAATTGAACCGGGAAACGCAGGCCCAGCGCATCGCTGGCCTCGCTGCGGTCGGCCCGGCTGGGAATATTCTCCAGAATGCTCAAGAGGGGTTGGCCGGTGTACCAGGGTGTTTTGTTCGACGGGGTGACCACGTTGTCGCCAGTCAGCGCGGAGATGGGCAGCACATGCACATCCTTCACACCCACTTGTTCGGCCAGAGCGCGCACGGCTTTGTCGGTGGCCTGGAATTTGGCATGGTCAAAATCAACCAAGTCCATTTTGTTCACGGCGAACAGAATGGCGGGCAAGCCCAGTTTGCCGGCAATCGCACTGTGGCGTTTGGTTTGCGCCAGCAAGGTTGCGTTCACTTCACCAGCTACCTCATCAAAACTCACGCGGGTGATGTCCACCAGCACAATCGCCACGTCGGCAGTGGAGGCACCAGTCACCATGTTGCGGGTGTACTGCTCATGGCCCGGGGTGTCGGCCACAATGAATTTGCGGGTGGGGGTGGCGAAGTAGCGGTAGGCCACATCAATGGTGATGCCTTGCTCACGTTCGGCTTCAAGGCCATCGGTCAACAGGGAAAAGTCGATGGCATCACCGGCCACGCGCTTGTGTTTGGCCTTGGAAATCGCCGCCAATTGGTCGGCGAAAATGCCCTTGCTGTCGAACAGCAGGCGGCCAATCAAGGTTGACTTGCCGTCATCCACCGACCCGGCGGTGATGAAGCGCAGCACACCGTGCTCTTGGCGGCTCAGGTTCAGGGCTTCGTTCAGTGCGTTCATGGTGTTCATCTCGAAATCGTCGTCTGCGTCAGGCTCAGTCGTTGAGCCTGGAAAAATCGGGGGTTCAACTGGATCAAAGAACCGAAATCAGAAATAACCTTCCTTTTTCCGGCGCTCCATGGAGGCCTCAGAGGTCTGGTCGTCCATGCGGGTTGCGCCGCGCTCGGTGATGTCGGTCACCGCAGTTTCCGCAATAATCTCAGCCGGTGTGGCCGCTGTACTGGCCACTGGGCAGGTGCAGGTGATGTCGCCCACGGTGCGGAAGCGCACAGTGCGGGTGGTCACCGATTCACCGGCTTTGGGTTGGGTCATCTCGGTGATGGGCACCAGCAGGCCGTTGCGCTCAATCACTTCACGCTCGTGGGCGTAGTAAATGCTGGGCAACTCCAGCTTCTCGCGTTCAATGTATTGCCACACGTCCAGTTCCGTCCAATTGGAAATCGGGAACACGCGCATGTGCTCGCCCGGGTGTACACGGGTGTTGTACAGGTCCCAAAGCTCGGGGCGTTGGCTTTTCGGGTCCCATTGGCCGAAGCTGTCGCGGAAACTGAAAATGCGTTCCTTGGCGCGGGCCTTTTCTTCATCACGGCGGGCACCGCCCATCAGGGCATCAAACTCGAATTCTTCAACGGTTTCCAGCAAGGTCACGCTTTGAAACGCGTTGCGGGAGGCTTCCGGGTGGGGCAGGCGAATGGTGCCCCGCTTGATTGAATCATCCAGCGAACGAACGATCAGCTCCTCACCCAGTTGTGCCGCTTTCCAGTCCCGGAATTCGATCACTTCCTTGAAGTTGTGCTCGGTGTCGATGTGCACCAGCGGAAATGGAAACTTGCCGGGCCGAAACGCTTTTTCAGCAATTCGAAGCATCACGATGGAATCCTTGCCACCGGAAAACAGCAGTGCAGGGCGGGCACATTCGGCCGCCACTTCGCGCATGATGTAGATGGCTTCGGCTTCCAGCCAATCCAGGTGGGACATGGTGTGTACTTGCGTGCTCATGTTGTGCTCGTTGAGTTCGTCGTTGTCAGATCAGGCAGTCGTGACGCCCGTTCAGCGTTTCAAATTGGCGTTGTGCAGGCCGCATTCCTTGCTGGCCGGGTCTTCCCACCACCAGCGCCCTGCGCGAATGTCTTCACCCAAGGTGATGGCGCGTGTGCAGGGTTCGCAGCCAATGGACGGAAAGCCCTGGAAGTGCAGGGCATTGACCGGCACATTGAACTGGCGGACATAGGTCCATACATCGGCTTCGGACCAATCCGCCAGTGGGTTGAATTTTTCAATGCCCCGGTCGTGGTCGAATTCTCTCACAGGCAGGGCGGCACGCGTGGCGGCCTGGGCCTGCCGTTGCCCGGTGATCCAGGCTTGGGCGCCTTGCAGGGCACGCTTCAGCGGTTCAACCTTGCGGATGCCACAGCATTCCTTGCGCAGTTCAATGCTGTTGTAAAACGCATCGGCGCCACGGGTGCTGACGTATTGCGCCACGGCCTGTGCAACAGGTTCATACCAAGTCACTGTGCGGCCATACCGGGCCAACAATTGGTCCGCCACATTCAGGGTGTCTTGGTGCAGGCGGCCTGTGTTCAAGCTAAACACGCGGATATTCAGGTTCAGCCGAGCCACCACATCAAACAACACATTGTCCTCAGCCGCCAGGCTGGAAGCCAATGCAATGTGGTCGAATTCCTGTGCAGCGCCTGTCAGCAGCGCTTCCAGTGCGGCCACTTTGTCAGCAATGTCCGTGTCCGGCTGGTTGGGGCCACGGAACACGGCGATGGGCTGCACATCGGCTGAGGGTGCCTCAACCGAATGGAAGCGGGCTGCCGAGTTCATGCTGCCCTCCGGGTGAAAATGGGCAGCGCGCCATCGGCACTGGTTTGGTAAGGCGTGGTGAAGTCCTTGAATGCGTTCAGTGCGTCTTCAAGCGACTTGCCTTCCTTCAGGCTGAATTGGGTGAATCCACAGCGGGCGAGGAAAAACAACTGGTCGCGCCACAGGTCGCCGTAGCCGCGAATGTCGCCTTTGAACCCAAGGCGGCGCAGAATCACTGCACCTGAATACCCTTGGCCGTACTTGAATACCGGGAAGTGGAAGGCGATCAACGGCAACACATTCAAGTCGCTGGCCAGTTGTTCCGGGTTGTCGTCCGGGTTCAGCCAAACACCCAGTTCACCGGCTTGCGCACGCGCAGTCAGCTCGGCTTTCCGGGCTTCCCACACCGACAGGTGCACCAGCACCTGGCCGCTTTCAGGAATGGCTTGGTCTTGCTCCACCACGTGAACGGTGTTGGCCACGATGGCCGCTTCGCCATGCAGGGGTTTGACGATGAGATGGCTCGCAGACTGGCTCATTTACGCAGCCTCCTGGTTGGCGTACACATGGTTTTTGAAGGGCTCCAGACCAATGCGGTCCAGCGTGTCGATGAACAGTTCGTCCTCATGGCGGTTGTTCACATACACATTCAGGATTTTTTGCACCACACCTGGAACGTCTTCGGCGTAGAAGGACTTGCCGATGACTTTGCCGATGGACGTGCTGTTGCCTTGGCGGCCACCGAGGGTGACTTGGTACCACTCCTCACCATTCTTGTCCACGCCCAGAATACCGATGTTGCCAATGTGGTGGTGGCCACAACTGTTGATACAGCCGGAGATGTTCAGGCTCAATTCACCCAGGTCGAACTGGTAGTCCAGGTCGTCCACTGCGTCCTGAATGCCCAAGGCGATGGGGATGGACTTGGCATTGGCCAGCGAACAGAAGTCACCGCCGGGGCAGGCAATGATGTCGCTGACCAAACCGATGTTGGGCATGGCCAGGTTGTGGGCTTTCAAGGTGCTCCACAGTTCAAACAAATCCTGTTCAGCCACGTCGGACAAGACAAAATTCTGTTCGTGCGTCACGCGCAACTCACCGAAAGAGTATTGGCTGGCCAGGTCGGCCACCAAATGCATTTCGGCGGTGGTGGCATCACCCGGGGCAATGCCTGGGCGCTTCAGGGAAATGCTCACGGCGGTGTAGCCAGCCACGCGGTGTGCGCGTGCATTGCGGGTCAGCCAACGGTCAAAGCCGGGGTGGCTTTGGCGCAGGCCTGCGTTTTGTTCGCGGATGGTGTCCAACTGTGTGGCGCTGAATGTGTCGTAGGCCGGTGCGGTGAAATACGCGGCCACACGGTCCAGTTCAGCCTGGGGAATCACGCTGACGCCGCCGCGACTGTGCTGCCATTCTTCTTCAACCTGACGGGCAAATTCCTCAGGTCCCAAGGCGCGCACCAGAATCTTGATGCGGGCTTTGTACAGGTTGTCGCGGCGGCCATAGCGGTTGTACACGCGCATCACCGCTTCAATGTAAGTCAGCAGTTCATTCCAGGGCAGGTCGTTCTTGATGACGGACCCAATGACCGGCGTGCGGCCCAAGCCGCCACCCACCAGCACTTGGGCGACCACGTCACCGGCTGCGTTGCGGCTCAGGTTGATGCCAATGTCGTGCACTTGCACGGCGGCTCGGTCTTCGTGCGCGCCATTCACGGCAATTTTGAATTTGCGGGGCAGGTGGGCAAACTCGGGGTGGAAGGTGCTCCACTGGCGCATGATTTCGCAATAGGGGCGTGGGTCCACCACCTCGTCTTGGGCAATGCCTGCAAAGGGGTCGCTGGTGATGTTGCGAATGCAATTGCCACTGGTTTGAATGGCATGCATTTCCACGCTGGCCAGTTCATCCAGAATGGCGGGCACATGTTCAAGCGCGGGCCAGTTGTATTGAATGTTTTGGCGGGTGGTGAAGTGGCCATAGCCACGGTCGTATTGCTCGGCAATGTCGGCCAGTTTGTGCAATTGGGTGGCAGACAGCAGCCCGTAGGGCACCGCCACACGCAGCATGGGGGCGTGGCGCTGAATGTACAGGCCATTCTGAAGGCGCAAGGGGCGGAATTCCTCGTCGCTCAATTCGCCTTTCAGAAAGCGCTCGGTCTGGTTGCGGAATTGGGCCACGCGCTCGCGAACCAGTGCATGGTCGTATTGGTCGTACTTGTACATTTACATCACCAGTTTGGCGGCCACAGCGGTCAGGGTGGTGGCCAAAACCCCGCGCAGAAACCGTTCCGGCACCGCGCGACTCAAGTAACTGCCCACGGTGATACCGGGGATGGAGCCGAGCAGCAAAGCGCCCAGCAGGTTGAAATCCAGTGTGCCCAGGCCGTAATGGCCGATGGCAGCCACCGTAGTCAGTGGCACGGCGTAGGCGATGTCGGTGCCTGCAATTTCAGCAGGTTTCATGTGGGGGTACAGCATGACCAGCACCATGGCACCAATGGCCCCTGCGCCAATCGACGACACCGTCACCAGCATGCCGATGACGGCGAAGGCCACCACGGTGACCACGCTGCGTGTGCGGTCTGTCAGTTGGGCCTTGGGGTTGGTTTCAATCCATTTCAGAATGCGCGGCTTCAACAGCAGTGCACACACGGTCAACATCACGCAAATGGCAATGGACCAGCGGATGAACACATCAATGGCGCTACCCTTGGCGGCCGTGTGGATGTCCATGCTGTGCAAGGCCAGCAATGTCAGCAGGGCAGCGGGCAGGCTGCCGGCGGCCATCAAGCCCACCACAGGCCAGTTCACGGTGTTGCGCAAGCGGTGCACTACAGTGCCCGCCCCTTTGGTGATGGCGGCAAAGGCCAAGTCGGTGCCCACTGCGGTGGTGGCCGGAACGCCGAACAGCACGGTCAACAAAGGGGTCATCAACGAGCCGCCACCCACACCCGTGAGGCCCACCAGCAGGCCTACGGCCAGCCCGGAAATCACATACACGGTGTCGACATGAAAAGGCACGATGGGGGTCCAAATACATTAGGGGGGATTGCAGTGTAGGGGGACAGGCTTATAATTCAAACGATAGTATTTCCATTTGTATATTGCCTGAGGAAATAAGCGTTTCATGAACCTGCACCAGCTCCGATTCGTTCGGGAAGCCGTCCGGCACAATTTTAGCCTGACTGACGCAGCCAAGGCCCTGTTCACCTCCCAACCCGGGGTGTCCAAAGCCATCATCGAGTTCGAAGAAGAGCTGGGTTTTGAGATTTTCAAGCGCCATGGCAAGCGCCTGAAAGGCCTGACACCACCCGGCGAGTTGGTTTACAAGGCGTGTGAGCGGGTTTTGGCCGAGTTGGAAAACATCAAGCGGGTGGGCGAAGAATTCGCAGCCCGTGAAAGCGGCCTGTTGACTGTGGCGGTGACCCACACCCAGGCCCGCTACGTGCTGCCCCAAGCGGTGGCCGAATTCAGAAAGCGTTTTCCCCGGGTGCGCTTGGTGTTGTTGCAGGGCACGCCCGAGCAGTTGGCCGAGTGGGTCCGAAAAGACCAAGCCGACCTGGCGGTGGCCACTGAAGCTTTGGCCGACGAGCCGGGGCTGGTGACTTTGCCCTGTTACGACTGGGCCCATGTGGCCATTGCCCCCAAAGACAGCCCCTGGCTAAAGCCGTTCCTTGGGCTTGGGGCCCGCAAAATGGCCCTGACAGATTTTCAGGGCCTGCCGGTGGTGACGTATGAACCTCACTTCGCGGGGCGCAGGAAAATCGATGCCGCTTTCGCCAAAGCGGCCGTGCAAACCGACGTTGTACTGGAAGCGATTGACGCCGACGTGATCAAGACTTACGTCGGCCTGGGCTTGGGGGTGGGCATTATTTCCGAGGTGGCTTATGACGCCAACAAGGATGCATTGCTGGACGCCGTTCCGCTGGAGCACCTGTTTGGCCGCAACACCACCCGCATCGCGGTGCGCCAAGGGGTATTCATGCGCACCGTCATGGTGGAGTTCATGGGCATTTTCTCGCCCATGCTCACCCCCAAACTGATTGAACGCGTGATGGGCGGCGGGCAGGCTTACGACATTTGAACGGCCGGCGGCTTAGCCTTGTTGCAGCCGCTCACGCACCACACTGAACACCCGTGAGGTGTCTTGGCTGCTGGGCCCTTGGGCCACCAGTGTATTCAGCAGGTCGGCTGTGCTGTACAGCAGTGGCAAATTCAAGCCCTGTGCCTTGGCTGCCTTGGCCACCATGTCCACGTCTTTGGCGTGAAGGTGGGCTTGAATGGTGGGTGGTCTGGCGAAACCGTCCACCATGTGTGGGCCTGCCCAATCCAACACTTTGCTGCCGCACAAACCCGCCTGAAGCACCTCCAGGGTCACGCCCAAATCCGCGCCTTGCTCAAGGGCATAGTTCATGGCCTCGGCAATGCCGCACAGTTGAATGCACAGGGCCATTTGGTTGGCGGCTTTGATGGCCTGCCCAGCGCCGTTCTCGCCCACATGCCGAATGGTTTTGCCCAAGTGGGGCAGCAGGCCTTGTACCCGGTTGAACCCGGCGGCGGGGCCGCCCACCATGATGGCCAATGTGCCGGCTTGCGCACCCATCACACCGCCGGACACCGGGCTGTCCAAGTACGTGATGCCCTTGCTTTGAAGTTTGGCTGTGAAACTGCGCACCCTTGCCGCATCAATGGTGCTGAAATCGATGATCAGGCTGCCGGGTTGCGCGTGGTTGAACAGGCCATCTTCCCTGAACAGCAGCTCCTCAACATCCTCGGTGCGGGTCACATTCAAGCCGATCAAGTCGACTGCGCCGCACAGGGATTGAATGCTGTCGTGGAAGCGAACGGGTGTGTCGGCCCAGGCTGTGGCTGTTTCCGGGCGGCGTGCCCAGGCGTGGACGGTGTACCCGGCATCCAGCAGGCGGCGGACCATGGCGGCCCCCATATTGCCCAAGCCGATGTAACCAATGGTGTGGTTTGTGGTGGTGTGTGTATTCATGGGCCTGATTATAGTCAGGCCTTGGGCATTCGCGAATTCGGGATTGCCTAGGGCGCAAAGGCCAGATCGTTGAGGCGGCAATACACGATTTCACCACTTTCCAGTTTGGCCATCACCGGGTGGCTGGTGGCCACCCAACGCCCGAACTCGCTGATGTTGTAAGCAATCACGGTGGCTGGGGTGTGGTCAATCAGCACACGCGTACCGACCTTGAACAGGCGGGCTGTGAGCCGCAGGGTTTTTTTGCGCATCAGGCTGGGGCCGTCAGGGTAACGCCTGCCGCCGCTGTTGCCGTTGCTTTGATAGGCCAGTCGAAGTGCCATGTGTGCCTCCCGTGTGCACATGTCGGTGAACATGTGACTTTTATACGGCAGGCGATGGCTACCCCATGTCCCAAACACGGGGGGATTACCCATCCAGTTTTCCCCATTTGGAGGGGTACGGGGTTCAGTGCGAAGGCAGCAGCAGTTGATTCTGAATCAGCAGGAACAGCTCGCTGTTGGGCTCGGCGATGAGGTCCACCACATTCAAGTGGTCTGCGGCCACCTGCAAGGGTGGGTTCAGGCCCCAGTGGGCAGCCAGGTAGGCGCTCTGTTCCTTGAAGGCATCGGTTTCCCGATTGCCAAAGGCCAGATGCACCGGAATGGTAGGCTTGGGCATGAGGGCCGGGCTGACCATGCGGGTGCGCTTCTGGTTCAGCTTGAGGTCTTTCTGAATGAATGGGGTGTGCACCAGGGGGCTGAGGTCGTAAATGCCGGACACGGCGATCACGGACTTGACCACATCCTGAGGCAGGTCGGACGCCCACAGCGGCCAGAAAGCCAAGGCGCTCATCACCCCAAGGTGGCCGCCAGCCGAATGGCCGCACACCACGATTTGATTGGGGTCGTACCCAAAGCGGCCAGCCTGGCGGTACAGCCATTCAATGCCGCGCAGGGTTTGGCGCACGCAGTCTTCGATGGTGACTTTGGGAATAAGGCCGTAATTGAGCAGGGCAACGCTGTACCCACGGGCCACGTAGGGTTTGGCCAGAAAGGTGAAGTCGGCTTTGTCCAGCGAGCGCCAGTAACCCCCATGAATGAAAATCAGCAGGGGTTTGCCGGGTTTGCCCGGCACCACGTCCACTGTCTCAGCCTCTGATTCCCCGAAGTACAGGTTCCAGTGGCCATCCAGGTCAAAGCGGGCGTAACGCGACTGCTCGGCCCAGCGGGCGAAGACCTTGGGGTGGTCCGGCAGGTAGGCGCGGACATTGTATTGACTCTCCAGCCAAGCCACATCGGGTAGATGGTCGTGGCGGGCATCGGTACGCTGGTCACCAGTGGAGGGGGCTTTCATGTCGCTGGTCTCGAAAACAAGCTGCACAAATTACCTGAAAAATGTCAAAAAGTCCAATTTTTCAGGGCCCTTTGTTCAAGGCTGGCTTTTCGAAGGGCGGTTTTGTGCCTACAATCTAAGGTTATTCCTGCTGCACCCCGGGCGCAGTTTTGGCAGTGCCCAAACCCCACGCCAGCACCAGAAAAGCCAGCACCAACACCCCCAAGGGCCTTGCCGTGCCGTCATGCATGGCAGACACCAAGCCGCTGGCCAAGCCCCCCAAGCCAAACTGAGCACAACCGTACAAGGCCGCCGCTGCCCCTGCATTGTTCGGGTGTGCCGCCAGCAGTTGTGCCTGTGTATTAGGCGCCACCAAACCGAGTGACCCCACGGCCAGCAGAAAGCCCAGCACCATCAGTGGCAAAGTCCAGTCACTGGCCTGTGCGGGCCACGCGGCGGCCAACACCAACAAGCCACCCAGCACGGCCCAGCGTGAGCCTTGTTGCGCCAATTTTGCCGCGCCCAAGGCCATAACCCTGCGGCTTGAATACCAGCCAAACCCCATCAGGGACACAATGTTGGCACCAAACAGCACGCCATAACCCTGTTCAGACACACCCAGCCATTGCATGTACACGTAAGGAGTGGCGGTGATGTAGGCGAACATGGCGGCGTAATGGCTTCCGCCCGTCAGTATCAGCCGGCGCGCCTGTGGCTGCGCCAACACATGTGCATAACCTTGGAATGCCAGGCCCAGTGAATGTTGTGTGCGTTGTTGGCTGAGTGTCTCGGGCAACACCTTCAGAGTGCCGGCCAGGCAAACCACGCCAAACAAGGTGAGGGCCATGAATTCCAGCCGCCAACCCCCAAGGTGCAACAAGGCAGCACCCGCCAAAGGGGCCACCATGGGCGCAATGGAAGTCACCATCCCGATCATGGCCATTAAACGGGCGGCCTCGTGTTCGGCGTACAAGTCCCTGACCACCGCGCGGGACACCACAGCGGCCGCACCGCCACCAATCGCTTGCACAAAACGCCAAACCAGCAGGGCTTCAATACTCGAGGCCATGGCGCAGCCCAGGCTGGCTCCTATGAAGAGTGCTGTACCGGCCAGAATGACTCGTCTGCGGCCGAAGCGGTCGGACAGCGGGCCATACACCAACATGCCACCGGCGAAACCCACCAAAAAAACGGTCACCGTGCGCTGGGCCATGGCGGTGGTGGTGTTCAGGTCCTGCGCAAGGCTGCCCAAACTGGGCAAGTACAGGTCGATCGCCAAGGGGGCGAAGGCGGCCAGCGCAGCCAGCAACAGAAAAACCCGCCGTTCAATCATGGGGCAGAACCCGGGTGGCGCCGGGCATCAGGCGTGGCTTGCGGTACACTGAACGCATTGAACATGGATTGATTTCGAGGGTTGGCATGAGTTTGAGAAAGTTATCGGATGACGTGGCGGTGTGTGGCCAGATTCGCCCCGAGGACATGAAGCAGGTTCGCGAGCTGGGTTTCAAGACAGTCATCAACAACCGCCCCGATTTTGAGGAGCCAGGACAGCCCCTGCATGCTGAAATCGAGGCCAGTGCAACCGCAGAAGGGCTTGCCGTTCATTACCTGCCTTTGGCTGCAGGCATGTACCCCAGCCAGGAATTGCTGGACCAGTTCAAGGCTGTGTTTGATGCTGCTGAAAAACCGGTGCTGGCTTTTTGCCGAAGCGGCAACCGTTCCGGTCAGATCTACATGGGGGCCTGCGGGCAGGCGCAGTAACACCCAGTCGGCAAGGGCCATCAATGGTCCTTGCGGTCCTGCGAAGCT
Organism: Limnobacter sp.; assembly: GCF_046297615.1. Lineage (GTDB taxonomy): Bacteria > Pseudomonadota > Gammaproteobacteria > Burkholderiales > Burkholderiaceae_B > Limnobacter. The sequence goes on along the minus strand of NZ_JBKBHM010000005.1, from coordinate 3,519 downwards.
TGGGGCAGGGTGTTGGCCAGTTCACGAATCATTTTGACGGTGTCGATGTCTGCGGCACGGTAGGCCTGTTTGCGCACTTCGTTGATGTCCACACCCAGTGAGGGCGCAGTGGCCTGTTCGGCGGTGTCTTCAATTCGGTACTCAAAGCGCAACCACAACTGGCCTTGCTCGGGTTCTTCAATCCGAATGGTCATTGTGGATTCGCCGCAGTAAGGGTTGGCGGCAATGTGAGTTTCTGTGCGCTCATGCTCGTGCAGGGCGATGCGGTCTTCAATCTGGAATGAGCCATAATTCAGTCGCCGCGTGAGTGTGGTGACATTCCCCTCCTGACTGGACTGAAGAATGTCAGCACTCTCTAGCCCCATGACGAAGCGGGCAGGCTTCCAGGCGCGGGCCACCAATCCGAACCACACTTGCTCCCGGCTTAGCCAATTGGCACCAAAAAGCTTGGGGTCGTTGATCTGCACCAGATGTTCAAATTTCATGAGGTCACTTCCTGTGATACACCGACACGGTACTACAAAACGCTACTCCGATTCCACCGCCCATCAGGGCACGGTCTACCTTGTTGAAGTGCCCAGTCTGGAAGGCGGGGATATCCGCGCCCAGACGAGCAATCTGCTGGCGAACGTGGATGCACGCCTGGCGGAAGCAGGCACAGACCGCCATCACCTGTTGTTGGTGCAGGTATTCCTGACCAGCATGGACGACTACGAGGGTTTCAATGCGGTGTGGGACCACTGGGTGCCAGAAGGCACCGCCCCTGCCCGCGCCTGTGTGCAGGTCAGTGCCTTGGCCAAACCGGGTTGGCGAGTGGAAGTGATTGTGACTGCGGCTGTGCCTGCATGAAAAGCAGGGCGCCGGGCGCTACAATCGTGGGTCATCAGCGACACGCCATGTTCAACCGCCATGAGCCCTGAACTACTGACTTTCACGCAAGCCGCGCCTGTTGTGGGCGTATTCGATTCTGGCGTTGGCGGCTTGTCGGTGTTGCGTTCGCTGCTGGATGAGTTGCCGGGTGAACGTTTTGTGTATCTGGCCGATGAAGCCTATCTGCCCTACGGCGACAAACCCCAGCATGTCATTGCCCAGCGGGTGCATGCGGTGGCCACGAGTATGCATCGCCTGGCCTGCAAAGCGTTTGTAATTGCCTGCAACACCGCCACTGCGGCGGCTGCCACGCAGGTGCGCACGCAGTTTGCGCAGTGGCCGATTGTGGGTATTGAGCCTGCAGTCAAACCCGCAAGCCTGAAAACCCGCAGCGGCGTGGTGGGTATTTTGGCCACTTCCAATACTGTGGCCAGTGAGCGTTTTCGTCTGTTGGTGGAACGCTTTGACCCGTTGGCCACTGTGTTGGCTCGTCCTTGTCCGGGTTTGGTGGAGCTGATTGAAACCAGCCCGTTGCCGCGGACGGAGATTCTGGCGCATCTGAAACCCGTGGTGGATGAGTTCAAAGCAGCCGGTGTCGACATGGTGGTGTTGGGCTGTACCCATTATCCGTTTGTCACCGACTTGATTGCGGAATTGGCAGGCCCTGACGTAGAAATCATTGAAACAGGGCGGGCGGTGGCACGCCAGTTGACGGTCCGCCTGGACGAGGCTCATGCCTTGAGCCCGATGGCCCAGCCCCGCACAGTGCCGCTGAGCGAACGCCTGAGGTGCGTCACCACGGGTGAAGCGTCGAGTTTCCGCGCCAAAATGTTGGCTTTGATGCAAGGTGACGGGCAATACGACTGGGCCGCCGTGCCCGTTGAACACGTGGACTTGGCCTGACTGGCTGCGGCTGTTGCGGAGGGGCGGTTCAGTTGGCCTGTTCAGCCAACTTTTGGGCCAGTGCCACGTATCGGTCTGAACTGATTTCCTCAGCGCGTGCGGTGGGTGCAATGCCGACTTCTTCCGCCAGTGCCATGGGCACAACCCCATCCCACGTGTTGCGAAGCATTTTGCGCCGCTGCGAAAAAGCTGCGCTGACGATGCGCGCAAACACCGCATGGGGAATAAGGGCGCGGTCTGCCGCAGGTTTGGGCTCCATGTGCACGATGGCCGACATCACCCTTGGTGGCGGATCAAAGCATTCCGGTGGCACATCGAACAAGTGCTCCATGTGGTAATACGCCTGCAGCATCACCGACAGTCGCCCATAGTCTGAGGTTTTGGGCTCGGCCACCATGCGGTCAATCACTTCTTTTTGCAGCATGAATTGTTGGTCGATCACGCGGTCCGCGTGGTTCAACAGCGCAAACAGAATGGGCGATGAAATGTTGTACGGCAGGTTGCCGACCACCCGGAAGCGCCCCTCAATGGCGGCGTAATCAAATTCGAGCACATCCGTTTCATGCACGGTCAGCCGCTTGGCCCATTGGCCTTCGCGCAGGCGTTTGGCCAGGTCGCGGTCAATTTCCACCACATGCAGGTGTGGCAGGGCGCGCAACAAAACACCTGTCAGCGCACCAAGGCCCGGGCCAATTTCCACCACCGTGTCATCGGGCCGAGGGCGCAGGTGGCCAATAAACTGGTCGAGAATGGATTGGTCCGTCAGGAAGTGCTGGCCGAACCGCTTGCGGGCTTGGTGTTTCATTGGGGTTGCCCTGTGCGTCTGCACAGGTCCATGTGATGCGCGGTGTGGATGGCCTCGATCAGGCTGCCGCAGTCCATGTTTCGCGTGCCTGCAAGGCTGAGTGCTGTGCCGTGGTCCACCGAGGTGCGCACAATCGGCAAGCCCAGCGACACATTCACACCACGCCCAAAGCTGGCGTATTTCAGCACGGGTAGGCCTTGGTCGTGGTACATGGCCAGCACCGCATCGGCCTCGTTCAGGTACTTCGGTTGAAACAGCGTGTCGGCAGGCAAGGGGCCGATTAACTGGTGCCCCTGTGCTCGCAGTGCATCAAGTACGGGGGCAATGATTTCATCGTCTTCATGCCCCAGGTCACCGGCTTCGCCGGCATGGGGGTTCAAGCCCGCCACCAGCACCTTGGGGTGCTCAAGCCCCCAGTAAGTGCTTAAGTCGTTCAGCAAAATACGCAGCACCCGATTCAGGCCTTCCCCCGTCAGTGCGTCGGGCACAGCGCGCAGCGGCAGGTGCGTGGTGGCCAGGGCCACTTTCATGTTGCCGCCCATCAGCATCATGACCACTTCATCCGCTTGCCCGCAACGCTGGGCCAAATACTCGGTGTGGCCTTGAAAGCCTGGCCAGATCGGGCTGATGGCTGATTTCTGAATGGGGGCGGTGACCATTCCACCCGCCAAGCCAGACAGGCAGGCGTCACACGCGGCATCCAGCAAGTCAAGCACATGCCGGGCGTTTGCGCTGTTGGGTTGGCCGGTGGTGCAAGGGGTGTTCAGGGGGTGGTGCCACAGTTGGATCGGTGGGCGTGCCGCCAGTGCCATGTTCAGGCAGTCCTCTCCAGCAACGGGCCAAGCCAGCGTGATGCCGATGGCCTTGGCACGGGCCTGAATGAGATTCGCGTCACCGAGAATCACCAAGGGCCGGTTTTCGGGCAAATGCTCGGCCTGTTC